>NZ_SNAQ03000030.1:0-1495 GCF_004375085.3 Lewinella sp. W8
TCTCCGTGGTCGTACAGCCGTTGGCGTCCGTAACCACTACCGTGTAGGTACCCGCAGCAAGACCACTCAGGTTTTGCGTCGTCGCACCGTTGCTCCAGGCGTAGGTGTAACCGGCCGTACCGCCAACCACCGTCAGCGTGATCGTACCGTCGTCGCTCGTACCGGCATCATCGTTACAGATGACGTCCGTCGTAACGCCGGAAACTGATAGTTCATCTGGCTCTACCAAAGTCCCCTGGTCAATCGTGATACAACCGTTACCATCAGTGATGGTAACAAAGTAGGTACCTGCAACCAAGTTAGTTGCTGTCTGGGTCGTTTGGTTACCAGTGGCAGCATCCCACTGGAAGGAGTATGGTCCGGTTCCGGTGATAATATTTACCGTGAGGCTACCGGTTTCCCCTTTACACTGAATGCTTCCATTTGGATCAACGTCAGTTACCGTCACTTCAGCGGGATCGTTCACAATTACGGTGACAGTATCCGAGAACATTGCCGAGCCAACAAAGCTTTCCGATCCATCGGGGAAGACAAAGTAGATGTCCCCCATATCCGTGGCAATATTCGTATCCGTTTCGTTCAGAATTCGTGTGTAGGTCCACATAAATTCTTCACCACACTGAAGGATTCCGTCTCCGTTTGGATCTGAAGTGGTCACGAAGTTATCGTCTCCAGGCATAAACATATCCTGGAATCCGGTAGAACTCATGTCCTCCACGTTGATGTCCCGAATTTCAAATCCTGGAGAACAAACGTTATCACGGAATCTAACGGTTAGGGTGTAGGTTACCTCATCACCGGGACAAACACTATCATCGGATACCGTTTTCTCGACGTTGATTCCGAGGACAGGAATTTCTACCTCATCTTCATCATCATCTTCGATTCCGTCGTTGAAGTCATCCTCATCGAAGCTTTCCTCGGGATTACTATCAACGTCATCTCCATCGTCTTCGTCAATTTCTACCTGATTGGTCAAGGTAGACAGTACTGGGACATCCAGGCCAACCTGATAGGTAATTTCGAAAGTTACGGAAGCTCCCTGCAGAAGGGAAGGAACGGTGAATTCACCACCTCCATTCTCAATTACATTAGTTCCCGAGACATCAGCGGATACATACTGAAGGCCAGCGGGTGCGAGGTCCATCAAACCGATGTTGCTCGCATTCAGTGAGCCTTCGTTCGTTACCGTAATGAGGTAACGTACGAATCCACCAGTAACGGTTCCGGGAGCCTGTCCGATCGCCAGGCGCTTATCGATTGCCAGGTCGTAGGTTTGCTCGATCGGCGTCTCCACGTCATCCTGGTCGTCTTCCGTATCATCGTCGTTGTCCGGCGTAGAGTCTTCGTCGTCGCCGTCGTCCTCCGTGATCTCCGCTTCGTTGCGGACACTGCTACCCTGGAAGGTCGCATCAATCGCGTAGGTAACCTCGAAGCTGATCGACTCACCCTGCAGCAGGCTCGCAATGACGTACACGCCGTTGCTGCCCGTTAC
>NZ_SNAQ03000030.1:1595-3568 GCF_004375085.3 Lewinella sp. W8
ACCCGCAGGCAGGTTCTCACCAACGTAGCTCAGGCCAGCGCCCGGACGATCCGTAACCTCAACGTTGCTCGCATTCAGTGAGCCTTCGTTCGTTACCGTGATCGTGTACGTCAGTTCCGTACCCTGAACGATCGGGGTCGTATTGGCACTCGCCAGGTCCTTGGTCAGCGCCAGGTCGTAGGTCTGCTCGATCGGCGTCTCCACGTCATCCTGGTCGTCTTCCGTATCATCGTCGTTGTCCGGCGTAGAGTCTTCGTCATCGCCGTCGTCCTCCGTGATCTCCGCTTCGTTGCGGACACTGCTGCCCTGGAAGGTCGCATCAATCGCGTAGGTAACCTCGAAGCTGATCGACTCACCCTGCAGCAGGCTCGCAATGACGTACACGCCGTTGCTGCCCGTTACACCCGCAGGCAGGTTCTCACCAACGTAGCTCAGGCCAGCGCCCGGACGATCCGTAACCTCAACGTTGCTCGCATTCAGTGAGCCTTCGTTCGTTACCGTGATCGTGTACGTCAGTTCCGTACCCTGAGCAATCGGGGTCGTATTGGCACTCGCGAGGTCCTTGGTCAGCGCCAGGTCGTAGGTTTGCTCGATAGTAATGGTGGCGTTATCCTCATCGTCATCGTCACCGTCACCGTCACCGTCTTCGTCCACGTCAGGACCAAAATCAGGATCTGAGTCTACATCATCGTAGGGGCCGTCTTCGGTAATTTCCGCAGCATTGGTGAGAGTATTGCCCTGGAAGGTTCCGCTGATGGTGTAGTTCAATTCTACCGTAACGGACTGCCCGACAGGTAAACTGGCAATTTGGAAACTTCCATTGCCTAATCCAGTAATCCCAGTTTGCGGGGTAATACTGCCAAAGACCAGTCCTGCATCAGGCGTATCCGTTACTACAATATTGTTAGCATCAATCTCGCCTTCATTCGTCACTACTACCTCATAGGTTACGAGGCTGCCCTGACCGTAAGTGCTTCCACTGGTAACGACTTTCGTTAATGCGAGATCGAATAGAGGCAGATCACCACAGTCATCATCGCTATCGTCAAAAATGTTGTCTCCGTCAGTATCAATTTCGGCAAGGTTGTACAGCCCTTCACCAGGCATTCCATTGCCATTGGGGCCTCCACTTCCGCAAGGAGTGTAAGTGTTGTCTCCTCCATCGGGATTATCTGCATTGAGCTCCAATCTAACCTGATAGGTCAAAATGAAGGTCTCCGTAGCATCAGCAGCAATTTCATTATTAGTGACCAGGGTAGTAGCACCTACCGTATTCAGGGTTCCGGTTGCTTCCCCACTGAATAGACCACTAATGATCGTTACGTCATTATCAAATGAGGGAGTATCCCTTAAAGTATACTGCCCAATACCACCAGCGTTGGTTACGGTAACCGTGTACCGTACTTCATAAGTACCATCGCCGTTAGCCGTTGCGTACTGGAACGTCTTCTCTAGAGTTACTTCAGCGTCTCTCTGAAGACCAGCGTCAAGATCATCATTATCGTCACCGCTTTCCAACGTGACCGTCTCGGTCATGCCGTTCATCGCGGGATCTGCGTCGCTGTCCAGCGCTTCATCTCCACCCGCATTTAAGGTAGTGAAGGTGTAATCAGGAATCAGTACAAACTGTACGCTGTAATCGCCGGGCTCGAGGTTATCGAAGGAGTAGGAACCATCACCGGCAGTCGTCGTGCTGGCGATTACGTTTCCGTTCTCGTCCTTCAGGTTAACCGTCACATTGGGGATACCGGGCTCGCCAGCATCCTGAATGCCGTCGCCGTCCGTGTCTTCGAAGACGAAGTCACCGAGGCTCGCCGGGCGGTAGAGTCCCGCATCCAGATCGTCATTGTTCTCTCCGCTCTCCAGCGTCACCGTTTCGGTCATGCCGTTCATCGCGGGGTCAGCATCGCTGTCCAGCGCTTCGTCACCGCCTTCGTTCAGGTCCGTGTACTCAAAGCCGCCGGGAAGGACGA
>NZ_SNAQ03000030.1:3668-49155 GCF_004375085.3 Lewinella sp. W8
AGGCTGGCCGTCTCGTAGAAGCCGGCGTCAATCGTCGGGTTGTTCTCGCCGGAGGCCAGGATCACCACCGGGCTCTGGCCCGTGGTCTCGTCCGCGTCGCTGTCCGTGGCGTCATCACCTACGTTGGAGGGGCTAGACTCAAAGCCGGCCGGGCTAACGAATTCTACCACGTACTCAACGCCGGGCGTCAGGTCCGTGAACTGGTAGAAACCACTGCCGTCCGTGGTCGTCGTGGCAACCTGCGCTCCGTCGACCAAAAGATTGACCGTTACGTTCTCAATGCCGGGCTCACCAGCATCCTGCTGACCGTCAGCATCGCGGTCCAGGAAGACAAAGTCGCCCAGGCTCGCCGTCTGGTAGAAGCCAGCGTCAATCGTCGGGTCGTTCTCACCGCTTTCCAGTACGATCGGGGCCGTTACGCCACCGGCAAGCGCGTCGGAGTCCGTCGCGTCGTCACCTCCCTGATCGGCGGGGCTCGGCGTCAGACCGGCCGGAGTAACGAACTCGACCCGGTAGGTATCGGGCGCAAGGTTCGTGAACTCGTAGAAGCCGTTGCCGTCCGTGGTCGTCGTGGCAACCTGGTTGCCGTCGGCATCCAGCAGGTTGACCGTCACGTTTTCGATGCCGGGCTCACCAGCATCCTGTACGCCGTCACCGTCCGTGTCCTGCCAGACGAAGTCGCCCAGGCTCGCAGGGCGGTAAAGACCAGCGTCAAGATCATCATTATTATCACCGCTTTCCAGCGTCACCGTTTCGGTCATGCCGTTCATCGCGGGGTCAGCGTCGCTGTCCAGCGCTTCGTCACCACCTTCGTTCAGGTCCGTGTATTCGTAGCCGCCGGGAAGGACAAACTGTACGCTGTAAACACCGGGCTCAAGGTTCGGGAACTCGTAGAAGCCGTTGCCGTCGGTGGTCGTCATGCCGATCACCACACCAGCTTCATTCTTCAGGTTAACCGTCACGTTCGGTACGCCGGGCTCGCCAGCATCCTGGATGCCGTCGCCATCCGTGTCTTCGAAGACGAAGTCACCGAGGCTCGCCGGACGGTAAAGTCCCGCATCCAGATCGTCGTTGTTCTCGCCGCTTTCCAGCGTGACCGTCTCAGTCATGCCGTTCATCGCCGGGTCAGCATCGCTGTCCAGCGCTTCGTCACCACCTTCGTTCAGGTCCGTGTACTCAAAGCCGCCGGGCAGGACGAATTGTACGCTATAATCGCCGGGGACCAGGTTATCGAAGGAGTAGGAACCGTCACCCGCAGTCGTCGTGCTGGCAATTACGTTTCCGTTCTCGTCCTTCAGATTAACCGTCACATTGGGTACGCCGGGCTCGCCAGCGTCCTGGATGCCGTCGCCGTCCGTGTCTTCGAAGACGAAGTCACCGAGGCTCGCCGTCTCGTAGAAGCCGGCGTCAATCGTCGGGTTGTTCTCGCCGGAGGCCAGGATCACCACCGGGCTCTGGCCCGTGGTCTCGTCCGCGTCGCTGTCCGTGGCGTCATCGCCTACGTTGGCGGGGCTAGACTCAAAGCCGGCCGGGCTAACGAATTCTACCACGTACTCAACGCCGGGCGTCAGGTCCGTGAACTGGTAGAAACCACTGCCGTCCGTGGTCGTCGTGGCAACCTGCGCTCCGTCGACCAAAAGATTGACCGTTACGTTCTCAATGCCGGGCTCACCAGCATCCTGCTGACCGTCAGCATCGCGGTCCAGGAAGACAAAGTCGCCCAGGCTCGCCGTCTGGTAGAAGCCAGCGTCAATCGTCGGGTCGTTCTCACCGCTTTCCAGTACGATCGGGGCCGTTACGCCACCCGCAAGGGCGTCGGAGTCCGTCGCGTCGTCACCGCCCTGATCGGCGGGACTCGGCGTCAGACCGGCGGGAGTAACGAACTCAACCCGGTAGGTATCGGGCGCCAGGTTCGTGAACTCGTAGAAGCCGTTGCCGTCCGTGGTCGTCGTGGCAACCTGGTTGCCGTCGGCATCCAGCAGGTTGACCGTTACGTTTTCGATGCCGGGCTCGCCAGCATCCTGTACGCCGTCACCGTCCGTGTCCTGCCAGACGAAGTCGCCCAGGCTCGCAGGGCGGTAAAGACCAGCGTCAAGATCATCATTATTATCACCGCTCTCCAGCGTAACCGTCTCGGTCATGCCGTTCATCGCGGGGTCTGCGTCGCTGTCCAGGGCTTCGTCACCACCTTCGTTCAGGTCCGTGTACTCATAGCCGCCGGGAAGGACGAACTGTACGCTGTAGGTGCCGGGCTCCAGGTTATCGAAGGAGTAGGAACCATCACCGGCAGTCGTCGTGCTGGCGATTACGTTTCCGTTTTCGTCCTTCAGGTTAACCGTCACGTTCGGTACGCCGGGCTCACCAGCATCCTGGATGCCGTCGCCGTCCGTGTCTTCGAAGACGAAGTCACCGAGGCTCGCCGGACGGTAGAGTCCCGCATCCAGATCGTCGTTGTTCTCACCGCTCTCCAGCGTGACCGTTTCGGTCATGCCGTTCATCGCGGGGTCAGCATCGCTGTCCAGGGCTTCGTCACCACCTTCGTTCAGGTCCGTGTACTCAAAGCCGCCGGGAAGGATAAACTGTACGCTGTAATCGCCGGGTACCAGGTTGTCGAAGGAGTAGGAACCGTCACCGGCAGTCGTCGTGCTGGCGATTACGTTTCCGTTCTCGTCCTTCAGGTTTACCGTCACATTCGGTACGCCGGGCTCGCCAGCGTCCTGGATGCCGTCGCCGTCTACGTCTTCGAAGACGAAGTCACCGAGGCTGGCCGTCTCGTAGAAGCCGGCGTCAATCGTCGGATTGTTCTCGCCGGAGGCAAGAATCACCACCGGGCTCTGGCCCGTGGTCTCGTCCGCGTCGCTGTCCGTGGCATCATCACCTACGTTGGCGGGGCTCGACTCAAAGCCGGCCGGGCTAACGAATTCTACCACGTAGGGCAGACCAGGAATCAGGTCCGTGAACTGGTAGAAACCAGCACCATTTGTGGTGGTGGTCGCCACTGGTGATCCAAGCAGCAATAGGTTAACCGTTACGTTCTCGATGCCGGGCTCACCAGCATCCTGCTGACCGTCAGCATCGCGGTCCAGGAAGACAAAGTCGCCCAGGCTCGCCGTATTGATTACACCGGCATCCAGGGTATTATTTGTTTCTCCTTCACCGAGGGTTACGGTTTGCGTCATACCGTTCATTCCGGGATCCGCATCGCTATCCGTAGCATCGTTGCCCTGGTTAGCCTCAGTGAATGAGGTGAAGCCAGCGGGCAGTTCAAACTGCACGCTGTAGGTGCCGGGAACGAGGTTATCGAAGGAATAGAATCCGTTCGAGTTAGTCGTCGTAGTTGCGATGATGTTACCGTTCTCGTCTTTGAGGTTAACGGTTACGGATTCTACTCCGGGCTCCAGAAGAGCAAGACCCTGCTGACCATTTCCATCCGTATCGACGAACACAAAGTCACCCAAAGAAGCACAGGCGTTGGGGTCAACGGTGATGGTAACGTCATCGGTATCAGAACAGCCGTTGGCGTCCGTTACTACTACCGTATAGGTAGTCGTTGCGGTGGGATTAACCGTTAAAGTGGCCGCCGTAGAAACAACGGTATTATCGTTTCCTACCGTCCAGGCGTAGGAATAATTCGGGGTTCCTTCCGTAACGTTGGCCGTGAGGATTACTTCCTCGGTAGCACAGGTCACGTCGTTTTCGTCGCTGGTAGTGATTTCCACCACGGGGTTTTCGTTGACGGTTACCGTGACGTCCGTAGTAGCCGTACAGCTTACGGGTCCGTTGCTACTGGTGTAAGTGCTGGTTACCTCAACGCTGTAGGTAGTGGTAACGGCGGGAGATACGCTGATGGAAGCAGTAGTAGCACCGGTGTTCCACAGGTACGTAAAGGTTCCGTTGCCACCGGAAGCCACTGCCTCCAGCGTAGCCGTTTCACCCACACAGATCGTTTGGGGAGCTACGGACACTTCAGGGTTGGGGACTACCGTTACCGCGATGATGTCAACGTCCGTACATCCTTTGCTATCGGTAGTGGTCACCCGGAACTCCGTGGTTCCAAGTTCCGTAGGCATTACCGTAGAGGAAGTTCCGGAATCTCCGTTGCTCCAATCGAAGGTGTAGGGAGGCGTTCCGCTGAAGCCCTGAACGGTCAGGACTGCATCATCGCCCTGGCAGATGGTAATATCGTTGCTGGCATCGCCAACCGGAAGCGGGTTAACCGTCACCGTAACGGTGGTGGTGCCCGTACATCCATTAGCGTCGGTAACCACTACGGTGTAGGTGGTGGTTTGCGTAGGCTCGACGGAGATATTTTGCTGACTGTCGCCATTACTCCAATCGAAGGTAAAGGGTGCAGTACCTCCAACAACCGTGGCGGAAAGCTGAGCACTTTCACCAAGACAAATCTCGGCATCCATGACCGAAACCGTAGGGTTCTCATTAACGGTTACGGTCACCACATCGGTGCTTTCACAGCCATTGTCGTCACGAGCCGTAACGGTATAGGTAGTAGTGACGGCCGGGCTAACGTTTTGTGATGCTCCGGTAAGGTTACCGGGCATCCAGGTGTAAACGATGGTTCCCGTGCCTCCGGTTGCCGCGGCAGAAATGGTCGTGCTGCTGCCCACGCAGATGGCTACATCAGCGGAAGCCGTTACAACGGGAGCGTTTTCATCAACCAGGTTGACGTCTTCCAGATCAATCGGGCATTCGTTGTTACCCCAGCGGACGTACAGGTCGTAGCTTCCCGCATCCAGGTTTTCAATGGTAATTGAGCCGGCATTATCCGCGCTGGTGAAGGGATAGGTAAGACCACCATCAATGCTGAATTCAATGCCCGTACGACCGGGATCATCATTAAAGAAGATGGTGATGGTTCCGTTATCGTCACCACAGGTGGGGTTGGTGGAAGTCACCTCCGTAACGTCGGGCAGGCTAAGCACTTCAACTCTCACCACGTCGGTATCCGTGCAACCTTTAGCGTCCGTCACCTCGACGGTATAGTCGGTGGTAACTGCGGGGCTGACGGTAATGGAGGCGGTGGTGGCTCCGGTAGACCATTCGTAGGTATAAGCGCCCGTTCCGGCGCTGGCGGAGGCCGTTAATTGTACCTCATCGTTCAAACAGAGGCGTACGTCATCTCCCGCGTCAACTACGGGGAGCGGGTTGACGATTACCGTACCGGAGGTCTCTCCCGTACATCCCTGCGCATCGGTAATGGTTACATCGTACACCGTAGTGGCTCCGGGGCTCACCGTGATGGATGCCGTAGTCGCTCCGGTAGACCATAGATAGGTGTATCCAGGAGTTCCTCCACTACCAACGGCGGTGAGGGTGGCGTCTTCACCACTACAAATTTCTTGATTTTCTACGGTCACTTCGGGATTTGGCACGACGGTCACCATAACAATGTCAACGTCGGTACACCCTTTGCTATCCGTGGTGGTTACGAAGTAATTGGTGGTACCAAGCGTATTCGGAGTCACCGTGCTGGAAGTCCCCGTATCTCCGGTGGACCAGCTATACGTGTAAGGAGGAGTTCCTTCGCGACCAGCAATGGTCATGGTGGTAGACTCGCCAAAACAGATCGTGACGTCATCACTGGCATCACCGATGGGCAGCGGGTTTACCGTTACCGTAGCGGAGGCCGTGGCGGTACATCCCTTCGCGTCCGTAATGACTACGCTAAAGGTCATCGTAGCGGTGGGTTCCACAGAAATGGAAGCTTCGCTATCTCCGTTACTCCAGTCGTAGCTGAAGGGAGGCGTTCCTCCCGCAGGTACCGCGGTTAGTTCGCCGGTTTCACCAAGGCAGATTTCAACATCGTCTACGGCGACGGTGGGACGATCATTTACGGTTACGATTACCTGGTCCGTGTCTTCACAGCCATTCTCATCGCGAACCGTAACGGTGTAGGTCGTCGTTACCGCGGGGCTTACCGTTTGGTTGGGGCCCATCAGGTTACCGGGCATCCAGGTGTACACCAGGGTACCAGTACCTCCCGTAGCGCTAGCAGAAATCGTCGTACTGCTGCCCTCACAGATTTCAACATCTTCGGAAGCCGTAGCGACGGGGGCGTTCTCGTCGGTTAGTTCGACGTCTTCAATGTCCGTGGGACAATCGTCGTCTCCCCAGCGTACTCGAAGATCGTAGGAACCGGCATCCAGGTTGCTGTAGGTTACGGAACCGGAGTTATCCGGCACGCTGGACTCGAAGGTTAGTCCTCCATCCAGGCTAAACTCAATCGCGGAACGATTGGGGTCATCATTAAAGGAAATAGTAATGGTGCCGTTATCGTCACCACAGGTAGGGTTGGTGGAAGTTACCTCCGTAATGACCGGGCGGGTGTTGTACCGTACCGTGACCACGTCCGTGTCCGTACAGCCGTTGGCGTCCGTTACGGTGACCGTGAAGGTCAGGTTCGTCGTGGAGCTGGCAGTCGGCACGAAGGTTGTCGTGGCGGTGTTGTCACCGTTACTCCAGGCGAAGGTGTAGGGGGCGTTACCGCCGGATGCCGTGGCCGTCAGGGACACGCTTTCACCATCACAGACTTCCTGGTCCGGCCCGGCTTCCGCCACCGGATTGGGGTTAACGTTAATGGTGCCGCTAACCACGGCGTCACAACCGTTCGCGTCCGTGATGGTCACGTCGTAGGAAGTGGTGGTAGCGGGGCTGAAGGTAGCCGAGGCTTGAGTTCCTCCGCCATTGCTCCAGGCAAAAGTGAAGGGTGCATCCCCTTCCGTTGGCACGACCGTCAGGGTCGCTTCATCTCCGGCACAGATGGTCTGGCTGGCGATGGTGCCGGCGGGGTCCGGCTTAACGACCAGCGTTACGGGTGCGGAGAAGGCCGTATTACAGTCAACTCCACCGCAAACCAGCCGGGCACGGTACTGATAGGTACCGGCGGTAAGGCCAGCATCGGTGACCAGCGTGTTGCCGGTGGTCGCCAGGTTCGTCCAGCTGCCGGAAGTTCCGTTGCGGAATTGCCACTTCACGTCCTGACAGTTGATTCCGCCACCGGGGGTAGCGGTCAGGGTTGCCGTTTCGTCCAGGCAGATTACGTTATCGCTGATCACGGCCGTTACTTCCGGATCGGGGAATACCGTCAGGGTAACCACGTTGGATACATCGTTATTACAGTCCGTACCGCTACAGTTCAGGCGGGCACGGAACTCGTAATCACCGGGCGTCAGGCCCGCATCCGTCACCAGGGTATTTCCGGTGGTGGGCAGGTTTTGGTAGGTTCCGCCTACGGGCCGGAATTGCCAGACAACCGCCGAGCAGTTAAGTCCTCCACTGGGGTCAGCCGTCAGGGTGACCGTACCACCTTCGCAAACCTCGTTTCCGGAAGCCGTGATGGTTACTTCTGGGTCAGGAACTACGGTGACCGTAACCTGATCCGTAGCGGTACATCCGTTTTCATCGGTGGCCGTTACGGTGTAGGTGGTCGTTGTCGTGGGGCTAACCGTTACCGAAGCACCGTTGCCCGCACCATTGTTCCAAGCGTAATTTATCGTGCCGGTTCCACCCTGAGCCGTAGCGGTGAGGGTTACGGAACCACCAACACAAATCATCTCATCGTTGCCGGCTTCTACGCTCGGTCCTTCCTCATCCACCAGGGTTACGGAGGGCAGGGTTACCGGACAGGAGTTGTCTCCCCACCGTACCACGAGGGTATAAGTACCGGGAGCCAGACCATCCACAACGTAAGGAGAGCTGTTGACCGAAACGGTGACAAAGTTCCCGCCGTTGACGCTGAATTCAATGTTGCTGCGGTTATCCTGAGGACCGTAGGTAAAGGTGATACTTCCGTCATTTTCGCCACAAGCGGGGTTTTCCGTGCTTACCGTTACGTCGGGATTTTCCCGAACGTTGAGGTGGCCAGCATCTGAAGCCGTACAACCGTTGTCTACGTTGGTTACGGTTACTCCGTAGCTTCCTTCGTCGGCGAGGGTAGCGTTAGAAATGGTAATGGAGGGGGTAGTTGCCCCGTTGCTCCACAGGTAGGTATAGTTTCCGGCCGGATCAACCGTTGCCGTGAAGGTCGCATCCTCGCCCTCGCAAATCGTACGATTGGGAACGGACACGGACACTTCGTCAAAAACGGTGATGGTGATCACGTTGCTTTCTCCGAGGTAAAGTTCGCAGCCTTCGTAGCGTGCGCAGCGGATAAAGCAGGTCGTTTCCGTCAGGAATCCGGGATCGTAGGTTGGAGCGTTGGCGCCGGGAATTTCTACCCAGTCGCCCAGGTCCTCGGTGGTGGGAGGCGTACAGTCTCCCGTAGTCTGCAACCAGATGTACTCGGTGGCGGTATTACCCGTTCCTCCGCTTGGCAGGCTCACGCTGGTCAGCGCGTTGGGATCGAAGGGACCACAGTTGTCCTGCTCACCGGCAATTTCTCCTCCGTCGGTGAAGTTCGTAAAGACTTCAACTTCAATTTGATCGGTTGAGAAGCAACCGTTCTGGTCCGTCACCGTGACGCCGTAAGTGGTCGTCGTGGAAGGGCTAACGGTAATGGCCGGAGTGGATTCCCCCGTAGACCAGGAATAGGTCAACGTACCGGTTCCTCCGGTAGCGAGGGCCGTGATGGTCGTGGAACCATCTTCACAGATGGGCTCACAGTCATCCTCTTCTCCAAACTTGGGCAGGGTGTTGCTGTCCAGAGAGAGATTGAAGTCAAACTGAACGCCAGCCGCGGCGTGGGGGCCGGAAGCTGGCTGACTAATGATCGTATAGTTCATCCAGGTAGACAGACCAAAAGCGTCGCTGTCCTTCAGGTTGGCGCCCGTTCCGACTTGCAGGGCGGGGCCCATATTCGTTACCGAAAGTTGTAGTCCGGACAACGCACCACTACCCGTTACCGTACCGGCCAGAATTGGATAGTAGTACCAGTCGTTGGTAGCGGCTCCCACACAGATCCCCGTTTTTGGGCTTCCGGCGGGTTCCGCCTGGGTACGTCCCGTCATGAGGACGTCGAACTGCATCACCAGCGATGTATTGTCACGGTTACGAACCGTCATCTGCAGGCGGGCCGTACCATTATTAAATTCTTCAAAAGAGGAGCTGCCGTCTACCGTCCACAGGTCCGCAGCGTTGTTGCTGCAGTTCGTGGCGGAGGGGAAGAGACAGTCCGCGTAGAATACGTGGGGCAGGTCACCGGTGTTGCAATCCTGTACCGTATTCTGGATGGATTTTGATTGTTGGGGAACGTCGTCACAAACGATGGCCACGGCGGGGCCTTCGTTGGCGTTAACCACGACGGTGCCAAGATCAACGGGGCAATCGTCATCACCCCAACGAACGAAGGTGCTGTACACCCCGGCCGCAACACTGTAGGACACTGAGCCCGCATCCACCGAAACACTGGACTGGTAGGTGTTGCCACCGTCAAAGCTGAACTCGTAGTTCGTCCGGCCGTTGTTGGGGTTACTGAAGGTAAAGGTGATGGTGCCGTTGGACTCCCCACAGGTAGCGTCCGTTGCGGATACCATGGCGTCGGGGGCTTCCTGGATGGTGATGGTAATCACGTTACTCTCTCCGAGGTATAGATCACATTCGGCGTAACGCGCACAGCGAATGAAACAGGTCGTCTGGCTGATCAGGCCGGGATCGTAGGTCGGGCCATTGGCTCCGGGAATTTCTACCCAGTCGCCCATATCATCGATGGTGGGCGGCGTACAGTCTCCGGTAGTCTGCAGCCAGAGGAACTGCGTGGGGCCCGTTCCGGTACCTCCGCTGGGCATGCTTACGCTGGTCAGCGGGGCAGCATCGGTGGGCTCACAGTATTCCTGGTTGGCGGCGATCTCGCCACCACTGGTGAAGTTCTGGATCACGGTCAGGGTTCCCGAAGCCTCGCTCGTACAGTTGGTTTGATTATCCGTGATGGAAACCGTGTAGGTTCCGGCGTCGGCCAGCACCGCCCGGTTAAAGGTGATCGAAGAGGTCGTAGCTCCGTTGCTCCACAAGTAGGAGTAGTTTCCGGGAGGAGTCACCGTAGCGGACAAGGTGGCCATTTCGTATTCACAGACCGTAACGTTGTTTACCTCCACGTCGGGGGCATCGTTGACGTTTACGTGGATGGTGGTGCTGGAAACACAACCATTTCCTTCATTTAGGGTCGCCACGTAATCACCGGCCTTCGCCAGGGTCATGGTGCCCAGGCTAACGTCGTTGCCCGTTGCGGTAAAGCCGTTGGGGCCGGTCCAGCTGGGATTGGTTCCGTTCGGATTAATGGATAGCGTAAGGTGCTCACCTTCACAGACCGTCACGGTGCAGTTATCCAGTACCACCCACCCCATATCCGGAGTATTGGCTTCACACACTAAATCAATAGTGTTTTCCAGAGTGACTTTATAGTCCTCTACCTCACCATCCTGAGCGGCATTATTGGTGTCACAGAACAAGCCCGTGGGGCCAGCCTCGCTTACGTCGCTGTTGATCGTGAAGCGGGCGTAGGAAGTACCACATCCAATGTCAGAAGGTACGTTTACCGTGAAGGTGTGCGTACCCGTCTGGCGATTGTTGTTCGCACCAACGATAAAGTTATTAACCACGATTTCGTCGCTATCGAAGGTACCGTTCCGGTCCCAGTCGATCCACCCGAAGATGTGCCCCTCCTGGTCGTTGGAGCTCCAGCTGATCGTGAGCTGCTTGGTGCCCCCGCCGGTCAGGGTGGTGCCACCAACGAAAACCACACCGTCTTCGTCGTCTACGCCGTTGTTGTCGTCGCCGTTGGCGTTATTGTTGCTCTGTGATCCGTTCTCACCGTCAATATTATTACCCAGCTTGGTTTGGCGGTTGACCACTTCGGGGTTACCGACGATGTAGCAGATGTCTCCGTAGCTCGCTGGTGCATCACCGTAGTCGGCGTTGGACAGTACCGGACACTGGACGTCTACGTACGCCAGTCCGGCAATGGTGTAGGACTGACCGTTGACGCCTCCGGGGCCCTGCCCGTTGCGAGTATCTACTTCCACGGTAATCTGGTCAACGTTTCCGGCCACGTTGGTCACCGTCAGTTCCAGAATGTCAATACAGCAGGGGCCGCCGGCGGGGCCGAAGGTCCACTCCTGGGTGGCACGCAGCGTGCCGTTGATCTTCGCGTTGAGCCGGACGTAGCGACCGTCCAGCGTAATTTCGGAGAAGGGGATCTTCAGCACCACGTCGCGGCTGAAGTTATCCGTGGGAATGGGAATGGTAAAGGACGCCAGGCTGTTGTAACCCGTCAGGTCGGTAAAAACACCAGAGCCCGCAACTTCGGTCGTCACGTTCCGGAAGGCGTAAATCGCCAGGGACTGTAGTCCGCTGTTGTTGGTACTGTTGTTCGTACACTGACCGGACAGCGCCGTGTGGCTCACCGAGCTGATGGCACTCACCGGGATTAATCCGCGGTAGATTTTGAAGCTGGTGTTCCCGCTGTTCGTTGGCGTGATTTTCTCCAGCAGGTAATTGTTACCGTCACTGGCCGTGACGAAGGTAGAGTTACCGGGGTTATTGGATCCCTTGTAAACTACTTCAGCAACAACCTGGTAGACGTTGCTGCTGTTGGGGATGTTTACGACGGCCTGGGGGTTGGCGCTACAGTTGACGTCGCTGGCGTAGAGGTCCACCATCTGACCGGAACCACAGTCTGCGGTAAAACCGGCCGGCGGATCACCACCATCGATGATCCCGTCCTTCTGCTCAAAACACACCAGGTCAAACCAGGAGTCGTTATTGGTGCTGTTGTCCCGGTACAGCCACAGGTTAATGGTCGTGGCGTCATTGGGAATTACGCCCTCGAAGGTGTAAAGGCTGTAACCGCTGTTACGGGTAACGTGCTGGGTAACCTCACTGAGTTCCTGCCCGCCAGAGTTGACGAAATCCAAACCGATAAACACCGTACCGGTCGTTGAGTGGTTCTTGGCGTAGATGGAAAAGCAGTACTCACTGCCACCGTCTACCGAAAAGGTTTGTCCTGCCGTGGTTCCCGGGGCATCAAGTTCCAGGGAGTAACTTCCGCTATACACATAAAAACCCTGAGCGGAAGTTCCGATCAGAGCTGAACCCCCGGAGGCCCACCAGGGGGATGCACCGTTTTCAAAACTGCGGTTAACGATTCTGTTGTTGACGCAACCGGTATTCTTCAGGGGCTCCACATCGGTCAATGGTTTGCCCACGTAGGGTTGGTCGTTATCCGGCAACACTTCCGGAAGGTCGCTGCGGTCAATCATGTTCAGCATGGTGTTGACCAACAACTCATTCTGGAAAAGCAGGGTCTTTCCGCCCTTCCGAATGCTCAACCGCTCGTACAGACCGTTCTGGGGCCGCAGATAGCGAGCGTACCCGGCCTCATCAACGGTCAGTAGCTCCTGAATCTTTTTACCGTTCAGGGTCGCCACAAATTCCAGCTGATCTCCCGGACGGGCGCTGGACTCAATTTCCAGGTATCCATCCCGGGCACCGTCCACGGATTCCGACATCACGCTAAGCTCATACACCTCAAGGGGCGCCGAAGCAGCGGCTGAATTTTCTTGAAGTAGTCCCTGGGCGCCCACGGGAAGACTGAGCAATGTAGTGACTACAAATGCGAATAGCAGACCCAGGGTCTGCTTGCGAAGCACCATACTTGTCATGGCAAATGTGTTGTGTTGTTCAGCGTGGCTGAAAAGACCGATTGTGTTGTTCATTTGTGTTGCATAGCGGGAGGAAAAACCTCCTAAAAAAATCTTCAGGCTCAACCGCCGTCAGACAAAAATTCAGTTCATAGCGTCAATAAAGGCAAAAGGCGTGTTGCCAACGGGCAACGTCGTGTTTATGAATACGCGGTCTTCGGAATCTTACGAATAGAGGGATACTCTCTCGTGTACGCAAAGGTATATTAATAATTTTCATAACACCAAACCCCGAAGGGCCCACTGCAGAAATTTTATATACGCTTTACTTCCTTCTGAATACCTGATGAATCAGACGCAGACTTCATCTGGCCGTCACATCAAAAAAAAATTGCATTGACTAAAGTAGTAGAAAATGGGGACAGATTACAAACCCAAGTACATAAAGAATTTATTTAAATATAAATTTTAACATAAATCCACGGCACTTCACCCCGCTTCTGTGGTCCTGAATTCCGTCAAAAAAACACGGAAAATTTATTGATACCCCCGGGCCTGCAGGCGGAACAGCTCCGCATACCGGCCATTCAGCTCCATGAGGGACCGGTGGCTCCCCATCTCTAAGCGGCGACCATACTCCAGAAAAAGGATGGTGTCTGCCATCCTCACCGTAGAGAATCGGTGGCTGATCAGCACGGCCGTCTTCCCCGCGATGAGTTCCGTAAACCGCTGAAATACTTCATACTCCGCCCGGGCATCCAGGGCGCTGGTGGGTTCGTCGAGAATGAGCAATTGGGCATCCCGCATGTACGCCCGGGCCAGGGCAATCTTCTGCCACTGACCGCCGCTGAGGTCCATGGCGTCGGCGAATCGTCGCCCAAGCAGCTGATCGTAGCCCCCCGGTAGTTCCGCAATGACTTCGGCGGCCAGGGACTTTGTCGCACTGTCTTCAATGCGGTCCTGCTCGCCAATATCCTCAATCCTCCCGACGGCAATGTTCTCTTTCGCGGATAACTGGTAGCGGAAAAAGTCCTGAAAAATCACCCCCACATTATCGCGCAATTCCGACAATTTATACTCCCGCAAATCCTTCCCGTCCAGGAGGATTCTACCTTCGGTGGGTTCATAGAGTCTTGCCAGCAGCTTGACCAGCGTGGTTTTACCGGCCCCGTTCTCACCCACCAGAGCCAGGCGGCTGCCGGCCGGCAGCTCAAAGGACAGGTTACGAATGGCGTATTTCTCTGCCCCCGGATACCGGAAGCTGACGTTCTCAAAGACCCACCCCTTTTGAATCGGCGCGGGAAAACTGACGGCGGTGGGCCCGTCGGCAATCCGGGGCTGAATCTTGAAGAAATCGAACAGGTCCTGCAGGTAGAGCGCATTTTCCCCAATGGTGGCAAAACGCGACAGAATCGTCCGTAAACTCCCCTGCATCCGCCGGAAGGCTCCGGCTAGGAAAGTCAGCGTTCCCACCGTAATCTGACCGTTGATTGTCTGCATGATGATCAGCACGTAGGCCCCGTAGTAGGTTACCGAGCCGATGGCACTGAAGAAGGCGCCCCATCCCGCCCGCCGGATACTGAGGTCCCGGTTGACGTAGTAATACTTCATGGAGAGCTGGTCAAAACGGTCGGTGATGAAGTCGGCCAGACCAAAAATTTTCACCTCCTTGGCCGTGGTATCACTGGCCCCGATGTAGCGCAGGTAATCGAGTTCCCTCCGCTCGGGCGTCCAGCTCCGGGTGATGCTGTACTTCTGCTGGTTAAAGTAGTTCTCCTGAATGAAACTGGGGATCACGGCCAGCACGAGCAACAGGATCAGCCAGGGATTAAAGGCAATTACGCTGGCCCCCAGCACCAGCAGGGTAACGATACTCTGAAACTGGGCCAGCAGCTGGGACATTAAGGTCGCTCGGCCCGACGTCTGCCGGCGGGCCCGCTCCATCTTATCGTAAAACTCGGCGTCCTCGAAGTGGTAAAGGTCCAATTTAGCGGCGTGGCGCATCAAATCGACGCTGGTTTGGTTCGCGATCAGATCCGTCAGCAACGAGTCGATCAGGTTAATGCCCCGGGTTAGTAAATCCGAGAGCAGGGCCAGGCCAAACTCCAGGGCTACGATCTTCCACAAATAGTTGGGGTCTCCCCCACCCTCGATCACCAGAAGTACCTCATCGATGATCAGTTTTCCGACGTAAAGGATGGCCGTCGGCAGGGCCGCCTGCAGCAACCGCAGAAGAATATTGCCAAGGGCGAGTCCCGGACTGGTGCTCCAAATCAACTTCAGAAAAGGGGGGAGATTGCGCAGCGCCCCCAGTTGATCGCGGAATGATTTTTTCTCCTCCTCCTTACCCCTTCTTTTTGCCATGGATACAATACGCAGCACCACCAAAAATAGTTGCTCCTTTCTCAGGTCCCCGGCACCTGTACCGGCTGAGCCGAGTATTCCGCTGCGCTCCACACGCCGTTGCATTTTCAAAAAAACAGCGATCCCGACGAGGTACGGAACTCGGGACCGTTGCCCCACATTTGGCGAGGAGCGATTCTTGCATACTACCCCGTCGGTCCAGATGGTTATATCCGCGAGGGGTTAGCAGTTTTTGGCGAAGTCGCAGGTGCCAAGTTTTTCCCGGCGGCACAAATGCTAAAGTCCATCCCTCGCCGAACAAATGCGACATTTTTTAATTTCTTAGAAAACCTGTACTTACCCACTACCCACGGCGGGCTTCCACGCGTGGCCTTCCGCACTCAGCTTTTAATAACTGGATTCATGAAAAACTTTTTACTGTTTGCGCTGATCGTGGTGATCAGCAGCAAAGGACTTCTCGCACAGGAAGTTCCCCTCACCACCTACGTCCCCACCAAATCCCAGTTGGAATCTTCCGAAAACCTGTTGCTCCCCGAACGGGCCAGCTACCACCGGCTGGAAAACCCAGCGCAGCTGATTGAAAGCCTTAGCCCCCGGAAGGATGCCCCCGCTACTCCGCGGGAATTCACCCTCCCCGACCCAGACGGGCGGGCCCGGAACTTCATCCTGACGCCCTACCAAATGGTACACTCCTCCGTCCGGGAGATGTTCCCCGAGCTGCTGACCGCCCGGGGGTACGATCAGGACCGCCCCTGGGTTTCCATCGTGGTGGACTGGACGCCCCACGGTTTCCACGCCAGCGTCCGCAACGGAGCGGAAGGCCATTGGTACATCAACCCCCTCCTCCCCGGAAGCCAGCAATTCTACCAAAGTTTCTACACCCGGGAGCTGACCGACCATGCGCATGAACCCGTCGAATGCATCACGGAAGAAATTCTCGCCCAGCCCGATATGCCCGATGGATTCCGGCCGAAGTCGGTCGGTGATTGCCAGCTCCGGGAATACCAACTCGCCCTGGCCTGCACCGGAGAATACGCCAACTTTCACGGCAATACGGATGCGGAGGTCTTTGGGGAGATGATGACGGCCATCAACCGGGTTAATCAGATATTCGGCCAGGACCTCTCCCTCCAGCTTACGCTCGTCAACCAGGTGGACATGGCCGGTAACATTGAACTGGTCTTCAATAACCCGTCTACGGACCCCTACACGAACAACGACCTCGCTCAGTTGCTCGCCGAAAACCAAACGACCTGCGACAACGTCATTGGCTCGGCCAACTACGACATCGGGCACGTCCTGGCCACCACCGGCGGAGGAATCGCCACCGTATTCAGCACCTGCCAGAACGGCTTCAAGGCCCGGGGAGCCACCGGGCTGAACAACCCCGTTGGCGATCCCTTCTACGTTGACTTGCTCGCCCACGAGTTCGGACACCAGTTTGGTGCGCGTCACTCCTTCAACTCTTCCAACGGCAACTGCTCCCAGCGTAACGGCCCCACGGCCTACGAACCGGGCGGCGGCAGCACCATCATGGCCTATTCCGGCATCTGTGGCCCGGCCGCCAACATTCAGTTTAATGCCGACGACTACTATCACGGTGGAAGCATTTCCGAAATTGCCAACTACCTGGAACTCAATTTCGGAGCCAGCTGTGCTTCCACCCGGTCCACCTCCAATACGGCTCCGACCGTTTCCGCCGGCGCCGATTACACCATTCCCACCAACACCCCCTTCGTGCTGACGGCTTCCGGCAGCGACGTGGACGGAGACTTCCTTACCTACTGCTGGGAACAGGCTGACCTCGGTCCGGCCGTGGACGCACTGCCCACGGGCAACGAAACGGAAGCGCCCCTGTTCCGCTCCCGCCCCCCAACGCCCGCTCCGGAGCGATACTTCCCCCGCCTGTCGGACCTGGCCAACGGCACCGTAGACTGGGAGGTGCTCCCCCTGGTTAGCCGGGATATGTCCTTTGTCGTTACCCTCCGGGACCTGCACGTCGCCGGAGCCGACGTTTACGGCTGCCCGGTTCAGGACGGTATGAACATCAGCGTCGTCAATACCGGAAGCCAGTATGCCGTCAATTCTCCCAACGGGGGCGAAAGATGGCAGGCCGGCTCCACCCAGACCGTCACCTGGAACGTGGCGGGCACTACCGGCAACGGGATTAATTGCGCCAACGTAGACATTGTCCTCTCCACCGATGGCGGCCTGACCTTCGACCAGGTGCTCGTCTCCTCGGTCCCCAACAACGGTTCCCGGGCCATTACCGTTCCCGCCATCACGCAAACGGATTCGCGGATCATGGTCCGCTGTAGTGACAACATCTTCTTCGACATCAGCGATGCCGACTTCAGCATCGAACAAAACGATTATGATTTCCGGGCTACGATCAATACGGGAATTGCCTGTGATGGCGCCAATATCGTCGATGAGTACAGCCTGGAGCTGGAAAGTCTGCAGGGCTACACGGGTACCGTTGACCTGAGCACCATCGGGCTCCCCGGGGGCATTAACCCCTCCTTTTCCATGGATCCCGTCGCGCTGGGCAGTGGTGACGAGGTGACGGTTTCACTGGAATTGAGCGGAGTAGCCGCCATCCCTCCGGGCTCCTACCCCTTCATCGTCCGGGCCAGTGACGGCGGTGCCCCCAAGGATCGTAACTACACCCTGGTGGTGAAGCCTACCCTGGCGGCCGCGACGCTGGTCAGTCCGGAGGACTGCGGCTTCCTGGACCCGGAGGCCGCCTTCTTTGACTGGGAAGCCGTTCCGAACGCCACCTCCTACGAGTGGCGCATGTACAGTAACCCCGCCGGTACGGGAGGCTTCAACTTTGCCACCACCACCAACTCGTTCATCAACTTCGGGCCGAATCTTCCGGTCAGCGATGGCGACATCCGGTACTGGGGCATCATTGCCGTTGACGAAAACTGTGATCCCGTAAGCCAGAGCGTCAGTGCCCTCATTAAGGTTCAGTTCGGCACCGCTCCCGTGCTACCCGTAGAATGGCTGAGCTTTCGGGCAAGCCAACGGGGGAAAACGGCACTGCTCGACTGGGTAGTTCGGCAGGACGCCGAACACCTCGGCTTTACCCTCCAGCGGCGCAATGATGAAGGGAGTGAGTGGGCGGACCTTCACTGGATCGACGCTCTCCCCGGTGAGGAAATCACCGAATACCGGTTCACGGATCGGGAGATCAACGAAGCCAGCACTTACTACTACCGTCTGCGGCAGGAAGATCGTGACGGGCAAACGTCCTTCAGCCCCATCCGAAGCGTCAGTTTCGACGGTACCGCAGCGACGGTTGTCTTTCCCAACCCCGCCGAAGACCGGGTCTTTTTGCGCACCGCCCGGGAATACACCAACTATGAGCTCTTTGACGCGCAGGGGCGGCGGCAACAATCCGGGCTAATCCAGGATGGCCGTGCGGCCATCGAGCTGGAAGCCCTTCCGGCGGGCGTCTATCAAATCAAGGTTGCCGGAGCGGGCGGCAGTGCCGTCGTTCGGGTTGTGCGGAAATAAATAAGTGCTTGATTGGACTTTAGTAATCGACCTCCATTTGGCCAGAATCCAAACAAGCTATAAAGTACGTGCGGCGGCCTCGAAGTTTCGAAGCCGCCGCACGTACCTTAAGGTTAAACCCGGGAAGTAGGGTTAATCCCTTTTCTTTTTGAAGTCCCCACGCTTCCAACCGTCGAAGAATTGCTTCCAGGCCACGGGGCTGAAAATATTCATTGGCGGACGCTGGCCGATATAATAGGTCTTACCGGCCTGTTGCCGCAGGTAGTAGCTGGCGTTTTCGGCCCCTGCCCGGGGAACGGTTTCCCGCAGTCGATCCAGCTTATCGGCGCTTAGGTTCTCTCGGGCGCGCGTTTGTAATTCCGGAGTGACGTCCATGGCCAGGAATTCCAGTTTAAAGTGGTCGCGGCTGGGCCAGGGAAATACGACCGTTTCCGGGAGGTTGATCGCGTCCTGGGTCATCAGTTGTACCATACTGTACTTGTCGTCTTCCAGGTCAGCGGGGATAATGTAGGTTACGTCTTCGTAACCGAGGGCGCTAAAGAGAATGGTATCCCCCTTATGGGCGACGATGCTGAAGAAGCCCTCCAGGTTGGCGTAGGTTCCCCGGCCATCATTCTTGATGAGGATGGTAGCGTAAGGGACGGGCTGCAATTGTTCGTTCGTTCCATCCAGAACCATACCGGAAAATTGCACCAGATCTTCTCCATTCTGGTCTACCAGCTGGGCACTCACGCCAAAGCTGAGGAGAAAAAGGGCAAAAAGTAGAAGTACGTTTTTCATAATCTAACACTGAATTCCGGACAAAGGACGCACATTCGCCCCTTTCCGTTGGATGGAGAACGCTTAGTTAACGAAAAATTACACCATTAGGGTTTAGCTGGAATGGATTATCCTTGTCTACTGCAGGGCAAAATCCAGGACTTCCTGCATCGTTTCGACGTATTTGATCGTCAGCCCCTTCAGGTAGCGCTCCTCGATTTCCCGGACATTTTTCTCGTTCATCTGGCTGAGCAGCACGGTTTTCATGCCCGCACGGCGCGCGGCCAGCAATTTTTCCTTAATACCACCCACCGGTAGCACCCGTCCGCGGAGGGTAATTTCCCCCGACATGGCCAGGTAGGGCTTCACGGGGCGGCCGGAGTAAATGCTGGCCATGGCCGTCAGCATGGTGATGCCGGCACTTGGTCCGTCCTTCGGGGTCGCTCCCTCGGGCACGTGAATGTGTAAATCGTGCTCTTTGAACTCGGTGATGTCTACCCCGAGATGCTTGGCGTTGGCCTTCAGGTAGGACCGTGCGGTAATGGCACTTTCCTTCATTACGTTCCCGAGGTTCCCCGTTTGTTGCAGGCTACCCTTCCCCGGACTGAGGCTGGCCTCCACGAAGAGAATTTCTCCGCCGACCTGGGTCCAGGCCAACCCGATGGCGACACCAGCCTGTTTCGCCTTCCGGTAGGGTTCCCGTTCAAAGCGACGGGGACCCAGAATTTCTTCCAGTGCCTCCGGTTCAATCTTTACCTGACTGGCTCCCTCCATGGCAATGGCTTTGGCCGCGTGCCGCATCAGCGCCCCCACCAGTCGATTAAGGCTACGGACGCCACTTTCCCGGGTGTAGCCCTCAATGGTGGCCCGCAGCGTGCTCACCGGAATTTTAACCTGGTTGGCCTTCAGTCCGTGGTCCTCCCGCTGATGCGGGAGCAAATGCCGTTTGGCAATTTCCAGCTTCTCCTCCTCGGAATATCCGCTGAGGTTAATGATCTCCATGCGGTCGCGCAGGGCGGGTTGAATGGCGGCAAAGTTGTTTGCGGTGGCGATAAACATCACCTTGCTGAGGTCAACGTCCAGATCCAGATAATTATCGTGGAAGCTACCGTTTTGCTCGGGGTCCAGGACTTCCAGTAAGGCGGACGACGGGTCCCCACGGTGGCTTTGCCCCACCTTATCGATTTCGTCGAGAATGAATACCGGGTTGGCGGACTGCACCTTCTTCAAGGACTGCACGATGCGGCCCGGCATCGCTCCGATGTAGGTCTTGCGGTGTCCCCGGATTTCGCTTTCGTCGTGCAAGCCACCCAGACTCATCCGTACGTACTTCCGGCCCAGCGCATCGGCGATGCTGCGACCCAGACTCGTTTTTCCCACGCCCGGAGGGCCCAGCAACAAGAGAATCGGGGCCTTCATGTCTCCCTTCAACTTCAGCACGGCCAGGTGACCGAGGATGCGGTCCTTGACTTTTTCCAGCCCGTAGTGGTCCTGGTCCAGTTTCCGGGCCACGGCCTTCAGGTCAAAATTGTCCTCGGTGTATTCCTGCCAAGGGAGGTCCAGCAGAATCTCCAGATAGGAAAGCTGGACGCTGTATTCGGCCACCTGAGGGTTCATACGCTTCAACCGGGCAACTTCCCGCTGAAAAGCCGTGGCAACCTCTTCCGGCCAGGCCTTGGCTTCGGCGCGCTTTTCCAGGCGGTCGATTTCGGCCTTGTTGGGGTTCTCCCCCAACTCCTCCTGAATCGCCTTCATTTGCTGGTTAAGGAAATACTGCCGCTGCTGTTCTTCAATGTCGCCCCGGGTCTTGTTCTCAATCTGATCCCGCAACTCCAGAATCTGTAGTTCCTTTTGCAGTTCCCCCAGGACCATTTCCGACTTACTCCCGAGATCATTGGACTCCAGCAACTCCTGTTTGACTTCCACGGGCCCGTTCAGGTTGCTGGAAATGAAGTTCAAAAGGTGACTGGGTTGCTCAATATTGTCGAGCATTACCTGGGCCTCGGTGGGAATGTTCGGGCTGAGTTCAACGGCCCGGCGGGCATTATCCCGCACACTGTCCATGGTGGCCTGAAACGCCAGGGGATTGAGGGTCGGGGTGTAGTGCAGGAGCTCTACCTCTCCTTCCATAAAGGGCTCCTGACTGACCATCCGGCGGCGGATGATCCGGTGGCGTCCCCGCAGTACGGCCGTCAGGCTGCCATCCGGCATCCGCAGCATTTTCAGGATTTTGGCAATCGTACCCACCTCGTAGAGGTCCTTCGCTCCGGGTTCCTCAACGTCCTGATCCTTTTGGGCGAAGACGGCCACGAGCTTGTTGCCCGAAGCGGCGTGGTTGATGGCCTTGATGGAACGATCCCGTCCGATGTTAATCGGGATTACGATCGTCGGAAACAGCACTGAATTTTTCAGGGCCAGTACCGGAAGGGAATCCGGCACTTCGTTGCTTTCCATTTGCTCATCTCCTTCTTCCGTTCCGATGAAGGGGAAAAGATCTGGTTCGTCGTCAAATCCGCGATTATCCATGGGGTAAGTTTCTTTTCGGTGAGCTTGCTGGTCGGTTCAGGTTAACAGGTAAAACAGCTTGAACCCGCTCAGAGTTTCCATCAATAATCGTGCCAAAGTGGCCATGTCGCCACCATGAATTACTGCGACCAATAAACTGCGTTGAAACTTTTGATCTACCAGAAAGAAAAACCCCCAAACCAATGGTAAGGGGGCAAAGAATGTGGTATGTCAGAAAGCTTTATCTATTACTGATTGAATCAAAATCCTCTGTGCAAGGATGGATGAAAATCAGTTTCTCTTATTCATAGCATTTTAGAGCCGTAGAGAAAACCTTCTCTTAAATCTGCCGAAAAATAGGACTTTTCTAGCTCGCAAGCCAATGCTTTCAATACTTTTTTACATCAGGGTACCCCATGATAGTGGGGTGAGCGGAAAAAAACGTGAGATTTGTCAGGATGGTTTCAGAAATAATCACAAACGTAACTGATTGTTTACGCGCACAATAGCTATGCATTTTTATAATTTATGAAATTATTGTTTCGACCCATCCTTCTTTGCTGCACCCGAGTGGAAATCCGCCAGATAAATCGGCGGGCGGGCGCAAAAAGATAAGACAGACTTAAATCCGGGAAAAGTATTGGCGTCTTGCGTAGGCATTATCTTGCCCCAAATCACTTCATCCATGCGATTTCTTTCCGTCATCCTGCTACTATTTGTTTCCCTCGGCGCAGTGGGCCAATCCAGCCTTTTACAATCCGGTCCCATGCTGGGTTATTGTGAACAACGTGAGGTACTCATCTGGGTACAGACCACGGCCCCGGCCACCGTACAGATTGTATACACCGACAGCCTGGGGCATCAATTCCTCACCGCCGAACACCATACGGAAAAAGCCTCGGCCTTCACCGCCAAACTCATCGCGGATGAAGTACAGCCCGGAGTTACGTACCAGTATGAACTGCTCATCAACGGCCAGGCCGTTGACCTGGACTACCCTACCACCTTCACCACCCAACCCACCTGGCGGTGGCGCACCGACCCGCCACCGTTTACCGTAGCGCTGGGCAGCTGCACCTACATCAATGAACCCCGGTACGATCGTCCCGGACCGGGCTACGGCAGTGAATACGAAATCTTCACCAGCCTGGACGAAAAGCACCCCGACCTGATGATCTGGCTCGGAGACAATATGTATTTGCGCGAACCCGACTGGTATACCAAAACCGGATATTTCCACCGCTTTACCCATACCCGCTCCACCAAAGAGATGCAGCCACTACTGGCCCGCACCCACCATTACGCTACCTGGGACGACCATGATTACGGCCCCAACAATTCTGACCGGACCTGGGTGCACAAGGACCTGGCCAAGGAAACCTTTGACCTCTTCTGGGGAAACCTTACCTCCGGTATTCCGGGTAGTGGGGAAGGCATCACGACTACTTTCCGGTACATGGACATCGATTTCTTTCTCCTGGACAATCGCTCCTTCCGCACCCCCAACGATCAGGAGCGCACGGACAATAAGACCCTGCTCGGCAAAGCGCAACTGGAGTGGTTGATCGAGTCCCTGATCTTCAGTGATTCCCCCTGGAAGATGGTGTGTATCGGCGGGCAGGTACTAAACAATTCCGGCCGGGGAGAGGCCTACCTGGTGCTGGCCCCCGAAGAGCAGGAGTACCTGCTGCGAAGAATCACCGAGGAGAACATCAGCGGAGTGGTATTCGTAGACGGCGACCGCCACCATTCCGAGTTCAGCGAAATGGAACTGCCCAACGGCAAAATGGTTTACGACATCACCGTCAGCAGCCTGACCGCGGGAACGGGCAACAACCGGGACGAACAAAACGACTTCCGGGTGGAGGGCACCCTTACGGTCCGGCACAATTTTGGCCTCCTCAATTTCAGCGGCCCGCTCCGGGAGCGTCAACTATCCCTTGATCTCTTCGACAAGGATGGCCAGCGCCTGTGGGGCAGAATCCTTCACCGGGAAAAGCCCAGTGAAAGCAAGGAATAGAATTTTCCGACATACCGTTAGGGCGACGGCCCCGAGTTTTGCTTCGCAGCTACCTTCGGTGGTCGTAACTCGTCGGGACCATCGATTCTAAATAGCATGCGACGGAGCGCAGGTGCAGTGAAACGGAACCCTCGTGCTCAGCCGGGGTACCAAAGAAATGTTTGAAGGAGTGAATGACTGAAGGAGTGAATGACTGAATTATTCAATCCTTCCATCATTCTTTCCTTCATTCCTTGTCCCCTGGCACCTGCGCGTAAGCGCCCTACATTAAACCACGATGTGAAGGGGGAGCTCGAGATTAGTCGTTGAAGACTTCTACTTCCCGGTTTTTGACCACCAGGTCCGTGAATTTACCCTTGAAGCGGGTGGCCTTCACGATGTGGTTGTCAATCCAGTGGTAGTTGCCACCACGGGGCTTGCCCATGAGCATACCGTGCCACTTGAAATTGTGGCGGTGGAGCCATTCCTCGGTTACTTCGCGGTGCTCTTCGGTACGGGAGGTGAAAAACGTAATGATGTGACCTTCTTCGTACCATTTATTCACGATGCGCAAGGCATCGGGATAGGGCAGACAAGTAGCCATGCGCTCGGGCTCCTCGTTGGGGATGTCGTCGCAGATCGTTCCGTCGATGTCGATGAGGAAGTTCTTGACGCCACTCGGCAGCACGGGGCTAATCAGTTCGCCTTTTTCGTTAAAAGTAGTTTCCAGGTTGGAGTTGGGAGTAGACATAAAAGGAGTAAGGTTACGTCCATTTGATTATTGAAACACAAAGGTAGGCATTAAGAACGGCTAGCCGGGGCCGTAAGACGTTAACCTCCGCTGAATTATGGGTGTTGGTTGCGCTAAATTTCTTTTTCTTTACGGCCGCTAAACGAATAAATACGATGCAACAGGTTGCTTTAGTTACGGGTGCTTCTTCGGGTGTAGGCGAAGCCCTCGCCCCTCTTTTGGCCAGCCAGGGATATCGCGTGTACGGCATGAGCCGACGCAGCGTGGACCTGCCGGGTGTAACGTCCTTACCCGCCGACGTCACCGACCGGTCGGCGCTCGATTCGGCCATTGCCCAACTCCTACAGGAAGCCGGCCGCCTGGACATCGTGATGCACTGCGCCGGCATCGGTGGTGCTGGTCCGGTGGAGCAAATGCCCACCGAACGGGCCCGGGCGATCATGGAGACGAACTACTGGGGGAGCTGGAATCTCTGTCAGGCTACCCTCCCCCACCTGCGCAAAAGCCCCCGCGGTCGTCTGCTGATGGTCAGTAGCATCGCGGGTTTTATGGGTATCCCCTTCCGGTCCATGTACTCGGCCAGTAAGGCGGCGCTCCAGGCGATGACCGACAGCCTACGCCTCGAGCTGCGGGGCTCCAATCTCCAGGCTACCTGTGTTTGCCCCGGCGATATCGCCACCAACATCATCGCCTCCCAGTACCGGCAGCCCTACGACGAGATCGATCCCCTCTACCGGCCACGCTACCAGAAGGCCGATGAAGGCATGGCCAGTAACGTTGGCCACGGTATGACTGCCCAGCAGGTCGCCGAAAGCATGATCAGCATCATGGACAAGGAAAGCCTGAAGCCCTACTACGTCATCGGCGAACCCATCCAAAAGGCCAGCACCATCGCCCGGAGGCTGCTCCCCGGTCGGACCTGGGAGTGGGTACTGAATAAGTATTACAGTTAATTCTGGTGGACGGCTTTCTTTCGTCGTAAATGCTTCTTGGCCGGTCGTCCTGATTAGCGTCATGTACCCCGCCGGGGCTATGTTCTCTGCATGAAAAAACCTTCCGGAGACAAGTCTGGTCTTCTGCTTCCCTTCATAACCAAAAAGATGGGCATTCAGGAGCTTCAGGCAGGTGTAGAGCTGAGCAGCCCGAACGCTACCCATTTGACCACCCAGGATCAGGTGAAGGGAAAAATTATCCTGATCAACAGCGGAAAAAGCAAGGTCTACATTAAGCACGGCAAAATCCACCTAAGCAGTGTACAAAAAGGGCCGTATGCGGATCACCTAAAGGGCTCTAAAACCGTCACCTTCATGGGAAAGCGGGAGCTAGCGCCCGGCGAGCGACTTGAAATCCCGGTTCCTCAATTGGGTCGATTTACCGACCCTTCCTACGCGGGTAGGATGCTCAGCCAGGTAAACCTCGTAAAAATTAGCCTGACCCGCCACTATCCGGTAAAGATGTCTTACACGGATAAGGTTCGTCAACTGGGACGCGGGCATGAATTTGACTTTCAGTTTGAGGTTCCCGTTTGCTTGCCTCCCGGTTTTTATTTCGCCTACCCCAAAGTCTGCGATATGGCTAAATTTGAGCCGGGATGGTTGTCGTGGGCCAGTATTGTCTACCTACTTCTCCTCTTCATTTGGGCCGTTGTCCTTGCCCTCTCTTTTTCGCTACACGTAATGGTGGTTGGAGCACTCGTCTCGCTACTGGCCTGGGCAACGATAAAACTATCGGCATTCAAAAACATCAGCCTCAAAGTAGCGGGAACTCCGGGCAGCTCCATGAAGGTCAGGATGCTCGACCTGGGGGATGAGTTTCGCGCAAGCCTGAGGGTGGGTTATCGGATCAACGAATACTACGAAGGTGCCTTCCAGCCCAAGGATGCACTGAGTAATGTGCTGCGAAAAGAATACATCGTGGGAGTTGATCAGGCCGCCCGAAACGACGGCCCGTTTCTGGTCGTGTCCCTACCATGGCCGGAAAAAGTATTTCCGGTATCCAGGAGTCTTGACACTGATCACCAGGGAGTTCACTGGGAGCTGGTACTGCAACGTACGTCCTTTTGGGGAAAGATATCCGAGTTGACCTGGCCCCTCCACGTGAATTGGGAGCACCGACCTCCCCCAGAAGAAATTCTGGAGCTGAAAGACCTGACACCAGAAAGAGAAATTCTTGGGGGTACGCCAGGAGCAACGAACAATAAGCAGTAATTCTCACTCTTTATCCTCGTCGTTTTTTCCCCTTGGCCGGTCGTATAGATTGGGAAGAAAGATTAAGATAGCTGATCTTCTTAACCACTCCTACAAGAACACCCAAGCATAAAACACCCACATGACCTACCCTAAAACCACGAAGCTTCTTGGTGACTGGAATTTACAGGTTGTCCTTTCCCTTGATCGGGCGGTGGGGCAGTACTTCGTGGTGGGTGATCACCTGAGTGGAAAGGTAGAGATCATCAATAATGGGACGACGCCAATTCCGTTACGCAGTGTCAACATTTTCCTCAACGAAAGGGTAAAGGGGGCTATAAAAACGGAACAGAGACTCCTGAAAAGCTTTTCGCTGATCGGAAAGACGGAGCTCCTACCCGGGCAGCGTAAAACCGTTCGCTTTCGTGGACTGGGAACCCTGCAAAATCCTAGTTTTCGAGGAAAACGTTTATCCGTTTCAAACCGGATTTCCGTCCGGGCGTATTCCGCCCAACCAGCCAACGTCTCCCTGCTCAAACAAATAAAACTTTGGGGCAGGAATCGCAATAATGAGTTCGCCTATAATTTCGAAGTTCCCACAAAACCTCAGAGGGGAGTTTATCAGGTAGCTCCCCGGCACCTCCCCACCAAGTGGCTCCCCTCCATTAACCTTAAATGGACGCCATTCCTGGTGGCCCTTCCGTGGTTGCTTTTTCTGCTACTTGAGGAAGCCCCTCCCATTTTTTTCCACTGGGCGGGTGTGTTGGTGATTCTACTCCTGATTGCGCTGATCATCGGGCGTATTACCCTATTCCGGGACAGCCCCATGGAAATCGTCGAATCCCCCGGAGGTTCTTTTTTGGTCCGCATGCTTGACCGTGGCGACAACAGCTGGCAATCTCTACACCTTGGCTACCGGATCACGGAAACTTATCTGAATGGAGAGGGCCAGCACGAAGAGAAGCTGGTCACTAAGACCTTGCACCGAGGCGCCTATAGCCTGAAAGAAATTGGTCAGGTCAGGGGGAGTTTCATTGAAGCCCGCCTTCCCTGGCCCAAAGACTTTTACCCCAACCTCAAGTATGCCTCCGGCCAGGGTTTCGGCTGGGAATTCACCCTGCTGCGCAAAAACATTCTCGGTAATTGGGCCGAAGTTAAGTGGCCCATCAACGTCAGCTGGGAGCACCTCCCACCGCCCGAAGAAGTGCTGGAGCTGAAAGACCTGACACCAGAAAGAGAAATTCTTGGGGGTACGCCAGGAGCAACGAACAATAAGCCGTAAATCTCACTCTTTATCCTCGTCGTTTTTTCCCCTTGGCCGGTCGTAAATTTTGGAAAACCCGGGGCCAGGACCGCATCTTCCTGAGCGAAAACACCCGCTACCCGCAATGACCTACCCCACCATCACCAAAAAGCTGGGCGACTGGGAATTAGAAATTACCCTGACGCTGGACCGCAAGCCGGGCCAGGATTTTCGGGTGGGTGACCAAATGAGTGGGAAGGTGGATTTAAGCAATGTGGGCAAAGCCCCCATCCCCCTGATGAGCGTTAACTTATTTCTTTCCGAAAGGGTCAAGGGGCCAAACACGTCAAATCAGGTGCTGCTCAGTGACGTTACCCTCCTCCAGGAAGAGAAGCTGCAAAGTGGCCAACGCAAGACCCTCCGCTTTGAGGATATTGGGAGCTATGCCCACGAAAGTTTCCGGGGAAAGCGAATGAGCATTACGAACCGGCTTTCCCTGCAGTTGACCACCTCCCGAATGTCAAGGGGTGCACTGCTCAAACGGATGCAAAACTGGAACACCTATTTTGGGGACAAGCTCACGAGTAATTTTGTGGTCCCTGTAAAACCCGGAGTGGGTAGCTATCGAATTGACCCGAGGCCCCTGCCGGCGCGCTGGCTCCCTTCCTATCAATTCCTCTTACCTCCCGTTGGCTTACTCTTTGCGGTGGGCATCGCCCTTGGGCTGGAGAACCTATCCATGGGTACCTTCCACCTACTCGGCGTTGCGGCCCTGCTTTCCCTGATATTCACCTGGCTTTGGCGCATCTCCCTGTTCCGCGACAGCCCCATGGAAATAGTAGCCACTCCCGGGGAAGCCTTCCTGGTGCGGATGCTGGACCGGGGAGACGACAGCTGGGAATCCATCCACCTGGGCTATCGGGTGACGGAAAACTACTTCAGCGACAGTGATTCCAACCATCGGATCGTTACCCGCACCCTCCTCCGGAAAGCCTTTCCGCTCAGGGATATCGGTCGGGTGAGGGGAAGTTTCATCGAGGCCCGGCTCCCCTGGCCCGAAGATTTCTATCCCACCCATAAGTACCCATCCGGGCAGGGGTTTGGCTGGGAGTTTTCGCTGCTGCGTAAGAATTTCTTTGGGCACTGGTCCGAGGTCAGCTGGCCGGTCAAGGTCCGGTGGGAGGAGTTGCTTCCCCCGGAAGAGGTGCTGGAACTGCAGCCACTCCCGGCCGAAGCAGAGCGTTCGAAGGAGGCCGCCCCGGTTACCCGCCGGCTAGTCAGAGGGTAAATGCCTCCGTTCCGGGTCCCACTCGTCGGATTTCCCGGCAGGTTCATCGGAGGAATTCGCGGCGGGTGCCCGTCGGGTGGACCTTTGCCGTGGGTTAAGGGAGAATGATTTCGCTTCCTTCCCCGGTCCCCCCCACCTACCCTATCCGTCATGATACGTTCCCGGCAAAGCCTGCAAATTGGTCAACAACGACTCCTCGTGGAGTTGCGGCTGGACGGTGGTCACCGGGATTACCTGTATACCGGAGAAGCCGTCCGGGGGGAACTCGTGCTCACCAATACCGGAGAGGGTCGTCTGGTGATTGAGGAGGCCGACATCCGGTTGGCGGAGGTCCGCCGTTCCAACAAAAAGTCATATACCAAGCCGTCGTGGGATAGCCTGTCGCTCGGCAAGATAACGCTGGAAGCCGGGGAGAAAAGGGTGATCTCGTTGCGGGAGCTGGACAGTTTCCAACAACACAGTTTTAGCTATAAGCACCTTCATTACGAAAACCAGCTGGTGATAGAAGGCTTCGCCTACGTATCCAGCTGGGCGCCCGAACGAAAGAGCCACCGACAACGACCGTCGGCCCACGATTTCCGGGTTACGCTTCCCGTTCCGGTCCGTAAGCCCCCCAGCTTTTACTACGTTCCGGAGGGCCTTTATTCGACGGAGCAGTATTCGGGCAGTGCCCTGCTGTCCCTGCTGGGGCTCATCGGAGGGTGGATTTATACTACCATGAAGTTTGAGCTTGATCTGGTCCTTTCCCTTCACCTGCTGCTGGTGTTGGTCGTGCTCCTGATTACCGCCGCCCGCTTTCAGAACCTCACGGTTTTCCGGGAGACGAAGGTGGAGATTATTCCCAATCCCGGAGGCCCCATGGTCCTGCGAATGCTGGACCTTGGGTCTGCCTTTCAACGTTCGCTGCGGGTAGGTTACCAGATTTTTGAGCAGTTTGAGCTGCGGGAGGAAGGCCAGGTCATCACCCGGCGTGCCCTACTGAAGAGCACGGTGGTCCGGGTCGCTGATCACGCCCAGCCACACGGCCCCTTTCTGGAGCTGAAACTACCCTGGCCGAAGGAATGCTTTCCCCTCCCCGTCATGGGCTCCAAGAACCCCAGAAACCTTCACTGGCGCATGGTCGTATGGCATACTTCCGTGTGGGGAAAGGTGGCCGAGGTATCCTGGCCCCTGGACGTCCGGGAGGAACGATTAGCCGTTCCGAAGGAGGAAAACGATACCCTGGACTTACCGTTGATCGAGCCGGCATCATTCCCCGATCGGGCGCCAACGCCCCTTCAGGCCCAGCTGGATGACGATTCAACCCAATAAAACGACGCTTCAACCCATCGGCCTTGCACCTGCGGCCACGCCCCCTGCTTTTTTGTCTCATAAATACACCCCAAATGACTCCGCAAGAACTTTCCCGTATCAGCAACGGATTTTACCCCGAATACCGCTCCTTTGCCCTGACGCTGACCAGGGATGAAGACCGGGCTGCCGACCTCCTTCAGGAGGCCATTTATCTGATCCTGAAGCACCACGAACGATATACCAACGGGACGAACCTCCGCGCTTGGGTCAAGACCATTATTCGCAACCTCTACATCAGCAATTACCGTCGGGGGAAGCGCCGGCAAACCCTGACGGAAAATCGCCCCCCGGCGGAAGGCTGGATGACCAATAAAGTGACCGACAACCCCGCCGAAGCCAACCTCAACGCGGAAGGAATTATGGAGTTCGTCGACGAACTTCCCGAACGGTTTCGCCGGTCTTTTCTGCTGCACTACCAGGGCATCAAATACGAAGACATCGCCAACATTACCGGGGTCCCCGTCGGGACGGCCAAAAGCAGGGTTTTCACGGCCAAAAAAATGCTGAAGGAAAAATTGGGGCCCATTTTCCGGAAGTAGCACAAAAATTAACCAAAAAGATCAACCATTTGGTTAATCGTATAGTTATAGGGTCACGCCCGGAGCAGGTTGCGGCATAAAAACCAGCGTCCCATGCTTCGGGCTAGCTTTTACCCCAGAATTAACCATTTAGTTAAACCCCTTAGATAGTCCTCGTATGACCCTCCTGGAAATTCAGCAACTCGGCTACCAACACTATCCCGAACTACTTGCCTTTGCCATCAGCCTGACCCGGGATGAGGAGCGCGCCCGTGACCTGCTACAAGACGCCTTCTTCCTGCTGCTGAAGCACCGGAAGAAATTTACCGCGGGATCGAATTTCCGGGCCTGGGCCAAGACCGTGATCCGGAATACCTTTCTGACCGGCTACCGCAAACGCAAGCGGCGGGAAAGGCTCCGGGAGGAATACGCCGTTACTCCGGACTGGGTGGACCCCGGTTCCACCACCAATCCCGCCGAAAGCCAACTGGGGGCAGAGTACATCCTGGAAGTAGTCGATCAACTACCGGAGCGGTACCGGCGGGCCTTCCTGCTGCACTATCACGGCGCGAAGTACCGGGACATTGCCAGCTGGACCGGGGTACCCGTGGGCACGGCCAAGAGCCGGGTGTTTACGGCCAAGGCCCTGCTGCGGGAGGCCCTGGAGCGGGGAGGGATGGCCCGTGGCTAACGGAAGTCTTCGGTAGCGGATGTGGGGGAGCCCGGCGGGGGACATCGTCGTTTAGACAACGCTCCTCCCTCCCGGGAGCACATCCCACTTCTTCCACCACATTCCCGACCATGCGCAATCCGCTTCCTTCCCTACTGCCACTGGCCCTCCTGGCGTTTCTGTACGTTGGCTGTCAGCCACCCGACCCCGCCGAAACGGCGGATATCCGTAGCCCCAAATGGGAGAAGATAAGCCTGGATTTCGGGGGGCCCAGTTCCGCAGAAATGGCCGAGGATAATCCGTTTCTCCACTACCGACTCGACGTTCGGTTCTACCACGACGACCGGGTGTTCACCGTTCCCGGATACTACGCCGCCGACGGAAACGCCGGAGAAACCAGTGCGGATACGGGCAGCGTCTGGCGGGTCAACTTCCGCCCCGACGAAGAAGGTCTCTGGCGGTGGGAGGCCGATTTCCGCCGGGGTGACCGGATTGCGGTCAGTGAAGACCCCGGGGCCGGTGAGCGCCTTTCCCTGACCGGCCAGGAGGGTACCATCTTTGTCGACCCTCCGGCCGAAGGAGAACGGGGACGGCTGATGCGCACCCACCCACGCTACCTGCAGTGGGCCGAAAGCAAGGACTTTTTTCTCAAGGGCGGGGCCGACAGCCCCGAGAACCTCCTGGCCTTCAAAGACTTTGACGGCACCTACCGCCACAGCAATGATTTTCGGGACGGCGAAAGCAAAACGGAGGGTTTGCACCACTTTACGGCCCACGAAAAAGACTGGCGGGAGGGTGACCTCACCTGGCAGGACGGTAAGGGTAAGGGGCTCGTCGGTGGGCTCAATTACCTGGCCCAAAAGGGGATCAACAGCGTCTACATGCTCACGATGAACATCAACGGCGACGGCAAGGACGTCTGGCCCTACACCAGTCACGAGGAACGTTATCGCTTCGATTGCAGCAAACTGGACCAGTGGGAGGCCGTGTTCGACTACATGGACGATGAATTGGGCATGATGCTTCACCTGGTCATGCAGGAAACCGAAAACGAGACGCTGCTGGACGGCGGCGATACCGGTCCGGAGCGGTCCATTTACTTCCGGGAGCTGGTGGCCCGTTTCGGGCACCACCGGGCCGTGACCTGGAACATGGGCGAGGAAAACGGTCCCAACAGCTGGTCGGAAACGGGAGCCCAGACCAACGAGCAGCAGGCCGCGGGAGCGGCCTGGTTCGCCAAAAATGACCCCTATCAGGGTTACGTGGTCGTCCACACCCATCCCAATGAAGAGGAATTCGCCAAGATTTATACACCGCTGCTGGGCAACGATGACTTCGACGGGCTCAGCCTCCAGATCGGAAACCCCGCCCAGGTCCACGAAGTGACCCGCAAGTGGCTGGCCCTGACCGCCGATGCCGGAGCCCCCTGGATCATGACCCTGGACGAGATCGGCCCCTGGTACCGGGGGCTGGACCCCGACGACCGGGCGCCCCACAACAATCAGGATTCCGTGCGGGCCCTGTCACTGTGGGGCAACCTGATGGCCGGAGGTGCCGGGGCGGAATGGTACTTCGGAGCCTTCAGTCCGCACAATGACCTGGGCATGGAGGACTGGCGCAGTCGGGACCGGGCCTGGACCTGGACGGCCCACGCCATCAATTTCTTTGGGGAGCACGTGCCCTTCGCGGAGATGGAAGCCGCCGATGAACTGACCCGGGAAGGGGATTTCTGCCTGGCCAAACGCGGAGAGTTTTACCTGGTCTACCTCCCCTTCGGCGGCATCGGCAGCATTGATCTGACGGACGCCGGCCCGGAAGACACCTTTGAGGTACTGTGGTTCGACCCCGCAAACGGTGGGGCTCTGCAGACTTCCGATCTGCTCAGCCTCCAGGGAGGTGGTCTTCACGACCTGGACCTTCCTCCGGGAGCTGCCGACTGGACGGACCGCAAGGATTGGGCGGTGATTATTCGCCGGGAATCAGAATCCTAGGTTGTAGCCCAGGCGGAACTGGGCGTCGGTGTAACCGGGTCGGGTGGAGGTTGTTCCGGCATTGATGACGGAAATATTTGCCGTAATGCCCTGCTTCTTGCCGAGGTTATAATTCCCCCCCAGGGTTGCCTGCAGGATTCCGGCGTTCTCCCTGGGTAAGCCCGGCGTTATGGCCGTCAGGTCCGTAGTTGTCCAGTTATAGTTCAGCGAGAGGTTGATTTTCCCTTTTTCCCGGAATGCTTTCCGGGAATAGCCCAGGGAAGGTCCCAGCGTGTTGATGTTTACGTCCGGCGTTTGATTACGATGGTAAAGCATACTGGCCGACAGCGATCCCGGCGCCTTCTCCGGAGCGTAGGTATAGCTGATCATCAGTAGGGAGAAGGTGCTGGTCTGGCCGTCATCGACCCGGTCATCCCGGATTAGGGCGGCCCGCTGCAGGCCCGCCGCTCCCACAAAAACATGTTCATTTTTTGCACCCACCAGCACGGAGGTAGTCAGGTCGGCACTTTGCTGCGTCTGCGCCAGTACGATACTATCGACCAGCAAGTTATTCAGGGCGATGGCCTTGTAGCGGTTAGTAGAAACGAAATTGCTGAGACTGAGGGAGGTATTCACCTTGGCCGAAATGGCGTAGTTGATGCCGAGGGACCCCACGAAGCGATTGAGGGAGGCTGCGGAGGCATTGTCGAGGTCATTCCTCTGGATACCGATCTGGGTGTTGATGTCCACCTTCTTTTTGAAGAGTGGCGCGCTGAATCCGGCCGTGAAATTTTCCAGGTCGTTTTGAAAAAACAGGCTACCGTGAGTGCGATATTCCGGCCCGATTCTTTCGTACTGAAAATTTACCTTCCCGAAGGAGGGGGACAATCCGATGCGAAGTTTCAGGGCGTCGCTGGCGGTCGTACTCACCCGCGGAGAAAACAACCCGAAAAGACGGACTCTTCCCGAGGGGTTTTCGAGTAGTGGAGACCGTTCATCTCTGGTCAGTACGGACCGTGCCCATTCCCCTTCGACGCGCAGAAACTTACTGAGTTGGTGGCCGCCGGAAAAGCTGAGGACCATATTCCGTTCCGGGTTGGCGAGCAAGAGCGAATCCTGGGGATTGGCGTTTTCCAGCTGGTCTGCGGAAGAAAATACGGAGGCCATCAATTGGGATCCTTCCCCGCTATCAAAGCCGAACTTCACTCCCGTTCCGATTCGCCGAAAGTCCGTTTCCAGGTTTTGGATGCTCGAAATATCCTGAATCCGGGCTCGGCGTAACTGACCACGCATCCCGGCGACGTAAAATTTACCCGGTTTTAACTCGAAACCAACACCCCGAAAATTCACTCCCGCGAGGCTGTAGGGGGAAAAATTCAAATTGCGATCACCGGCGTGCAACGTGATCCAGCGATAGGTCGGGCTTACGCCGACGAAGGAGTAGCTGGGTAGATTGTACAGGGTATTTCGATTCGAAATGGCCGCCGAAAAGGGCGCCTGGATGCCCAGAATATCCAGGTTAACGGAGGCATTCCCGGACCAGTTGAAGGGTTGGTTTCTCGGCAGGGCTCCACTTCCTCCTTCATCAAAATAATTATATCCGACCTGCCCTCCGAGGTTACCACTTAAACGTAAAATATCCTTGGCCCGGAGGCGCTCTGAGATGTCGGAGAAAAACCCGCCAACATCCTGGGCCACCAGAGAAGTGGTAATGAACAAAAGGAAACCAATGAGTCCAGTCCGCATAAATTAAATAGGGTCTCGGTGACTAAAAGTAAGCTTCCGATGGGCGGTATACAAAATTTTTTGCGCGGACGCAGGTGCATTGTTTCTACCTAAATGCAATCACCTTACTTGATGTATCGACAGCACTTGTCATCACAACTTTATTCTCGCCTGCTACTACCCTTCTGACACCCCGGGATTCATCACCAATAAATATCATTAAATCACTAATTATCAACATTTTAAATTCAAGAATAAAAATAACCTTTGGGATAGTCTCTCCGCTTGCGGGCTAAGAATTATCTTAACACATCCAACACCTATCTGAGAAGCATTTTTTTCTTGGCAAAGGCTGGCTTGCATCATCCTTTTAACGGGTGATGCCGACGGAATTTCCGGCCTTCAGGGCCTAGTTATTGCTTGTATTTTTTACCCATTCACGAAGACTCAATACGCTTAATCCCAACACCATGAGAGCAACCGATTTGGCGATAGCTCTTCTATTAACGCTCCTTATTGGCACCTCCTCCCTAGTTGGTCAAAGACCGGTTTTGCCTGAGCTTCCCGTGGAGCAGCTAAAGGACGTCACCTGGACGTACCTTTACCCGGATGGCTCCATCCATCAAGAGCCTTTTGCCGGAGAGCAGCGCTCCTTTATCGAGAAGTCGTCAAACTGCGATCAACTATCCGGTGGCGCCGGCGTGTTGGGTGCCTGTAGCCAGGGAGGTTATAATGGCGTACAGGTTTCACCCAACGGGGGCACTCCTCCCTACAGCATTCTGTGGTCAAATGGTTCCACGGCTGCCATGCAGCAGCCGGTGCCAGCGGGCTCATACGAAGTGACGGTAACGGATGCCGTTGGCCGGTACATCAAGCGCCACAGTTTTGCCTATCCCTATGCTGGTTCGCTGACCACCTTTACGGACCAGGCTTGTGCCAATGTCGGCAGTGGCAGAATCTCGACTTTACTCATTGGCTGTGAGCCCTACACGGCAATCATTACCGAAATTTCACCCAACCCCGGGGTTATTTTGAGCCGGCAAGTCACCGAGTTATCCAATGGTGCTTACCGCACGAACATAAACCAGGCTCTCAGTCCCGGGGATTATGAGTTGCTCATGATTATGGACTCCGGCGAAGAGGCCCAGGAGTTTTTCACCATCGACCCCGGCTTTAACGTCTCCGCCGTCGCCAACGTAACCAGTGACGCCAATTGCGGGGCTAATGATGGATCCGTTACCATTAACGTTTTTAATTACGATGCCCCAATTACCGATCCGGAGGCCAGTGGATACACCTTCTCCTGGTCCGATGGAAGTTCGAACGCTACGGGTATCCGGAATGATTTAGCGCCCGGGAATTATGGGGTTACGGTCACCAGTCCCAACTGTTCCTGCACGGGTTCGACCAGCTTCACTATCCAGGAGGAGTCCGTCACCGATCCCGGACAAATCTCCAGTTTCACCATTGAATTCTGTGGCACTGATCCGGATGGGCAATTCATCTTTAGCGACCAACCCGCCTCCACCAGTGGTAGCAGCACGATCATCTACCAGTGGCAGGTCAACGACGGAGGGGGATGGGAAGACATCCCCGGAGCCACGGGACTTACTTATGACCCCTTATCCTCCAATCAGACCCGGTCCTTTCGGAGGGGAGCTCAGGTCGCTGGATGTCCTCGCCTCTACTCTAACGTGGTAACCCACAGCGTTTTCCCCACTCCGGGGGCGAATGTTGAGATCATTAGTTTTCCCAGCTGTAACAACAACAATGGCGTTGTGCGGGCGCAAACCTCCGGGGGAACGGCACCCTATTCCTATAGCTGGTCTAACGGAGCAACTACGGAAACCGTCACCGGCATTTCTCCCGGCCCGATCGGATATACCGTGACGGACTTTAATGGCTGTCAGGCCGTCGCCTCCGTTACGGTGTCCAGTTCAAACTCGCAGGCGACGGATGGCGGTGATTTTCTGGATCAGGAAGGACAGGTCGTATCTACCGAGGATATTTTTATTTGCGGTCAGGCGACGTATAAACCAAACATCTTTATCGTTAGCCCGGGGAGTTGTTCTGATGATGCTCCCCCCACTTATCAATGGTACCGGGCGGACAATTCCACTTCCTTCAATAATGCGGTCCCCATCCCGGGTGCCACGTCATCTAATTATGATCCGGGCCCCATTCCCAGTGGTTCTCTGGTCAGTTTCTGGCGACTGACCCGTTGTGATTGCGATGGAGATGGCGAAGGTGAATTGACCAACCAACGGCAGTCCTTCTACGTGTCGAATTTAGCGGTTTCCCTAACGGCGAATCCGGACCCGCTTTGTGCCGGAGAATCATCGACCCTCACCGTAAATATCCAATCTGATGGATACCTCAGTGCCGGTGGATCGTACACATATTCCTGGTCTCATTCGGGATCCGAAAATGGTCCGGAGGCCGTCGTCAGCCCCTCTGCATCCACCTTTTACCAGGTAGACGTGACCGATCAGGCGGGGTGCACGGCGGTGGCTTCCCTCAATCTGGAGGTGACCGACCTGGATGATCCCGACATTATTCACCCGAATGAATTCACTTATTACTGCGGGGATGCCACCGTAACGTTTGAGTTACGGTTTGGTCCTCAGGATGGCGTGGATTACTTCTGGGATTTTGATGAATTCGGTGATCACGCGAGTCCCGCTACGGCTACGGGCCCAGGACCCCATACCGTAACGTTCACCAATCCCAATCCCGGTTTCCGGCACCTCATCGTTACGCCCCTTCTGGTAGCCTCACGGGGAGAATGCTCGACCACAGAGAATACGGTAGTTATTCTCTACAGCCCCCCGAACGCGGGGTTCTCCTTTCTGGACGCTGACTGTGAATCGGGCACCGGTAGTATTACGGTAGACTGGTTCGGCAATCAAGATCAGACGGGACCAGGAAATGACATTGAATTCAGTATTGACGGCGGAGATTCGTTTGTCAGCACGGGATCAGGATTTTTTAGTGGTGTATTCACTTTCGATGACCTGGCACCCGGCGATTATCAGATCATTGCCCGCTACGCGAGATCACCGGATTGTGCGATTGTGCTGGGGGAGGCAACGATATCCGACATTTCCGCTCCGAACATTTCCGGAGTCGTTACTGACGTCAGGTGCCACGGAGAGGCAACTGGAAGCATTGATGTGTCCGTGACTCCGGATGCACCAGGCTATACCTATCGGTGGCAAGACGGAACCACCACCCAGGACCGAGAGGGTTTAAGGGCTGGTGCTTACGCGCTCACCGTAACGAGTGCTGAGGGCTGCAGCTCCTCCCAGGAATTTTTTGTCGGACAGCCGGATGCTCCCATTACCGTGTCCGCAAATTTAACGGACGTCAGGTGCTTCGGAGAAGCCAACGGCAGCATCGAATTAGACATTTCCGGAGGAACTCCCGGCTATAGTTTTCTTTGGTCAAATGGCAGTCGGCAACCAAATATATCCAACCTTACTGCAGGAACGTACACCGTTAGTATTACGGACGCCAATGATTGTTTTTTTACGGAAAGTTATTCGATCAGTGCCCCCGATGCTTTGGACGTAGTAGTGGACCCCCAAAGTATTTCCTGTAATGGGCTAACCGACGGCCGCATTGACGTCACCGTCTCCGGCGGCACCCCGCCCTACGAATACCGATGGGAAGATGGCCCGACGACTCAGGACCGAGATGATCTAAGTGCAGGCTTTTATAATTTATCCGTCACGGATGCTAATGAATGCCTGGTTGTCGTGGATCGCATTCAAATTATTGAGCCACCGGCACTGGTGGTCACCTTCTCCACTCAGGACGTGCGCTGTAACGGTGAGGCCAACGGCAGCATCGACGTTACTGTGTCCGGCGGTACCCCACCCTACGAATACCGATGGGATGATGGGCCAACGACTCAGGATCGAGACGATCTAAGTGCCGGGGTTTACAATTTATCCGTCACGGATGCCAATGATTGCCTGGTAACCGTTGATCGCATTCAAATAATTGAACCCGACGCCATCACCCTCAGCGGCAACGTCACCGACCTGCTCTGCAACGGGGACAACAGCGGAGCCATCGACCTCAGCGTAGGTGGTGGAACGCCGCCCTTCACTTACTCCTGGTCCAACGGTGCGTCCACCCAGGACCTCAGCGGACTGGCCGCCGGCACCTACTCCGTGATCGTTTCCGACGCCAACGGCTGTAGCCGCGAGACCGCCTTCACCGTCAGTGAGCCACCGGCCCTGGTGGTCACCTTCTCCGCTCAAGACGTGCGCTGTAACGGTGAGGCCAACGGCAGCATCGACGTTACTGTGTCCGGCGGTACCCCACCCTACGAATACCGATGGGATGATGGGCCAACGACTCAGGATCGAGACGATCTAAGTGCTGGGTTTTACAATTTATCCGTCACGGATGCCAATGATTGCCTGGTAACCGTTGATCGCATTCAAATAATTGAACCCGACGCCATCACCCTCAGCGGCAACGTCACCGACCTGCTCTGCAACGGGGACAACAGCGGAGCCATCGACCTCAGCGTCGGTGGCGGAACGCCGCCCTTCACTTACTCCTGGTCCAACGGTGCGTCCACCCAGGACCTCAGTGGACTGGCCGCCGACACCTACTCCGTGATCGTTTCCGACGCCAACGGTTGTAGCAGAGAGACCGCCTTCACCGTCAGTGAGCCACCGGCCCTGGTGGTTACCTTCTCCGCTCAAGACGTGCGCTGTAACGGTGAGGCCAACGGCAGCATCGACGTTGCCGTCTCCGGAGGCACGCCACCTTACTCCTACCAGTGGTCGGACGGCCCCACTTCTCAGGACCGAAGCGGACTCTCCGCCGGCACCTATTCCCTCGACGTACGCGACGCCAACAACTGTCTGCAAAGCATCGCAGTGAGCATTCAGGAACCAGCCGCCATCACCCTCAGCGGCAGCGTCACCGACCTGCTTTGCAACGGAGACAACAGCGGAGCCATCGACCTCAACGTAGGTGGCGGTACGCCGCCCTTCGTTTACTCCTGGTCCAACGGTGCGTCCACCCAGGACCTTAGCGGACTGACCGCCGGCACCTACTCCGTAATCGTTTCCGACGCCAACGGCTGTAGCCGCGAGACCGCCTTCACCGTCAGTGAACCGCCGGCCCTGGTGGTCACCTTCTCCGCTCAAGACGTGCGCTGTAACGGTGAGGCCAACGGCAGCATCGACGTTACCGTCTCCGGAGGCACGCCACCTTACTCCTACCAGTGGTCGGACGGGCCCACCTCCCAAGACCGAAACGGACTCTCCGCAGGCACCTACTCCCTTGACGTGCGCGACGCCAACAACTGTCTGCAAAGCATCGCGGTCAGCATTCAGGAACCCGCCGCCATCACCCTCAGCGGCAGCATCACCGACCTGCTCTGCAACGGGGACAACAGCGGAGCCATCGACCTCAGCGTAGGTGGTGGAACGCCGCCCTTCACTTACTCCTGGTCCAACGGTGCGTCCACCCAGGACCTCAGTGGACTGGCCGCCGGCACCTATTCCGTGATCGTTTCCGACGCCAACGGTTGTAGCAGAGAGACCGCCTTCACCGTCAGTGAGCCACCGGCCCTGGTAGTTACCTTCTCCGCTCAAGACGTGCGCTGTAACGGTGAGGCCAACGGCAGCATCGACGTTGCCGTCTCCGGAGGCACGCCACCTTACTCCTACCAGTGGTCGGACGGACCTACTTCCCAGGACCGAAGCGGACTCTCCGCCGGCACCTATTCCCTCGACGTACGCGACGCCAACAACTGTCTGCAAAGCATCGCAGTGAGCATTCAGGAACCAGCCGCCATCACCCTCAGCGGCAGCGTCACCGACCTGCTCTGCAACAGAGACAACAGCGGAGCCATCAACCTCAGCGTTGGTGGTGGTACTCCGCCCTTCACCTACTCCTGGTCCAACGGTGCGTCCACCCAGGACCTCAGCGGACTGGCCGCCGGCACCTACTCCGTGATCGTTTCCGACGCCAACGGCTGTAGCCGCGAGACCGCCTTCACCGTCAGTGAGCCACCGGCTCTGGTGGTCACCTTCTCCGCCCAGGACGTGCGCTGTAACGGTGAGGCCAACGGCAGCATTGACGTCACCGTCTCCGGCGGTACGCCACCCTACTCCTACCAGTGGCAGGACGGGCCCACTTCCCAGGACCGGAACGGACTCTCCGTCGGCACCTATTCCCTCGACGTACGCGACGCCAACAACTGTCTACAAAGCATCGCGGTGAGCATCCAGGAGCCCGACGCCATCACCCTCAGCAGCAACGTCACCGACCTGCTCTGCAACGGGGACAACAGCGGAGCCATCGACCTCAGCGTTGGTGGCGGTACGCCGCCCTTCGTTTACTCCTGGTCCAACGGTGCGTCCACCCAGGACCTCAGCGGACTGGCCGCCGGCACCTACTCCGTGATCGTTTCCGACGCCAACGGCTGTAGCCGCGAGACCGCCTTCACCGTCAGTGAGCCACCGGCCCTGGTGGTCACCTTCTCCGCTCAAGACGTGCGCTGTAACGGTGAGGCCAACGGCAGCATCGACGTTGCCGTCTCCGGAGGCACGCCACCTTACTCCTACCAGTGGTCGGACGGACCCACTTCCCAGGACCGGAACGGACTCTCCGCCGGCACCTATTTCCTCGACGTGCGCGACGCCAACAACTGTCTGCAAAGCATCGCGGTCAGCATTCAGGAACCAGCCGGCATCACCCTCAGCGGCAGCATCACCGACCTGCTCTGCAACGGGGACAACAGCGGAGCCATCGACCTTAGCGTCGGTGGTGGAACGCCGCCCTTCGTCTACTCCTGGTCCAACGGTGCGTCCACCCAGGACCTCAGCGGACTGGCCGCCGGCACCTATTCCGTGATCGTTTCCGACGCCAACGGCTGTAGCAGAGAGACCGCCTTCACCGTCAGTGAGCCACCGGCCCTGGTGGTCACCTTCTCCGCTCAAGACGTGCGCTGTAACGGTGAGGCCAACGGCAGCATCGACGTTACTGTGTCCGGCGGTACCCCACCCTACGAATACCGATGGGATGATGGGCCAACGACTCAGGATCGAGACGATCTAAGTGCTGGGTTTTACAATTTATCCGTCACGGATGCCAATGATTGCCTGGTAACCGTTGATCGCATTCAAATAATTGAACCCGACGCCATCACCCTCAGCGGCAACGTCACCGACCTGCTCTGCAACGGGGACAACAGCGGAGCCATCGACCTCAGCGTCGGTGGCGGAACGCCGCCCTTCACTTACTCCTGGTCCAACGGTGCGTCCACCCAGGACCTCAGCGGACTGACCGCCGGCACCTATTCCGTGATCGTTTCCGACGCCAACGGTTGTAGCCGGGAGACCGCCTTCACCGTCAGTGAGCCACCGGCACTGTTAGTCACATTCTCCACCCAGGACGTGCGCTGTAACGGTGAGGCCAACGGCAGCATCGACGTTTCCGTCTCCGGAGGCACGCCACCTTACTCCTACCAGTGGTCGGACGGACCCACTTCCCAGGACCGAAACGGACTATCCGCCGGCACCTATTCCCTCGACGTACGCGACGCCAATAACTGTCTGCAAAGCATCGCGGTGAGCATTCAGGAGCCCGATGCCATCACCCTGAGCGGCAGCATCACCGACCTGCTCTGTAACGGGGACAACAGCGGAGCCATCGACCTCAGCGTTGGTGGTGGAACGCCGCCCTTCGTCTACTCCTGGTCCAACGGTGCGTCCACCCAGGACCTCAGCGGACTGGCCGCCGGCGCCTACTCCGTAATCGTTTCCGACGCCAACGGCTGTAGCCGGGAGACCGCCTTCACCGTCAGTGAGCCACCGGCCCTGGTGGTCACCTTCTCCGCTCAGGACGTGCGCTGTAACGGTGAGGCCAACGGCAGCATCGACGTTGCCGTCTCCGGAGGCACCCCGCCCTATTCCTACCAGTGGTCGGACGGACTCACTTCCCAGGACCGAAACGGACTATCCGCCGGCACCTATTCCCTCGACGTACGCGACGCCAACAACTGTCTGCAAAGCATCGCAGTGAGCATCCAGGAGCCCGACGCCATCACCCTCAGCGGCAGCATCACCGACCTGCTCTGCAACGGGGACAACAGCGGAGCCATCGACCTCAACGTCGGTGGTGGAACGCCGCCCTTCGTCTACTCCTGGTCCAACGGTGCGTCCACCCAGGACCTCAGCGGACTGGCCGCCGGCACCTACTCCGTAATCGTTTCCGACGCCAACGGTTGTAGCCGGGAGACCGCCTTCACCGTCAGTGAGCCACCGGCCCTGGCAGTTACCTTCTCCGCTCAGGACGTGCGCTGTAACGGCGAGGCCAACGGCAGCATCGACGTTACCGTCTCCGGAGGCACGCCACCTTATTCCTACCAGTGGTCGGACGGACCCACTTCCCAGGACCGAAACGGACTCTCCGCCGGCACCTATTCCCTCGACGTACGCGACGCCAACAACTGTCTGCAAAGCATCGCAGTGAGCATCCAGGAGCCCGACGCCATCACCCTCAGCGGCAACGTCACCGACCTGCTCTGCAACGGGGACAACAGCGGAGCTATCGACCTCAACGTCGGTGGTGGAACGCCGCCCTTCGTCTACTCCTGGTCCAACGGTGCGTCCACCCAGGACCTCAGCGGACTGGCCGCCGGCACCTATTCCGTGATCGTTTCCGACGCCAACGGCTGTAGCAGAGAGACCGCCTTCACCGTCAGTGAGCCACCCGCCCTGGTGGTCACCTTCTCCACCCAGGACGTGCGCTGTAACGGTGAGGCCAACGGCAGTATCGACGTTACCGTCTCCGGAGGCACGCCACCTTATTCCTACCAGTGGTCGGACGGACCCACTTCCCAGGACCGAAACGGACTATCCGCCGGAACCTACTCCCTCGACGTGCGCGACGCCAACAACTGTCTGCAAAGCATCGCAGTGAGCATCCAGGAGCCCGACGCCATCACCCTCAGCGGCAACATCACCGACCTGCTCTGCAACGGGGACAACAGCGGAGCCATCGACCTCAGCGTAGGTGGTGGAACGCCGCCCTTCACTTACTCCTGGTCCAACGGTGCGTCCACCCAGGACCTTAGCGGACTGACCGCCGGCACCTACTCCGTAATCGTTTCCGACGCCAACGGCTGTAGCCGCGAGACCGCCTTCACCGTCAGTGAACCGCCGGCCCTGGTGGTTACCTTCTCCGCCCAGGACGTGCGCTGTAACGGTGAGGCCAACGGCAGCATCGACGTTGCCGTCTCCGGCGGCACGCCACCTTACTCCTACCAATGGTCGGACGGACCCACTTCCCAGGACCGGAACGGACTCTCCGCCGGCACCTATTTCCTCGACGTGCGCGACGCCAACAACTGTCTGCAAAGCATCGCGGTGACCATTCAGGAGCCAGCCGCAATCACCCTCAGCGGCAACGTTACCGACCTGCTCTGCAACGGGGACAACAGCGGAGCTATCGACCTTAGCGTCGGTGGTGGAACGCCGCCCTTCGTCTACTCCTGGTCCAACGGTGCGTCCACCCAGGACCTCAGCGGACTGGCCGCCGGCACCTATTCCGTGATCGTTTCCGACGCCAACGGTTGTAGCCGGGAGACCACCTTCACCGTCAGTGAACCGCCAGCTCTGACGCTAAGCTGCACCCCAAGCCCGATCTCCACCATCAACGGTAACGATGGCAGCATCCTGTTAAACTGGGAGGGCGGCACCCCCGCCTATCAGATTACCCTGAACGGGGAAGTGATCGCCGATACCGACGCCAACACCTTCACCATCTCCGACCTTGGTCCCGGAGACTACACCGTCGTCATCACCGACCAAAATGGTTGTCAGGAACAGTGCGTGGCCACCGTAAATGATGTTGAATGTAGCGACCTTGCCGTAACCCTGGAAGGAACGGAGCCCGGGTGCGCCGGCGAAAACACCGGGTCCATTACCCCTAACATCACCGGAGGTTCCCCGCCCTATACCTATCAATGGTCAAATGGCGCTTCTTCCCCCACACTGACCAACATTGGCG
>NZ_SNAQ03000031.1:0-11228 GCF_004375085.3 Lewinella sp. W8
CGCTGACCTTCGAGGCCTTCGACGAGTGCTCTGAGGTGGACATCAGCGTTGAGCTTGATGCGGACTACGCCGGAGTACCGACGTCCTTCGAGCGCACGCGCTTCCTGACGACCAGCGAAGTGGTGGCTAACGGAGATGACACCTACACGGTTCGCCTGAGCGGTATCCCGGTAGGTAACCACGCCCTGCGCATCCGCGCCGGTGACGGTTGTGGTAACTTCGACGTGGACATCCTCGAGTTCTGCGTTACGCCGGACAAGGCACCGACCCCGATCTGTATCCAGACGCTGACGGTCACGCTGATGCCCGACGGTAACGGTGGCGGCATGGCGGCCATCTGGGCTACGGACTTCATCGCCTCCGACGTCACGGATTGCTTCGGCAACGTGATCGACAAGTACAGCATCTACACCGAGGAGGAAGCTAACGAAGCGGGCTTTGTTCCGGTCGTTGGCCGTCTGGGCATTGACCTGACGTGTGAGGACTTCGGTGAGGATGTGAGCGTACGGGTGTACGCCATCGACAATGCGGGCAACGCCGACTACTGTTCGGTAGTACTCGAAGTCCAGGCCTTCCAGGACGGACTGTGTGAGGGCAGCAGTGGCTCGCTCTCTGGTCTGATCACTACCCAGGACGACGGCGTGATGGGTGGCGTTGAGGTAACGCTTACGGGTGACAACAACATGGACGAAACGGTGACCACGGCAGCCAACGGTCAGTTCAGCTTCGGTAACCTGGAGGTGGATGCGGACTACACGGCCAGCCCGGCCTACAACGCCGCCTTCGACTTCGGAAACGTAACGGTGACGGACATCGTGGCGATCACGAACCACATCCTGGGCTCGAACCTGCTGGGTACGGGCTACGACCACGTGGCGGCCGACGTCAATATGGACGCTGACGTGAACATCTTCGACCTGGTGGCGATGCGCCGGGTGATCCTTGGCCTGGCCGATGATCTGAACCCCGCGGGTGCCACGTGGCGCTTTGTGGAGGCGGACTACAACCTGACGCCGGGTAACTGGATGGTTACCTTCCCCGAGGTGTACAACGTGAACAACCTGCAGGGCAACGTGACGGATGCTGACTTCGTGGGCGTTGAGCTGGGTAACGTGGTGCGCGCCGGCGGCCGCGCTGCACTTGAGCTGAACGTGGAGGAAGCCGAACTGGCCGCGGGCCAGACGCACACGGTAAAAATCAGCAACGGCGAGCTGGCGGGCTTCCAGGGTACCCTGGAGCTGGCCGCGGGTCTGGAACTGGTCAACGTAGCCTACGAAGGTGAAGGAGCGATGAACCTGAACCGTGCCGGTGAGGGAATGATCGCCATGGCCTTCAACGGAGCGGCGACCATCGAGGTGGAAGTACGCGCTACGGAGGCGATGCGCCTGAGTGAGGCGGTAAGCCTGACGGACGCCATCACGGTACGTGAAGGGGTGGCGGCTAACGGAAGCGCTGGTTCACTGAACCTGAACTTCGGCGGCCTGGCGATCACGGAGGCGATCAACGGTCTGGAGCAGAACACGCCCAACCCGGTAGCGGAAACGACGCGCATTGCCTACACGCTGGCTGCTGCCGGTCAGGTGACGCTGAACATCCAGGACATCCAGGGCCGCACGGTGCTGGTCCGTGAACTGGAGGGCGCTGCTGGTCGCAACGTGATCGAGCTGAACGTAAGTGAGCTTGGCGGCGCTGCCGGTGTGCTGAGCTACACGATCACGGCCGGTGACTTTACGGCCACGAAGAAGATGGTGGTGGTGCGCTAGGCGAACCGACCACTATCCGACACGGATAGACGAACGGCCCCATCGGAGTGATCCGGTGGGGCCGTTTTTTTTTTGGTTGAAGGAGAAGAAAGCTTGACGTATAGATACGTCTGTACATCGGGAAGCCGCCCCGCACCACAACCACTTTCAACGGCGGGATTTTGCCATACCGCGTAGATATGTAGAAGTACGACAAAGACGCACCCTCGCCGGCCTACCTTAAAGCAAGAGCAGCAAAGAAATCGTGCTATGTAAATTACCGTAATCGCTGATTATTTCAGATGGCAATGGGGATAATCTCGTCCGGATGGCGTCTTGTAGGCAAGCGATTGAAAGAACTCTGATATGAATCGACTGCTCGTTTTGTTACTCCTCCAGCTTTTCCCTTTATTGAATGTTGAGTCGCAGGACCGTCCCAATATTGTTTGGTTCGTCAGCGAAGACAACAGTCCTTTCCTGGGAGCTTACGGAAACGATTTAGTCTACACGCCGCATCTTGATAGCTTCATCAACAACGGCATTAAGTACACTAATGCTTTTGCCAATGCTCCCGTTTGTGCCCCGAGCCGGTCAACAATCATTACTGGAGTACTTCCCCTTTCGATGGGGTCGCAGCACATGCGAAGTCTGGTGGATATTGATCCACAAATCAAGTTCTTTCCGCAGTACCTGAAGGAGGCAGGGTACTTTAATACCTTACGGTTGAAGCGTGACTATAACCTGGCAAACCAGGAGGGAACCTGGGACGTGGATGATTGGTGGCACCTGGAAGATGCGCTGATGGGTAGAGAAGCGGGACAACCTTTCTTTATGTTCTACAATACCTGGATGAGTCACGAAGGGGAACTCCACAACTACGAGGAGAAACAATATCGCTACTTCAAAAATACCTTTGAACGGCTGCCGGAAGATTCTCTAAAAGCAATGCTAAATCGGGTGGTGCGGATCAGTCCCGCAGAAGTGAAGTTGCCAAATTATCTGCCAGATTTGCCCGAGGTGCGGAGAGATTTGGCACGGTACCACGAAATAATGCAATTGCTGGACCTGGAATTTGCGGCCCTCATGCGTGAACTGACCGAGCGTGACTTACTGAAAAACACGATCGTAATTTATTCTAGCGATCACGGAGGTGTTCTCGGGCGAAGTAAGCGCTTCCCGCTGGAGTCCGGCCTACGGGTGCCCCTGGCCATTCAATTCCCCGAAGCCTATCGATCAATGGCGCCAACAGCTGCGGGGACGGAAATTGACCGGGTAGTATCCTTTTTGGATATGGCCCCAACCATTTTGAGCCTTGCGGGAGTACCGGTTCCGGAGTACATGCAAGGAGAGAATTTTTTGGTGCCGGAGATAAATGAGGACCCTTTTGCACTGGGATTTCGTGGTCGGATGGACGAGACATACGACATGGTACGAACCATCCGCGATAAGCGCTATCGCTACGTCAGGAACTATAATCCCCATCGTCCAGCCGGTCAGAGGATTAATTTCCTGTGGCGGGCACCGAACGTGCGGGCCTGGGAAGCAGCTTACCAAAAAGGGAATCTGTATCCGGTACAATCGGCTTTTTTTCGGCCCAAGACCGCAGAGGAACTCTATGACTGTTGGGAAGATCCTGACAACGTTCGTAACCTGGCTAAGGATCCAGGGAAAAGGAAAATATTGCGGCGCATGCGGAAAGCCCAGCAGGTCAGGCTTTTAAAACTCCGTGATACCGGATTCATTCCGGAGGGAGAGCTTTTTGCGGCGACCGAAAAAACGGAGCATACCTACGCGACGTATACGGCAAGCCAACCATTAAAGAAGATCATGAAAGCCGCCGAGACAGTTACTCAGGAGTGTAATACCGGCACCTTGGTCAAGTATCTGCGGAGTAAGGTGCCGGCCATTCGGTATTGGGGAGCCGTGGGAGCATTGATCAACAAAGGGCAGGACTCCAATTTGGTCGCAGCACTCCGGATCGCTTTGGATGATCCCAGTGGAGATGTCCGTGCTACGGCAGCGGAGGCCCTGTATCTGCGGGGGCACAAGGACATGGCTAAAGCTGCCTTCGCCAGCCTGCTGAGAGACGATAACCCCTTTGTGGCGCTGCGCGCCGCCAACGCGCTGGAAGCTACCGGCGCCCGATCTTCGGCCATTGATGAAAGGGTCTTTGCACTGGCGGCAATGGAGGAAAAGGGAAGATTTAATTACCCCGTACGGAAGTGCCGATACCTCTCCGAATTGTATCGGCGGTAAGCAAAATTGTGCGCCCAAGTTCCCCGGGCAGTAGAAAATCATCACGCCGGCGCCAGCGAACCCTCTCGTTGTCCATCCCGGGAGGAATAAAATAATTCTGGCCTAATGCTTTCGCACCCGTCAAGTCGATCGACTGACGCATCTGACGTAGAAAGCTGCCATGGCTTCTACGCTGCTCCGCCTGTGGGCTGTCTTGCCCTTAATCATACTTTGCGTCTCCTGTCAGGCCCAGCAAAGCCCGGCGGCAGAAATAAGAAGAATCGTAGGCGGACCCTGCGAGGGATGTGAAGCTGCCTTTGAATACGGGGAACAAGCGCTGGCTGCCATCGATACCATCCCTGGATTTGAAGCCCACTCTCCGAAGATGGAAGTATTTGGAACCGTGTACCGGGAAGATGGAACCACGCCGGCAGCGGGCATCGTCATCTATGCCTATCAGACCAACCGGGAGGGGGAATACGTGGCCGCGAAGTCCGCCTCCGGCTGGGGACGGCGCCACGGGCAGCATCGTGGGTGGGTAAAAACCGGCCCCGACGGCCAGTACCGGTTCTATACCTTTCGGCCCGGAGGCTATCCTGGCAGAGATGAGCCGGAACACATCCACTTAACGATATTGGAGCCGGGCCTGGCCCCGTACTACATCGATGACGTCGTTTTCACGGACGACCCCAGGCTGACGGAGCAAAAACTAGCGGCGCTGCGGAACCGCGGAGGCTCAGGCGTCGTAACGCCAAAAACTGGGAGTGGCATGCTCCGGGTCCGGAGAGACATCGTCCTGGGACGGAATATTCCCGCATACTGATGCTACGACATCAGGTAGGTTCCCGAGCCAATGTTGGCCCGGTAGCATTCGGGCGTGAGCTGATACGCTTCCCGATACGCAGCGGTCAATAATTCACCAAGCTTGGCTTCCCTTCCCGCCCGTACGAGGTTGATGGTGCACCCCCCGAAGCCTCCGCCCATGATCCGGGCGCCCGCCACCAGGCCGGAGGCAACGGCCCGTTCCTGAAGAAAATCGACTTCGGGACAGCTGACTTCGTACTCGTCCCGCAACCCGGCGTGCGTGGAGTTCAGTAAACGGCCAAACTCGGGCCCATCACCGGCCTCCAGGGCACGCAATGCCGCCTGCACCCGGGCGTTTTCGGCGATGACGTAGCGGGCCCGGAGCAGTGGTTTCTCGTCAAGCTTTTCGGCTACACTATCTAGTTGCTCCCGGGTAGCTGTACTAAGATTTGCTACGGATGGAAATCGCGTTTGGATGGCCGCCAGCGCGGCAGCACATTCTCTGACCCGCACGTGATATTCCCCGCTGGCCAGGGAGTGCGAGACCATCGAATTGACCAGCATAAAGGAATAGCCCTTAATCCGATTGACGATGGGACGAAACTCCAGCCGGTCGCAATCCAGCAGCATGGGCCCGTCCGCCGTGCCGTTGAGGCTGGCAAACTGGTCCATAATCCCCGAGGGGATGCCCATGAAGTTATTGCTGCTGCGCTGGCAGAGTTGCGCAAGGGCCGGTCGGCTAAGCCCCGACTGGGTAAGTTCGTTGAGCAAGAAGGCCATGCCGCCCTCCAGGGCGGCGGAACTGCTCATGCCTGCCCCCGCGGGCAGGTTACCACCGAAGACGATCTCCAGACCGGGGATGGTCTTGCCGAGTTGTTGAAATTTGCGGGCAATCCCCACCAGGTAATCAACCCACGTAATCCCGGTTTTCTCCAGCTGGGGCAGCTCCAAGGTGTGGGTTTCGTTTAAATCGACGGCGTGTAGCCGGAGTTGCGGGGCATCGAGTTGCCGGGCAAAAAATTGCAGCCCCTTATCAATGGAAGCGGGCATCACCAGGCCACCGTTATAGTCGAGATGCTCCCCGATCAGGTTGATCCTCCCGGGAGCGTGCAGGCGCAGCGAGAAGTCCTCTACCGGAAGCCCATGGTCCGTAAAGTAGGCGGTCAAGTGATCGAGCATGAGCAGGAAGATTTATCCGGCGACAAAACGGGAAGAGGTCAATAAATAATTATTCCCATCCAGGCAGGGAACCAATGGGTGAACACCCCAAAAGACTAAAGAACCAACAGACTAACGAACTAACAGACTAACGAACCAACAAAACAACCCTACTCCGATTCGTCCATCGTATGAAAAACGTTGGCGACGTCGTCGTCTTCTTCGAGCTTATCGATGAGGGTCACCACTTCCTCCACCTGGTCGTCGGTCAGTTTTTTGGTGTGGGTGGGAATCCGGACCAATTCGGCTTTGGCCACGTCGATTTTTCGCTCCTCCATGGCTTCGGAAAAGGATCCGAAATCTTCGTAGGCTGTGTAGAAAGTCACTTCGTCGTCTTCTACCTCCATGCTGTCGAGTCCGGAGTCAATGAGTTCCAGTTCCAGTTCTTCGAGGTCGCCTTCGAGGTTTTCCTTCTTGACGATAAATTGCCCCTTGCGCTCAAACATGTAGTCCACCGAGCCATTGACACCCAGGCTTCCACCGTACTTGCTGAAGGCGTGACGGATGTTGGCTACGGTGCGGTTATTGTTGTCCGAAGTGGCTTCCACGAAGATGGCCACCCCGTGCGGGCCGTAGCCCTCGAAGGTAACTTCTTCGTAGTTGGAACTGTCCTTGTCCGTAGCCCGTTTGATGGCCGCCTCCACGTTGGCCTTGGGCATGTTTACGGCCTTGGCGTTGTTGATCGCCAGCCGCAGACGGGGGTTGTAATCGGGATCAGGGCCGCCTTCCTTTACGGCGATATTGATCTCCCGGCCTACTTTGGTGAAGGCCTTTGCCATGCCGGCCCAGCGTTTCATTTTCCGGGCTTTCCGGTATTCGAATGCGCGTCCCATTGTTTACATTTTTCTTAGGGCGCCAAAGATAAGCAGCCATTCATTCAGTTGTAGTTGAGAGGGACCTTTTTTGGCAATCCCGTGATCAAATTAGGCCTGTCGGGGCAACGCGGTGCAGGTGCCATGTGGTAGCGACAGGTAATTAGCTGCCGCTACTGTTTGCACCACTAGACTGCTGCGATTCCGCAGGAATCGCTGATGAAACATCACGGAATAGCCTAATTGTCTAGACAAGGGCAACGGGGTGCAGGTGCCGGGTCAATACCTGGGGGCAGTGGATTAGAACAGCCTTGCGCTCTACCGGGGAACCCGGCACCCGCGCTTGCGCCCAATGCTCAATGCTCCACCGATATCCGGAGGAAGTTTGCCGGCGGAAAACCCGCGAAAGCCTTACCTTCACGACGATACCAAGTTGAAAGTACACCCATGCAGATCCTGACCGTCGTCATCGGACTCATTTTTGTGTTGCTGCTGCTCAGTCTGCTGGCCACTACGATGATGGAGTTATTGTCTTCCCTGTTCAGCCTCCGGGCCAGGAATTTGGTCAAAGCTTTGCGCAATATGCTGGCCAGCGACGACCGCAATGAGACCCTGGTCGACGAGTTCCGCGCCAACAGCCTCTACCGCCATCTCACCCAACAGTACGGAAGTCGCAGCGCCAAGGGTTTTTCCGCCCCCAGCTACATGAGTGCCGAAACCTTTCAGAGTATCCTCTTCGACGTTATTCTCAAGGGAGACGACGTCACCAACCTCCAGCAACGCCTCGATAATCTGCCGGACAAGGACCTGAAAAACGTACTCAACCAACTGCTCCGGGAGAGCGGCGGACAACTGGATTTGTTTCGCCTCGAAGTCCAAAACTGGTACAACAACGTCATGGATCGAGCGGCCGGGTGGTACAAGCGGTACACCCAGAAAATCCTGCTGTTCATGGGCCTGGGCATCGCCGTGGTGTTTAACGCCGATACGGTGGCCCTCTACGATCGTCTGAGTAACGACCCCGACACGCTGGCCTCCCTCGTGGCGGCCGCCGAATCCTACGTGGAAACCCGGGAACGCGCTGAGTCGATGCCCACCCAGCAACCGCCGGTGGTGACGACTCCGGCACCGACCACGCCGACTTCGCCGGACTTCGGCCAGCTGGGAACGCCCATCAACCCGCTGGATTCCTCGGCGGCGGCTACGCCACCCCCGGCACCCACCACTGGCCAGCCCGTGCAGGAGCCCGTCCCCGCGACCTACCTCTACGCTTCCGAGGAAGCTGATTTGGCCGAGGCCGATTTCCGGCAAAGCCTGGAAGAATTGAAGGGCCTGCTCAACAACGAAATCGCCGAAATTCGTCGTCCTCTCGGCCTGGGCTGGGAAGGCGTGAATTTCCGGGCCATGGGTCCCTACGAGATCATCACCAAGCTGCTGGGTTTCATTTTGACGGCCCTCGCCATCAGCCTGGGCGCACCCTTCTGGTTCGACCTGCTCAAGAAACTGGTCAACATCCGCTCCGCGGGAGGAACCACCTACGAGAACCGATAACTCCGAACGGAACATTCCGGCAAGCATCTCCCCGGTCCAGTAACCCGCAACTTATCTTTGCCGCGTGATTTCCCTGCTGCTGATAATCCTCCTTGCGGTATGCCTGCTTTTGGTGGCCTATACCTACCTCATTTACCCAGGGTGGGTGATGCGGGGCATGGAACGAGGCCCGTTTTTTCCGGTCATGCGGCGGGAAGGGGAGGGACCACTTCCCCGGGTGGCCGTACTGATGGCGGTGCACAACGAGGAGCTGGTGCTACGGAACAAGATGGACAGTTTACTCGCCCAGGATTACCTTGGTCCACTGGACATATTGGTGGGCAGCGACTGCAGTACGGACGCCACCAACGACATCTTGGCGGACTACGCCAGCAAGCACGACCACGTCCGGGTGGTACCCTTTGACTCCCGGCAGGGTAAACCGGGCATCATCAACCAGCTCGCCGCAATGGCCGGCTCAGAAGGGGTCTACGTCCTGACCGACGCCAGCGTGATGCTGGGACCGGGAACGGTGACCGCCCTGGTGGATCCTTTCCGCCTGGACGACCGCATCGGCGTGGTGGACGCCACGATGGTCCAGACCGGTGGCCGGGCCGAGGGTATCGGTCAGACGGAGGCGCATTACATCAGTCGGGAGGTGGCCATCAAGCGCGCCGAAGGCGCGCGGTGGGGAGCCATGGCCGGCCCCTTCGGCGGGTGCTGGGCCCTGAAGGCCTCCGCCTACCGCAAGGTGCCGGATAATTTCCTCGTGGACGACTTTTACCTGTGCATGTCGGCCTACGAAGCGGGCTGGAAGGGGATCGTCAGTGATCGGGCGGTGGTGCACGAGGCCGTGGGGCAGGAGATCCGGGAGGAGTTCCGCCGGAAAGTCCGCATCAGCAGCGGTAACTGGCAAAATCTGTTTCGCTTCCGGCACCTCTGGCAACCCCCGACTCATTCTCCGCTGGCGATGGTACTCTTCAGCCACAAAGTGCTGCGCTGGTGGACGCCATTTCTGATGTTGGTCGGAGCGCTGGCCTGGCTGGGATTGATTTTCCAGTCCGGCAACTATTGGGCCGGCCTTACGTTTGTTTTGGTAGGCGGCTGCCTGGTCCTGGCCGTTTTGCTGGATTGGCTCCTTGGCCGATTGGGAATTCACTGGACCGCCGTCCGCGCCCTACGCTACTTTATCGCCATGAACCTCGCCCTGTTGGTGGGGTTCTGGCGCTACCTAACCGGAATACGCTCAAATGTCTGGCAACCAACCCAACGCCACTAGTACCGTCGCTGACGACCGTCAAACCAAATTACACTCCATCGCTGACGCCGTCAAGGATATCCGCGACGGTAAGATCGTCATCGTCGTCGATGATGAAGACCGCGAAAACGAAGGGGACTTCGTGTGTGCGGCCGAAAAGGTCACCCCCGAGATCATCAACTTCATGGCCACTCACGGTCGCGGACTGATCTGTACGCCCATCGAAGAGGAGCGGGCCAACGAACTGGATCTGCCGATGATGGTATCCACCAATCAGGATATCCACGAAACGGCCTTTTCCGTATCCATCGACCTGATCGGTCACGGGTGCACCACGGGTATTTCGGCTTACGACCGCTCCACCTGCATGCGCCGCCTGACGGAGCGGAGCGCCCGTCCGACGGACTTCGCCCGCCCCGGGCACGTTTTCCCCCTGCGGGCCGTGAAGGGTGGGGTATTACGCAGAACCGGCCACACCGAAGCGGCGGTGGACCTGGCCCGGATGGCCAACCTCTATCCCGCTGGGGTAGTGGTGGAAATCCTCAAGCCCGACGGCACCATGGCCCGCCTGCCGGATCTCCTGGAACTCGCCAAGGAACACGACCTGAAGATCATCTCCATCGAAGACCTGGTGGCCTACCGCCTGCAAACGGAGCGCCTGGTAGAATGTGAGTTCCAGATGGACCTGGAAACCCGTTACGGCCCCTTCCGCCTGCACGCCTACCGCCAGACCACCAACGACGACGTTCACATCGCCCTCACCCACGGTGCCTGGAACCTGGATGAACCCGTGCTGACCCGGGTGCACGCCTCTACGAGCAGCCGGGACCTCCTGCACTCCCTGCTGAGTGGGTACAGCACCGGCCTGCACGGTCCGCTGGAAAAAATCAGCGAAGCGGGTAAGGGCATCCTGCTCTTCATGCGCCCCCACCAGGACGCCAATGAGGTAATTGCGGGACTGCGCCTGCTCAAGAGCCGGCTACAGGACGGTAAGCAAGTCGGTCCCCCGGAAGCCCGCAGCATGGAGCAGCGGGACTTCGGCATCGGCGCGCAGATTCTGCGCGATCTGCGGGTGTCCAAGCTCAGGATTCTGTCCAACAACCCCAAGACCCGCATCGGACTGGAAGGCTACGGCCTGGAAGTCGTGGAGTTTGTGGGCATGTAAGGCGCGGTAGCGGCTAAGGAGAAGGCTGAGGCTGAAGAGGTAGCGAGAAGTATAGCCAAGGTACTGATGTGCTGCTGTTTTACTGGCAGGGGAATGCTCCGCTGTACCTCGAAGCGTGTCGGCCTGACGAAGTCGGACGATTCCTTTGAGAGTACGCTGGGGGACATTTGAAAAGGCTGAGGCTACGGCATGCCTTTAAATCCAACTGCGATTTCCCAGAAATCGCGTTCTGGCTTCCGCCGGTCGAGGACTTCTAGTCTAAGGGGGGTAATGAGACCCTGCTGATCTGTGGTAGCTCGGAGCGGAGCTCCTCGACGGGGGGGGGGCAGTTTGGCGTGACGACGAGTGAGTACCTTATCACCTAGCCACCAGTCACCAGTTTACCACCCCCACGTTCTGGCTTCCGCCGGTCGAGGACTTCTAGTCCAAGGGGGGTAATGAGACCCTGCTGATCTGTGGTAGCT
>NZ_SNAQ03000031.1:11328-39279 GCF_004375085.3 Lewinella sp. W8
CGGAGCGGAGCTCCTCGACCGGGGGGGCAGTTTGGCGTGACGACGAGTGAGTACCTTATCACCTAGCCACCAGTCACCAGTTTACCACCCCCACGTTCTGGCTTCCGCCGGTCGAGGACTTCTAGTCCGAGGGGGGTAATGAGATCCTGCTGATCTGTGGTAGCTCGGAGCGGAGCTCCTCGACCGGGGGGGCAGTTTGGCGTGACGACGAGTGAGTACCTTATCACCTAGCCACCAGTCACCAGTTTACCACCCCCACGTTCTGGCTTCCGCCGGTCGAGGACTTCTAGTCTGAGGGGGTAACGAGTTCCTGCTGATCTGTGGTAGCTCGGAGCGGAGCTCCTCGACCGGGGACGATGTAGTTTACCACCCCCACGTTCCCGCTTCCCCTTTGAAGGGACCAACAATCTTATCGGTAATCCAGCCGCCGTAGAAGTCTCCGGCCTGGGCGCGGACCTGCTCTTCGTTGACGTATCCGGCGTCGATCTTACTGGGGTAAAAGGCTATGTATCCGGCAATGGGGGCAAATCTCGTACTGGGCGTATCGTAGGCCCAGGCGGCCCCCGGACTGATTTTTCCGTCAACGACCAGATCGAAGTACCGGGCCTTGCCTTTCCATTCGCAGAAGCTGCTGCCGGTCCGGGGAACCAGGGCCCCTTCCAAAATGTCTTCCGGCGGGAGGTAGTATACCGGTGGGTGACTGGTTTCCAGCACCCTGTACGCCCGCGTAGTGCGGGCCACCTGCTGACCGTTGAACATCACCGTGATGGTTTCCGGAACCGGCTCCAGGGCCGGAGGGCGGGGGTAATCCCAAACGGATTCCTGTCCGGGACCGGGCTTAATGGGCTTTTTGGATGGCATGAAGGGGTAACGGAGAATGCGGGATTTAGATCAACATTTGACTAAATACTACAATCCGCCACTCTCCAACACCAGCCAAATTCCCGCCGCCAGCAATCCCCCGATGCTCGGTCCTACGACCGGAATCCAGGAGTATCCCCAATCGTTGCCGCCCTTGTTCCTGATGGGAAGTAGGGCATGGGCGATGCGCGGCCCCAGGTCGCGGGCGGGGTTGATGGCGTAGCCGGTGGGGCCACCCAGGGAAAGACCCACGCCCAGCACGACGAAGGCTACCGGCAGGGCGTCCAGGGCGCCGAGTTTGCCGGGAGTGCCCCCGAATTCCGGCCCCGTGATGTACAGGACGGCAAAGACCAGAACGAAGGTGCCGATGACCTCCGTGAGGATGTTGTTGAAGGTACTGCGGATGGCGGGGGTATTGCAGAAGGTCGCTCGGATGCTATCGGCATCAGGTTCCACCTCATAATGGTTTTGGTAAGTAAGCCAAACTGCAGTAGCGCCCAGGATGGCGCCGATCATCTGGGCGACGATGTACCCCGGCACGAGGACCCAGTCGAACTTGCCCGCCAGGGCCAGGCCGAGGGTAACGGCGGGGTTCAGGTGGGCTCCGGAGGCGTCCGCCGAGACAAACACCGCCACGAAAACGGCCATGGCCCAGCCGATGGTGATGACGATCCAGCCGGAATTGTTTCCCTTGGTGTCTTTGAGGAGAACGTTGGCGACTACGCCGTTACCGAGGAGAATGAGGAGAAAGGTGCCGATGATCTCACCGATGAATGCAGGCATGTACGTAGGGGGTATTTGATCGAACTTGCTTTGGGTGTCTGGTAATGCACTCGGAAGCAAGATAGTCAAAATGCCCCATGCCAATCAACAAATGGAAACGAACCCGAAGAAAGACCCATGGGTTTCAGGAGAAAACCCATGGCGGACGATAATTACGAAGATAAGTATACCAAACCCGAACTACGTAGAGAGATTAAGGAGGAGTTGATGCAGTCCGACAAGGGCGGGAAACCCGGACAGTGGTCGGCCCGAAAGAGCCAAATGCTCGTGCAGGAGTACGAGAAACGGGGTGGGGGATACAAGAAGGACAAAAAGGACGAGGCCGCCAAGTCCCTGGAGGAGTGGACCGAGCAGGAATGGCAGACCAGCGACGGTGAGGCCGGCGCCGCCGGCGCCGAAGGTATGGCCCGCTATCTCCCCCGTGATGCCTGGGCGCTGCTGACGGAAGATGCTCGAAAGGCCGCCAATAAAACCAAGGACCGGACGGATGACCGCGGAGAACAGGTCGCCGAATGGCCGGACGTGGTCCGGCGGGCTATGATCGAGATCGAAGCGATTGACGGATCGGATGGCCTTACGAAGGAGGAACTGTACGATCGGGCCCAGGAACTTGAGGTAGAGGGGCGGTCAACGATGGATAAAGCGGCCCTCAAATCCGCCATCATCGAGGCCTACGAAGCGGTCGAAGAACTCGAGGAAAAAACCAAAGAAGAGCTATACCAAATGGCGCAGGATGCCGACATTGAAGGGCGTTCCGAAATGAATAAGGCAGAATTGGTGGAAGCGCTTGAAGCCACCGAAGACTAAATTTATCAAATAAAAAAGCCCGGACCAGTCGGTCCGGGCTTTTTTAATTTGTGCGTGTTAGCGTGCTAGGATTACCCCAGTACGTCCACGCAGTTCAGGTCCTCGAAGGCCTGCTTCAGGCGCTCGCTGAAGCTCTGTTCGGCCTTGCGGATCCAGACCCGCGGGTCGTAGTTTTTCTTGTTGGGCTTGTCGTCGCCGTCGGGGTTGCCGATCTGGGCCTGCAGGTAATCCTTTTTCTCCGCTTCGTACTTGCGTACGCCGTCCCAGTAAGCCCACTGAAGATCGGTATCGATGTTCATCTTGATGGCACCGTATTCAATGGCTTCCCGAATCTCTTCCTGGCTGGAACCGGAACCGCCGTGGAAGACGAAGTTGATGGGGTTGTCGTTATCGAGATTCAGTTTCTCCTTCAGGTATTCCTGGCTGTTCTTCAGAATGACGGGGCGCAGCTCTACGTTACCGGGTTTGTAAACCCCGTGCACGTTACCGAAGGCTGCGGCGATGGTGAAACGATCGCTGATCTTGCTCAGGCGCTGGTAGCTTTCGAAAACTTCCTCGGGCTGCGTGTACAGGCGGCTGCTGTCTACGTCGGTGTTGTCCACGCCGTCTTCCTCTCCACCGGTTACCCCGAGTTCAATTTCGATGGTCATGCCGATCTTGGCCATCCGCTCGAAATACTTGGCGCTGATGTCAAGGTTTTCCTCCAGGGGTTCTTCACTGAGGTCCAGCATGTGGCTGGAATAGAGGGGGAAGCCCCGCTTGGCGTAGAACTTCTCGCCGGCCTCCAGGAGCCCGTCGATCCAGGGTAACAATTTCTTGGCGCAGTGGTCGGTGTGCAGAATGACGGGAACGCCGTAAGCTTCGGCCATGGTATGTACGTGCATGGCACCGCTCAGGCCACCCACGATGGCACCTTTCTGGTCGTCATTTCCGAGCCCCTTGCCGGCAAAAAACTGCGCGCCGCCGTTGGAGAACTGAATGATGACGGGGCTGTTGAGGGCTTTGGCGGTTTCCAGCACCGCGTTGACGGTGCTACTGCTCGTCACGTTGACGGCCGGGATGGCGAAGTTGTTCGCGTTTGCGTAATTGAAGAGTTCGGTTACTTCATCGCCGTGCAGAACACCGGCCCGAAAGGATTGCTTTTCCATGGGTGGTTATTGTAATTGGGGCCGCGAAGGTACGAAATTGATGGCGTAGGGCCGGAGTGCTTTGTGTGTTTTTTACGGACGCCAAAGAACGGGACTGGGGGAACCCAATTGAGTTTCGCTCAGCCCGCCAAACGGCATCTCTGGAAAATATACTACAGCCGGCTTAGACAACCCAAGGGGTGGGGCCATTGGAGTAGTGACCTACGCCGACGGCCTTAATCCACCAGGTGAGAGAAGGTTTCCCTGCGCCCCGGACCGGCCAGAATTCTTTTGATTCTGGACTGTAGAAAGGTAATGCCGATTGGCCAAATTAGTCCCAGGATAAAGGTCGACCACCAGGGGCTTCGGCGCATGGTAACCTTCCCTTCCGTTTGCGTTAGGGTATAAGCGTGCGTAGCAATTCCAATCAGGCTGGCCATGGGGTAAACCGCCAAAAGTAAACCCATGGCAACCACGTCCCTTTGGTCGGACGCTAAGCTCTCGGACTCATTTATCTGAATGCTTTCCGTTACCGCTAGGGAATCGATGATAAAGTAGAGAACCAGGAGGAAAAATAGAAGATTAAAGATGAGCATGACCTTTCCGAAGATGGTCCAGGGAGACGGTGAAAAGGATTGAATTTTGGGTAAGTAGTGCAGGCCCGACAACAGCCATAAACGATGGCAAATGACCCCGATGCAGTACAGAAGAAAAAAGATCTCAATGAACGAATCGCTCTCAATGTAACTCGATTCTCCATTGATGGTGTCGACGATGCCTATTCCAAGTCCCAGGAGTAACCAGCATCCGGATAGTCCAAAAGTTATGAGCGAGAGCAGTAAGGAGGGGAGGCGAAGAAAGAATTTCATTTTCGGGGGCAAGGTGTTGCGGGTGGCTAAGGTACCAAGGTCCAGGGATTTGGGGGCTCCCTTAAATCGACTCCTCCGGAGCCTACTTTTTGGGGCGCGTTAATCTATTGCGGGGAACGGTCCCGAGTTCCGTTTAGCTCGTCGGGATCGCTGATTTTTGAGAAAATGCAACGACGTGCAGGAGTAGCGAAGCGGAATCCTCGTGCTTAGCCGGGATGCCAAGTCCATTTGGAAAGGAGCCAGTGGTGAGTAGTTACCCAGAAAATCGCAAGTTTTTCCAGTGGCGACAACTACAGCCTTTGGGGCATACCTTTCGCCGGATAAATCCGGCGCTACTGCATAAACCTTAATCCTCAGCAAGAATTTTCTTCATATCCTCACTCCGATACCCACCGAAGCTTTTTAGCCTCACCTGCTATTACTAAGGTCCTCCAACCTGCACCCTTTGTACGACGGTTTGAAAGGGCTTTACAATTTATAGTTGGGCTCCAATACGTGTCCCTTCACGTCGTAGAAGTCCCGGATGATGGCCAGTACTTCCTCGGGGGTATCGACGATGGGCATGAGGTCGACGTCGCCGGGGCTGATGGTTTTCTCCTTTTCCGCCATGGTTTGGACAATCCAGTCGCGGAGGCCGGACCAGTATTCGGTTCCCACCAGAATGACGGGGACCGGACTGATTTTTTTCGTTTGGATGAGGGTGAGTACTTCAAAGAGCTCGTCCATTGTACCGAAACCTCCCGGGCAGGCGACAAAGGCCTGGGCGTACTTCACGAACATGACCTTGCGGACAAAGAAGTAGTTGAAGTTGATGTCCTTATCCCGGTCCACGTAGGGGTTGCTGCCCTGCTCGAAGGGCAGGTCGATGTTCAGGCCAATGCTGGCGCCTTTTTCCAAACGTGCCCCCCGGTTACCGGCTTCCATGATTCCGGGGCCTCCCCCGGTGATGATGCCATAGCCTTCCCTGACGAGGAGCTGTCCGATGGCGGTGGCCGCTTTGTAGTAGGGGTGGTCCGGATCGGTCCGGGCGGAACCGAAGATGGAGACGCAGGGGCCCGTGCGGTTCATGATTTCAAAACCTTCCACGAATTCGCTGATGACCTTGAACATGGTCCAGCTATTTTCTCCGAAGACATTGTTGTGCCAGCGGCGGGGAGTGCGGCGCTGAAGGCCTGAATATTCGCTCATCGGGGTATTTTTAACGGCAGGCAAAGATATTGCTGCGAGGGGATTTTTTGTTGGGGCAGAAATTTTAGGGCAATGCTAAGGGAGGAACAAGGGCACCGGATAATCGATTTTCGTAGAACCACCTAGTTACCAGACGCGCCATCAGTCCTGGCTGAGGGTGAATTTTTCGCGTATTTTAAAAAAAAGTGCTCAAAAATTTACCCGTCAGGCAACGCTTTTAGTACTGACATCGTTCTTTCCAGCGAATATTCGCTAAAGGATATTGTTTCTGATTTTACCTTTTTCCCCATGACCAGTTCCATGCCTTTCACCGCTACCCTCGAACATCCCCGGGCCACTGCCCTGATGAACAACCTTTCTACGGAACTTCGTATCCCCGGTAATCGCCTGCAGGCCTTTACCCGACTCAAAGAGGATTTGTTCCTGGATGCGATGGACGTTGAGTTGCTGATTGCCAGCCTTGAGCGAAATCTTGAGTACTACCTCACGGAAGAGGAAACCGCTCAGATTGAAACGGTGGGCGATTTGCAGGCTTTCTTCCTTCGCTAGGAAAACCTCCCAAACGGTATAGGCGCGATTAGTCCCGGGTTTTCCACCCCTCGGTGGAATGCCCTTGTTCTTCCCCACGTTTCAGTTCGAAGTCGAACTGGAAGTTCTGGTAGGTAGTCCGGAGAATCAAAGTGCTGTCCGTCAGTTCCCGCACGTTGTAGGTGAGGGGGAGTTTGACGCCCGCAGTAGTGATGGAGGGGCCATCCACTTCGTAGGTCCCCGTCTGGGCGTTGCCCAGCAGGTTAGTAAAGAAACTACCGTCTTCTCCAAAGACAAACTCAAGGTCGCTCAGCGTTTCGGTTTCCATATTGTTACGCAGACCGCGCACCAATTCCCAGTTGCCTTCCAACTGGGCGGGTTCCGCGGCGGGCGTATCGTCACCGCAGGCAGTTATTAGCAGAGAAGCAAGGAGGAGCATCAGGAAAGAACGCATAGTTGTCATTGAGCTTACGAATGTGATTAACGTAACCATCGCCAGCATGTTGGCTGGAAGTAAAATAATTATGTGGCGGCGGCCCGACGGAGGCGATCGTTTATCGCCCGGCCCAGCCCCCGCTCCGGGAGTAAAAAGACACCTACCTGGTCGTATTGTTGTTGACCAATTTTCCGCAAAGTAGGGAAAAGTTGCCGAGCTGCTTCGGCTAAATCTCCCGAGGGCGACAGGTCGTAGTAAACTGGCGAAGTTCCGCCATCTGAGGTTTCGGGCTTTTTCTTTTCGGCGAAAACGATCACGGCGTCCATGGCCGCCAATTGGTCGGCGGTGCAGGTCTTTTCTAAGATAGTCATGCGAACTCCCGGAGAATAGTGCCGACTGAGCATGCCCGGAGCCAGCGGCTTGCTGCTGCTGTGAGTTTGTACGGCCACGGGATGTCCGAGCGTGGATTCGATGTCTTCTACGGGAAGTCCACCCTTTCTCAGGATGGTGGCTTTCCCGTCCGGAAACCCCACGATGGTGCTCTCTAATCCTACCCGGCAGGGACCACCGTCAAGGATAAGATCAATTTTATCCGCGAGTTGGTCCGCTACGTGTTGGGCGGTAACGGGGCTGACGAAGCCGAAGGGGTTGGCACTGGGTGCAGCGAGCGGGAAATCAAGGCGGCGCAGCAACTCACGGGTAAGCGGATGTGCCGGTACCCGGAGGGCAACGGTGGGGAGTCCGGCCGACACCAGATCAGAAACCGCAGGTTTTTTGGGGAGGACCAGGGTTAATGGTCCGGGCCAGTAGGCCCCGGCGAGCGCCTCCGCGTCGGGAGGGACTTCCGAAGCGTAGGCCAGGATGCGATCGGGGCTGCTCTGGTGAATGATCAGCGGATCGAAGCTGGGGCGATTTTTGGCGGCAAAAATTCCGGTAACGGCCCCTTCATTCATGGCGTTTCCCGCCAAACCGTAGACGGTTTCGGTGGGTATAGCAACGAGGCCACCCGCCCGGAGGACGGCCGCTGCCCGTTCAATGTCAGTCGTGATGGAGGCTGGCATGGAGAATGAATTGGCCCGCAAAGATAGCAATCCGAAGGGGGCCGGAAAGTCTACGGTAAGGCCGCAATTTTGATAATCAGCAAGCGGCCCGAAAATCTTTTTCTCACGGATAAAACTTTTGGTGGGGGGCAGGGTGTTTGCCAGCGTATTCTCCAATCATACTGGAGGAGGAATACTGAAATTTGACCGCAATGATCGGATTTTTCTTTGCTACGCTTGGCTCGCTTTTTTCGGTGGTTAACCCACTGGGAGCAGTGCCCATGTACCTTACCCTGACGAGTGATCATCCACGACCGTGGCGCGAGCAGATGGCCCGCAAAACGGCGCTGTGGTTTATGCTGATTCTCGTCGTATTCTTTTTTGCGGGGACGTGGATCCTGGAGTTCTTTGGCATTAGCCTGAATGCTTTGCGCATTGCCGGGGGACTGATCATCGTGAACAGCGGTTATGGCCTTCTGAACAGTAAGTTCAAGGAACGCCGGGTCACCGACGATATTGAAGAAGAGGCTTCGGTCAGTGAAGATATCAGCTTTACGCCAATGGCCATGCCCATGCTTTCCGGACCAGGCAGTATCTCTTTGCTGATCGGGTTATTTGCTGAGCAAAGTACCTGGGACCGGCGGGGACTGATCGTTGGAGTAATCGCCATGATGGCCGTACTGATCTGGCTGGTGCTTCACTTTGCCCCGGTCTTGTTCCGCCTGCTGGGGCGTGGTGGTCTGGCGGCCCTGAGCCGCATTATGGGCTTCCTGGTTATGAGCATTGGTATTGAAATGCTGATCTCGGGGGTGGTTAGCCTGGTTCAGGCGATCTGGACCCGCTAGGATGGGAAGTTTGTCGGGCCAATTCCCGTCCGGTTACGGAGGACAGAAATTGACCCGACGGGTGCTCGCTTAGGGGAGTGCCTTCAGGAAGGCTTCGGCAATGCGAATAGCTTCTTCCTTTGTTTGTCCGGCGAGGTTGACCTGAATGGCGAGGTTGCCGGCACTGAGGTTAAGGCGATTCTGGGCGGATTGCAGATAGGCTTCGTCGGCACCTGCCACGGAGACGGTTTCAAAACTGGGGTTGGTGGCCAGGTCAGACTGGTCAAAATTTTGACCGTCTTTACTCCACCGAAGGGTAATTACGCACATCTTGAACGGACTCGTACAGGTGTAGGAACAAGACTTGCTATCGTCCCGGTTACGGTCTCCGGCATTCACGTCGGATGAGCAGTCGAGCAGTTCGGCCATGGTGGCGGCCGGCAGGATGTCAGAAATGGATTGCCCGGGAATCGGATCCCCCGTCGTTTCGGTGGTGGGTGGAGTAGAGGCCTGGGCGGTGTTTTCCTGAGGAGGAGCGTCTGCGGCGGGGGCCGCGGAATTTTCACAGGCAAAAAATAGAAGGAGGGCAAAAAGGGAAAGTAGTCGCATAAGAGGATTTAATGATGGATTCGTGCCTTAATGGAGGAAGATAGATATCCGTTACGGTTCGCGGACAATTGCCCGATAATTGGGCAAACCAAAGGCCCGTGCTGCGCATTCCTATTGCATAATCCCGTGTGTATGTCTACTTTGATTCTTGGTGCTACTCCTAACCCCAATCGCTATGCCTACCTGGCCGCTCAGCGGTTGACCCAGCATGGCCACAAGATCGTACCGGTGGGGATCAAGCACGGAGAAGTGTTTGGGGTCCCCATACAGCAGGGGCGCCCGCAAGTAAAGAACGTGGACACGGTGGTCCTTTACGTTGGGCCGAAGCATCAGCCGGCATACTACGACTACCTCCTGGAGCTCAAGCCGCGCCGGATCATCTTCAACCCCGGCACCGAAAACCCGGAATTGATGCGCCTGGCCCGTACCCACGATATTGAACCCATTCTGGGCTGTACGCTGGTAATGTTGGCGAGTGGAACCTACTAAGCTTCGTCATACTAGCTTCTTGCTCCGTGCGGCGGCGGTAGCCGCCGCCCTGGGCCTGGGCCTCGTGGGGCTGTTTCACGACCTGCCGTTGCGCGTTCTGTTGTGGGACGCTGCCTGGTGGACTCCGGTGGCGGAAGCATTGGGCTACGAGTGGACGGAATGGGTCACCAGTCCAGTCATTGATCAAAACATCAACCTAGTTGGCAAAATCATCGGGGTAATCTGCTGTCTGGCCGGTGGGACCATGGCCCTGACGAACCGACCGAAAATTTTGCGCGTTGCCGTGGTGGCCGCCACGGTCTTTCTTGTCCTGCAGCAGTTGTTGCTGTGGAAAGATCACTTCTGGCAAATCGGCCACCTGATGGAGTATTCCCTGCGGGCGGGTGCCCCCCTGCTGTGGTGGTATTTTTTCCGGGGAAGGTCCAACGGGGCAGTTCGCACCGCCATTCGCTGGGCGGTGGCTCTGACCTTTTTGGGGCACGGACTATACGCTGCCGGCGTTCATCCCGTTCCCGGCCACTTCATTTTAATGACGCAATCGGGCCTGGGGGTAGGGGAGCAAGTGGCCAGAAATTTGTTGTTGCTGGTGGGGGTGCTCGACTTTCTGGCGGCGCTGCTCCTTATTTTGCCCAACGAGAAGGCCCAGAGGCTTAGTCTTTACTGGATCATTCCCTGGGCGATCCTGACCACGCTGGCCCGCATCTGGAGCTACAGCACCCTAGTGCCCCTGGATACTTTGTTGAGTCAGTGGATCCCCGCCACCATCATCCGCCTACCCCATATTCTGGTGCCGATGGCATTGTGGTACTGGCGGACAAGCGCTAATCCGGTAAAGTAGCTTACCTTAAAGGGTACAAAACAAGTACCCATGAAACTAGGAACCTTTTCCGTCAGCTTAAGCGTAAAGGACCTCGCTACCTCCCAAAAATTTTACGAACACCTCGGATTTGAAGTCATGGGAGGAGATCCTGAGCGGAATTATCTCATCCTGAAAAATGAGGATGCCATCATCGGGCTTTTTCAGGGGATGTTTGAGGGTAATATACTGACTTTCAATCCGGGCTGGGATCAGGACGCGAATGATCTTGACGTCTTTGAGGACGTTCGGGAGATTCAGCGGAAACTTTCCGCCGCCGGAATGGATACGGGGGAGGCCATCGAAACGGGTACCTCCGGACCGGCCAGCTTTACGGTGACGGACCCGGATGGGAACGTGATTCTGATCGATCAGCATCGCTAGCGTACGTTTAGCCGCAGCACCAAGGATGACGGCACGACCGACCCACCTGGCATCCCGCCCGCTGGGGCCACAAAAAGAATCGCCTAATGGATTACTCGTAGTCGGGAGGATTAGGCTTGCCTGCAGATGGACACCCTATTTAGCCAACCTTCTTCCGTTTACCGGGTTTGGATAGGACGCCCACCATCACCCTTCCCTAAGCTTGCTGAATAATATGAGTGTTTACGCCCCGATTTGTGACGAACAGGCTACCCGCCCCTACGGAGATTTTGGAGACCTGGAAGTCTGGCCGGGTCGGCCCTACCCGCTAGGCGCGACCTATTCCCCCAAAGGAGTAAACTTTGCGGTCTTCAGTGAACGCGCCACCCGGGTAGACCTGTGCCTATTCCATGAGGAAGCCCCGGAACGGGAGGTGTACCGGATTCGGATGATGGAACAAACGGACATGGTCTGGCACTGTTTCATCCCGAAGCTGAAGGCCGGCTGGCGGTACGGATTTCGCGCCCACGGCGAGTGGAACCCGGAGCGGGGGATGCTCTTTAACCCGAACAAGCTCCTCATCGATCCCTACACCAAGGCCATTGACGGAACGATTGACTGGCACGAAGCCATGTTTCCCTATCCCATCAAGGATCCTGACCCGAACCGGTTCCTGAAGATGGACGAGCAGGATTCCGGGCCCTACATCACCAAGGGCGTGGTGATTGATACGAGCTATGACTGGGAGGGCGATGAGCATCCCGAAATCCCCATGCACCAGACCGTGATTTACGAGGCCCACGTGAAGGGATTGACGCAGTTGCACCCCGATCTCCCGGAGGAACTCCGGGGTACTTACGCCGGACTGGCCCATCCGGCAATCATCGAATACCTGAAAAACCTGGGCATCACGGCCATTGAACTGATGCCCGTGCATCACTTCGTGCAGGATGAGCGACTGGTGAACATGGGCCTGCGGAATTACTGGGGATACAACAGCCAGAGCTTCTTCGCGCCCCACGCCGACTACGCGGCGGCCGGCCACGCCGGAGAGCAGGTGCGGGAATTTAAGGACATGGTGAAGGCCTACCACAAGGCCGGCCTGGAGGTAATCCTGGATGTGGTGTACAACCACACCGCCGAAGGGAATCACTTCGGCCCGATGTTGGGAATGAAGGGGCTGGCCAACAACTCCTATTACCGACTGGTGGAGGGGGATGAAAAGTACTACATGGACTACACGGGGACGGGCAATACCACCAGTCTGTTGCATCCCCGCTCCCTGCAGCTGGTGATGGACAGCCTTCGCTACTGGATCACGGAGATGCACGTTGACGGTTTCCGCTTTGACCTGGCCAGTGCCCTGGCCCGGGGCTTGTTCGAGGTGGGCCGACTGAGTACCTTCCTGGACACCATCCACCAGGATCCGGTCATCAGTCAGGTAAAGTTGATCGCCGAGCCCTGGGACGTTGGTCCCGGTGGGTATCAGGTAGGTAACTTTCCGGTCTTGTGGTCCGAATGGAACGGTAAGTATCGGGACAACGTCCGCGCCTTCTGGCGCGGGGATGACGTCGGGGTTTCGGAACTGGCCTACCGACTCAGTGGCAGCTCGGATTTGTACGAACTCAGCGGGCGAAGACCCGCCGCAAGCATCAACTTCGTGACGGCTCACGACGGGTTTACGCTTCGGGATCTGTACTCCTACAACGAGAAACATAACGAAGCCAACGGCGAGGATAATCGGGACGGAGAAGACCATAACCTGAGCTGGAATTGTGGGGTGGAAGGCCCCACCAACGATCCGGCAGTGAACGCCCTTCGCGCCCGGATGCAACGAAATATCCTGGCCACCCTGCTGCTGAGCCAGGGGGTGCCGATGATCACCATGGGAGATGAGTACGGTCGTACCCAGGGGGGCAATAACAACGCCTACTGTCAGGACAACGAGATCAGTTGGTTTGACTGGAACTGGAATGACGACCAGCGCTTGCTGCATTCCTTTACCCGAAACCTCATTCGTCTGCGCCGCGATAACCTGATTTTTCATCGTCGCCGCTTCTTCAGTGGACAGACCATCCACGATTCCGATCTGGGCGATATCCTCTGGATCAGTGCTTCGGGCAAAGAAATGACCCAGGCGGAGTGGGACAGCCCCCACACCCGGGGGCTGGGCATGCTGCTGAACGGCGAAGGCATGATGGAATTCGACGAGCGTGGTCGTCGGGTGAAGGACGATATATACCTGCTGTTGCTCAACGGTTGGTGGGAGGGCCTGGAATTCAAGCTTCCCGGCGTGAAGGCTTATTCCCGGTGGGAACAGGTGGTGGATACCAACACCAGTGAAATTCCGACCGAGAAAGAATACCTGGCCGATACCAAGTTTTTGCTGGGGCCACGGTCCCTGAGTTTATTCCGGCTCAAGACGAGGAAAGCCAACCGCACGGCCGCCGGCCGGGCGAGGGTGGCCATCGTGGATCAGGTACGCCGCTTACTCGAAAAAATCCAGGAGTAGTAGAGGAGGATAAAAACTCCCCCGACTTCCTATCTTCACCCCATGAAGCTGCTGGACCACGATCAGATTGCGCGTAAGGTGACCCGCCTGGCCATGGAAATCCTTGAACGGAATACCACGGAAAACGAGCTGTACATCATTGGGGTAAATAACCGGGGTATGGAACTGGCCCGAAGACTGATGACGGGGCTCCGGACCCTCTCGGACGCCCCCCTACATCTGCGTGGCCTGCGGATTAACCCCGCCGATCCACTCAACCCGGGAGCGGAACTGGACGGAGACATTGCCGACCTGGATGGCAAGGCCATCCTGCTGGTAGACGACGTGGCCAATACCGGCAGAACGCTCTTCTATGCCCTGAAACCCCTCCAGGATATTTTGCCCAAAAAAATTGAAGTAGCCGTACTGGTGGATCGCCGCCACAAGGCGTGGCCCATTTACGTGACCTACAGCGGGCTGGACCTCTCCACCACCCTGGGGGATAATGTGCTGATCCACTTTGACGGTCCGGAAGGTGACGAGGCCGTACTGGAGTAGCCGATTTAGCAGGACCTTAACCGACCTTATCATTCCCATAAGAAAAAGGGCCAGGTCCTTTTTTTAGGTTCGTGTACCTAAAACCCAATGGTATGCGACGACTACTACAATTGAGCCTTCTGACCCTTATGACTTCGGTATTTCTGACCGGATGTGCGGTACCGATCTACAATTCCGTTCCCTCCAAAATCCCGCAGGGAAGCAGCATCAAGGTCATTCACGTTAACCCGAACAATCCGATTCACGCTACGCTGGAACAATCCGTCCTTCAGGCAGGCTACCAGGTGATTTCGGAGAACACCATCGTGACCGACGTGCCCGGAACCAACATTCGTTACGAAGCCCGCGACACCACCATTTACCGCAGTGAGCGGGTGCCGGTAGTGCGCGAACTGTTCGAGGAAAAAGACTCGGATTATCTCCTGCGGTATTCCTACACGGGTTCTCCCAGCACGATTCACTCCTTTTCGGCGTCCCTGATTGAACCCCAATCGGGGGCCATCGTCGGAACGGTGTCCTACGAGTGTGCTTCCGCCCTATGTGGAGGAAAAACCGTTGTCTTACGGCAGATGGCGCAGCGATTGTTCGCCCAGTAAACGGTTGGGAATCCCCTCCGGATGGTGGTGTGTATGCGGAGGGGAATACCAACCTATTTGACCAGCGTCATCTCTTCCACGAGGTGGGGGGCGCCCCCTAATTTGTCAATGAGGAACAGCACGTAGCGGATGTCTACCATGATGTTGCGGCAAATTGTCGGATCATAGTTGACGTCGCTCATGGTGCTTTGCCAGGTCCGGTCAAAGTTCAGTCCCACGAGGTGTCCCTCTCCGTTGAGGGCCGGACTTCCACTGTTGCCCCCCGTGGTGTGGTTGGAGCCGAGGAAGCAAACCGGCAGCTTACCATCTTGATCGACGTAGGGGCCGTAGTCTTTCTCTTCGTACAGCTTCAGCAGTTTGGCGGGAAGGTCAAACTCATAGTCGCCGGGTTTGTATTTGGCGATCACCCCTTCCATGTAGGTGCTGAAGTGGTAGGTCTTCCCCTGAAGTCCGGTAAAGCCTTCTACTTTCCCGTAGCTGACCCGCATGGTGCTGTTGGCGTCGGGGTAAAAGCGCCGTTCGGGGAAGAAGAGAATTAAGCCCTCCATGTATTTACGCTGCAGCGGATTGACCCGACTCATGATCTCATTGTAGGGGTCGCTAACCTTGTCTTCGTTGTGTCGGTTAAAGGCGGCGATGTACTGAAAGGCCATGTCTCCGCGGAGCATGTTGAGGAAATTCTCCGGATTCTCCTTCAGTAGGCTGATCATGCGTTTGCCGCGGGTGAGGTAGCTCCGCTGGAAGAGGTCCGTTACGAGCCGGTCCATGGAACCGGCGAACTCCAGTTGATCCCGGACGTAAAAGCTCTGGTGGTCTTCCGGCACCTTGGTGTAGTATTCCGGCAGCAGTGCTTTGGCCACCAGCATGTCTACTTTTGAGTTATAGCCCGCGTAAAAGCTCTCCAGGTAGGCGGCCAGGGAGGGTACCCGACGGGCAAAGGCTTCCAGTCCGTTGGCTTCGGCGATTTTAAGTTCCCGTGCCAGCCGGTTGCCGATGCGGAAAAGGTCGATGTTGTAGTTCACTTCCGCGGCGTAGGCGCGGCTTTTGGCGTAGGATTCACTGCGCGCGTAAAGGGCGTCGAGCTGGGGTAGTAGTGGGCCGTAGTAGTCTTCTTCAGCGGGTTTGGCCGCTAGCCTTTTCAGGAAGTCCGCTTCCGTGGCCTTGCGTTTGGCCACGGCGTCCACGGCCGCTACTCCTTCACTCTCGCCGCGCCATTTCTTCCAGGCGTTCGCGATCCGGGCCTGCTTACTGGCGTAGTCGATCTTTATCTGGGGGTTGGCCCGCATGGCACTATCAATGACGGCCAGACTGAGGTCCCGCATGCCGATCCGGATGGGATTGATCACCTCGGTGCGTTGTTTGAGGGCCGAGGCGGGCAGGTACTGGTCCGTCCGACCGGGGAATCCGAAAATCATGGAGAAGTCGCCTTCCTGCACCCCGGACGTACTCACCTTAAGGTGATACTTGGGGGCCATGGGCACGTTGTCGGCGCTGTATTCGGCCGGACTGCCATCCGGGGCGGTGTAAATCCGGAAGAGGCTGAAGTCGCCGGTATGCCGGGGCCATTCCCAGTTGTCGGTATCTACGCCGTACTTGCCAATAGAGCTGGGGGGGGCGCCCACGAGGCGCACGTCGCGGTAGGTTTTTGTCACGAAAGCGTAGTACTGGTTGCCACCGTAGAAGGGTTTTACGATGAGGTCTTCGTAATCTTTGAGGGGGAAGTTCTCCTTCAGGGATGCAACGTTATCCGCGATGAGCTGCTGGCGGTCCTTCTCCGGGGTGTCGTCATGGACGCCCATCAGCACCTTTTTACTAACGTCCTCAATGCGTTCGATGAAGGTCACGAAGAGGTTGGGGTTCGGGCGTTCGTCGGCTTTGGTCTGGGCCCAAAAGCCATCCTCCAGGTAATTGTTTTCCAGGGTAGAATGGCTCTGAATGGCACCGTAGCCACAGTGGTGATTGGTCAGGACCAGCCCCTGGTCACTGATGACTTCTCCGGTGCAAAACCCACCGAAGTGGACGATGGCGTCCTTCAGACTGCCGTGGTTGATGCTGTAGATGTCTTCGGCACTGATTTTCATGCCCATGGCCTGCATCTCCTCCTCATTGAGGTTTTCGAGCAGCAGGGGCAGCCACATACCGCCCCCGGCGGAAAGGTTCAGGCTCAGAAACAGGGCCGCGACCAACAACATGGCACGGGAACGAAAGGAAGCAAAGAGAAACATTCGCATGATCTTGGGGTAGTTATTCTTGTTGCGCCAAGATAACGACGCCCGCTAATTATTTCTTTTGGTCAGGGCAGAGCAAATACCTGGTGTCGTCTTTCGCCGAAAGGCGACCACGCCATCAAAAAGGGAAAAATTGGACAAGATCAATTAGCTTATTTCCTTTTGCGGCAAGTTTCTAGGTTGTCCCTAACCGATTGGGTTTCCTCTCGGGCTTGTCCGGCTGACCAGACGGAGAAAGGAAACTCCAGTCACCCTAATCATTTCTCCTCTTTATAAGCAGGAGTTATGGATGGACGACTATTTCATCAGGTTGTTGACTAACATCGACCAACGACATTATCCCCCTACAGTTCGTCGCGGTGCTCCTTGATCCACTGGGCCCTTTCCAGAATGGCGGCCTTCTTCTCGGAGTCGTTCCGGTCCCAGGTTTTGTACATAAAGGCCATCCGGAAGTTGTTACTGAAGCGCTCCCGGTGGCGGTCCAGGAAGTCCCAGTACAGGCTGTTGAAGGGACAGGCGTCCGCCTCCGTTTTCTTCTTGTGGTGGTAGTGGCAGTTCTTGCAGTAGTCGCTCATCTTGTTGATGTAGTTGGCGCTGCTGCAGTAGGGTTTGGTGGCCACCAGGCCACCGTCGGCCCGTTGGCTCATGCCGCGGGTATTGGTGATTTCGACCCATTCAATGGCGTCGATGTAGACGCCGAGGTACCAGGCGTCGACCTCATCGGGATGAACCCCGAGGATGAGGGCGAAGTTGCCGGTCACCATCAGGCGCTGAATGTGGTGGGCGTAGGCGAGGTCCAGGCTCTGCCCGATGGCGTGCGACAGGCAGTTCATCTTGGTGTCGCCGGTCCAGTACCAGTCGGGGAGTTTGCCGTCGTGCTCCAGGTGGTTATCCACGGCAAAGCCCGGCATTTTGGCCCAGTATACGCCGCGCATGTATTCCCGCCACCCGAGAATCTGACGGACGAAGCCCTCCACCTGATTGATGGAAATTTCCTCGGGCCGGTCTTCCCATTCCCGGATGGCCGCCCGGATGACCTCCATGGGGTGGAGCATCTTGGTGTTCATCGCGAAGCTCAGGTTGGCGTGAAAGAGCAGCGGGTGGGCCTCCGTCATGGCGTCCTGGTAGGTGCCGAACTGGGGTAGTCGGTTCTTGACGAAATCGGTGAGGGCTTTCCGGCATGCTGCGCGGGTAACGGGGAAAGTAAAGACGTTGCCCTCCATCCTTCCCATCGTGGGCACGGCGTGTCGCTCCAGCAGCTCCACGATTTCGGTAGCGTCACGCTCGAAGGATACCGCCGACGGGAATTCGATGTCTTTGGGCAGGCTGCCACGATTCTCCTGGTCGTAGTTCCACTGTCCGCCGAGGGGTTCTCCCATCTCGTCGAGCATGACGTTGTGGCGCCGTCTCATTTCACGGTAGAAGGTTTCCATGAGGTAGGTCTTCTTGCCGCGGAAGAGCTCCTCCACGGTGTCGCGCTCACTGAGGAAATGTTCGCTGTCCACGGCGGTGACGGTTCCCGAGAAGTCTGCGGCGAGGTCCTTGAGCAGTTCGTCCAGGCGGTATTCGTCGGGGAGCTGGTACTCGATGGTGTCGGCGCTGACTTCCTCGGCTACGTCCAGTAGATTTTCCGCGATGCTGGCCAGTTGAAGCTCCCGGGTGTCGTCCAGGTCGCGGTAGATCACGGTATGCCCCGCTGATTCCAGGTGATCCCGGAAGGCACGCATGGCCAGGAAGAAGCCCGTAATTTTCTGCACGTGGTGGCGGGCGTAGGTCGCCTCACTCCAGGTCTCAAACAGGCAGTAGACGGTCTGCTGGTCCACCGTCGAAAACCAGGAATGCCCGGCGTTGAGTTGGTCGCCGAGAATCAGTCGAACGCGTTGAAATTTTTGGGACATGCCTACCGTTTGCCGCCTAACGGCAGGGACGGTAGAATTGTTTTTGCGCAAGGCGGGGCAGGTCGTCTCGGAGGGAGGAGGTGCGGCAAGGAGTTATGGTAAAAGGAATGTTTTTGTCCAGAGTTTTATCGATGGGTCGAGGGCCCCGGCGGGCGGGTGCCAGGCAGGATGGGGAGGAGCAAAGTTGGCGGGTAATCACCGGTTGGCTCGGCTCCTTGCGGGATTGCCGGGCACCTGCGGCCGCGCCCAAATCTATCTGATGCGGTAGCGAATGCCCAGGCCCAGGCGACTGCGTTCTACGCTGGCGGGTTGCCCGCGGTAAATCGGGGTGGTGAGCAGGGTGAACTCGCTGAATACCGTCCAGCGATTACCGATTCGGTAACCCGCGCCGGCGTAAACGCCCAGACCAAAAGAATTGGCCCGCGCCGGCGCGCGATCCTCGCCGGAAGTGCTGCCGCCGTTGAAGGCCAGTGCGTCCTGGTTGCTGTTCCCCCGGTCAAAGGCCAGGTCAACGAGTCGCAACCCGTTGTCGTCCGCAGCGGGGCCACGGCCGGAGAGGAAATAGTGAATTCCCGTTCCACCAAAAAGGGTGAATCGTTTGCCGGCACGGTACTCCAGTCCGGTTCTTAGGGTAATCTGATTGGTAATGACCCGGTCCAGGGCCGCGAGCGACAGGGTATTGAGGAAAGCTTCGGCGTCCATCCGGTCGGGATTCCCGGGGTCGGCTACCTGTTCGAAACTGACGTCGTTGTCCAGACCCGAAATTCTCCAGTTATGGTGCTGGTAGCGCAGGCCAACGGGAAGCGAGAGTTTATCGGAGAGCGGGATAGCGTACCGCAGGCCCGCAAATTCTCCGCCGAAATCGGGGATTCCGCCAGTGTTGAGCCCGGCTTCCACCTCCAGGGCGTTCCGCCGCAGCGTTTTGCGGGAGGCAATCACTCCCGGCAGCTCCCGCGGATCCTCCCAGTGGAGGCTTTCCACAACCTCGGCATCAATCAACGGAAGGGCGTCGGGAACGGTCCGTACGGGTACGGGTTGCTCCGGCTCGTTTGCGTCCAGCGATTCCTTAGCGACGGGGGGAGCATCAAGTGGTGCGCGCTCGGCGATCGCTTCCGGGACAGTTGCGGTGGCGACGGGAGTCGTAACGGAAGGCGTGCTCAGGGGAGTTTCCCCGGCAGACCGTACGGGCGTTGCGGGGGGAAGAGCGGGGGGGCGAATAGGCGTTTCGGGGGTACTTGGGGCTTCGGGCGTTGTAGGGGCGGATTCGAGGTGTTCACCGGCAAGGGGTGCCGTTGCCGGAGCGGTGCTGACGATGGTCTCATCAGCCGGGGTTTCGGTGGCGGGATTGGGAGCCAGGGCGGGCGTGTCGTTCGATTGCCCGCGTGACTGCAGGAAAATGAAGAGGGGCAGTAGGAGCAGGAGGGCCAGTCCGAGGGATCGCCACCAGCCCAGGGCGCGTTTGCGCTCGGTCTGGTCCAGCCGTGCCGACATATCCGACCAGGCTTCGTCCCAGAAGGCAGCATCATCAGTCCATTCCTGGTTAAGGTTATCCGGCATATCGGTTAGATTTAAAGGGGGCTGCTTGTAATTTTTCCCTCAGGATTTGTCTTGCTTTGTTCAGGTGCCACCGACTGTTGCCTTCGCTGAAGTCAAGGCGGTGGGCAATTTCGGCGTGGTTATACCCTTCCACGGCAAAGAGCCAGAAGACTTCCTTGCTCGTTTCGGGCAGCAGGTCAATCATGCGGCAGAGATCCTCCGCGTAGAGCGAATGGGTGGCACTGGCTTCGGTGGGTTTATCCCAGTCCACGATCTCCATCGTCGGTCGTTGGCGATTGCCGCGGAACTGGTCGATGGAGGCGTGAAATACCAGGCGCTTTACCCAGCCTTCCAGGCTGCCTTCCCAGCGGAAGGTGTTGAGTTTCTGAAAGACCTTGAGCATGCCGCCGTTGAGGATGGCCATGGCCTCATCCCGGTCGGAAGCGTAACGGCGACAAATGACGAGGGCGGCCGGCGCAAAGCGCCGGTAAAAAGCCTCCTGGGCCCTGCGGTCTTTCCGCAGGCAGGCTTCCACGAGTTGTCGTTCGTCTTCGTACTGCGCCAAGGCGAGTTCAGTTAAAATCTTAGCCCTCCCCGCAAGCACAGGCGACGGTAGTTAACCGTGCGCTCAATGACGTCCAGAGAGGAGTTGGTGATGGTAAAACTTGCGTCCATAAATCGGTATCCCAAATCCACGGTCACGCCGCCGGTTTTCCCCCCACTCGGGGCAAAGTGAATGCCCACGGAAGGGTGAATGAGCGCCGAAACGTTGCGCTGGGATATTTCTTCGTCTGCTTCCGGAGTACCGAAGGGAATGGCCGGTCCTACCTCAGCCCGCAAAAAGGGGGTGATGCGGTGAGCCTTACGGGAAAGAGGGTATTCAATCTGGCCGGTCAGGGCCAGGATGTTTTCGCGCCGGAAGTGACTCATCATCGTGACGTCCACGCCGACGCCAAAATTGAGCACCTTCGTTTGTCTGTACAGGTGATAGGCTACTCCGCCGCCGATGGTGGTGACGTTGCGCCCCCGGAACCCGGAAGGGTTTTGGCCCAGCGCAATGAAGCCGGTGACCTGGTGCAAGAATTTGCGGTTGATCACTTCGGGGGCTTCCGTTGCTTGCTCCTCTTCGGCCTCGATCTCGGCCAGTTCCTCCCGGATGTCGTCGCGGATTTCTTCCAATCGGCGCTTATCGAGCCGGAAGTTTACCCGACGAATATCTTTCCAGGCGAAGGTCTCGGTATCGCCGCCCTCCGTTACGAGGGTCACCGATTTTCCATAAGCGTATTCAATCAGCGTTCCTTCCACGGAGTTCCCGCCGCGGAGGAAGACCACGTCGATGTACTCATCCGCCCGGGGCTGTGCCCCAATGGACAAGGCGAAAAAGAGGGAGAAGAAAGAAACGAGCACGAAGCGCATGGAAAAGGTTTTGGTTGTCGGTAAAATAAGTGCCCTCCGTGGTTTTTCATGGGATTATTCCACGGAGGGACACTAGGTTTTACTCCTGACAAACGCTGATGCGGCTCGTGGGGGTCAGCTGACCATCGTCGGTGTATTGGTACTGTTGGATACCTTCCTGGAAGTATCCCAGAACGATGGCCTCGTTTTTGTGGGGGAGGACGATGACGTCACGGGCGTTGATGTCCGTGGCCACGGAGAGCTCTTCGCCCAGGAGGCCCTCGTCGTCCAGGTCAAAGACCTTAAGGCCTTCCCAGGTCGAGCAGAGGAAGAGCTTGCCTTCGGCAACCGAGAGGCCGTGGCTGTTGGACATCGGGGTGATCTGAACGGATTCGGGGTTCCGCGGGTCGCTCACGTCGATGATTTCCAGCTGGTCGCCCACGCTACCGCAATCGCGGCCACCCCAGAGGGTTACGTAGGCCAGGTCGCCACTAACCACTACGGGGTCACAGGCAAGCACGTGTTCGAAGGTACTCAGGTGTTCAGGGTTCAGGGGATCATCCAGACCGTAGATGTGCATGCCGGTGGTGGTGCCGATGAAAAGTTTGTCGGCGGTGGGGAAAATGGTTTCCACGCCCCAGCCGAGTTCGATGTTGGCGGTGAAAACGGGGGCCGTGGGGTCGGCCAGCGAGAAGGCCTTCAGGCGGGAATCATCCACCGCGTATAGATTGCCCTGAGTAATGGTGAAGCGGGCCAGACTACCGCCCTGACCGACGGTTTCCCCAGATCCGCCGTTTTGACCGGCAAAATCGGCTCCGGCGACGGAATTGGCGTTAGCGAACAGGACCGATTCATCGCGGGCAAAGCCGATGCCACCCTCAAAGAAGAAATCCAGGCCGAAGTTGGCCGATTGGCAGTCAACGACGCGGCTTTCGTTGGTGGGCAGCCAGTCGGAGACGAACTGGTCGCCGGGCAGCACCTGGGCGAATACGCTGTAGGGTTCAAAGACGTCTTCGGTCCGGCCCACCAATTCGGGTAATTCGGGGTTGCTCAGGTCAAAGGCCACCAGGTCGGTGTACTGATTGATGTAGAGGATGTCGTTGCGTACGGCCAGGCCCTGACCGCCGGGAACCTGCATGAAGGTAATGGGGGTGGGGTTGGAGGCGTCGCTGTTGTCCAGGATGTGCAGGCCGCGGTTGGCCTCGACCATGAAGAGGTAATCCTGGTAAACGTAGAAGCTCGTGGCTTCACAGATGGGCTCGGGGATGCCGCAGATGAAGGAGGAGGCCCGCCAGTCATCGGCGGTGACGAAGACGGGCTCAAAGCCCGTGAATTCGCGTAGTTCCTCACACTTTTCTTCGATACAGCCGGTAAAGACCAGCATCAGCGCCAATAGGGGCAGCAAGGAATAAATGCGTTGCATGTTTTTTTAGTTTGGTGGGGTCCGGAACCCGATGTTCACCGGTTAGACGGCGGGATGGTGAGTGGGCGTTGGTGAAGGGGGGATTTTTTTGGTGAATTTTTTTATGGGGGGAGGCTTAAGCTGAGCGGGTAGCGGTTAGTTTCCTTGAGAGGCTGATGAACAGGCTAAGGCTAAGGCTAAGGCTAAGGTGGTAGCGGGTGATCTGCTCGGGAGGAATCTTAGGCAGTCAGCTCAGCGAGCCCTCTGTTATGCGGCATCAATGGCAAAATGCATTGGTTTTTGTTGGTCCTGAATCGTTTGGCAGTACGATTCATCTACACTAAAGTGGCTATGGAATAGGTTCTGATCCTGATACATCTATATAATGTTTGGGGGCATCTAGCTTACATGAGACCAAATTTGAAATCCTTTTTCTGGATAGTACTAGGAGGACTATGCTTAGTAGGAGCATGTTATTTAATTTTACCCGGATTGCTTCATCCCTTTATTAAGGGAGAACCTAGGGAGCCAATCGTGGAAATTCCGGTGACCGGAGACATTGGATGGTGGACTTACCAAGAATCTTTGAGGGTTGACTCTTTTAAAGTCGAAGTCGTAGAAGGTGAATTGAACCTATTCAATAATTTATCGCTAATTAGATATACCATTAAGGGCGAGCTGTTAAATGACAATCATTGGAGGCCATCAATCAAAAATATCCACCTGTCTCAGCGATTGTTAACAAGGCCGAGTGTTGATTCAAATCCAAGGCCGAATACTGACAAAGCGGAAAGACCAGAAGCAATTATTGAAGTTACGCCCGTGATAGAAGTTACCCAAGACGAATCCTATCGGGGAGAGGAAATAGAATTTAAATTCACAAATGAGATGAAATTGCAATCATTACATTGGGGAACTAATTTGATTCGGTTTGTATGTATGGGCAACGTACACGACCTGACCATAGTGCAGCGGAAATAAAAACCAATACAGGATCAAAATTAATTGGCAGTAGGAATGAAAATAAAGTCCGTTGAGGAATTTGCGTTCCCTCAGGATTTAGAATCCATTGTAAGGCAGGAGGGGTACTGGGAAGATGAATCTTTTGAGCCGCTAATTATCGTAGTTGACCAAGTTCAGTACAAAGGAGAAGAAATGCTCTCCTATCAGGTTCAATTTGACCTCTTTAGGGAAAGCGGGGGTATGGACGGAAATCAGTGGGAAGACATGTTCAGAAACAAATCCATGAAACAGAACCTCAGCTGCTAGAAGTTCTGAAAGGAGATTCTGAATCATCAACCTGCGTGCTCTGGACCGATGATCAATCGAATTTTAAAAAGATCTTGGGAAGGATGATTGAGGTTATCAAAAAAGAATATTAGCAGGACTTTTTTTCAAAAGTGACTTGGAAGGGAGCGAAATCCTACGCTCAGAAAATAACTTCCTCAGCCTCAGCCTCAGCCTCAGCCTCAGCCTCAGCCTCAGCCTCAGCCTCAGCCTCAGCCTCAGCCTTTGTCGGAACTTTCCCGCCTCCAACTCCATTGACGAACAATCGTACCCAATGGAACCTTTCATTGGTATACCCCGATGCCATTATGAACTGGAAAACCACGAAATCTGAACTGCTAATCCGTACGTCCCGCGCCAGTGGCGCGGGGGGGCAGCACGTGAACAAAACCGAGACGAAAGTGGAGCTGGTTTTTGACGTGGTGGGGAGTAGGGGGTTGTCCGACCGGGAGAAAGCCCTGCTGAAGCAGAATTTGCGTAAACGGATTGATGCCAACGGCATCATTTCGGTGGTGGACCAATCCAGCAGAAGCCAACACACCAACCGGAAGCGGGCCTACGATCGGATGGAGCGACTACTTCGTAAAGGGCTTCGTCCCAAACCAAAGGAAGTGAAGCGGAAAGCCTTCGTGGCGAATAAGCGGAAACGACTGGAACGGAAGAAACGACAGAGCGAGAAGAAAGCGATGCGGGGGAAGCGGTGGATGTAGGGAGGTTGGTCTGTTGGTCTGTTGGGGGGAGCCGGATGTTTGGTGCTCCTGGCTGATGTGGGAAGACATTGCACCCGTACCGGCTAAGCAGGTTATTCCGTTTCACTACACGCCAGCGCCCAAAGCACATTCAATTATCCTAAGTCCTGAATCCTTCAGCCTAACGCCTAATTCACCAATCCCTGGGCTTTGAGTTCGGCGAGGAGTTTGTCGAGTACGCCGTTGATGAACTCACGGCTTTTGTCGGTACTGTAATTTTTGGAGATGTCGACGTACTCGTTGAGGGTGACGGTGCTGGGGATGTCCTTAAACTGCGTGAACTCACCGAGGGCCATCTTGATGAGGATCATGTCGATGATGGCGACCCGATCGGCGTCCCAGTTTTCGAGCACGGATTTGATGCGCTCCAGCAATTGTCCGTCGGCTTCTACGACGAATTTGAGTAGGGGGAAACCGAATTCTTCTACGGCTTCGGAGTCCGCTTCGTAAGTGCGGTAGAAGTCCTGGTCCAGCGGCATGGCCTTGATGGTCTTCTTGATGGCGCCGATGACGAGGCTCTTGTCTTCGTTCCAGAGCGGGAAGTGGTCCGTGACCATGTTCAGGAACAGTTCCTGCCCCTGTAGCCACTTGTAAAGCTTCAGCAGCAGGTCAACGGTTTCCTTGTTGGTGGGCGCTTCCAACTGTAGGTAAGCACGGTGCTCCTCCGTTTTGGAGAATTCCCGGTAGAGGTTCTTGATCTGATCGGAGTCGATCATCCGCTTGACGCCGTAGCGTTCGTAGATGCGGGACAGGTCAGTATTATCGGATAGGGAGGCGATGGCCGGATTGGTGGCCAGAACGGCACGGAAGGCCTTGTCTTCCGCCGTGGGGCGGAATTTGGCGTTCCGGGTCGCCAGATCCGTTTTGGCGTATTCTGCCACTCGCTGGATGATCAGTAAATTCTGCAGGTAGAGCTGGAAGGATCCCTTTACGAGGTCCCTGAACAAGCGATCGTGTGCCTTCAAGTCTTTGGATTCCTGCCGCTGGGCAGCGTAGAGAACCTGCATGATCTTGATACGAACGTTGCGACGACTCAGCATGGTGACAAATTTTCAAAAGAGTGAGGGGGAAGCGTGGCGGCGTTTCCGCGACGCAAAGCAACGGATTTTTTTCTACTTCTTGGAAGCAGCCAGCTGATGTTCTGCTTTGATCTCCTCAAAGGAGGGCAGCTTCTTGTGGTGCCATTTGTTCAGGATGACGCCATCCTTCATCAGCACGACCCCGGGATTGGAGCGGATGATGGTCTTGAGCATGATGTCGTCACCCCGGTGGAAGGGATAATCGGCGCCGATGGTTTTCCGGAAATCTTCGATGTAGGCATCGTCCGCGAATTTGGTCATTGCCATCACCGTATGTCCGGCCGCCTGGGCGGCCGTCACCACGGGTTGAATGTCTTCCTGCCATTTTTCCACGTAGCCAGCATCCCAGTCGCCGCTTTCGCCCTTGAGCTTGTAGGCCACAATTACGAAGGAGTAGCCCGGGTCTTCGAGAAGTGCGGGCACCTGGTCGTAGCCCTCGGCGTCGCTCACTTCAAAGTCGCTGATTTTGGTGGGCTCGATGGCCGGCTCCGTCGTCTGGGGGTTGTATTCCCACTCGCTTTCGGGGTACTGCTGGTAGACCTTCAGGAATTCTGCCGTGGTCAGCTCGACGGATTCGCCGCTGGCCTTATTGATTAGTTCATAGCCGACGGTCTGGACCGACGCAGCGGCATCTTCTTCGGCCTGCTTGGTGGCGGCAACGTCCGTGCCCACCTTGAAGGGACGGAAATCCTGTCCGGGAATGTCCCAGGCGTAATTACTGAAGCAGTAGATCAGCACCACGACGGAAAGGCCCAGCACGGCGTAGTCGCGAGCTCGCTCGGTGAAGAGCTCGTGCATTTGTTTGGTGTAGAAAAGGAACAGCAGGGCGGGAACGAGCAGGAAAACGTCCTTGAGGAAACTGGTGTAGGGTTCCAGCTTGATGAAGTCACCGAAGCAACCACAGTCCGTAACCTTCATGTTGCTCTCCAGGTATTCTCCCCACTGACCGAAGGCAAAGAAGTTTACGCCGCTAGGCACGTAGCCCGTCAGGAAGGTGAAGCCCGTCAGGACGGTAAAAAAGGCCACGATGAGGAAGAATAGCCAGGCCGTCAATTTTTTGCGGGCTCCGAGAATGAGCATCAGGCCCAGGGCAATTTCCAGTACGATCATAAACACCGAAAACCCGACGGCCAGGTTGCTCAGGGCCGGGAAAATGGGGGCGAGGAAGCTCATGGCTGTGTCGGCGAAAGTCGCCTCAAACTCCGCGAAGTACTGCTCCATTTTGTAGGCCGTGCCGAGGGGGTCAACCGCCTTTACGTAACCGGAAAAGATGAAGAGTGCACCACAGAAGTTTTGCAGCAGGCTCATCAGGACGTTGTCCTTTTTGTCCAGCAGAAAGTAGGTGACGCCGGTCAGGCCGATGGCGGCAATGGAGATGTAAATCAACAGCGTGGTGAGGGTCATATCTCGGGTAGTCTGATCACGTGAATGAGAATAGCCTTAATCGGGGCTGGGGCAAAGGTACTACTTCGGGCGAACCCCGGGATGGGGGGGAGGTGTCAATGCTTTGTTAAGCGGGGGGGCAGAGGAGGAGGCAGAGGAGAAGGCTAAGGCTAAGGAAGAGTTTCCGGAAAAGGTTTGCTCCGCAAGCCGGTCGTAAGGCCAAGGAGAAGGCGAAGGCTGAGGAAGTAGCGGGTAGTGGGTAGGGTGGTGGAGGTACTGATGTGTTAGCGTTTTCCTGCTTGGGAAATACTCCGCGGTACCTCGAAGCGTGTCGGCCTGACGCAGTCGGACGATTCCTTTGAGAGTACGCTGGGATTTGAAACGGCTTGAAGGAATGGCGGAATTAACCTGGTCCATACGGTGGAGTCCAGGGAAGCGTAGTGCTCCTCCGAGGTGCTATGATAAAAACCAAGTAAAGTGAGAAGTTTTTTACCTTGAGGGATCAAAAAGCCGCTCAGTTTACTGAGTGAGCTACTGTAGGCGGACTGAGAGGTTCGCCTACTTCATTT
>NZ_SNAQ03000032.1 GCF_004375085.3 Lewinella sp. W8
ATCCGTTACAGACGTCAACCTGGTAGGGATCTACGGAGGGCGTGACGGTGACGGAGCTGCAGTCGTCGGTTGCCGTCAGGGTTTCCTGAGTGGGCAGGGGATCATCGCAGTCGATGTCGGCGATGGGCGCGGGCTCTTCGAGTACGGGTGACTCGGTGTCGGGGCGTACGTTGAAGGTCACCGTTTCCACGTCCTGGTTGCCGCAGGCATCGCGGGCTACCCAGCGGTAGGTGATGCTGTATCCGTTACAGACGTCAACCTGGTAGGGATCTACGGAGGGCGTGACGGTGACGGAGCTGCAGTCGTCGGTTGCCGTCAGGGTTTCCTGAGTGGGCAGGGGATCATCGCAGTCGATGTCGGCGATGGGTGCGGGCTCTTCGAGTACGGGTGACTCGGTGTCGGGTAGTACGTTGAAGGTCACCGTTTCCACGTCCTGGTTGCCGCAGGCATCCACGGCTACCCAGCGGTAGGTGATGCTGTATCCGTTACAGACGTCAACCTGGTAGGGATCTACGGAAGGCGTGACGGTAACGGAGCTGCAGTCGTCGGTTGCCGTCAGGGTTTCCTGCGTGGGCAGGGGATCGTCGCAGTTGATGTCGGCGATGGGTGCGGGCTCTTCGAGTACGGGCGACTCGGTGTCGGGGCGTACGTTGAAGGTCACCGTTTCCACGTCCTGGTTGCCGCAGGCATCCACGGCTACCCAGCGGTAGGTGATGCTGTATCCGTTACAGACGTCAACCTGGTAGGGATCTACGGAAGGTGTGACGGTAACGGAGCTGCAGTCGTCGGTTGCCGTCAGGGTTTCCTGAGTGGGCAGGGGATCGTCGCAGTCGATGTCGGCGATGGGTGCGGGTTCTTCGAGTACGGGCGACTCGGTATCGGGGCGTACGTTGAAAGTTACCGTTTCCACGTCCTGGTTGCCGCAGGCATCCACGGCTACCCAGCGGTAGGTGATGCTGTATCCGTTACAGACGTCAACCTGGTAGGGATCTACGGAAGGCGTGACGGTAACGGAGCTGCAGTCGTCGGTTGCCGTCAGGGTTTCCTGCGTGGGCAGGGGATCGTCGCAGTTGATGTCGGCGATGGGTGCGGGCTCTTCGAGTACGGGTGACTCGGTGTCGGGCCGTACGTTGAAGGTTGCCGTTTCCACGTCCTGGTTGCCGCAGGCATCCACGGCTACCCAGCGGTAGGTGATGCTGTATCCGTTACAGACGTCAACCTGGTAGGGATCTACGGAAGGCGTCACGGTTACGGAGCTGCAGTCGTCGGTTGCCGTCAGGGTTTCCTGCGTGGGCAGGGGATCGTTGCAGTTGATGTCGGTGATGGGGGCGGGCTCTTCGAGTACGGGCGACTGGGTGTCGGGCAGTACGTTGAAGGTTGCCGTTTCCACGTCCTCGTTGCCGCAGGCATCGTGGGCTACCCAGCGGTAGGTGATGCTGTATCCGTTACAGACGTCAACCTGGTAGGGATCTACGGAGGGCGTCACGGTGATGGAGCTGCAGTCGTCGGTTGCCGTCAGGGTTTCCTGCGTGGGCAGGGGATCGTTGCAGTTGATGTCGGCGATGGGTGCGGGTTCTTCGAGTACGGGCGACTGGGTGTCGGGCAGTACGTTGAAGGTCACCGTTTCCACGTCCTGGTTGCCGCAGGCATCCACGGCTACCCAGCGGTAGGTGATGCTGTATCCGTTACAGACGTCAACCTGGTAGGGGTCCACGGAGGGCGTTACGGTAACGGAGCTGCAGTCGTCGGTTGCCGTCAGGGTTTCCTGAGTGGGTAGGGGATCGTCGCAGTTGATGTCGGCGATGGGCGCGGGCTCTTCGAGTACGGGTGACTGGGTGTCGGGAAGTACGTTGAAGGTGGCGGTTTTTACGCTAGAGTTACCACAATCATCCGTCGCCGTCCAACGATAGGTGATCGGATAGCCATTACAGATATCCACGGTATAGGGATCAACGGAGGGTACGACCGTGACCCCACTACAATTATCCGTTGCCGTCAGGGTTTCCTGAGTGGGTAAGGGATCGTTGCAGGCGATATCCGCAATCGGACTGGGCATCTCCAGAACCGGCGGGTCGGTATCTCTCACCGTAATGGTTTGGACACACTGAGCGGTGTTGCCACAGCAGTCGCTACAGGTCCAGGTGCGGCGAATGGTATAGTTGCCGGCGCAATTACCCGGTACGATCTGATCACTGTAAGTAGGGCCATTGTCGTCGGTACATCCACCTCCGTCGGAGTCACATTCTTCCAGGCAAATCGGAATCGCCCGATTAGCTACGGCGGAGGTCTGAGATCCGCCGTCATTAACCTGTAGGTGGACATTTAGATTATTGTAGGTGCCCGGTGCCAGGGTAAAGCAGGCCTCAAAGCCAAGCGGATCACTGCTATTGGGGTCTTCAACCCACGAGAATCCAGGATCGTTGCCGTCAATGAGTTTATTGCTGTTACCCAGTTTAACGAAGGCATCATCAGCTTGGCGTCTAGCGGTAATACCATCAACCACCAGAACCAAGACACACATCGTTTGCGTATTACAGTCGTAGCGGACGTAAAGCTTAGATTCAACGGGTTTATCGGTTCTGCCCGCGCGGTACATGTCCGCATAGAAATCGTTCGCCAAATTCCAATCACCGAACAGCCCATCGGGCGTTACTCCTCCAGCGTGACTAGGACGAATGGAGGGGTCGCAATCGGTGGCGGGGTCACCGCCGCCTCCACCGGGGCAACTATCACTACAGGTGGCTCGACCCGTAAATGCGGGGCTCGTATCATCCTCACAGTCCACGGTCACGTCGGCCGGACAGGTAATTGTTGGTGGAGTATTGTCTACGGGCGTCAGGGTCTGGCTGGCCGTCTGGGTATTTCCGCAGTCGTCGGTAGCCGTCCAGGTTCTGGTGATGGGTCTTCCGGCGCAGTTCGGTGCTCCGTAAGTATCCACGAAGGTGAGGCTGACGTCCTGGTCACAGTCGTCGGAAGCCTGGGGCGTGGAGAAAACCGGATCGGTGCTGCACTCGAAGGTGCCGTCGGCCCCGACGTGGGTGATGACGGGCTTGCGGGTATCGACGGGCGTCAGGGTTTGACTGGCCGTCTGGGTGTTGCCGCAGTCGTCAGTGGCCGTCCAGGTTCTGGTGATGGGTCTCCCAGCGCAGTTTGGCGCTCCGTAGGTATCCATGAAGGTGAGGCTGACGTCCTGGTCACAGTCGTCGGAAGCCTGGGGCGTGGAGAATACCGGATCGGTGCTGCACTCGAAGGTGCCGTCGGCCCCGACGTGGGTGATGACGGGCTTGCGGGTGTCGACGGGCGTCAGGGTCTGGCTGGCGGTCTCGGTGTTGCCGCAGTCGTCGGTAGCCGTCCAGGTTCTGGTGATGGGTCTTCCGGCGCAGGTAGGCGCTCCGTAGGTATCCACGAAGATTAGGCTGACGTCCTGATCACAGTCGTCGGAAGCCTGGGGCGTGGAGAATACCGGGTCGGTGCCGCACTCGAAGGTGCCGTCAGGCCCAATATGAGTAATCACTGGTTTAGTATTGTCGACCACCTTTATATCGATGGTTACCATGTCCATCTGTCCGCACTCGTCGGTGACCTTGACTTTACAGAGGTAGCGTTTCAGGTAGCCGTCCTGCATACAGTTTCCGTCTTCGTCGATGTCCAGTTCCTGAATGTGGATGTCGGGATCGGAGCAGTCGTCTGTGGCCATGAACCATCCCTTGACGAGGTTATTGGTCAGGCCATTGGGGTAGTCGGAGCACTCCAGGGTAATCATCACCGGATTGGCGGTGAACTCCATGGTGCTGCCGTCAAAGTTGTCGGACAGATCGGTCGGCGCGTTGGCGCTAGGCTTCAGGATGGGGTCGGTATTGTCGGGTACGGTGAAGGTGGCCGAGCAGTCGTCCCGGTTGCCACAGGCATCCTTGCAAACCAGGCGTACCGTTACGGTGCCGCCACACTTGTCGGGAGCCGGGATGTGATCCGAGTTGGTGTAGGCCTGTCCGTTCACGTAATAGGTGGAAGTTGCCCCGCAGTTGTCGGCGCAGCCAAATTGGTCGAGCCAGTTGGCGAAGGCATGATTTACCTGCTGTTGGGTTTTACAGGTACCCATCAACCTGTCATCGGGACAGCTGGCGGTGGGAGCCTCCGTGTCGACGACCTTGATGTCGATGGTGACCATGTCCATCTGTCCGCATTCGTCGGTGACCTTGATTTTGCAGAGGTAGCGCTTCAGGTAGCCGTCCTCAATACAGTTACCGTTTTCGTCGATGTCCAGTTCCTGAATGTGGATGTTGGGATTGGAACAATCGTCGGCGACCATAAACCATCCCTTGACGAGGTTATTGGTCAGGCCGTTGGGGTAGTCGGAGCACTCCAGGTTGATCATCACCGGATCGGAGGTGAACTCCATAGTACCGCCGTCAAAGGCCTGATCGAGATCGGTTGGTGCGTTGGCACTGGGCTTGAGGATAGGATCGGTATTGTCGGGCACGGTGAAGGTGGCCGAGCAGTCGGCGGTCACTCCGCAGCTGTTTTCGCAGACCAGGCGTACTGTGACAGCACCACCGCACTTGTCGGGGGCCGGAATGTGATCCGGATTCGTGTAAGTCTGTCCATCCACGTAGTAGGTGGAAGTTGCCCCACAGTTGTCGGTGCAGCTGAAGTGACCCAGCCAGCTGCGGAACTCCGCGTCAACCTCATCGTCGGTGAGGCAGGCGGAAGAAGCGTCCGTGTTGTCGGGGCAATCCACCACGGGTGGGGTAGAGTCAATGACCTTGATGTCGATGGTTAGTTGGTCCGTCTGACCGCAGTGGTCGGTGACCGAAATGTTGCAGAGGTAGTACTGGAAATACCCGTCTTCTTTGCAGTTGGCGTCGGACTCGGTAACGATTTCATCAATGTGTACGTCCAGGTCCTGGCAGTCATCGCTGACCATGAACCATCCCTGAACGGTCTGATTGAAAATCGGTCCCGAGACCTCATCGCACTCGAAGGTGATGACGACCGGATCGGAAGTGAACTCCATGGTGTTGGCGTCAAAGGCATCGGACAGATCGGTCGGCGCGTTGGCGCTGGGCTTGATGATAGGATCGGTATTGTCGGGCACGGTGAAGGTGGCCGAGCAGTCGGCGGTCACTCCGCAGCTGTTTTCGCAGACCAGGCGTACCGTTACGGCACCACCGCATTTGTCGGGGGCGGGGATGTGATCGGGATTGTCGTAGGCTTGGCCGTTGACGATGTAGGTGGAAGTTGCTCCACAGTTGTCGGTGCAGCTGAAGTGGCCCAGCCAGCTGCGGAACTCCGCGTCAACCTCGTCGTCGGTGAGGCAGGCGGAAGAAGCGTCCGTGTTGTCGGGACAGTCGACCACGGGTGGGGTAGAGTCAATGACCTTGATGTCGATGGTCAGCTGGTCCGTTTGACCGCAGTGGTCGGTGACCGAAATGTTGCAGAGGTAGTACTGGAAATACCCGTCTTCTTTGCAGTCGGCGTCGGACTCGGTAACGATCTCATCAATGTGTACATCCAGGTCCTGGCAGTCATCACTGACCATGAACCATCCCTGAACGGTCTGATTGAAAATCGGTCCCGACACCTCATCGCACTCGAAGGTGATGACGACCGGATCGGAAGTGAACTCCATGGTGTTGGCGTCAAAGGCATCGGACAGATCGGTTGGCGCGTTGGCGCTAGGCTTGATGATGGGATCGGTGTTGTCGGGCACGGTGAAGGTGGCCGAGCAGCCGGCGGTCACTCCGCAGCTGTTTTCGCAAACCAGCATCACCGTGACGGCACCACCGCATTTGTCGGGGGCGGGGATGTGATCGGGATTGTCGTAGGCTTGGCCGTTGACGATGTAGGTGGAAGTTGCCCCACAGTTGTCGGTGCAACTGAATTGACTCAACCAGGACCGGAACTCAGCGTCCACTTCGTCCTGCGTCAGGCAGGCGGAGGAAGCATCGGTATTGTCGGGACAATCCACTACGGGTGGGGTAGAGTCAATAACCTTGATGTCGATGGTTAGTTGGTCCGTTTGACCGCAGTGGTCGGTCACCGAAATGTTGCAGAGGTAGTACTGGAAATACCCGTCTTCTTTGCAGTCGGCGTCGGACTCGGTAACGATCTCATCAATGTGTACGTCCAGGTCCTGACAGTCATCGCTGACCATGAACCATTCCTGAACGGTCTGATTGGAAATGGCCCCCGAGACCTCATCGCACTCGAAGGTGATGACGACCGGATCGGAAGTGAACTCCATGGTGTTAGGATCAAAAGCTCCGCTCAAGTCCGCCGGCGCGTTGGCGCTGGGCTTGATGATGGGGTCGGTATTGTCGGGCACGGTGAAGGTGGCCGAGCAGTCGCTGTCGTTTCCGCAGGCGTTTTCGCACACTAACCGAACGGTTACCGCTCCGCCGCATTTGTCAGGCGCAGGAATGTCGTGCGGGTTTGCGTAGTACTGGCCGTAAGCGTAGTAGGAAGAAGAGAGTAGCGCGCATCCACCGCTGCAAGAAAAATCGTTCAGGAAGTTAGTAAAGCGGTTGTTGACTTGATGCTGATCAAGGCAAGGGGCTACTGTACGGTCATCCGGGCAGTGGCTACTAACTACCGGCGGGGTAATGGTAACCCGCTGGTCACAAGATTCAATCAGTTGATCGTGATTAGCTTGGTAGGTGCCGTTTCCGTTGCCGTCGATGAAGAGAAAGTAGGTCCGGGTAACGGAAAGCCCACCGACGCAGTTATCATCGAGATGTGCTTCGTGCACATCCATTAAGAAGTGCTCGCCACAGTCTTCAACGTTTTTGAATATTCTATTTATGTGGGTCTCAGCGGGAGGAAGTTCACATCCCTCCTCATCAATGTCCAGATTGTGTTTGCAATCGGCAGCGGGAGTACAACAGCCAGTAGCTGCGGCGATGGAGAACGTACAGGTCGTAGTACAATTCTCGTCGTCCGTAATGTTGATGGTGTAGTCTCCGGCGGGAATATCGTTCACGGTAAAGGAGGCCAACCCACCGGAATAATTACCGGCACTCTGCTGGCTGTTGTCGGCATCATTAATGATGGTGTAGGTATAGTTGGGGAAGCCATCCATTACGGTGAAGGTGGCGGTACCCAAAGTGCCATCGCAGAGCTCATCGGTGGTCGCACTAACGTGGCAGCTAGGACTGCCTTCTTCCACGGTTACTACACACTGATCGTCCCGGAAGCAGTCGCCGGAGGCCTGGATATTCACCGTGTAGGTACCCGCAGATAGGTTATTAATGACCACGGGATTGCTGCTCGTCTGGAACGAGGACATCCCGGCAACCTGAATGGTATACGGTGCCTGAACGTCGCTGGCAATCTGAATGGAGATTTGACCATTACTTTGATCAGTACAGGTGGGCTCTACTTCACAGGTGGTAGCAATGGGGCAGAGGTTATTGGCGAATTCAGCCAGGCAGTTCTGGAGATTACTGAAATTAGGTTCAATGGCGTAATCAGCGGTAGCAAGACTCAGTGCATCACCGCTGTCGTTGGGGTTGTATTGGGTCGGACCGGAAATGTCGCTCAGGAACCCCTGGTTGAAGTTGGCGCCAATCCCCAGGGCAAAGAGGTGGGTTCCTTCATTGCGAAGCTTATTGGCAACCTGTACGGGATTGTAAATTTCTGCCTCTTGGGTAGAAGCACCGGAACCACAAAATGAGGCAGAGGAGGTAGGAGAAGTACCATTTGTTACGTAGGCAGTTGGATTTCCGTCCGTGAACATCAGGGTCAGGTCAGATACCGGTAAAGCATCCGCCAGCATGAAGGCTGCCTGCCAGTTTGTTGCACCGTTATTCCCACTCGGAACCGTGTATACTTGACCGGTAAAACTACCGGAGTTGGTCGCCGTCCCAGAAAAATAATTGCTCATCCCGGTAACTACGTCGGCCACGGGAGTGTATGCGTTTACTACGTAATTGCCAAAAGTTCCGTACTCAATAATGGCTACCTGAACGGGAGTACAAGCAAGTTCTTCAAGAAAAGCCATTACTCCGTTTCGCATGTCGGTCTGAAACCCGTTGAGTGAATTCGACTCGTCGATCATAATGATCAATTTGAGTGGAGATTCACAAGTAAGTACCAAATCCGGGTTCGCGTTGGTATTGTAATTCGGACAGCTGTCACAGTTATTGCCCGGAGTATTGTTCGGACAGAAATTCTGCGCCCCTACCGGACTGCTGAACAGTAGGGCCAGCAGGGCCAAGGCATTGATGGTTAGTAGTTTGAGATTTTTTTTAAACGCTCGGGAAAATGAAGTCACCTTCCCTCGATTTCGGGAATGGTGGATTAGGTTCAGGTTATTCATAGCATTGCTTTTTGATCAGACCGCGCAATAGGGTACTGGGCCAGGCTGCGACGACAGCTGGCAAAAAATGCGGTTAGGCGATTGGTGGCATAACCTCCCCAATACCCACTAAGGGGCTTAGAGAAGTCTAGCCGGAAATGATGTGTTGATGGAGGGTTTTTACGGAGAAGAGTTTAGTTCATAGCAGATGGTTTAGTTCATAGCAATAAAGCGTCAATCCTTATCCCCTGGAGGAAGAATTGAAAAGGTCTTGATTCACGATAGCAAATGGGGGAAAAGCCCGGCGGGCGGAAAGTCCACCCGCCTTGAAATCTTATGGGCGAATTAGGATAGGTTGTTCATAGCATTTAATACGTAACCAAAAAAATAAACTGGTGTCATCCTGCACATACAGGATGGTTAGTCTTCTACTGCAACGCAGCGATTAGGCCGTGAGAGACTATGGTGTATTGAACTGTATGTGTGTAAGGTCGGGATGAGAGACCCGCCGTTCTTCCATGCAACTACTAGAGGTGTAGTTGTGGGGATTCAAAGCGTCTATTGACCACAATATACGCCCTAAACAATAAGATTACAAGTCGTTACACCCAATTTAAGAAATATACGGGAAAACCCTTAGGAAGAAATGACTTAGGGATAAACACGATGTATTTGGCTGATTGCTAATCTGTTGTAAAAACATTGATTTAGTGATGTTTTCATGTGTTGTCGCCGGGGCCCGGAGAATACGGGGGGTGAAGAGGGAAATCGAGGGGATAGAGATTTTTAGGAATTCTTTGCTCCTCACCCGTGGCATGGCACCTGCTCCGCCAAAAAAATCATCTTCTGCCAGGAAACCGAAGCACACACTCGGTGGATACATTTTTCACTTCATGGTAGGCTTTTGGCTGCTTTTGTAAGCAAATAATGGCTGCCGCAGGTGCCAAATCGTCCAGTAGGGCAGTGGCCTAGGGAGCGTAATCTGCCTAAATGCCACCTGTCCGACACTTTTCGACCGCCGGATTAAGTGGTAGTATTGGCTTAACGGTAATTTTATATCTTTGACGGCCTTTACTCCTAGAATTGATCAACATGGGATCAAGACGTAAAGAAGGGCTGGTGATGCCAGTACTTTTTTTCCGTGGAGTGTGAACACGTACCTCAGAACCTACGTATAGTAACGAATTCACGAGAAAGGCCGGAAGGTTCCGGCCCGTTCGCCTTACATCAATATCTGTATAAACCACATCTATTTATGAAGCAACTGCTACTAACTGCTTGCTTGTCGTTTTTCGCCATCGGCCTGAGTGCCCAGGTGGTGTACGTAAACGACGACGTTGCCGTACCCGGTGACGGATCCTCATGGGACAACGCATACGCTAACCTGAACGACGCCCTGTTGGCCGCTGCCTCCGGCAGCGAAGTATGGATCGCCCAGGGAACCTACATTACCCCCGATTCCTCCGCCTTCATCGTTGATAACAAGTCCCTCACCATCCTCGGTGGATTCGTGGGCAACGAAACCATGGCCAGCGAGGCCGACCCCGAAAAGAACGCCACCATCCTGAGTGGTGACGTCATGCAGAACGACGTCCAGGGTTCCTTCGACAGCCTCAGCCGCGTCGATAACCAGCGCGTACTGATCGTCGCCGATACCAACGCCGTGAGCACCTTTACGGTCACCATCGACGGACTGATCCTTCAGGACGGCAGCCTCCCCGAGTTCGTCGACGGTAGCCTCGTACCCTTTGCCGGCGGCGGTCTGTGGACCACGGCCAAAGTAGCCGTTTCCCGCACGACCTTCCGGGCAAACTACGCGCCTTTCGGTTCGGCCATCTTCGCCATCTTTGAAAATACGGCCGGTTCTACTTTCGACGACATCGTGGTCGAAGACAACTACGCCGGTGACGACGGTACGATCTACGTTCGCCTGACGAACGACGTTACCTTCAGCAACTCCAGCTTCTCCGCCGCCGCAGAATCAGCGGCCCGCAGTGGTATGGTTTTCGCCCTCGAGGCCACGGGCCTCACCATTGAAGGCTGTGACTTCAAAAACATCGACAGCCCCGTCTGGCGCGGTTCCGGAATCAGAACGTCCGACGTGCTCGGTATCGACATTTCTAACTGTACGTTTGACTCCCTGAGTGCCGACCTCGGTGCGGCCATCTACCTGCGTAATGGTAACGACTTTGAGCCCATGCGTGCCCCCGACGCTACCGAAGCCGTCATGGACAGCTGTACGTTCACCAACATCGCCAGCGACCGCTGGGGAGGTGCCATCTTTATCGGTAACGTCAGCCACAGTGTCACCAACTCTTCCTTCACCGACGTGGAAGGTAACGCCGGCGGTGGCCTTGGTGGTGCCATGTACGCCCAGAACGGAGATACTTACCCCTACGCCTACGTAGCGGATAACCTGACCTTCACCCGCGTAGACGGTGGCCCCGGTGGTGCTCACTTCTGGTTCACCGACGGACTGGACATTACCCTGACCAACTCCAGCTACACCGACATTAGCGGTAACGCGAGTGGTGGTGGAGTATACTTCAATGGCTCCGCTGACTTCGCCGACACGGCGACCCTGGCCAACCTGACGTTTGAAAACGTAGTGGGTGGCGGATTCGGCGGTGGCCTGATCCTGCTGAGCCAGAACTTCGTGGCCGACAGTCTCTCCTTTAGCATGGTTGAAGGTGGTGCAACTGGCGGCGTTGGTGGCGGTATGTACGCCCAGGGCCCCGGCATGTACGCCGAAGTGACCAACTCTTCCTTCGAACAGTGCCGCGGCACTTCCGGCAGCGGATTGGGCGTAAACAACGTCGGCGGTGGTGGTGTCACCATCGTACGCAACTCTACCTTCGATAACAACGGTGGCGCGGCCGCAGCCTTCCGGGGTGGTGGCTTCCTGCTGTTCGGTAACGGTGGTGCCGTACCTTCTGACCTGACCGTCGACAACTGTACTTTCACCAACAACCGGATTACCTCCGAGCAGGGCGTAATCTCCGGTGGTGGCGGTATGTACGTCAACGGTGACCTGGAACCGATGAACCTGACCATCACGAATTCCCTGTTTGACGCCAACTCTGCGCTGGAGCAGGAAAACGGTGCCGGTATCTTCCTGATTGACGGAGTGAACGGTACGATTGACGATACGGACTTCTTCAACAACAACGCCACCAGCGACGGTGGTGCCCTGGCTACCTTCATGTTCCCCGTGATCGATACGGTGGATATGGTACAGCGCACGCGCTTCCCCGACTTTGACGTTACGGTAAGCAACGCCCTGATCATCCTCAACACCGCCGACAACCAGGGTGGTGCGGTTTCTACCCAGCGTACGGGCATGAACTTCACCAACTGTGTATTTGCCAACAACCAGGTTACTACCGACGGTAACAGCGGTGGTGCGATCATCTTCAACGGTCACTCTCCCGCCTTCGACCAGGGTGGTGAGCTGCTGTTCAGCGGTGAGATCGCCATTGACGTACAGCTGATCCACAATACCTTCTTCAGCAACTTTAAGGGTACGTCTGACGTAGCTGTTGGTGAGCAAATCGCTTTCTTCCAGCCCGACAACATCACCAACGCCGACGTAAACTCCATGACCGTTCAGCTCCTGAACAACGTGTTCTTCAGTGATACGGGTAACCCGAACCTGGAAGTGGAACTGGCCGGTGAAGGTGTTGAAATTGGTAACCTGATGGTTACCTCTCTCGGTGGAAACTTCTTCGACGCAGAGAACGGCGAGAACCTCGGCCTCGACACCTCCGGTGACATCGTCCAGGAAGGCGTGGATGCGGAGGACTTCTTCGTGGATCCCTTCGAAGACAACCCCGACGCGGAATTTGCCGACGTTACGCCCCTCTACGACGAAATGAACCCCGACGCTAACCCACTGGTGGGTGGAGCAGTCCTGAATGAACTGGTGCCCGACGCCGGTATCTTCGGTAACCCCCGCGGTGACTCCCCCGAAATTGGCGCCATCGAGCTTCCCTTCGGTCTGACCAGCGTGGAAGACATCGAGGAAAGCGGACTGGACATGTCCTTCTTCCCCAACCCCACGGTCAACGAGGTGAACATTCAGCACAACGACCCCACCATCAGCACCTTCACCGTACTGGTGACGGATATGCAGGGACGGATCGTTACCGGACGTCAGTTCCGTGAAATGAACAACCGCCTGGACGTGAGCGCACTGCCTACTGGTGTCTACAACCTGCAACTGATGATCAATGGTCGTCAGTACAGCAAGCAGATCGTTAAGCAGTAATTACGACCTGAGCGAGCGCAAACTCCTCCGGGAGTAAGCATTCATCTGGCCTTCTGTGGCCTCCTCCGTATTTTCGGAGGAGTCCGCAGAAGGCCTTTTTATTGCTCAGCCCTGCCGGCCCTCGGCGTCGTCGCAGGCCGCGATGCTACTCCGAAGGCCTCGGCACCAGGTGCGCGATGCATCGGATGACCCTTCGCGCTGCTCCGGAGACATCCGATGAACGCTTCTTCCTTCTATTAGCCTTCTCCTCTACCCCATAGTCTGCTCCTGCTTGCTACCCACTACCGGCTCCTTTGTCCGCTCGAAGTGGAACTTCTCGGCCGTGCCCGCGATGCATCGGATGACCCGTCGCGTTGCTCCGGAGACATCCGATGAACGCTTCTTTTTTCTTCTTTCTCCCTTTCCTCCTTCTACACCCGCCACTTGATCCTTACGCCTGAATCCTGAATCCTAAATCCTAAATCCTCTATTTACGGCCCCTAAGCAAATGCCCGGCACCTGCGTCCGCGCCAAAAAATACGGACGACCGTTGTGGTTTCCCGCGAAAAGCCCCTAATTTTGCCCCTAATGAACGTCTTTGCATCGCACCTCATCCGACGACTCCGACGAAGGAGTAGGATTCAGTAAGCCTTCCGCCCGTTTCCGTGGCCCGAAGGCCCGCCACTTTTCTGTGGCTTTCCCATGATGCAATTCCTCTCCTTTTTTCATTCCAGGTCGTCGTTCCGGCGATCTTTCTCTTTCTTACTATGCAGATCAATATTCAGGTGGCTCAGCCAGAGCACGCCGTACACGCACCAGCGATATGCGATCTAATGGCAGAATCCGCCAAAGCCCGCGGAACCGGTATCGCCAAACGCAAGCCCGACTATCTGGAGGAGAAAATTCGCACGGGTAAGGCCGTCATTGCGCTGGTGGAAAATGAGTTGGCCGGGTTCAGCTACATCGAAACCTGGAGCCACGGAAAGTACGTGGCCAATTCCGGACTGATCGTTAACCCCAAATTCCGACGGCTCGGCCTGGCGAGGAAAATCAAGAAAGCCGTTTTTGAGTTGTCGCGTCAGAAATATCCCGACGCCCGGATTTTTGGCATCACCACCAGCCTGGCGGTGATGAAGATCAACAGCGACCTGGGGTACCGTCCCGTTACCTTTTCGGAACTCACCCAGGACGATGCCTTCTGGGCGGGATGTTCCTCCTGCCCGAATTTCGACATCCTCACCCGCAACGAGCGCATGATGTGCCTCTGCACGGCCATGATGGCCCCGAGCGCCAACGAGGAGCGACAGATGAAAATTGACCTCAGCGACATGATCGTTGAGAGCTAAATACCCTTCCCCCCCAAAAGCAATCACCCGATGGCCAAAAAAATTGTACTCGCCTATAGCGGCGGACTGGACACCAGCTTCTGCATTAAATACCTCACGGAGGAAAAGGGCTACGAAATTCACGCCCTTACCGTAGATACCGGCGGATTCTCCGAAGAAGAAATCAAGGAAATGGAAGCCCGGGCACTGGCCCTGGGGGCCAGCAGCTACCGACGCGAAGACGTGACGGAGGCTTACTACCGGGAGTGCCTGCGCTTCCTGGTGTACGGTAACTGTCTGCGCTACCAGACGTATCCCATGTCCGTCAGCGCCGAACGGATGTTCCAGGCCATGAGTACGGCCCGCTACGCGGTGGAGATCGAAGCGGATGGCGTGGCCCACGGAAGTACGGGGGCCGGAAACGACCAGGTCCGCTTTGACCTGGCCTTCGAACTGAGCGGCCGGGAGCTGGAAATCATTACGCCCATCCGGGATATGCAGCTCAGCCGGCAGGAAGAAGTGGACTACCTGGCCAAGCACGGACTGCAGTGGCCCGAGAAAAAGGGTACTTACAGCATCAATGCGGGCCTCTGGGGCACCTCCGTCGGGGGCGCCGAAACGCTGACCAGCCACCAGTCGCTGCCCGAAGAAGCCTGGCCGGTTCCCGTCACCGAAACGGCCTCACGGGATATTGATCTTCACTTCCAAAACGGGGAATTCCGCGGCTTTGACGACCAGGAGTTCGCTAGCCCCGTCGCGGCCATCAAGGCCCTGGAGGCACTGGCGGCTCCCTTTGGCGTGGGGCGGGATATCCACGTCGGAGACACCATCATCGGCATCAAGGGGCGGGTAGGCTTCGCCGCCGCCGCGGCGGTGCTCATCCTGAAGGGACACCACCTGCTGGAAAAACACACCCTGGGTAAATGGCAGCTGTTCTGGAAGGAACAGCTGGCAAACTGGTACGGCATGATGCTGCACGAAGGGCAGTTCCTGGATCCCGTCATGCGGGACGTGGAGGCTTTCCTGGAAAGTAGTCAGGGAACCGTGAACGGTACGGTCCACGTAACGCTGCACCCCCATCGCTTCGAACTGCGGGGCATTACCTCCCCCGACGACCTGCTGGGCGCCGGGTTCGGCGCCTACGGAGAAATGAATAAGGGCTGGTCGGGAGAAGACGTGAAGGGCTTCACCAAAATTCTGAGCGTTCCCGGACGGATTCGTAACGCCGTGGCCAATAAATAGTACAGCATGGAAAGCACACAAAAGCCAAGGGTTGGCATCATTGGGGGCGGTGGGTACACCGCCGGAGAGCTGCTGCGCATTCTGGTGCACCACCCGGGAGTGGACCTGGCCTTCGTCCAGAGCCAGAGTCAGGCCGGAGCTCCCCTCCATGCGGTGCACTCGGACCTGATCGGGGATACGGACATGATCTTCACGGATGAGGCCGGAGACGCCGACGTTATCTTTCTCTGTATGGGCCACGGCCGTTCCCGGGGATGGGTGGAGCAGCACCTGCCGGCTCCGGAAACCATCATCGTGGACCTTAGCACGGACTACCGGATGGACGACAACTGGGTCTACGGCCTCCCGGAGCTGAACCGCGCCGCGCTGCGCGGCGCCCGACGGATCGCCAATCCGGGCTGTTTCGCCACCGCCATCCAGCTGGGGCTGCTGCCGCTGGTGGCCGCCGGCCTCGCCGAGGGCGAGGTCCACATCAACGGCATCACCGGCAGCACCGGTGCCGGCCAGCAACCGGTGCCCACCACCCACTTCAGCTGGCGCAACGCCAACGTTTCCATCTACAAGGCCTTCCGCCACCAGCACCTTGCGGAAATCGGCAGAAGCGCGGCCCAACTCGGCCGAAAGTCCACCACCGGCCTGAATTTCCTGCCGGTTCGTGGACCCTTTGCCCGTGGCATCTACGTCAGCCAGTACGTCGAGGCGAACGTCAGCACGGAAGATCTGCGCGACATTTTCTCCAGCTACTACCAGGGCGCCGCCTTTACGCACGTAACCACGGAAAACCCGAACCTGAAACAGGTCGTCAACACCAATAAAGGACTGGTTTTCGCGGAGGAGCACGACGGCAAAGCCCTCGTCATCTCCATGATCGATAACCTCCTCAAGGGCGCCAGCGGACAGGCCGTCCAAAACATGAACCTGGCCCTCGGCCTCGACGAAACCACCGGCCTCCACCTCAAAGCCAGTATGTTCTAACCAGCAACCAGCAACTAGTAACTAGTAACGAAAAACTCCCCCTAAGCACCCTCAAAGGAGCTACGCACACTTCGAGGTGCGGGTTAAACTTCAACCAGCAACCAGTAACCAGTAACCCCTCCCCCATGCACCTTTTTGATGTTTATTCCCTCTACGATCTCGAGCCCGTCCGGGGCCAGGGCGCCTACGTTTACGACCAAGAGAGCCGGGAAATCCTGGACTTCTACGGTGGTCATGCCGTCATCAGTATCGGTCACGCGCACCCCCACTACGTGGAAAAATTACGCGATCAGGTAGGAAAATTGGGATTTTACAGCAACAGCGTCCACAACCGACTGCAGCAGGAATTGGCGGATAAGTTGGGGGCGCTCTCCGGTCTGGATGACTACGGCTTGTTCCTGGTCAGCAGCGGAGCCGAGGCGAACGAGAATGCCCTGAAGCTGGCCAGCTTTCATACGGGCCGCCGGCGCATCATCGCTTTCCACGGGGCCTTTCACGGGCGGACCTCCGCGGCCGTCAACGCCACGGATAACGAGAACATCAAGGCCCCGATCAACCGGAATTATCCGGTGGAGTTTCTGCCGATGAACGATTTGCCGGCCGTCCGCAAAGCGCTGGCCGAGGGAGACGTTGCGGCCGTGATCATCGAGGGCGTGCAGGGGGTTGGGGGTATTTACGTCCCCGACCCGGAATTCCTGGAAGCCCTGCCGGATCTGTGTCACGAACACGGTGCGGTGTTGATTCTGGACGAAGTCCAGTCCGGGTACGGCCGTACGGGGAAGTTTTTTGCTTTTCAGCACGCCAACTTACGGCCGGACATCGTCACCATGGCCAAGGGGATGGGCAACGGCTTCCCACTGGGGGGACTGCTGATCCACCCCGCGTTTGAAGCCAAAAAAGGGATGCTGGGGACCACGTACGGCGGCAATCACTTGGCCTGCGCGGCGGGCATTGCCGTACTGGACGTACTGGAACGGGAGAATCTGCTGGACAATGCCGCTGACATGGGCGACTACCTGATGATGGAGCTTGGTGCCACCGGCTTGTTCGAGGAAGTACGGGGCTATGGTCTGATGATTGGCCTCCAGATGGGGGAGCCCATTTCCCCCCTGCGGAAACGACTGCTCTTCGATCACGGCGTATTTACCGGCTCCTCCAGCGATCCGAACACCATTCGTCTGTTGCCTCCCCTCAACGTGACGCAGGAGCAATGCGATCAACTGATTGCCGCCTTTGTGGCAGCCCTGACGGAGCAACCGGCATAAAGCCAGCCGGGATTTTTTGGTTTTTCTGGCGAGGTCGCAGGTGCCAGCAACCGGGCGAGGAGCAAGGTACTGTCGCCGAATGAATCAGATTGCCTAGTATTGCAGAGAAAATTCTACCTACCCAAACCCGGCCTATCCACTATTCTAAACAATCCCATGAATCAGTTTCTCTCCGCTCACGACATTAAAGACATTGACGGCCTGATTGAGCGGGCCCAGCGGCACAAGGCCGCGCCCTTTGGTTTTGACGACGTTGGCTACAACAAGACGGTCATCAACCTCTTTTTCAATCCCAGTCTCCGGACCCGCATCAGCACCGAAAAGGCCGCCACCCAACTGGGGTTTCAGGTCATCACTTACGACGCTTCCGGGGGCTGGAACATCGAATTTGACGAAGGCGCCACGATGAATCTGGATACCGCCGAGCACGTCCGGGAGGCCGCCGGAGTACTGAGTCAGTACTGCGACGTCCTCTGCGTGCGTTCCTTCCCGTCCCTGACGGACCGGGAGGCGGACTACGCCGACCACGTCATCAAGTCCTTCGTTAAATACGCTACCGTACCGGTAGTGAGCCTGGAATCCGCTACCCGGCATCCGCTGCAAAGCTTGGCCGACTGCATCACGATCACCGAGAACAGCAGTCGTCCCCGGCCTAAGGTGGTGCTTACCTGGGCGCCGCATCCGCGGCGCCTGCCCCAGGCGGTAGCCAACTCCTTTGCCGAGTGGATGGTAAAGTGGGATAAGGTCGACCTGGTGATCACCAATCCCGAAGGTTTTGATCTGGCGCCGGAGTTTACGAAAGGCGCTAAGGTGATGCACGACCAGGCGGAGGCCTTTCGTAATGCCGACTTCGTCTACGCCAAGAACTGGTCCAGCTACGCCGATTACGGCCAGACGGCCGACCTCCCCGGCTGGATGGTCGATGAAGCCAAGATGGGCCTGACCAATAATGCCTACTTCATGCATTGTCTTCCCGTTCGGCGCAACGTTGTGGTCTCCGATGGCGTTCTGAACAGCAATCGGTCTCTGGTGCTCCAGCAGGCCAACAACCGCACCTGGAGCGCCCAGGCCGTCCTCGAAGCCATCATGCGGGGAGAATAACCAGCAACTAGACCAGCAACCAGCAACTAGCACCTAAGTAAGGCTGTAAGAATATCTACTTTCAAAAATGCTATTCGTCCGATAAACTTATATCCGACTACGTCAGGACATAAGGATTTGGCGGACGATCTGGCAAGAAAATAGGTAGTAGGTATTTTTGATCTCCTACTTAGTAACTAGCAACCCAACAACCAGCAACTAGCAACCAGATGAACTACTTAGCACTCGCCGCCGAGGTCGGCCAGATTACCCGCGAGGCGGGAGCGGCCATTCTCGAAGTGTACGATACCGAAGACTTTGGTGTTGAGCACAAGGCGGACGACAGCCCCCTGACCCGCGCGGATCGCGCGGCCAACACCGTCATTGAAGCCGGCCTGCGGGCACTTTCCTTTCGGGCGCCCATCGTTTCCGAAGAGGGTAGGGACGTCCCCTACGCCGAACGGTCCCAGTACACCCGCTTCTGGTTGGTCGATCCGCTGGACGGAACGAAGGAATTCATCAAGCGCAACGGAGAGTTCACGGTCAACATCGCCCTGATTGAAAGCGGTCGCCCGGTACTGGGGGCCGTTTTTGTGCCGGTAACGGGTGAATTGTATTACGCCGCAACCAACCAGGGTGCCTGGAGATTGGCTACCCCCGACGCTACTCCCGAACAACTGCGGGCCGCCACCTTTACGCTGCAGGATCCGCACCTGCGGGTTGTCGCCAGCCGTAGCCACCTCAACGAGGCCACGCAGGCCTTCATGGACAAACTGGATCGCCCGGAAATCGTCAGCCGGGGCAGCTCGCTGAAAATTCTGGAACTGGCGAAAGGAGAAGCACACCTCTATCCTCGGCTGGCTCCCACCATGGAGTGGGATACCGGTGCCGCCCACGCCATTTTACTGGAAGCCGGCGGGAAAATGATCAGCGAAGAAACCAGTCGGGAATTACCCTACAACAAGGAAAATCTGCTCAACCACTTCTTCGTCGCCTACGGCGCGATAAACGAAGGTCAACTCAGTTGCTAACCCCAGAATAGGAAAGATATTTTGCAGCCACTGACCATCATCTACACCACCTTCAACGAGCTTGACATCATCGAGCGTTCGCTGGCGAGCGTGGCGGACTGGACCGATGACCTGCTGGTAGTGGATAGTTTCAGTACGGATGGAACCGCGGAGCTGCTGGAACGATTACCCGGCGTGACCCTAACCCAAAGAGCCTACGCGGGCCCGGCCGACCAAAAAAACTGGGCCATCGCCCGGGCGAAATACGAATGGGTGCTCTTGCTGGACGCCGACGAGATCGTTACTCCCGAACTCCGGGAGGAAATCACCCGGATGATGGAATCCCCGGATGCCCTGCTGGATGCCTACTGGATTGGTCGCGACAATTTTTTCATGGGTCGCAGGATCCGCCACAGCGGCTGGTCGGGAGACGAAGTGGTCCGCTTTTTTCACCGCGACCGTTGTCGCTACGATGATAAACAAGTCCACGAGGAAATTGAAGTTTCCGGCTTGCGGGTGGGGCGACTAAGGGGGCGTTTGGAGCACTTCACCTTCAAGAACCTCGACCACTTTCTGGACAAGATCCGGCGCTACGCCCGGTGGAGTGCGCAGGACTACGCCCCCAGGACCCAAAGGGTGGGCCTTTACCACCTGCTACTCAAACCGGTATTCCGCTTCGTCAAGCACTACCTGATCAAGGGGGGCTTCCGGGATGGCCGGGAGGGGCTCATCATCAGTATGGTATTGGCCTACGGGGTGTTTTTACGGTATGCGTACATGTTAGCGGCCCGGAGAAAGTAGGTTGTCCTAAACAATACTCGGTTCATCTGTCGGTATGTCTGCTTGTCGGGGGGAGCATTTGCTTTCCTAGGTGAAAGGAAGACATTAGCTATGTATTCAAGCGTTTTATGGGGCGGTAGGCCATTACGCGGGGCTATTGTGTGTAAATCTGCCCCCGATTTAACTGAGATCTCTGTACGCCGTCCCGGATGTTACATCGTAATGTTCACTAAGTGTCTATTGAGTGAGCGGGTTACCAATTGCGGTAGCCCGTTTTTTGTTACCTCACCTCCGGGGGAATTATTACATTTATCTTCGTTTATCCGCTATTATCTCTCATTGAACACCATTTTTATTCGGTGAATTCTAGACTCATAGTTGCTTTCGCTGTGGACTATGCCGATTGAACCCCGAACCGTTACTGCAATAATGCCCCACGGTTTTACGGCCACCGAAAAAAAGAAGGAGTTTCCAGATTTTCCAGGCCCCAACCCATATGCGTTTCTCTCTGAATAAAATAGCTGTCCTGCTTCCTCTCTATTTCAGTATTGTCTGCCCGTTTTTCGGTCAGTCATCCCCCTACGACTCCCTGATTGTGGCTCACCAGGCTACGGATGCCGCGGAGGCGCTCCGGGTGGATGCCCTTTTTCGCCTTGGTGCGGGGAACTTCAGGCGGGAGTATCCGGATAGCTTGCTGGCTTTGCACGAACGGGCAGAGGAAATGTTGGTAAGGGATAGCTCGCCCACCCAAAGGGCCGAATTTGCCCGCCACCGGGGATTCGCCCATAACTACAAGGGCGAGTATCACCTTAGCCTTAAGCACCTCCAGGATTCCGAGCGCATCGCCCGGACGAATAAGGATACCGCTCAGCTCATTAAAGCCCTGCACACCCAGAGTAGTAGTTACTTTGAGCTTAGCGATTTTGACGCCGCCATTGAAGTGCTCACCGAAGGCCTCATCCTGTCGGAAGGGATTGGAAACACCCGATACGCCGTTACCATGAAAAGTAGTCTGGGGCTAGCGTACCTCAAAGCGAAAAATTATGGGCGTGCCAGAGAATATTTTCTGGATGGTTTGGATCAGGCCAGGGAAGAAAATGACCGGGAGTCCGTAATTCGCTCCCTGACCAATATTGGCGTGAGTTACGATGAAGAGGGCAATTACCTGAAGTCTAACGAACACCACCTTGAAGCCCTCAGGATATTAGAGGAAATTGGTGCCTGGCACATTGCGGGAACGGTTCTGAACAACGTCGGAGATACTTATCTGAAAATGGGAGAGAAAGCACTGGCCGAACGCTTTCTCAAACGGGGGTTGACCGTGGCCCGTTCCCGGGACGAACTACCCGCCATCGCACGGGGTGGGGTGCAGCTCGCCAACCTTTACCGGGAATCCAAACCCGACTCGGCGCGGTATTACGCACGCTCCGCCCTGAATCTTGCCCAGGAAATTGGCAATCGCTTAATCGTTGTGGACGCCGCCCGCATTTTATCTCAGTTACTGGAAGATACCGGCCGTTACCGGGAGGCCCTACAAACGCACAAGCTGTGGAAGAATACCCTGGATTCAATTAACGATGAGGAAAATGAACGGGCGCTTTACCTCAGTGAAGCCAGGTACCAATACGCAAAAGAGAAGTCAGCCGATGAGCTGGCTTTTGAGCAGGAATTATCGCGGCAGCAGCTGAGCGCACAAAGGAAGATATCCTTGTTAGTTGGGGGGCTCGTCGCCATCGTGGTGGCCTTTCTCTACATTTTGCAGACCAGAAAGACCAAAAGGGAGCAAGAGAAAGCCAAACTGCTCAATGATATTGAGGTGCTGCGGGAGCGGGTAGCGGCGCAGTCCATCACGGCAACGGGAGCACGCAAACAGCTTACACTGGACAAGGAAAAAATTGAACGCCACCTATCCATTAAGCTCGGGGCCTCCTCCTGGAATATTCTTAGTCTACTCTACGAGAACCCGACCATCTCTAACCGGGAAATTGCCGAAAAAATTCACCTTAGTGTAGAAGGGGTGAGCTCTTCTCTCCGGAGAATGTACAAGTCTTTTGGGGTGCGCTCCGAAAACAACAGCAACCTGAAAATTGCCCTGGTTACCAAGGCGGTCAAGCTTTCCCTGAAGGAATAGTACCACCAGCTACCCATAACCCGCCACGGAGAATCCTGCTGGTACAGCGCAAAAAAAGAGCGGCCAAAGGCCGCTCAGAAAATAGGACAATAGGTGTCCAACAAAAAAATTAGAGAGACAACATAGAGTCAATCACGTAGATTGACGCAGGATGAATGCTATGAACGTTTCTTGCGCGGAAAGAAAGCCTCTTCCCGGGTGAAAGTAGAGGTTACGCTATTTGAGGAGGTTTAACTGGTTAAGAAATTGTTTACGGTAGCTGTAGCCAATGGAGAGAAGCTCGTTGTCTACCTTGACTTTTCCCTGCTTAATCCGGATGGACTCAATGAAGCTGACGTTCACAATGTACTTTTTGTGGCAGCGGAGGAAGGTTGGGTTGAGCGTCTCTTCCAGCGTCTTGAGCTGGACGTTGGTTGGGAAATTGCGCTTGCCTACCCGGGCGTAAGTGAGCTTGTTGTCGGCGTAGAAGAACTTGATCTCGCTTTTGTTGATGGACCGGAAGCTGTCGCCGATCCGGAAGAAAAGCTGGTCTTCGTTGTTTTTTACCTGGTCCTGGGCAACGCTCTGCAGTGCCTGTAGCCCCGCCCGCTGCTGGGAAAGCGTGGAGTTTTCCAGCTGTAAGACGGCATGGTCGATGGCCTGGAGCAGTTTTAATTTGGAGAGCTCCTTGGTGATGACGCTGCTGCTGCTGACGGTCTTTAACTTCTGGTAGGCTTCGTATTCGAAGTTGGAGACCAAAAAGATGAAAGACGTCTTGCATTTCATGCGTTGCACCTTGGCGGCTAGGTTAGGGCCCTGTCGCCCCTGATTCTTGAGGTCTGCATTCAAAATGCAGATGTCGGGTTGCAGGGAGCGGTAGGCTTTGAATGCGTCTTGGGGTTCTTTGGTGGTGACTACCTGGCTGATCCCAATTTCCTGAAGCAGGATTTTGAGTAACTGAAGCAGGGCTTCGTCCTGTTCAAGGACCAGGACTTTTAAATAAGAGTAGGTCGAAGTTTTCACGAGAGAGTAAATTGAGAGTAATAGGAAACAGTCCAAAAGCGGGAAGATTATTTCAACTGTCTGACCTCATCGTAATCGAACTACAAATACTCACACTTAATACTCCTGGCCACGGTTAGGGGTGTGGCCAACGGAAAACACTGTATTCAATATTCACAAAGGTCGTACACTTAAACTAATCACGTTGATAATCCTAGCGGGGTAGTACAAAAGAGAAAATTCGTCCGTAGTTACCAGCTTAAACTATCGCCTCTTTGGGACAATACAAGTATAATCATCTACGACAAACACTTTTCCGTGCAGATGCTGCTAGGAGCGATTTGAACGGATGTCCGTGCGTATTTTTTTTGTTTAGCGGTGGAAAAAAGGTGTCAAAAAATCAAAACCGGGAGATAAACATTTATAAATATATATAATATTAATCAATGTTATCGCCAAATTCGGCTGCGATGTCGGATAAAATTCATTTGAGGAATTCTCCGGCCACGAGGACGGGAAGAAAAATTAAACCGCCTCCGTTAAGACGCTAACCGACATACTGCTTTCATACGCCAGCACGCCACTAAGCAGTGACGTACGGGCGCCGATTTCGGCCCGTTGGCCGAAAAATCGTTCTACCACAACCTAATTCAGATAAACGCATCACGCGTCCGTCGCAGCCGCTGAGTTTCTTTGGCTCCCCATGGCAAACCTTCGGTGCATTCACCGTAAGATCGGTGAAGGATACCGGGACCAGAAACCCCCTGAACTGCTTAGGCACTAGTGGTCTGGGCGAAAACTCCTGGGGCCTTTCCCTGCGATAGGTGTTCGTAGGAACAGGTTCCAGTGATCGATGCCCGGGATCAAGAAATCCAAACCAGCACGGGGCGAAATACTAATTGATCAGATTGTGTGTAAAAACAGATGTAATTAAAGGGAATTTGTTGGTAAAAGCTATTTGGAGTAGGGCAAAACCCCCGTTTTGGGGGATGAACGCATCTATTTCGGGATGAACGCATCGTTTTGAAACAATTTTCCACCTACCCCTAGAAAGAGCAGTTGGCGTAAATTGATTGTTGAAGGTGGTGTCTATATTTGAAGCCTGTATCCGCCGTTACTGATTGTCATCCACCCCCGGTAAGGCTGGCCTCTGGCCAGCGCAAACGATCATTCCGGTGCCAAAGCGTTCTCCGTGAAAAAACAACCTTCCCCCCAGCTCGCCCTCCGCGCAGCACCTGCGGTGCTGCCCCTGATTCTGCTGATCTCCTTCCTGGAGGGTGGCCTGGTTATGGTTGTTGAGCTCAGCGGAGCCAAGATAATTGCTCCCTACTACGGTTCTTCCCTTTTCGTGTGGGCGGCCGTGTTGTGTATTTCGGTTGGCGCACTGGCGGCGGGTTACTTCCTTGGGGGGCACCTCTCCAAACGGGCCGACATTCCGCGTTCGTTACTGAGGCTCTTTCTGCTGGGAAGTGGACTGACGCTCCTGTTACCCTTCCTGGCTGACCTGGTGCTTCGCCTCGTTTCCTCTCTACCCCTTACGCTGGCCGTCATTGTGGGGCCGCTGCTTTTTCTGCTCCCGCCCATCGTTTGTATGGGGGCGATCTCCCCGCTCCTGATTCAGCTCGTTAAGCAGGCCGGCTTCCCTTCGGGTCGCGCCACCGGCAACATCTTTGCCATTTCTACGGTTGGGGGAATCCTGGCTACCCTGGCCGTAAGCTTTTATCTGATTCCCTTCGTGGGGATTCGGCTCACCCTGGGGGCAGCGGCACTGCTCATGGCGCTTGCCGGAGCACTGGTCTACTTTTTTCTCCGACAACGCATCGAGGGGACGGCCGCAGAGAAGGAAGAATTGTCCGCTGGTGGTCCGGCCGTGCGATCCCTGTCCACAAACGTCCTCCTGGGGATTTCCTTCCTGGAGGGCGGTGCTTTGATGATTACGGAACTGCTGGGCGCAAAAATTACCGGACCCTTTTACGGAACGTCCATCTACGTTTGGGGTGCCGTGTTGGCGGTTACCCTGCTGGCGCTTTCGCTGGGATATTATCTCGGTGGGCGACTAACCGGGAAAAAGCAACTCGAACGATCCCTCTTCCTCGTCCTGCTGGGCGCCGGCTTTCTGATTGCCATGAGTCCCGTTCTGGGTACCCTGGTGCTGCCGGCAACGGACGTCGGAAACGTTCAACTGGGAGCACTCCTGGCGGTCATGGTCTACTTGCTTCCTCCCGTCATCCTACTCGCCATGGTGTCGCCCATGATCACCCACCTCATCAGTGCGGATTACCGCTCCGGTAAGGCCGCCGGTACGGTGTACTCTATCTCTACCGTCGGGGGGATTTTGGGAACCCTCCTGGGGGGCTTCCTCCTGATTCCCTCGCTGGGTATCCGGGTGCTGGCGTTGGCCCTGGGGGGCGGATTGGTATTGCTGGCCGGCGTGTACTTTTTACGGCGGCGACAGTACCAACTGCTACAACTGGCCGGTTTTCTGGTGATTCTTGGCGTCCTCCTGCAGCCCGGGGATAAGTCGAGCAGCAACACCAAAATCGTGTATCACTCCACGGGAATTCTCGGGGAGTGGACGGTAGTGGATTATTTCAATATCCCGGGGCAGGCCGCGGATCAGGTGGAACGTCGACTGCTGCTGAACGGCATCGATCAGACCTACACGCAAATCGGATTTGAACCCCTTTCCCTGTGGACGTACCCCCATAAACTGGCGGCCTACGCCAGCATGAAGCCCGCCGGATCGAAGGCGCTCCTGCTGGGCATGGGAGGAGGCAGCATCGCCTTTGAATTGGTGGCCATGGGCCTGGAGGTGGACATCGTCGAGCTCGACCCCCGCGTGAAAGAAATCGCCACGGATTACTTCAACTATGATCCGTCTACCTCATCGCTGATCTTCGATGATGCCCGACACTACATCCGCACCGTTGACCGGCAGTACGACGTGGTCATCGTTGACCTGGTATCCGGAGAAGTGCAACCTTCCCACGTTTTCTCCCTGGAGGGCTTCGAGGAGTTGAAAAAAATCATCGCCGAGGATGCTCTGGTCATCGTCAACTTCCAGGGGAATTTATACTCGCCCCGGTATAACCAGGGCCCCAAATCGGTGTACAAAACGATGGAAGCAGCCGGCTTTAACGTCAGCTACTATTCCCCCAAATCAAAGGAACAGGGGAAGGAAGATCTCTCCCTGACCAAGGACATCTTCTTCGTGGCCTCGCAGGTTCCCCAGAACTACCGCGAAAAGATGGCCAATTTGCGGTACAACGAATGGTTTCCATACGATGACTTTGGCTACGACCGGCTCATAAAGGATGACCCGATTGACCTCAGCGGCGCCGAAGTCCTGGTGGATGATCGTCCGAAACTCGAGTTACTCAACGCCCCCTCCATTCTGAAGTGGCGCCAGAATAAACTGGAGCAGAACGCTAACCGCCTACTCGACGAAGTGGGCGCCATTTATTAATCCATTGCCGAGACCAACGGGGAGGTCTTTCCCCGGGTGAAACGGGCGTATTCCCTTGTAGATATTGCCGGGAATCGCGCGCCCCGTAGAGCATTTGCCTTGGGCCCGGGGGGCAGGTGCCGGCTTATTGGGTATGGCCTGGCACCTGCACCCCGTTGCCCTAATCTGGTAAGGGCAACGGCAACCCATTCATTCTCGGGGTCAATCAAATGCTCATCTCCACGAGAACGGAATTGCCGCAGAAGTAACGGACCAAATGCGGGCTGGCGGGATAAACGCACCGTATAGCGGATGAACGAAAATTTTTGGGGTGCAAATCGGATTAACCCCGAAAAACCGTGGTTGAAGCTCCAATTTTTGGTTACATCGGTTAATTCACCCCGCTCACTTTTCCATTGTCGATACTCATCGGAAAGCGAAAAAAAGGGCGGAATCGGGCGACGACCTTTATTCCTAGTAATGCCCAAAGTGGCATTCAGCTGAATGGAGTAAAGGCCAATTTGAAACACGCTTTCTGACTGCTTTTGCTCTCACAGTGCTCTCTATTTCGGAAGTGTTTCAAATCATTTAATCCGTGAAAAAATATTCAACGCCCCGGGGGTGCAGCCAGTCGCTGTCCAACCAAACGGATCATTTTTCCCGCGTTGCCAGACCGCCTTGCCGGGAGAGTTCCCGGTGGGGTTTCGCGCCTTTCGGTGCCCTGGTAACCCTCCTGCTGATTCTTCTCGTGAGTTCGCCGCTGGTGTCCAATAATGTCCACCCGACGGAGGACTGCCCGGAAGCAACGTCCACTGCGTTCTCCGGAGAGACTTCCCTGATTCCGCCGGACGATTGTCCGGAAGAAACCGCATCCGCGCAGGACCACAATCACGCCCACAATCTGCTGGACGGATTGATGCTTGAATTGGAAACGCCCGCTCACGCGCCCACCTTCCGGCGTCGGATGATGGAAACCCTGCCGGCGGGAACGCTGATCATCGCCATGGATGATGCCCTCCAGGATGGGAGTAGCGCGCGGGTTAGACAAGCTTACGGTCTCGCAGTGCATTTGCTGCACGCCGAAATCCCCCTGAAGTGGATCATCAATTCCGGCAAAACCAGCCGTACGGGGGTGGACTTCAGCGCGTCGGCCCGTCGTCGTTATCCAACAACTTCGGGCTACACCACCCGTAATTTCCGGGCTGGTCCTATTGCGATTTTTCCGGGTTTTGAGGCCGATGCCCAGGCCGTTATTAATAGTTTTGGCAACGACATTCGGGTGTACGAACTTCAGAGTGCGACTACCGTAGAGGTAAATTCCGATTTGCTGCACAAACCCTTTGTGTTTGTGGAAGAGGATCAGAACCCAGACATTCACACGGGTATTTTGAGTGCTGCCGGTCTAACCGAAGATGCGAATGGCGCAACGGGAGGAATAACGGGGCACTATCAAGAGGGTAGCCTTACTACGGTAAATGCTAATTCTTGTGTAACCATCATTACCGTACCTCATAATGACGCCATCAGCACTGCCCAGGTAAACGCAGTCAAAGCTTTTACCCGTGATGGGGGTAACTTCTTCGCCCAGTGTGCCGGGGTGCGTGGTTTTCAGGGCCAGGAAAATGCTTCGGTCAGGGTATTCACCAATGCTGGCTTTGTGGATGAACCAGGATTGGGCACCTTCTTATACGACAACCCACAGGAGCCCTCCGCTCAGTTTGAGGGAGATATTGAGGACGAAGGCGGTTCTCTGGAAAATTTTGCTTTCCAAACCGACCCTCCAGGTGGTACCCGAATCGTGCACGACAGCGACAATGATTTTAAAGCTTATGCCGGACGTATCGATGGCTTTAACTCAGCTTCGGGAGGGTATGTCCACTACCTTGGTGGTCATGATCATGGCGGGGATATCGATGCGGATCGCTTCTACCTCAATGCCGTTCTGCGCTCGGCTACCCGCCCCATGGGTTGTGGCCTGAGCATTGCCACGGTCACGGCGGCGGATGATTCCGGGACCATTGATTGTGGGACCAGTTCCATCGACATCGACGTGCTCAGCAACGACGTTGATCTCACCAACAACCCACCGCTGACCATCCAGAATCTGACGAACACAACGCCCAGTTTGGGCACCTTCGCGGTGGTCAGCGGGCAGGTGCGCTTCACCCCCAACTTCAGCGGTACCTGGGCCGGACCGGCCGTGGCCACTTACCAGGCGTGCAACAGTAACAACCTGTGTGCTCAGGCGACAATCACCGTCGAATCTTCTACCCCCGGGCAGCAGATCATCAACGGTACCGTCTTTGAGGATCTGAACGGGAACGGCACCTTCAATACGGGGCCCGAATCGGGACAATCGGGTATCGACGTCTTTCTTTTCGAGGACAGTGCTCCGATGGATGGTACGCCCGACGGACCGGCGGTACAGACCGCCACCACCGACGGTAGCGGTAATTATAACTTCAGCCTGAACCTGCAGTTTGAAGAATCCTTCATGTACAATCAGCGCATCAACAACAACAACGATGATTCCTTTGAGGAGACGTCCGGCAAGGGAGCAGGGGACGTTTTCCGCAACGACGCTGAAGTGAAGATTGGTGGCGGTGATGACCGCGTTGGAGGGTTCCGCTTCCGGAACACCAATATCCCCGCGAACGCAACCATCAACAGTGCCTTCATGTACTGGGACAATAGCGAGGGCGGAAAGGGAGATCAGGCGACCGTACGGATTCGTGCGCAGGATAATGCCCTCAATCCGGCGGCCTTTGGTACGTCCACCAACGATATTTCCAATCGGAATACCACCACGGAGTTCGTTAACTACGATATCGATTGGAACGGTGGGGAAACGAATCAACAGACCCCTGATTTAAGTTCCGTTATCCAGGAGGTGGTGGATGAAAACAACGGCGCTGATGCACTGGTGTTTATCGTAGACCACGTAAGCGGAGATGAGATTAAGGTAGTATCCCACGATGCTTCCACCAGCGGTGCTGCCCGACTGGAAATTAGCGGAACAGAACCCGGTGGTGGCCCCTTCAATTATTTGGTTCAGGTCGATCAGTCCGACCTTCCGGTGGGTACTTCCCTTACGACCCCCGGATCGCAACCAATCACCTTTACGACCCCCTCGGTGCTTGAATGTGACGTTGATTTTGGGTACGAGCAGGACTGTCCGGACCCGCCTGATGCGGGTAGTGACGGGTCAACGTCCATCTGCGAGGGGACCGGTTCCCTTAACCTTCGTGACATCATCAACGGGGAAGATGCGGGAGGCTCCTGGGTGCAGAATACCGGGCCTACGGGTCTGACCATTAGCGGTAATAACGTCAGTTTTGCGATGGCAGCCCCGGGTACCTACACCTTCACCTACACGGTGTCGGCACCTGACTGTCCGGATGATGAGTCTACGGCTACGGTGACCGTCACGGAGCAACTCTCGGCGGGTACGCCGGAGCCGACCCTCACGGTTTGTGTGGGTAGCCTGGCAATAATCAACCTTTCTACCCTGCTGACGGGCGAAGACGCTGGCGGTACCTGGACCGCGGGAGGCGGTAATCCCCTCGGCGGTATTTTCACGGCCCTGACGGGAACCTTTAACCTGCTCGGTGCGGGCGTAGGCACCTATACCTTCACCTACAGCATTGCGGCCAGCGGTGGCTGTGCGGCGGATGAGGCAACGGTAACGATTGAGGTCAGCACCCAATTGACGGCTGGTACGGCCCTGGGCGATTTAGAAATCTGTGAGACGGACAATGCGGTGATCGACCTGTTTGCTCGCCTGACGGGCGAGGATGCCGGCGGCAGCTGGACGGCCGGGGTCGGTAACCCCAGTGGCGGCACATTCGTGGCCGCTGCGGGCACCTTTGATCCGACCGGAGCCAGCCTTGGCGTTTACACCTTTACGTACGGCATCCCCGCCAGCGGCGGCTGTGCCGCCGACGATGAGACGGTGACGATCATCATCAGTG
>NZ_SNAQ03000033.1 GCF_004375085.3 Lewinella sp. W8
TCGTAGCAGGGTTACGGTTAAAATTCACGTTGATCTTTACTCGGTAGAATGCCGAGTCATTTACTCCAATTTCCCAGGCATTCGCGGTAGTGTAGAAGGAAGGAGAAGTAGTAATCGGGGTGTCCCAAGGGATAAAGGTGGTCGTCCCCGTAGCGGCGGCAACGGCAGTAAGTAAATCTGGCTGAATGGTCACGGTGCTGTCTCCGGCGCTTACGCCGTCCTGTCCATCTTCACCCTTCAGGCTTGCCAGAAAATCGGCCTCCGTGCCGCTGTTGCCCGCGTTCAGCCAGATTTGATAAGCCGAAAGACCGTCACTACCTGCGGCACCAGGATCACCGGTAGCGCCCGGGGATCCGATTAAGCTGTTCAGAAAGTCGGCTTCGGTGCCGCTGTTGCCTTCGTTGAGCCAAATTTGGTAGGCCGAAAGACCGTCATTGCCGGGGGCGCCCGGATCACCGGTAGCGCCCGGGGGACCGATTAGGCTGTTCAGGAAGTCAGCAATGGAGCCCGAGTTTCCTTCATCGAGCCAGATTTCGTAAGCCGAAAGACCGGCCGGGCCGACCGTTACCGGGATGGTGTCCCGAAAGGTCGAATCGGTGGTGATTACGTTGAGCGTATCGCCACTAAAGAAGACATCGACCACGGTAGTCACGCGCACGTAGCTACCTTCCGTTTGGGCGGTAGCCAGGAGGCTCATAAAGAGCAGGGCAAGGGTTAGAATTCTTTTCATTGCATCGTAAGGATGAGGACGCTACCGTTGGTCGCGTCGATGGAGTAAGATTCAGAGAGAAGGTCGCAGGGGTCCGGAGCCGCCCAGCGCGTCGAAAGCCCGGCCGGATAGTCGATGGTTACCCCGTTGATGGTGACCGCCACCGTGCCGCTCAGGACAATCAGGGTGGCGCTGTGGTAGGTGTCGGCGGGGATGGTCCCCGTCGTATTCGTGATTTGCTGGTGGCCCTGCTGCTGGGCTCCGGTACAATCGGTTTGATCTTCGGTGATCACCACCCGGACGGTATCGACGACCTGGACGGTGACGGTATCGCAGATGGTCAGGCAGCCATCGACGGCCACCGACGAAGTGGCCAGGCTTGCGCACAATTCCGGCGGAGCATCACAGGTAGCAAAAGGATTACTTAGCGGGGTAACCACCGCAGGGTCCACCCCAACCAAGGTTTGGATCGTGCGGGGCTCCAGGGGGTCAAAAAAGAAGTACGGCGCACTTTCTACCGTGTTGACGGTTTCGCCACATGCCGTCGGGTAGTCGCTCGTGCTGGTGGTTAGCCCGTGGGCGTAGGTCACAATCCCGTTCCCGTTAAGGGAGGCCGTACCACTCACACCAAAACTAAGGTCGTCCGCCCCGGGAAGGATCACGTAGGTTCCCGTCGGTTCGTGCATGTACTGGGTGGAGATGATAACCAGGTCCAGAAAATCATCGAAGGTGACCGATAGCTGATTGACCGTGGTGGGGAAAACATGATCGAGCACCGTTTGGTAGGCGGTGGCCATCGCCGCCAGGTTGGAGCCATCGTAGGTAAAGTCCGCCGCATTCAGGGTCAGGCCCGGGTAGGTAGCCTGTACGGTGGCGGGGTCCAGATCAATGATGATGATATTCCCCGTCGTCTGCCCGGTCAGAAAGCGCCGCACGTTCAGATCATCGACGTACTGCCCCGGAGTAAACTCAATCTGGTATTCGATCCGGTTGGTGGTCCGGAAAGGATCTGTCCGGGTCAGGGTGTCGCGGAAGATCACGACCGGGCTACTCTCGGAGGAGCATTTCCGGGTAACTACCTCCTGATACTCGACCGTATAATCTTGATCTAGCCCTCCCCTTAGTTCGATCACCCGATGATCTTGCTGGCTACTGGTGTAGGTACACTGACAGTTCTCGTAAAAGTCCGTCAGCGGATCATTCTCTACTCGGGGAGCGTCTTTTTCTTCGCAGGAAAACAGCGTACCGGCCACGGTGTAAAGCCCCCCGGTTACCGGGTTGATGTCCTTTACCTCCAGGGTGGAGATATTGACCAGGCGGCGAAAGCGGATCAGCTGACCGCCGGGCAAAGAATCGACCATGCAAAAGTCCGTGTACTCCGCATCCACGGCACCGTTTACCTGGGCGCGGACGCAGGTGCAGACAATACCGAAAAGGAGCAGCGTAAGGAGGAAGCGCATGGCGGTGGTGGGCTTACTGTTCGTAGAGGATGGATAGTTCGGTCCCGGTAGCATCGTAGGTTACCGCTGGGGCAATCCGACGCTGCCGGGAAACCGGGTCTACGGTGGCCGCGAAGCTGATGCAGCTACCGGGGATCAGGGTAGTGGCCGATCCCCCGCCGATGGTCACCGAAGCGTCGGCCGTCCCTTCGTTACAGATCGAGTAGCTAGCCGTCCCGGCGGGAACCGAGCCCGCGCCCGTGGCCACGACTCGGGTAATGGTGGCCGTGGCCGAAGTAAAGCAGGGGCCGTCGTAGACCGTACCGGCGGGCGTGTAGGCCGTAGATAGGTCCAACTCGTAGTCTGCCGTGGCCGTAGGCGTCAGAGTATTGTCGGTGAAGACGGCTACCCGGTAGAAGGGGGTGCCAGAATCACACAGGGCGGTGACGGCCATCGTGTAGTCCGGGGCTGCGGCTACCGTACCGGCACAGGCTCCAGCCTCCGGCGTTCCCGTGGGGGTGTAGGCGTTACCTTCCCCGTCCACGTAGCCCAGGGAGTTGGGGGCGGACTCCCCCACCACGAATTGCAGGATGTGAAAGGCCGTGGTTCCGTCGTCACAGACCGGCTCAAAGTCAATCGTGACCAGCGGGCCACCCCCGCCGTCCACTTGGGCCGAAAGGTCGTAGCAGAGGGCAAACAGAAGCGTTGCCAGGAACAGAATTTTTGCGAAGGTCAGCTTCATAAGTCTTGGGGATTTACGTTAGAGGATGAGGGGTAGGAAACCGTGATGGTCACCTTCTTTGTCTGGGGGTTGAGGATCACCACTTCGGGAGTAAAGTCCTGCGTTCGGTTCACCAGGTCTTCGCGGCTGGATCGTTCGTAGTAGCGGTTGAAGCCGAGGGCTTCACCGTTGACCGTGATCTGGCCACCGGTGGGGTCGGTATGGCGGACGTGGACCGAATAGGCACCGGCGGGAAGCGTCACGGCCGCGTCCTGGGTTTCCCAGCGGCGTTCTTTGGTTACCCCGCTGGTCACCGGATCGGTTTCAATGGAGATTCCCTCCAGGTTTACCGCCGCTGCTGCCGCCCGTTCTTTGCGCATTTCCGGCATGGCATCAGATTTTGCGACGCATGATGCGCACGTCCAGATAATTGCCCGGCTGCTCAAAGGGTGGATTGGCGGTTTCGGGTGCCGGCAGCGGAGCCTTTTCGGGAAGCTCATCGATAAACCTGATCGAATAGCTGTGCTTCAGCCCCGGGCCGGCGGTATCGCCCTCAATGAAGGCTTCGCCGGGGAGTAGGACTTCCTGATCATCGAGCAGCACCGGGGACTGCCCCCGGTTGATGAAGCGGACGTGTACGGCACCGTCCAGGTTGTAGTGACGGTTATTTTCGTAGATCACGTCGCGCTCGATCTCGATACGGCCACCCGCCATGCGATTGAGCAGATGGACCATTCGCCGCAGGTTACCCAGCACGTCGATGGCCGGTTTGGTGACGTTGTTGGAACTACCCATTTACCTGTTTGATTAGCATGTTCAAATAGGTGGTCGCTTGTCCGGGATCCTGTTGGGCAAAGAGCACCACGGCCCGCAGAGCATCGTTGGGGTGAATGCCCGGCACCAGCTGTTTGAGTGCCACCAGGTCATTGAAGGCCTGATCCATACTCAGCGGCCGGGCCTGATTGTCGGTTGGCGGGGGCGTCTCCCGGGGCGGTTCTCCCTCCCCGATGGTGCCCAGCTGCGCCGGAGCCGCCATCGGACGGCCGACCATGGTTTTGAGCAGGTCAATCCCGCCGCTGATGAGCTGTTCCTGAATACCGGGCTGCAAGAGTCCTTCGATTTCGGCTTCCCGTTGTTCCAGCTCGTGCCGCAGCTTCATGATGTCCTTCAGATCACTAATGCGGCCTTCGTACATCTCCCGCTGCATCTGAAGCATCTGCTGGGTTTCTGCCGATACTCCGGCTCCCATTGCATTGCCGATCCCGGGCAGGCTGGCACCTGCGCTTGCGCCCCACTTGACGTAGTAAGTCGGGCTGTTCATGTTGTTGTCGTTCTCGTTCTTTTTGAGAATGATCTTCCCTACCCCACCGGGGGAGTTCTCGAAAAACATCTGGAGCTGCATCCAGCTGTAATCCAGTACCTCTACCTCGGCAATGGTGCCGTCGGCGTCCGGGCGGTACTTGGTCATGAGCTCCTTGGAGCGGTGGGCGTTGTAGATACGCCAGTAGGGCGATTCTTCGATGAAGAACCGGTGCATGAACTGTTCAACGGTGAGTGTAGCAAAGGTTGCCATGGTGTCGGGACTATTGACGGACGTATTCGATTTGGATTTCCAGCACGGTATCGGCCTGGACGTTCGGGCCGTCCTGCACCACCAGGGAAGAATCGGACATGGTGATCTTTCCGGGTAGGCTGATCTCGAAGGGGCAACCCGCTTCGTTGGCCGCCAGGATCTGAGATAGGTACAGGTGGGTGATGACCTCATCCGAACCGTTGCGCAGCACCAGGTAGGCGGTATTGAAGATGGCCGCAGCTGCCACGGTGGAGCCGTCGCGCAGCGTCACCCCGGGCGGGGTCACGTAGAGGCCCACGGCGTGGTGGCCTTCGACCGTCGAGCGTTCTTCCAGCCGGTAGTCCTTGATCGGATTTTTGAGGGGAACGATGATGTTCTCCCGCCAGATGGCCGGGCCGTTGGCACCTTCCTTGTAGGCACCCCGGACAATGTTCTCGTAAGCCATGAGAATGGATTGAAACGGGAGCCCACCCGACTAGAGCGGGCTCCCATGAAAAACAAAGGTTACGGGTTCGCCTACTTGGCGAAAAGGAAGTTGTTGGCTCCCTCGATGATGGCACCATCCAGAATCACGTAGAGGTAATTCTTGCGGGTGGCCGTGCCGGCAATGAGGCTTCGGTCTTTGCTGTCTACCCGGAAGGTCAGGTGGCTCTTGTCCGCACCGGCGAAGGCTACGGAGGCTCCCAGCGGCTTGAGTTCCATCCCGTTCAGGACGTTGGCCGTCGAGGCGCTCGCCTGGGTTTCGGGGACGTAGCAGAAGGGCAGCGTCGGGTGATCCTCGATGCGCTTTTCGGTGCCCGACTGGAGGGAGAACTTGGAGTTGTAGAGCAGGGTCACCTGCTGGGCCTCGCTCAGCTCTCCGGCAACGGCCGGCGGGCCGTCGAAGATGTTGGGATCGGGATGGAAGACCGGCAGGGCGGCGGCCAGGATGGGCACACCGTTGACCACCGGAGCGGGCAGGATGCCGACGGCCATGCCCACGGCCAGAAAGCCGTCGCGGTCACTCAGCCCGATGGGTACGAACTGGTCGATCTTGTTCTGCTCCCGCTCGTTGATGCCGATCAGGTATTCGTTTTTGTTGGGGTCCAGGGCCGCCAGCAGGTGCAGCTGATGGGGACGGGCCACACTGGGCTCCATGCCCATACGCACGGCCATATCCTGGGCCATCTTCGTCGCGGTGATGCGATTATTGGAAGGGTACATTTTTGTCTTGTTGAGGATGATTCAAGGAAGGGATGAGCCATTTCCTGCCCGATCATGCTCAGAGGCTAGAGCGTAGCCATCTCGTTGTCCACGCCCAGCATGGCGGGCTCGGCGTAGGAGCCGCTGATGGAAAGGGGGATTTCCGTCAGGCTCGGAGCCGCGCTACCCAGGCGCTGGTACATATCCCCGGCGCTGCCGATCTGGACGAACTCGGGCGCGAACTTCTGTCCGAGCTCGAGTGCACCGGTAGCGGCAACACCCAGGCCGAACATCTTCAGCCGGCGGTCCTTGGCCGAGCTGGCCAGGTAAGCACCACCGGCCGCCTTGGCAATCGGTACGAACTTACCGACCGTGGGGGCCAGGTTTTCGGGGATGGTTTGATTGATGACTTTGTTGGCCACTACGGAAAGCACGGCACCAGCGCCAACGGCGAGGGCGTCTTCCATAGTGACTTTCGTGGAGCGGGAGCGCGATCTGCGTGCCATGGATCCAATGGATTTTTTGCAACCACACATAGTTGATGGGTTGAAATGGTTATGAAAGAATCACCTTTACCGACGACGACGCCGGGCGGTGGTTTTAGTCTTGGTCGTCCGCTTCTTACGGGCGGTCGATTTCTTCTTCTTGGTGCTGCCGATGCCGGCAGAGCAGCCACGGTTGATTACGCGATTGGCAATCGCGGTGGCTTCGGCTTTGGTCTTGCCACCTTTTTTCGTGGCGTGGTCGATGTAGGCTTTCTTGCGCTTGTTCAGCGTTGCCTTGGTCGTCCGACCGGCGCAGTGACTTTTCTTTGCCGAAATCAGAAGCTGATACTTCGTTTTCTTGGCCATGATGGTTGGAAATTTTGAAAGTGAAAGATTTGGTTACAGCGCCTTTAGAATGAATGGAATCCCGGCCGCCGCGAGCAGCAGCGGGTTAAAGTTGCCCGCTCCGCCACCCTGCTGCTGCAGTCGGCGCTCCTCCTCGAAAAGAGAAGGATCGGACATCGTCGTTTCGTCGATGCGGCCCGCATCCCCGGAAGACCGGCGGAAAATGCCGGCCACCTTTTCGACCACCTTGACCACAAACTGAATGGCCCCGATGACCACCGAAACCAGGTTGCCGATTTGGGGTACGCCTTCTTCTTCGGCAATTTGCTTGGGCGACTTACCGGTACGCTCCAGGATGCCGTTGAGCATGAGGCCCTTCAGCTGCTGATCGTCAAACTTGCCCAGTCGGCGAATGAACGTGTAGCTTTTCTGTTGAGCGTCGATGCGCGAGCGGATTTCCGGGCTCTTGATCTTGCCCCTTTGCAGGAACTGAAAGATGAAGAAGGGGCCCATCTTCTTACCCACCCCGGAGAATATCCAGTTGACGAACTTTTTGAACAGGTTACCGATGGCCTGCCCCACCCGGCGGAAGAAATTACCAATGCCGCTAAAGAGTCCCTGCACCCCGGCCGGGGTGGGAATCTTGATGGAGAAATTGGCAAAGGCCGGACGCTGCTTTTTGACCGAATTTTTCAGGATAGCCTCTACCTGCTTGCGGATGGCAGAATTCCGGATCGAACCGATCCCGGCAATGTCTCCCCGACGCATGGCGGCCGCCGCCGCACGGTACTCCGACTTTTGGGCACTGTCCTTGGTCAGTCCCTCCAGGATCTCAAAGCGGTCGGCCCAAATCAGGTTGTCCACCTCTCCGGCCGTCATCTTGGTGACGTCGCGGCTGGGGTTGATGGCCGGCAGCTGGGCGTCCATCTTTTCGACTTCGGCCAGCGTCATTTTGAGCTGACCGATGATTTCTTCTTCGCTGGCCCCCATATCAATGGAGCCGAGTTGATAGAGTCCTTTCACTTTGATGTCCTTTTTTTTGGTGTAGCGCTTTTCCTCCCCGAAGCGTCCACCGTGTTGCACCTTGTAGACCACGTCCAGGGGGATTTGCTTACCGTCGAGCAGGGCAACGGGATAGACGTGGCGGTACTCGCTTGTACCGTAGGCCGCATAGCGGATGTAGTGATCGATGCCCAGGTTTTGGAGCACCGAACTGATGAAGGCCGTGTAGCTCTTGCAGTCCCCAACCCGGTGGCGGTTGAGGTAAGCGGGCGTTTGCACCCACTGGCTACCGGGAGGGTCTTCCCGGTAGATGAAATTGCGGTAGACCCAGTTAAAGAGCTTCTTCAGCCCGGCCTCCGAGCGGGAGAATTGCCGGGAGAATTTCTCCGTTTCGTGGGCGTAGCCCCGCACGATGTCCTGGACCACCTTCATGATGTCGCCCGTCCGGTATTCTTCCTTGCGGAGCTGCGGGCCCTTGGCGGGCGGCGGGATCAATGTCGAGGCACTTCCACTCATGCGAAACTCAGGAAGTTCATGGTCAGGCGGACGGGTACCGCCATACCGTTGGATAAATAGATGCTGCCCGAAATATTGATCGGGGCAAGGGCGGTGGCCGTGCCACCGCTGAGGAGCGTTTGCAGGTGATCCAGGAAGTTACCCGCCGGGACCAGCAGCAAGAGGGGCACTTCCGTCGCCCGGGCGTGCGGCAGGGTGATGCGATGATTGGCCCGGATGATTCCCAGGTTGCTCCCCTGCTGGGTAAAGGCCAGGTCCACGCCGGTCACCGAAAGGGTGATGCCGAACATCTGTTTGAGGAACAACCGCAGATTCACCAGGGCCACCACGCGACCATCCCGGACGTCCATCCGCACATCCTGCCGGCGGATGCCGGCAAGGTCATATTCGATCCGGTCGTAAATCGCTCCGGTGACCCGGCTGCCCAACAATAAGTTGAGCAGGGCCAGGCCGCCAGCGATCTTGAGGAGTTGGCTCATCCCTTCTGATTGCGACCTCGAAGTAAGGGAAGCCATCCCCTACCCCAAGAACATAGGGTCCGCCAAGGCTACAATGCGCAGCCAAAGGCCACCAAAGGCATCAACTTCCTTGGTTTTCTTGCATCGCACCCGTGATTTCTTCGCTCAGATCAGCGTCCAGGTCCCGGATCTGGAAGTGCGTATAGATAAGTTTGGTCAACTCCGGAGAGAAGATCCGGCGGCGTTTGAGCTTGTCCGGATCATAGCCCCAGGACAAAAACAGGTCTTCGGTAATGATGAATCGCCACAAATGGCGGTAGGAACATCCGAAGTAATCCCGCAGCTGGTACTTACGCACGCAGCGCGGCAGATTGGGGGCCTTTTCGGCCGGTTGGGATAAAGCTTTCATGGGCAATGAGTACACTCCAGAGCTTAACTTCTGCTCTACTTTGGCTTCAATTTTGCTGCACTTCTGCTCTACTTTCCCCTCTTTACCAGTAAAAGTAGCCCTTTCCGTAAATTAAAACAACCTGTTATAAGTTAAGGTCCGTCCCGAATGCTCCCTACCCCCTACTTTTACCAGGCAATGAGAGCTTTCGAGCTATGTACATGCCCTGCTGCGCTGATGCGTGGTGGGGTTTTTTGTTTGAATAGAAACGGTGTATGTATTAATTTGCAACTTATTCAATTATTGTTCTGGGCAACACAAACATAGGTATTGTTTTGTCAGAAGGTTTTTCGAGTATATGCGTAGTGTTATGCTCCATGGTTTAAGATAATTAAATAGAAAAATGATGGAAGAAATACTTGAAAGAGTGAAGAAAGCATTAGACATAAGGGAGTCAACAGATTTATCTGACACACAACTGTATAAGTTGTTGGAGAAAACCAGGAATAGATATCACCCTGACAAGACAACTAATATTGATGCCAAAGTAGATTATGAAGAAAAATTTAAAGAATTGACAGAGTTATTAGAAGAATTTGGCAAGCACATAACCAGTAAACCAATAAATCATGTCCATGAATTAGTTAGGGTTGAAAATAATTTTGACTTAATTGAATCTAAGCAAGAAAATTTGCGATTAGAACAGAAAAACAATAACCTGAACAAGGAAATTGATTTATGCAAAGCAAGAATTAAGGAATTAAATGACGAAATAACTCTGCTGCGAAATAATAATGCTGAGAAAGAAACCAAAAAGCTTTTAGAGTTATATAAACTGAATAGAGTCAATGTCTATGCAATTGGATTAATTGCCATATTGGGCTTGTTATTTAACTTATTGCTCCAGGTTGAAAAAGTAGCCAATTTATTCGCAAAATATGCACCCTTCCTTAATGAAGGAACAGTTTCTTATGCCACACTTTTATTGCTGGCAATTTCTTCTGGCCTCTTACTGAGGAAATATCTTCAAGAAAAGATTGTAGACAATTGGTCAAAAAAAATAAATCTATCTTCTTTTCAGAAGAAGATATTTGAAGATGAGGCATTCAAGATAGCGATGTTAGATTATTCGGGATACAGAAGAGGAAGAAAAAAGGAGGATTACGAATCTTTTTCAGAGTATCATCGTAGAACAACGGATGGAAATACCTATTTCCTCGAATCAGTAATTACAAAATTCTTAAATCAAGAATTTTCTCCCAAAAATAGGATTGACAAAATTTACCAAAATAAATTTTTAAACCTTGACAGAATTGTCATCTATGACAATTTAAAGAACATTATTGTCTACAATTTATTAAGAAAAGATTTAATTCAAGCAGCAGGAAATCATGGTTTCGAGAAAGCATTTAAGATTAATCAAATTTAGTAATTACGCAAGACCTCTCTCGAAAATATGTAGCAAGACTTAATTGGTCACTTTGTCATGTGTACTGTAGCTGATTAGGAATCCACGTAAGATCAAATAATGATAATGATGAATATTACACCACAAGTAGAGCGTCAATGTAAAGAATAAAATTTATGGAGGAAAACAATTACAGGTGGGTATATGAAGTAAAAGAGATGGTTGCCGAAGGCAATACAAAAATCGCTATTGAAAAGCTCTTAAATGAGACTAGAAGTAAAGAATATTTAAGAGATATTTTTCACCAAACTTCAATAATTTCTAATCGATTCCAAGAATTAGTTAAAAAAGAATCGCTTGGAACACTACCAGTGTATGACAACACCAGAAATGTCATACTTAATGATTTAATTGAGCTATTGTCCGAGGTTGAATCAAATATGTCAAAGAATAATGACGAATTCAACAGCCCAAGAATCGGGCTGTTTCAAAAGTTGTTCATGGCAAAAAATAAAGAAGAGATTGAAAAACTTAAATTCGAATCTGAATCCGAGAAAAGGAAAAGACCTAATGATTTTCAAGCCCACCAACTACACAGATTGATATCGGAATCATACGAATATGAGAAGTGGAAAGAAAAACCAACCTATCGAAATAATAGCAAGTTAAAAAGAAAAGTACATACAAGACACCATTATTCCCCAATAGGTCCTCCGCGGTCAATCCTGGGGAACATTGTGAAAATTATTTTGTACGGGCTATTGATTTGGGGGGCATACGAACTAATACAATCGATACTGCATTAGGCAGGGTTAATGTAATATACACCTTCATGTGCCCTGTAATAGCCATTAATTGGCCTTGAAATTTAGAGATTTAACCAATATTGGGGGGGATATTCTCATTTGCCGCTGCACCGCCGCAGCGCGGAGGTTGAGCCAGACGATTTCCGTTCGTTTAGTTTTTCCTACGGTTGCGGCCTCGGTTTCAAGAACAAGAAGATGAAATGTAATTTTTGCCCTTGTGTGAGCCGATCCCATTTAATTTCACTAAGCCTTGATTAATTGCCCTGTATAAGCCCAGTGTTGCCCAGGCTCCTTTGCTGCCCTCAATATGATCTGGCACAATGGCTTCGATCATTTTGGTAGCCTCATTTATCTCATTTCCCTTAGCTAATCCTGCTATTTTTTCAAGGTTGGTGTCTGCCCATTCCACCCAGCTACTGCCGGTTAGACGCTCAATGTCTATGGATACCGATTGACTTATTGTTAAGTGATCTTTCATTTCGATTTGATAGATTAAAACGGCATCTCCTCCCCATCCTCCTCCTCCCTCACCACGTCAGTGAAGAATAGCATCTGTCTGCTCCGATGATCGTAATGGGCGTTAAAGCGGACGTACTTGCGCACGTTATCCCGGTTCGGTAATGCCTGGATGTTATCGATGGTGTAGCCTTTGGTTTCGTCGATGCGATCGACGTGGTAACAGGTGGCTTTCCTCCCCTTTCTCTTGATGTAGTCGGTCTGCTGGCAGAATTGCCGGAATTGATCTATGGTGATGGTAAATTCCTTCCCTCTGCGTTTGGCGTTGGCCTTCAGGTTAGCGTAAGCTGCTTTGATCGGGTTTTCCTTCCTCCATTTGCGCATGTAGCAACGGGAGCAAATGGTTTTCCCCGGTGCGGGTGCTTTACCGCACCGGGGTACCCTGCATTTACGCTTTTGGCCCCTACTCATCGTCCTACCTTTTCCAACTGCCCCCGCACCGTTTCCATGTACGGCGCGTAGGCAGCGACACGGTCGCCGTAGCCCTGCCAGTTGTTGTGGGTGATGATCATGGGGAAGTTGTAGTCCTGGTGAGCCAGCCAGGCCCCCACGATGGCACCGGTACGGTCATGGCCGTGCCGACAGTGGATCAGGACACCACCCCGGCGGAGATACTGCTGGGCGCGTTCGTAGGACTTCACGTAGCCCCTACCCTGCTCGTAGCCGGCGTGGCCATCGAAGAACGGCAGACCGGGACTGGTGACGTACTCGACGCCGTAACGCTCACAGATGGCGCGTTCCTCCGCCGTGCTGATGGGGCCCCGGTCGTTTTTGCCGTCGCCGTTCAGGCGAAGGACGTAACGGATGCGGCCGGTGGCCAGGGCGTTTTCCAGTTCTTCGGCCGTCAAGGCTGCGGACCGGAGATTCCCCAGACCGTCGGGGATGAAGCGGATGGCGTCGGGGAAGACGTCGGCGGAAGGAACGACGACCGGAGCGGCTTCGCCCGGTGGGTGGGCCTCCTGGTAGGCAATGCCCTTGGCGCAGAGGTAGCCTGCAAAAAAGAAGACTGCAACGGCCATGATGTAGTTTGCTTGGCGCATGATTTGTGGTTGTTTTTCGGTCACCAGCGGGCACAGGAATGGCCCGCCGGTGACCGGATATGAAAGTTTTAGTCAATTGTTAGTCAGAGCGTTGTCCGTTCCACTTGAAAGTGCCGCATGAACCTTTGTCGATGAAGCGGGGAACAGAACTTAGCTCGATGATCACGGTGCCGGATATCCCGGCCGCAGTACAGGCAGTGGGTTACGCGCCGGCCATGTTCAGGTTCTCGTGCAGGCCGGTGCGGGCGTTTCCCTTCAGTTCTTCGTAGTCGATGAAGTCGGCATCGGTTTCGGTGGCGGGCTCGGTGGGTGGGGAAGTCTCGGTTTTCGTCGGCTCAGCTTCGGGTGAACTTTGCACCTGCGCTCCGCCGCCCGTATTTCCGTGGCCCATGTCCGTGGTCAGCTTCTTCCAAACCTTCGCAGCCTCCAGGTCGGCAAAGCGGTCGATGTTGTCGATCATCCGTTCGGCCACCCGGTCAGTGACCTTCAGGGCCAGCTCCTCCCGCTGCCTCCGCTGCATGGCCTGGAGGGTAGAGCGCAGCTCCGCGTCGATGCGGGCCTCAATGGACTCCGGAGAAAGGTTGCGGTAGGCGAAGGCCTGCACGAAGTGGGCCGCCAGCAGGACGGTGCTCATGGCCAGGGCCGCCATGCCGATGCCGTCGTACATGGCCGACAGATCCACCAATGGGGTGGTGAGCGCCAACTGCACGGCGCTGATGGCCGTGCTGGCCCACATGCTGACGGTGGCCATGTTGTCCGCCTTAAGTCGCTGCTCCGGACTGATGCCGTCACGGCGGGCCGCAGCGTCCCAGCCAAAGGCCGCCACGTCGAAGATGAGGGCGAAGGCTAGTCCCCCCAGGATGGCCGATAGGGTGGCGTTGCCCGTGGGAATGATGTAGGCCCCGTAACGGAAGCCGAAGGCGAAGGTGAGCGCCGCGTTCAGCAGCCGCATGGCCACCGCGAAGGCGCGGTACTGGCCGTTGGCGCTGATCGCGGCCGTGCTGATCTTAAATGATTGCGTGTAAAATCCCATAACTTTGTTGTGATTGGACCGGAATCAACTGCTATCGAATGCCGGTCCGGTTTGAAGATGAGCCTCGTCCCGGTTAAGCCGTGGGCGGGGCTTGTTTGGTTTAGTGAATGCCGGGCATGAGTTGATCCAGCCGGCCGTGGATGGCGTTGCGGAAAACGTTGGCCTGGTTGGGAAGCTTCGGCAGCCAGAGCATCCGTTTCAGGGCGATGGCCTCGTGGGCCAGCAGGTTCATGGTGCAGTTCCGGGGCTCGTCGAAGCGCTTCCGGAAACGGCGGCCGATTTCGGCCAGGGTGCACAGCTCCAGGAGATAGTCCGGGTCCTTGACGCCTTCCAGGGTGTGGACGATGAACCACTTCAGGAAGTCTACCTCCATGCTGTCGAGCTTCAGGGCGTAGACCCGATCGACGATGGGCATTTCTGCCGCTACGGGGTGGGGGTGGGCGAGTTGCTGGTTCATGATTTAGAAGTTCGCGTGCCAGCTGCCGTTTTTGAACTCAGCGATCTTCTTACCGTAGCGGCCGGCGCTGCAGTCGTAGATCGCGGCCCAATCGACCTTCCCGGACCATTTGCCGGTCACCAGGCTACGAAAGCGGGTGATCTGTTTGTCCATCGGGTATTTTTTGTTGCCCCAAAAGGTTTTAGGGCGGCCGTTGGGATCCCGGTGGTCTTTGAAGTAGACCGAAAGCTTGATGCTTCCGGCGCTGGAGGGTTTGTCCGATCGGACGTGGCGTCTTAGCGTTGCCATTGGATTGAATTTATGCAGCCGGTTGGGCTACGTTGAGAATTGACGTTTTGAATTCCTCGGCCAGGGCGGGGGACCGCTTCCCGAGGCGTTGCAGGATGCGCCGTAGCGCTTCAACCGGGCCGACCTTAGCCCCGTCCTCCAGGCTCCGCAGGTACTCGTTGCGGGCCTTGGTCAGCAGCTCCTTGTTTTTGATGGTGGTCACGTTGCGCAGGTGGGCCTTGTACCAGGCTTTGGTGTTGCGGAAGCCGCCGGAGTCGTTGCGCACGTCGAAGTACACCTCCGGAATGGGAATCCAGGCCTTTTTGCCGGCCTTCTGCCGGCGTTCTACCCAGCGGGCCGCCAGCTGGATGCGGGCGATCACTTCGTTGGCCCCGCGTTTCCAGCGGCGACGGTCGAAGGGAGCGTAGACCAGGTATTCGGCCAGGGCGATCTTTCCGATCTGCTGCTGCCGCTCATCCAGCCAGTCGTGGGCGTAGAGTTCGCGGCGGGCGGTGTTCCACATCGTGTCCACCAGGCGTTGGAGCACCTGCCGTTCGCGGCGATTCAGGTGGCCGGTGATCTCCTCCATGCTCTCCGGAAGGGTAGCGGGGAAGGCCGGGGCGGCGGAACCTTTTTTTCGCGGAACTTTTTTTGGAGGGGTAACCCGTTCGGGGTTTTGCGGTTTGCTCGCCAGGTCCGACCTGCCGGGTTTGTAACCGGTCTTGTACCCCGGTGTACCCGGTGCATCTGCCGTAGGCGTAGCGCCGTTTTGGAGCTTCTCCACCGGTTTCAGTGGGTTTTCCACAGCGCCAGCATCCGCAGGAGCTTGATTTTCAAGCCCTAACGGCGTTTCGCCGCCGCTTAATTCATTTAATTTATTGGTAACCTGACTGGGTACACCCGTTGGAGTATGTGGCAAAACTTTCCGCATACCCGGCCGCCGGAGGAAAATCGGGGCCAGATTTTTCTTTGCGCCGGTGGTCGATTCCTCCAGGTGGAGTAGGTCGGGGTTGATGTGGATTTCGTAGCTGCTGTTGCTGCCGTGGAACACTTCGCTGATCCAGCTGGCCAGCTTCAGGCGCTTGCGGAGGTTGCGCACCGTCCGTTCGCTGCATTTGAGGTACTTGGCCAGCTGCTTGTTGTTGACCCGCAGGGGACGCATCAGGTAGCCGTCCGTGGCCGCTGGTGCCGTCAACTGGTAGTTGCTGGCCTGCTTCTTGAGTAGCCAAAAGAGTTGCTTCATGAGCTGGATGTGGTTGCTGTTCATCCGCTTCCCGTACTGGGGGTTATTGCCGTTCCACAGGTCGGTGGCCAGGTCCAGGAGCTTGTACGATTTGGCGATCTTCAGTTCGATCATGTTATGTTGCAATAAGAGTGGGAAGCGACCCCGGCGAACCGAAGTGCGCCGGGGGCTTCCCGCAGGACCGCTAAGACCTGCCGAGTTTGACGTAAAGCATGAGAGAAAGGCGGGCGCGGTAGACGACCTAAAGTTTGGACCGCACCCGCTTCGATAATCTCATGAAAAATGGAGCCGGGGAGGGGAGTCGAACCCCTCCGGGGACCTTCCCCGGCAAGCCTCCTCCGCGCATTCGCGGAGGAGGAGAAAAACACCTAGAAACCCTATTGATACCGCCGCTGCATGCAGCGGGCTTTGCGTTCTGCTCGGTTCTTGCTTTTCCTGGTCTTTCGCTTCTTCGCATAGGCTCGGTTCCTACTGGTTTTTTTGCCACCGCCGTTAGATTTCGACCGATGTCTTTCCCAAGGCGTAGGCTTTATCATTACCGGCAGGGTAGGTGCTTGCTCTCCAAAGAGCAAAGCCGATAAACCGAACAAGGAGGCGAGTCGACTATTTTTTCTGATCATTGATTCTCGTTTGTTAGGGCATAACCCTGATGGTACCGGGGCGGGGAATCGAACCCCGCTTGCCACCCAAAGGCCGATTTGGCCTCTAACCATTCCCGGTAAAAGCCTCCGCCCATTGGCGGAGGGTAACTACTCACTCAAAACACATCGTTTAGTGCCGGGGAGGGGAATCGAACCCCTCTAAGGGAGAGAGAAAAAACAGCAGGATAAATCAACACCATGCCCGGCAGTGGGCCCTCCCGGGGGGTAGCGGGGGAGGGCCGAAAACTCCCTATGTAGTAGAATAAATTTTTTGCTCCTCCGGCAGGGCCTCGATGGCTGCGACCAGGGAATCGTATTGGGGGTGCTCCGCCGTGATCTTTTCCTCCACGGCCAGCACCTTGAAGCGGGCCATCTGGCCGTTACCCATCTTGCGCGGTGGGGTAAGGGCAATACACGACCCCGTGGCGAACCGGTAAATGGTGTATTCCCCATCATCAGTGGCCACGTAGGTCAGATCGCCGGGAAGGAGGTGGCAACGCGACAGAAAGGTGGGAATACGGTCAAGTCCGTGGGCGCTGGTGACACCCTGGAACTCCAGGACGGTACGGGGCAGGATGCGGGGAGGTAGGGTGGAAAGACTTTCCATTTTGGAAGATTAGTGCGGCGAGGGGCCGCAGGTGCAATGAGAATGGGAGAGGGCAGCGCTATCGGATGATGCGGCGGGGGATAAAGAAGGCAGGGTCCTTACGTTCTTGCTCCACGAGCTCCATCACTTCTTTACGGTCGTATTTGATCGATCGCTCACTGGTGAAATTGGTCAGCATGCCCATATCACGTAGCTGTTTGAGCAGGCGCGTATGGTAGGTGGTGGGGTTGCCCTGGTCGTCACGCTTGACGTTAATGCCAAGTATCGTGGCGGCTTCCACGTCGGTTAACCAGGGGTTGTTTTCCTTCCGCCGTAGGCGGTTGTTTTCCCGTAGCTCCGCCGTCATGTCGCGGATGGCATCGAGGAGAAGCGCAAAGGCTTCCCCCGTCTGGGGTGGGGTAGTGGGGAGGCCGGCACCCATTACGCAGCGACGGTTACGGGGCCCAGTTGGCACCCCAGGGGGTGCAGCATCTGGTCAAACTCCGCCACGGAGCAACCGTTAATACCCGCCCCAAAATTGATCACGAGGTCCGCGTACCAGTCCTTCAGTTGAAGAACCTGAGCGAAGGCGGCCAATTCGCTGGCCGGGAAGGTTTCGGGGGAGTTGATGCGGCGGGTGAGGCGGTGGATCTTGTAGTCCGTGCCGATGATGCCGCCCATTTTTTCGGCGAGGTCATCGTGGGTCAGTTCGAGCTCAGCGAGCCGGTCTTCCACGAATCGTTCGAGGGTCGGCTTCACCAGTTGGTTTTGTTTACCGGTGGGAAACATGGCAATGAGTTTGGTCGGACCGTTGAGTATCGACATGGGAGTAGCCCGGCCGCAGCAAGTCAATTTTTGCGGCGTAATCTGAAACTTTACGGTGCGATTGTTATACTTTTGGGTTGCTATTCACAACCTTACGGCACAAAACTAATTCCGTTTGGAATAAAAATCAAATCTGAAAGGAATAATTTATTCTTTTTGGACTTGTCGTTTTCTCCTGCCTGCTTTCCAAATAAAATAAATATCAATGTTTTTCTCCCAAAACGTCAGGTACTTATTGACGAAAAAGCGGTGGAAGGCAATTGATCTTTCACGAGAGACAAAAATTTCTCAGCCATCAATATTTCGCTACCTGAGTGGGGAACGCCAGCCGAAAATTGAACAAGTCATTGAGATTTCTAGAGCGCTAGATATCAACATTGATGATCTACTTCTTAAGGACTTGACCAAGGAATCTGGACGTCCATTTGGAGCTGAGGGAGAAGACAGCGCTACAACCGATGAAACCTTAACCAGAATGAATGAGCTCCTGGAGCAGCGGCTCCGGATCGTGGAGCAGGCGTTGTTAAAGAGTGATCCTGAGCTAGCGGCTTCTTTGGGGATCACGGAGTAGGGGGGAACCTTTTGGTGAGTAATTGTTTACTATTGTGTGAGATAAACTAACTAGATGAATATTCTTAAGAGCCAGTTATTCTTTCACTACAAGCAAAGTCAAAATCTTAGGATGAGACTGTTTGATTATGAAAAAATCTTGGTCGATGATTTCGTTACTCCGTTTCCGGTGGTAAGAAATTTGTCCGACGACATTGGGGAAAGAGTAAGCCGGTTTGAATCTATTTCACTCAACGGTCACAGCAGAATCCGTATAAGCCCCACCTTTCTAAACTTTGAAACTAAATACACCAAAGAGTTTCAAGTCGATAGCTCAAAGATTCAAAAGTATCTTGAAAATAAGCTTCCAACTCTTTGGAGAATAGTAGAAAAAGAAGAGTATACGCATTACGGTATTGTACTAACCTTATACAGTGATAACAAAGCATTAGATGAGGTATTACCGGAAATTAAAAGCGTCTTCCGGGAAGACAAAATGAATCTTGACGATTTAATTGACTTAAAGGTTTCTTATGTGTACTCTTTAAGGAACAAATACTTCCTTAATGTAAAGTATTCACCGATGGTCATGGAGTTTGAATCTTCAGATCCAGTTGATGATTCTTCGAGTGAAAAAAAAGTAGAAGATTACATTGGAATCGAAGTCGTCATTGACGTAAATAACAAGCCATCTACACTTGCCAACGAAGAAGTTGGTTCGAGAGAGGATATGCTATCTTTCTTTAAAAAAGTAATTGAAAATGCCTTCTCCAATAGCACAGACAGCTTTATTAGTGGCAGCCCTGACTTCACCTCCTTACTCGAACGTGATGGAGATTGATAAGAGGTATGGATCCCTTCCCAGTTATTCAGAGAAGGATATCATCATGACTGAACTTCCAAGTGATCCAGGACAGAGATCACCTGAGTATCGTCGTCACATTACTGCTACTGCTACAGATTCTCAGTCTTACCAGTCAACTGAGGAAAAGGAACTCACTCAAAGTAAAGATCAATTTAAGTTGATTAGTAAGATTCTGATAGAGAAATCTATCGGACTTAACAAGAGTCAGCGAGATACCTCTATCAAAATAATTGATCAACTATTAAGATTAACCCGCAAAAGTACCTTCACGCTAGGCTTTTCGGAAGATGAGGTTATGTTTCACCGGAAAGTCCAGGACGGAAACCTATATCTGCTTATTGATGAGTACGGTGGTATTGCCCTGAACTATGTTGGTCGTCCTGGAAAAGGGAGTAGTGCCCAATATTTTGACGAGGAAGAAGTCGACCCACGAAAAATTAACCAGGTTGCCAATCAATTCGTACGACGTTCGTAAGTATTGGTTATTGCTAATCAGTAATAATCTACGATTAATGCGGCCCATTCTCGAATATGAGAATGGAGATAAGCTTTTTCGTAGATCAAAACCTCACTCTCCTAGCCAGCATTTTGTTGAATCTCGATTAGGGGAACTATCAACTAATTGGGCAAGAATTTGCCAAAATGGGAATCTAGTATTGCTCTCTCCATTTGGGGATTCTTCAATGTATTCTACTAAGCATACAAGAGTATTGGTATTTGATACTTCAAAATACCCTGAAGATGAACTTCCAGAACGAGTTTTTGAAGACGGAAAGGGCAATAGCCTAAGGGTAGTAGTAAAGCATTCTCCATTAGCAAAGAACTATAGTCATTGCGATATAGACGGTTATCTCACAACAGCAGATGGTGAGTTTGAAAATGCACTCCTCAAAGTCAGCGAATACCAAGGACACCCATTTACGGGTAGGCCATTAAAAAAGCTTCGGAACGAATATAGGGTTGCCCTAGCATACTGGTTTCAATTCGAAGACGAGGAAGACGGAAAGGAAAGAGTCTTCGAAGTTGAGCTTACGCCTCCTTCCTAGAATAGAAAGACCTAGGTTGCGATCAGAGGAGGGCCCTAAATTATTTTATCCTTCCCTTTTCAGGGGAGGGCAAGCACTTCTATTGGGGAAAACATTAATATGTTTAAGGCCTTGTCTTTTTAAAAACAAAGTGTTTGTTTTGTAGTCTCTCGCGCAAAACTTAAAACACTTTGACCCCGGAACGGCAAAAGACGATCCTTAGACTCCGTGCGGAGCTGGCCGATCCGGCGACTTCCAAAGCCAGGCGCTTTAGGATCATATTCGAAATCCTCACCCTGGTTCGAAAACGCTGATACCAAATAAAGAAGCTTTCTGACAGACAACGTGAGTTTTCGCCTCATCCAGGATACTGGATGGGGCTTTTTCATACTAAGAGGAAGAAAAATACACCTTACTTATTCTTCTTTTTTAGATGTGTATTCCATACATTACTTGCTATTCATAGCATTCTTTTTTCTCTCATGTAAATAAACTAGTTTCATAAACGACTGAAGAAAAAGTCGAAAACTCTTTAGCCCCCAACTAGCCCTCACTAGTGGGGGCTTTTTCCTTCCTAGTCACACAAAATGGATTGTCTGCCTAACCCACAATCATCTTCCTAGTTGAGGAACAGTTACTTTTTTGTAACTTCGGACGTCTTATGAATGAGTATTTTTTGATAGCCTTCGCTATGAACAACTGACTCCACTAGACCATAGTGGATTTTTTATGCCCAATTTTTATTGATTGCCCCATCCGAGTATCCCTCCGGATGGGGCACTTATTTATGTCGATCTCTTACCACGTCCTGCGGGGTCAGAGGGGGCCTTTTCGTGCCTCCAGAAGGCGTTAGCACTGACCTTGGTTTGACTTTCTGGGGTGGGGATTGACTGCCAATTAGTTGCGCGGTGTTTGAAAGTCCCTCACTGCCCACATATTTTCAAACAGTTGTTTGATTAAAACCCCGAAATTCAGTGTTTGCTGAGCTTCGGGGTTTTTTCTTGCACCTATGTTGTGAAACAATTTGTGTTTTTTTGGTGCGAAAAAGTGTATATTTGGGCAACACTGTTATCCTATTGTTGACCATCTGAAACACTGTTGACCATGACCGTCCGTTCCATCCTCTGGAAGTACAAACCTCGCCGCGACGGAACCTGTAACATCAAGTTATCGATCTACGCAGACGGTAAAAGAAGGTTTGAGCGAACACAGTTTTACACTTCCCCAAAAGATTGGGATGAAAAACGCGGCCGGCTGAAAAGGACGGCACCCCTGGCCGATAAGATTAACGGCATTCTCACCAGACTGGAAACGGAGGCTAAGGGAGAACTACTTGGAGTAAGCTCATCCCTGATTCGTTTTGTAGCGCAGTACGTCGAAGACTGCCAGGCTGGCCTGGAGGACCTGCGGCCGGGCACCTGGAAAAAGTTTATCTCCTTCCGTAACAAGCTCCGTGCCTATGCAGCAGCCCGTGAACTGGACGACATCACCTTTGAGGACGTCAATATGCGATTCTACAAGGATTTCACCCAGTTCCTTCGGGAAACGGGCACCGGTCGATCCGGAGTGGCCAACCACATCAAGCATCTGAAGAAGTTCATGCAGATGGGCCTGGATCAGGATCTGCACAAAAACATTGCCTTCAAGGCCAAGACCTTCAAAGCCGAAAAAATCCGGCCTAACGATAAGATTTACCTGACGGTCGAGGAGATCGAAGCCATGGCGCAGCTCGACCTTTCCCACAGTCCGGCCCTCGAGCGGGAGCGCGATCGCTTTCTGGTCTCCTATTATATGGTCTTGCGTTACGGAGACAGCGTCCGAATCAGCCGAGCCAACATCATCCAGCATAACGGCACCACCTACTACAAGAACACGGCAGAAAAAACCGGAACGGTGAGCTTCATCCCGGTAAAACCGGCCGCCCTCAAAATCATCAAGGCCCACAACTACGACCTGAGCGGCGACACGAACCAGGAAGCCAACCGCAAACTGAAGATCATTGCTGCCATGGCCGGGATCACCGATGACATGTCTGGCCCCAGGGAGGGCTACTTCCCCAAGTCCGGCCTGGTCACCACCCACACGGCACGGCGGAGCGCCGCGACCAACCTGCTCCTTTCCGGTGTCCCCCTCAGCGAGATCATGCAGCTGGGTGGCTGGAAGTATGAGGCGACGTTGAAGCAGTACCTCTTAGCGGGGGGAATTCGGCTGGCGGAGTTGAGTGCGGGGAGGGAGTTTTTTAGGTAGTCAGACTCAAATTATTGGCACGGAAGTAAATGAAGTTGGAAAAGGGAGAGACTAATACTGAACACTTTCCTCCCATTTTAAAAAAAGGTTAGAAAAAAGCACTTTAGCTTAAACTATAGTTAATGGTTCGTCGTTTAAACTATAGTTAATGTATTGAAACCATGATTCTAGAAACACATTGGGGGCTACATCCACAGCAAGGAAAGAGCAAGATTCAGATTGAGAGTAGTTTCTTAGATGACGAACAGCATGAGATGGTCAGAGAAGCTGCTAGAGATTTTGCTAGAAGTAGGCTTATGCCTGTTATCATTGATGATCTAGAAAGTAAACTTAATGGTGACTTTTTCAACAGAGTAGGCTTCACTGCTTCTGATTATAAAGAAAGAGCTAAGTTCAAGTTTAACTCAAGTGTTCTTTTAAGTGATGAAGTCACCAAACTTATCGTATGTGGCTACGAATATGACCTTTTTCTTCCAGTGGGAAATTTAGGTAAATCTGAGACTGCATTGGAAGCATTAGCGGCCGCACAGGAGCTGAACGACTTGCTAGATTCACAAGACTATTTTCTGGCGATTGTTCAAAATCTTCATAGACCTAATCTGTCTAGTAGAGCGCGACATCTACTTCACTCGCTTGCATCACAGTTGGCACTTGAAATTCTTACAGTAGAGGATAAAATAAAGCTCATCAAATGGGATTACAAACGCGTAACGAGAACAAAAACAATACGTGTATCGCACACGAATAAGCTTTGGCAGGTACTACCTGCACTAAAGAATACAAGAAGCTATTTAGATCAAAAGGTTTCAAGAAAGAAGGTAGTAGGTAACTCAAACCTGTATTTGATTACCTCAACGCCAAAACATGGCATAGTCACCTTCTTGAATTATGAAATCCAAAGCAAATCTTATCGGTGTTGTAGAGCAGCTTAAAGCTGATGCTCACATACACGGGTTAACAAAAAATCAAGTAGAATCTCTAGATGATATAATTGATGCACTTCGCGCTGAAGAGAAGCGTGATACGCTCAAAGACGTTTCAGAGATAACCCTCAATGTTGTTAATGCTATCAAGTTGATCGTTGAGTGGCTTGGAAATACATCTTAATTAATATGAATATTCCGTCGAAGATCAAAGAAATCCGAGAGAAAAAAGGCATCTCTCAAGCAGCCTTGGCTGAAGCTTCAGGACTCAGTGCTACATACATAAGCCAAGTGGAGAGTGGCAAAAAATCACCTACTCTCAAATCTCTTCAGAAACTAAGTGATGCTATTGGAGTACCTTTTCCAATTCTATCTTTTCTCGCCTTGGAAGAAAGCGATGTGGCTCCGCAAAAAAGGAGTGCCTACAAAATTCTAGCTCCTGCCGTTAATGAACTAATCCAGGAGGTCTTTGCTATTGACGTGGAATAAACTCTATCATCATTAGTGGTAACTCTTTCTCTTTCTAGCTGGCCCTCGGAATTTTTGGTGAAATACTACTTATAAGACGATTCATTCCGATAGAAAGAGCAACCAGCAGATTAACCCTAGCCCAGGTTTGTGCCGTCCTTTGTTAGCGGGACGTTCCTTTCTGATCTAACTCAAGGAATGTTTTTTCAAGTCTTTTTCTTAAATGGCTATCTATGTTTGTCAGGGGATAAAAATAGTAGAACATGCCAGGATCAGCAGGTGTTTCTAGCTTCTCTAGCATATATGGGCCTTTCAAAACTCCTGAGTTATTAGGGTAGTTTTCTAAAAACCGAGACAAGTTGTTTGGGTCGTCAGGTTGTTTATACCTAATGATGAAGTTAAGGTAGTCTGGATGGTAAAATTCTAGCGTATACAATTTCTCGTCTTCATAGTAACCTAGTAGGTTAATATTGGTGAGCTCTAACCCTTCTAGGTAGTAAATGCCGGGGTAGTTATCTCCAATAATTTCCATAAATCTATCTGCAGATTCAAGATTAGCATTATCAACTTCATAGTAATTATCATCACTAATAGCACGGAAAGTAAGTTTTTCAATTGTGGGAAAGCTTTCATAGCCCGAGAGGGGATCATTGTTTCCACTATCTATTTGATTAATCCAGTAGACCACTCCGCTTAAAAATATAAGCAAGACGCCAGCCAGAAATGCATACATTGCGTATGCCCTAAGTCTTCTTTCTTTTGCATTAATCCTTTTTATTGCTAATTCGTACCTCTGTTGCTTAGTAAGGCTCTCTAAATCCAACCTCTCTTCTGTAAGAAATTTTTCAACGATGGCTCCCCGAGTTTTTTCAGGGGCCAATTCTATTCGTTTTTCTATACTTTCATTATTGCTTTTATTGACAAAGTAATATATCGAAGCAAGAAATGCTAAGAGGCTAAATATGCCACTTATCTCTGGTAGTTTTTCTAGCAATAGCTCCATGATACATTTTCGATTTTAGAACCAGTTTTTCTTGAAAATTGACTTTCTGTTCTGCCAGATTATCTCATTTTTTTTTAAAGTGTCTAAGTCATATCCTTCTATCCGGAGTAGTTCTATCCCGAATTGAGAAAAATTTGGAATCAGGTAAGAATCTGCCTGAAAATGCCACCATTCCGCACTTAAGTATTGCTTGTTGTTCTTTCTTAGATACGAGGGCCTTGGGCTTATGGGATTAAATCCATGGTTTATTGCAAGCTTAGAGAAATTAATAAACTTTCCCGAGACCTTCTTTATTAGATCTTCTCTAGAGTTCCAGCTCTTCCAATAAGTGGCGTTCAGTTCTAATTCTTCACCGCTTGCGGCTCTTAGGTAAACAATCCAATATGGTCCTTTTTTACTCTCATTTTTTACAACGATAACTGGATCTTCATCAGGATTAAAGAAGCCTGATGACACTGATATGTCAAAAGCGAGTCCAACATAGTGCATCGATTTAGAAGAGCGATGCTGATTTAGTCTTTCATGTAGGCTACGCTTTCCACCTGAAGTTGGAAGTATCCCCCCTGCAGCCAGAACTATCTCTCTTAACCGGAGATAGTTATACGATACATCTGACCTCAAATACAGGTAAGGGAGGCCATTGAAACTACTAGAAATATCGGCATCACATTTCACCCAAGTAAGCCGCTCTCTGTTTATGTAACGAGGATATTGTAACATCCACAATGTGTCCTTACCTGGGATTCCGTCAACAAATAATCCAGCCTTCTCTTGAAATTCACTGATTGTGTCTCTGAAATTCTTCTTATTCAATTCAGACTGGCTACGGATTACTTTATGCTCAACAAGAAGCTGAGATATTGCAGCCAAATAAGTTTCTTCAGGCTTTTTCATGAATACGGTTGCTTGTTCACAAGTTGTTCGATATCAAGACTTTATCGTATGTCTCGCAGCCAGTTCCTCGCCCTGCTAACAGCATCATCACTAGGAGTGTCTGTTTTCTTAACTTTACCAACCATTTCTTCATAGACGTCTAAGATGATATCCTCATCGTAAAGATCTGAGTTTGATCTTAAGCACTCTTCAAGAGACTTTCCCCGAGCAATTTGTTTGACCGTAAAAGCTACAGTCTTACCCTTGTATAGATTACTAACTGACAGTGGTTCATTTATCTCTACGGCTATAGGCTGAGGAATTAAGGTTTCTTTGTTTTTTGCAATGTATTTAGACAGTTCAGGAATCACCTTCTTTTTAATTGCTAAGTAAGTGTCATAGGTGAAATCATCAACTGGAGACAACTTGCTTAGGACAATGTTGAGTCCATCAATCCCTAACCCCAGCCCCTGAATTTCATACCTCGCATTCACCTTGCCAAGTTCAACAGCAGCGCCGATTGAGTTCAGGGATAGTTGAAAATTAACATCTAGGTTGGTTAGCTTCAGTACTATTCGAATCCCTACGCCCCACCTTGTTGCATATACAACTCTATCTTCTGAGATCACTTTGTCATACTTATCTACGTATGCAATAGCGTCTAAGTAGTAGGCCTTGTCGTTGTATTTAATGTCCCCTCCAAAAATTGGGCTTAGCTTTATTGTAGCTGCCACACTAGTAGAAATACTTTCTTGGACAACATTGAAATTTACAAAAATAAGGTCGTTGTTAGTCTCTTCTAAGGGGACAACCTTTGCTCTTTCTTCACCAAACTTTGGAATCAAGGATAGTAGTGAGCCATTTTTAGTAATTGCTGGGTTTACAGGTATAAATGCCATGTCGGGGTAGTGCTTTATGGGGAAAATTTTCTTAGGTGACCTAGATTACAAGGGCTATAGACTCTTTGGTTAGAGAAAAGAATCAACACTTGAAGCTATATCACTATACAATAGTGATTACGGCACAGCCAAGATATTGAAAATTTTCATAAGTTGCACTATCTAAATTGTCACAGGTAAACAAAGGGGTAAACGCTTTCCAGTGGCCGTGTGCGCCATTCTTCCAGTAAAGGAATAATCTTGCCCGTTACCCGCGAGATCGTCGAAGGAGATACTTCAACACCGTACATCTCTTCGAGAAAATCCCGAATGTCACGCAAAGAACTGCCACGGGCATAAAGCGCCATGATCTGCTTTTCAATGTCTTTGGGTAGCGACTTAGAACGCTTGGGTACTATTTTAGGGGAGAAGGTGCTCCGGCGGTCACGGGGCGTATCAATCTCTACTTCGCCCAGGCTGGTGCGCACCCGTTTCTTGCCTTTACCATTTTTACAGTTCGGCAAATCATCCTCAGCAATATGATCTTCGACTTCACCTTCTAGGGCTTGCTCCAAAAAAGCTTTGAGCAGAGGCGTGAAGGCTCCGCCCTCACCCAACAAGCCTTCTCCGGCCTGCAATTTGGCAATCGCTTCCTTACGAAAGCTTTCCATATCAAATTCAAAATCTTCCTTCATGACTCAGTGTGTTTACGAAAGTTAAGAGTTTACTTCGTGACACACTTTTTGCAACGGTCTCCCAACCGCTCCCTAGCCTCTCCCAAATACTTCTCTACCGTCTCCAGGTACTGCCGGAACATCCCCACGTGGATTTCCACGTAGTCAAGATGTTCCGCCAGCTCCTGAAGTTGTTCGGTGGTCATTACGCCTCTTCTTCGGGAGATAGGCCACCGATCAGCTGGATATCAGCGTAGATACCTTTGCTTTCCTCAATCACGTAGCTACCCAGGCGATAGACCCGGCTGGCCACCTGGAAGGACTGCGTGGCAACCTGCTCCACCTTATCACGGGGCGTTCCGGTACGGGCGCTCAGCTCGTCGAGTACCTGGACGCTTTCTTCGGGCGTCAGGTCGAGGAACTGACGGATGAAAGTGTTCCGGTCGTTGAAGACTTCCATGGCCAAGGGGTAGGCGTCATACAAGGCCAGTATATCGGTGAACTGCAGCCCGTCCTCCAGGGGCGTTTTGATCTTGCGATAGATTTCGATGCTATCGCCGAGGGTGTCGACTACTTCATCGTAGCCGTACTGATTAGAATTATTCATTGCGCATGAATTTGAAGGTGATAAATGCGCAACCGTCCGGGGAGAGCCAACTCCTAATTCTTAGCGGGTCAGGTAGTAAATGCCGCCCACCAGGGCCAGTACCGGGAGGATCCCAGTACGGCAGCTGACGGCGCTTCCTACGCCAAAAAGTCGCTGTTCGTTGCGGGCCGCTTCCTGTACCTGATCGTAGGAGGAAACAAGGCCCTGGTATGCTATGCGGGCGCGTCGCAGGGCGCGCTCGATCGGTTCGGTGATCCTGGCCACGTCGGTGAGGGCTGGCGGAGCGTCCCACTCTACGGGAGCGATACAACTTACTGAGACAGCTGGTGGAACTCCTCCGGCACCGCCAAGATTTCTGACATGTTTTCTGAGTTACCTCTTTTTGAGAGTTCCGAGGCCCCACGGTGATGCCGTGGGGCTTTTTGTTTGCTATCTACCCAATCAGCGGATGCTTGCTCCAATTCCGGATTCAGCCAATCTATCCGTCGGAGGACTTGCGGCTGATCACCTTCGTGATCATAACTAAGGAAAATATGTCAGCACAAGTTGGCCTAATACCAGTTGACTGATTCTGATGTAATTATGCTGTAAATGGCTGTTAAAACAATCGCGGCTTGTTCACCTCCAATTGCAAACTTTGAGGTTTCTGTAAGTGATTTATTTTCTATTTGTGAATAAGCCCCTAATGCAAGGAAACACAATAGGAACAATAAGACAGGGATATGATTACTGAAAATTTTACCCCACAGTAAATCAATACCTACCCACGTAATAATCCCACCAATAAGCATTGCTAACAATGGGTTCTTGATAACCTTGACGAAGAGCCCTCCAATCAAAGAAATCGGAAGGGAAGTGATGGATAATATCACAAGAAGGGGTAAACAAATGTATCCTACTATTTCCATTTGGCAAGAGCTTTCTTTTTGATTCTAAAAAGGTTTTACCTCGCTTCAAGATACGACTTTTGAAAAGATCAAATTTTTGAAGGACTACAATTGCAACCCTCCATCCGAGATCAGATCAGGGCCCTCCGGGCGCAGTTGGCGGAGCGTCCCACTCTACGGGAGCGATACAACTTACTGAGACAGCTGGTGGAACTCCTCCGGCGCCGCCAAGATTTCTGACATGTTTTCTGAGTTACCTCTTTTTGAGAGTTCCGAGGCCCCACGGTGATGCCGTGGGGCTTTTAGTTGTACATATTTTAGAAGCCAGCACTTAGGTTGACTCGTCTTAAAGAACTATCTCAACTGATAGAAGCTTTATATGGATTTATTTCTCTTCGGGGAAAACTACACTATTCGCATAGATTTTTAGTTGGTACACTAGCTCTTTAAATTCTGATGAGACTTGAGTTTTATCTTTATCCTCATAGTCTTGTAACTTTCTCAAAAACTCGGGCAACTTGTATTGCCAACCTGTGATGGAATAATAAAACTCTACATTTTTCTGAAACGTGCTTAAGCCTTTAATGTATTTGACATATTGTGGATTGCTAATCATACTTTCCAGCTGAAGTAAAAAATTTAAGCCTCTGCACGAAGTGAAATATTCGTATAAGATATTCTTATCAGGGTGTGTTATATCATATTCCTTCTCGAAACCGTCAATTATTTTTTGATTTATTTTTTCATATTTCTTGCCTGTGTAGGAACTCCACAAATAAAATGCAAAGTACACTAACACAGCACCAACCAGCATATCTAGTAGATTGAAGCTACTGTTGTCAAATGCGTAATATTTTTTTAAAATCTCTATTTCTGCAATATCTGCCACTTTCCCAGTTGGAATAATTTCAGGAATTTCACCCTTTTTCGAAAGAATTAAAGCCTTTATCAAAAAGTTCTGGTCTTTGTCAAAAATAAATCTATTAAAACTTACTTTTTGTTGTGTCGAATCTAGTTTTGGCTTTAAACTTTTAGTAATATAATCATTCGTTGATTCAATGATATTTGGGGTTTCAACGAAAATGCCCTTGTCAATTTTAAATCCTAATGGGAAATTTTCATCAAAAGAATTAGTTTTAAGTGAGATGTCCCCAGAGTTGACAATCCTTAGGGAAAAGATTAAGAGATTTTCGTTACTTTGTAGTATGTTTTTATTTCTATAAAGTATACTTAAATCACTAAGAGCTTGTTTGGGAATTAAATTCTGCGAAATCAATTTAGGCACTGCATAGTCATATTGATATTGGCTAATTTCAGGTGTGCGGCCGAACTTTCTACGGTGTGCTCGTAGTCAATGACGTTTCTGCG
>NZ_SNAQ03000034.1 GCF_004375085.3 Lewinella sp. W8
GTAGCTACTCAAATCACCATACCAATTGGCCCTCCGGGACAGCAAGGGGAGCCCGGCCCCGCTTCCACAGTTCCCGGCCCTCCGGGACCAGCGGGAGAAGATGGCTTTGGGATTCAGCTGATTGGCACCGTGGTCGATTCGGCCAGCCTCGATCCCGCCTACACGGGCAACGTGGGCGACGTGTTTGTTGCTGATGATACGCGCAACGGATTTGCCTGGGATGGTTCAGTATGGATCAACGTCGGGCAGATCAAGGGCGATAATGGTCTTTCGGCCTATCAAGTATGGTTGGCCAATGGGAACAGCGGAACGGAAGCGGACTTTCTGCTATCCCTACGGGGTCAGGACGGTGCTCCCGGTCAGGCAGGACCAACCCAAGACCTACTGGCTTTCATTGCCACGAAGAATAATGCTGGATTCGTCACCCCAGAAACGTACACGACCCTGACCGGCTGGGATGAAGACGAAACCAATAGTGCTTATTCGTTCAATGCTACGACGGGAGAATTGACCTTTGATTCCTCGGGTTTGTACTTCGTGATTGTAGACCTGTTCCCGGACCCCACGGTGGGGAATAACCGGGTGCAGCTGAAGGGTAAAATTCAGGAGGATAAAGGGAGTGGATTTCAAGATGTTCCCAGCCTCGAATGGGGTAACTATTCGGCCCGAAATGGCCAACAGGATGAAGGTGGTCTTAGTGCTCCCTTCCTTCGCCGGTATGACGTCGGTGACGTTATCCGCATCCAGGTGGAACGCACGGGCTCCGACGCTGATTTTGGGGAGGACCGCGCCCGCTTGTACGTGGCTAGGATGGAAGCCCTCGCCGATGGCCTTGATGGACTATCCGCCTACGAAATTTGGCTCAACGAAGGGAATACCGGAACGGAGGCGGACTTCCTTACCTCCCTAGAAGGAACGAACGGATCAAAGTGGTATGTCGGAAGTGGCATTCCCTCGGCTGGTCTTGGGGATGACGGGGACTTTTATTTGCAGACCGATCCCACCGGACCGGGCGACGTTTACGAAAAGCAATCTGGGAGCTGGGTGTTTCAGTATACCCTGGAACTGAATGGCGTTGGACCCGCTGGCGATGATGGCAATGAATGGACGGTATCAAATTCCGTTCCCTCCGTTGGGGAAACGGTAGGAGATCTGCACCTTCAGACCGCAGATGATTCGCCGGGGGTAGCCGGTGACATTTGGCGTTACAACGGAACTACGTGGGTGATTGTCCACAACATTCAGGGAACACCCGGAGCCCAGGGGGAGCGTGGTGCCACCTGGACAATTTCCACGACTTCTCCGGCCTTTGTGGCAAATGTCAATGACCTCCATTTGCAGACCGAAGATGATGGTAGCGGGGATAAGGGGGACATCTGGAAATACAACGGAACCGTCTGGCAACCTGCGGGCAACATTGCCGGGCAGGACGCCGTAGCCTGGCCGGACGGCACGACTTTTGGCACCACCTCGAATACCACCTTCACGGTAGCCTCGGGATCGGTCTACAACCTCAGCAATTCCGGCAGCAGCCAGTTGACGGTCAACTTCAACGGGGTGAACCTGATTGACGGACAATCCATCGTGATCAACTGCACCAAGTCCGGCACCGGGAATATCCTGCTGGCCAGCACCGGGGAGGGGATAACCTACGAAGGCAGTACGGCCGCTCTCTACACGACTTCCGGAACGAAGACCTTCATCGCGGTAAAGGCTGCCGGACGGCTCTACATCACCTCCTCAACCTTCCTGGACTGATGATGAGCCTACCCACAAAGTTTCCCAAACAGATCCTGGACTATATCGCCAAGGGCGGCATCGGGGCCCTGGCCGTGGTCGCCCTGTGGGCCTGGCAGTCGTGGAGGGGAGAAAACCGGCTGGATTATCAGTATCAGTTGGAACGGGCAGAAACCCGGGAGGCGGCCTACCTGGAAACGATCGAGAACCAATCGCGGGAAATCACGGCGCTGCAAAAGGGCTTTTACTTCCTCTCCGCTTCCCGCCGTGAAAGCCCACTACCGGAATGGGCCAAGGTGCTCACTGGTCACTATCAGTGGAAAAATGATGCCTTCGATAAGTGGGTGGCCATGCCCGCCGGAGTCAATCCGGATTCGATCCTATTCCGCACGGACCTGGAAATATGGGAGGACAAAGACCTGGCCGATAGCTACCGGCAAAATGATCTGAAGGTGATCCAGCAAAACCGGGTGATTCATTCGGTGGAATATGCTCGCATCGGCGGCGAGATCATCGCCTGGCACTCCTGGAAGTACCCCATCCACGATGCCACCAACCAGGTGATCGGTGTCGGCGGGGTAGCCGTCCGGGAAGATGCCATCAACGAAATCAACCACTAAACCACTTCCGGAGCAGTCCGGAACAAATTCAAGTACCATGTCTGATACTACGCAAACCATTGACAAGACCAATAAGGAGGGAGAAATCACGCTGAGCTCCGGCCTGCGCAAATTCCTCAACAAGAAGTTCGCTGAGCTGCAGACGGCGGCCAGCGAGTCCGCCGAGGAGCTGACGCGCTACCTCATCGAGGCCCGCGTCCATCTGCCCAACGTCGGTGGCCTGGCGCTGCCCAAGGGCGTCGGCTTTCACAAGTACATCACCTTCGAGATCACCGAGGAGGAGCCCGGCCTGGGCATCACGGAAGCTGAAGCTATCGCGGTAGCTACCGAGCACGCCGATGAGGAAGTGCCCGGAAATACGGGCGTCGACATCAGCAGCGTATCCACGCTGCCGGCCAGCTGGTAAATCTTTCCAAAGCGTAACCGATGAAGTTCCTCTTGCTCCTTTTCAATAACGGTGACCGCATGGCCAATCAGGCCCTGCAAACCTTTGCTACTTCCGGCCACCCGAACGTGGATCGGATTTTCGAGTGCGTCGTCGGTAGCCCCTACGGTTGTCCGATCGATCCGGCTACGCTCAACGTGACCAGCTTTCCCCGTTTGGTCTTTATGGCCGTCACCGGCCGAAAGGCCAACGGGGAGGCCTGTTACCGCCACGTCCGCGATGTATCGGCCCGGGGATTAAGCCGGGCGCAGATCCTCACCCACCTGGGGCAGCTCTCGCTCTTACCGCCCATCGTAGACTTCGATTGCTCCAACGGCAATCTACCGGGAGGTGAAGGAGAAGGACAGCAATCTTTACTGGGCATGCTTCGCCTGCCGTCCTGGCTGTTGATGCTGGGCACGGCCTACGCGGCCAAAAAGACGCTGGATGCCAAATCCACCCTGGGCCGCGTCGGTTACGGAGCGATCGCACTCACGGGAGCAACCAAATACTTTAGCCTTCCGCCGGAGGAGCGGCGTCTGCTTCCATCCCTCGGGGCCATGCCCCTGCCGGAGGTTGGAAAGACCACCGACTACCGGCCCATCAAACCGGGGAGCCGGGTGGCGGAATACTGGCAGGATAATGCGAGTATTGCTCCGCGAGACTTCACCGGCCGCAAAAAGCGGAAGGTGGATTATCGCTACTCCGTCGGCGTGGAGGAGCTGGTCGACCGCTACGGGCTGCACAGCATTGAGTTTGGCAACTGGGTACCGCAGGATGAACGTCAGCAGTTTCTCGTTGGCCTGGACGAGTCCCTGGCTGATCTGGCCAAAGTTTTCGGTGTTGCCCAAAATAAGGTCGGATTGGGTCGTGAGCTGGCCATCGCCTACGGTGCGCGGGGACGCGGCGGCCGGGCCCTGGCCACCTACTGGCCGGGCTACGTGCTGATCAACCTTAACCGGGAAAAGGGCATCGGTTCGCTGGCCCACGAATACGGTCATGCCCTGGACTACCGCATGGCCGTCAAGGGCCGCGCTCCTTCCGGCGGACGGACCACCAGTACCATTTTGCCGCACGTGGGGGAGAAATCTCCCCGGGGGATGATGGAGCGAGCGTTGGCCGCGCTGATCCTGGATAACAAGGGCGAGACGAGCAACTGGCGGCAAAAGCTCTACGATTACCGCCCCTACTATCAGCAGCGCAACGAAATCTGGGCGCGCACCTTCGAGGCGTTCGTGGCTATGGAGATGCGCAAGAAAAGTCTCAGAAACGATTTGCTGGTCCATCGTGGCTACGGCCACGGTATTTATCCCACCACCGCCATGCTGAAGAAGGCCCGGCCGGCCATCATGGCCTTTTGCCGGTACGTCCTCAACGGTAAGCGCCCCAAACGATAGCCCATGCCCGTATTACTCATCATCCTCGCCCTCGTCCTGATCATGGCCCTGATCGCCTTTCGGCCCTGGGAAGCCCCGCCGGTTCCGCCGTTGGAGGAAGACCCGGAGCTGGAGCCTGAAATCGTGGCCGAAGTGCTGGACACCATTACGGTAACGCCACTTCCCGAAATTGAACCACCAAAAGAAATTGTCATGGCCTCCTTTGATGTCGCGTACAACATCGTCGCCCGGCACGAGGGCGGCTATCAGAAGATCGCCACCGATCCGGGCAACTACAACAGTCGCCGGGAGCTGGTGGGCACCAACTGGGGAATTTCCGCACCGGTCTACGAATCCTGGATTGGCCGGCCACCCACCGAAACCGATATGCGGCAGATGTCCCGATCGGTGGCCCGGCAGATTTTCAAAAAGAACTTTTGGGATCCCATTCAGGGCGACTTCATTCACTCCCAGCAGCTGGCCACCTTCCTTTTTGATGGCCACGTTAACCACGGCCGCACCGGCATCCGGATCATGCAGCGGGTTCTCGGGGTGATCGTCGACGGAGTTTTCGGCCCCGTCAGCCTGATGGCCCTCAACGGTGCGGACCCCAAGGCCGTTTTTGATGCCTACAAGGCCGCCCGGATTCAGTTCTACCACGAGCTGTCCACCCGCCGTCCGGAGATGCGCAACGTTTGGTTGCCGGTCTGGCTCAACCGGATGGCCAGCTTCAACTTCAATCCAGCCAGCGGCATCACTGCGGTGCTCATCGTCGGCCTGATCGTCTACGCAATTACCCGCTGATGATCCTACGACGTAAACCCCGCCAGCTCTACCGCTGCCGTGATGGCACCTTTTCGACGCACAAGCGCCGGGGCGCCTGTAACTGGCACGGTGGACTGAAGACAACCGAGCCGATCAAGCTGGGTACCCGCCGGGGTGGACAGTCCGCGGATGTGGAACTGATCCCGCTGCGGGATATCCACGTCGCCCACCAGTGGTTCCAAAACCGGGCGGCGCCCTACTCCCTACGCAGCGTGCAGAACATCGTCGAGGCCGCCCGAAGTGGGAATTTCAAGTGGGCCAACCTGGACGCCATTACCGTATGGCGTAACCCCGCCGATCGCAAACTCTACGTGCTCTCCGGCCACAGCCGGCACGAAGCTTTCCGGCAGCTCTGCGAGGCCGGCATCAAGGTTGATGGCCGTGACTTCTGTGCCATCCCGGCCAAGACTTTTACCGGTAGCCTGGAGGCCGCCAAAAAGCTGGCCCTCGAAAGCAATACCCTGAGCACCAAAGAAACCGATCTGGAACGGGCGACTTTCTACCGCCGGCAACGGGAAGCAGGCGCGGACGCGGGTGCCATGCTGAGCCTGGCAAAGCGCCTTGAAGGGCGTAACGCCAATACCATCCTGGCCTTTAGCTTTCTTTCGCCCACGGGTAAGACCTGGGCGGCCCTGCGGGCCTTAGCCGATGGCCAGGCCGACAGCCGGACCATTATTAAGGCCGTCGGCCGCTGGATCGGCAATGCTCGCCGTAGAAACCCGCAGCTGACCGACTTCCACGAAAACGAGCTTTACGAGTGGCTGGTCATGCGCAAGGGCTACGGCTCCGGTGCTGGCCAGGTAAACAGCGAGCAGAAGTTCCTCAAACGGCTGGACAGCATCATCAACCGGCGCACCACCTTTGGTAAGCTGGAAGAATCACTCAATATCCAGTCGGCCGTCACCCTTTCCCCGGTGGAGCGGCAGTACAATCAGCGACTCGAAGATGCCCGCAAGCAGATTAAAGAGCTGGACAAAGAACTGCAGACCAAGATCAAAAACCTGACCGCCCGGGGCGCTACTGCCGCCGACGTGGCCAGGATCACCGAACCGATCGAGCGCGCCCTGCGGCGCGCCCGCATAGAATACCAGGGCCTCGTTTCCTCCTACGATCAGGTACAGGAAGCGGCCCGCAACGAACAGCGGCTTTTTGGCGTAGGAAGCGCCGCCACCGGCCGTACCGGGATCTTCCCGGTACTGGCCCTGGTGGGCGGCATTTACTACCTGACCCGCTAAGAATTGGAGTTGGCTCTCCCCCGGACGATTGCGCATTTATCACCTTCAAATTCATGCGCAATGAATAAGTCTAATCAGTATGGCTACGACGAAGTAGTCGACACCCTCGGCGATAGCATCGAAATCTATCGCAAGATCAAAACGCCCCTGGAGGACGGGCTGCAGTTCACCGACATCCTGGCCCTGTACGACGCCTACCCGCTGGCCATGGAAGTCTTCAATGACCGGAACACCTTCATCCGTCAGTTCCTCGATCTGACGCCAGAAGAAAGCGTCCGGGTACTCGACGAGCTGAGCGCCCGCACGGGCACACCCCGCGACCGGGTAGAGCAGGTCGCCACCCAGTCCTTTCAGGTAGCCAGCCGGGTCTACCGACTGGGCACCTACGTGATCGAGGAAAGCAAGGGCATCTACGCTGATATCCAGCTGATCGGTGGCCTATCCCCCGAAGAAGAGGCGTAATGACCACCGAACAACTTCAGGAGCTGGCGGAACATCTGGACTATGTGGAAATCCACGCGGGGATGATCCGTCAGCACCTGGAGGCGGTGGAGAAGTATTTGGGTGAGGCTAGGGAGCGGTTAGCGGCCGCAAAATCGATTTATACGCTGGACGAGGTGGAGCCACATCGGGTTAGTGAAGATTCACCTTAATCACGAATGATCGTAGTATTTTGATAAAGCTCCATCACTTATCGTTCGCGTTTTGGTAGCCAGAATATCAACACTTTTCAGTAAAGTTGGAGCGGCTCTAAAAAAGAAGTGGTAGCCTGCAAAGGCTACCACTGTACATAAAAATTTAAAACCTGGATTCTAATACCTACGGATAGAAATCGAGCAGGTCGAGAATAATATCGACGACTTTCAGGATAAGGCGAAGGAGTTTTTTCCAGTCAATGCCCTGTTCGATGTCATCGCCGTTATCCTCAATAACCGTAGAGACGTACTTGAGAAGATGGGTGACTGCTTGCTGCTTATGGTAAGCTGCTTTTGCGAACTGCTCGGGTTTTTCAGCCGCAATCTCTTTAACATCAATTGATGCAGCTACACGTTCGAGCTTTGATACAAGCTCTTTGATTTCAACACGATCCATGGGTTCGGGTTTTAGTGATGCCAATATCGGCATGACAAAACTGATCGATATTAACCCATAAACTCACGTTTCTTCGACGGTTCCTTTTTTTTGTTCGATTTGACGAAAATAAAACATTAGTGTTTTCTTAATTTTAAGATAAAACGCTTTTTGATAGACTCAATCTTAACTAAGCGTTGGTAGCCAAATTGCTTATTCTTTTTTCTTTTGATAGCCAGAACGTGAACGAATGAAGGTTAAATTGGCGGTTAACAGTGATTTTGAAACTAAATTTTTTGGTGTTAAGTGCTTAATGCAAAAAGAAGCTTTAAACTTGGTACTACTCACACCTCAGCACAGTAGAGTTCAAAAAATATGTAAGATCACTTAAAAAACTCCCTCCCCGCACTCAGCTCCGCCATCCGAATCCCTTCAGCCAATAGATATTGCTTCTGCGTCACCTCATATTTCTACCCTCCCAGCTGCATGATCTCGCTGAGGGGACTCCGGAAAGGAGAAGGTCAGATCAAAGGGGTGATTCAAAATTCATTAACTGCGTCGATCTCCTTCATTATCCGGTCAGTTTCAACTAAGGCCACTATAATTTTCATGTAGTGCTTAACATCGTTATAATCTAGGGCTCGCCCTTTCCGGTCTTTCAGCCATTTTTGGGCTGGTTGGTAGCCACCAATGTAAAACTCCCAGGCAAGTTCTGGGACGCCTTCGAAGTAAACTTCATCGTTGATGTAAACCCTTAGTGTTCCAGGATCGTAAGTTTTACTTCCTGTCTTTTCAACCGTAAGGTTATCGCCTCCATCCAAACGGATATTAGCCTTGTCTAAGGCAGGAGATTTCATGAGGTGGATCGCTCTCAGCTCACTTCCAAGCTTTACCAACTTCCAGAAAGTTTCCTGATCCTCTGGGTATGGGATACGGGGGAAGTCGATCTTTAAAAACTCTTTGTACTTCTCCCGGTAATTCGGAGAGTGCAGCACTGCATATATGTAGTCCAGAAGATCAAGAGGGGTGAAAGTTCCGTCCTGCTCTGCCTCTGGCAGTGCGTGATCAGGAATGAACCGTAAGGATAGCTTTTCAGAGACTTTTGATACTATCTTGGGATCAAGGTTTGGTTTACGCTCAACGCTATGATCGAGGCTCAACTGCTGCGTTTCTGGATATAGGTATATAGGAAAAATAAGTGGACCACCCCGCCTAAAATTATTGGTATCCGCTAAATTATTGGTAATGAATGCAGCGTCAAAGAATCGGGTATTAATTGCTTGGGATTGCCTTACAAGTATTAACCCAAAGTTTTCTTTTTGAAGATGATAAATGGTTTTTTCTCTACCAAAATCAATTAGATTTTTGTCGTAGTAAATTTTCAAAAGATCAAAGGGCCTATAAAGTAAAGGCTCCAATTTAGTAGGGTCATATACTCCCTGCGCACGTGCAATGTCAATTTTCCAGTCTCTATTGTCTTTCAGATTGAATAAAGACGCAATCTCATTGTCTGTATGATCTAAAGAGTAAAAGGTTTTAATACGATCTAAGAGGGTTCTTTTATCAGAATCAATGACTAAATGATCTCTATGTGTTTTGATTCCACTGGTTTTTAAACGAAATAAACTTGTTAACTCAATAAAATTCTGATACATGCTAAAAACCTCATTATCTCTATACTTGAATAAGTAGTCGTTTGTGTTCTTATCAAAGCGGACTTCCTGCCATTTTATAGAGGAAAGTGAGTTCTGTAGACAGAATTCATACTTTTCTTTTCTTGACCCTAAGAGGTCAAAAACCTTTAATGACTTCTTGATCCCTTTCCTTTTAACAAAAATCGAAATACTGACACCTGGCTGGATATCAAAGACATTCTTATCTGGCTTTCCTGAGTCAGTCATTTCACGTCTTTTCGTACTGCCATGTAAGTCGAGTATATATATTTTGTCAAAATTATTATACAAGCTCTTCCGCATTGCTGAATGGATTACACCATCTAGAAAACTATTATTAGTAATAAAGGCTAATACTCCTTCACCTGTTTTTTCTATCAAATTTTGCCCGTAGCGTATAAACTTGATGTAGTCATCTGAAAGCGGCTGAATATTCCTTTCGTTTAATCCTTTCTTGTAAGTCTCCATCAACCTTTCTATCCACTCTCCCTTGTTTGAACTACTGATTGAATACGGAGGATTACCAATAATGCACATAATCGGCATGTCTTGCTTGATCCGGTTGGCTTCCTCACTTTCGCGGCTCAACCATTGGGCAAACAGTGTTCCTGTATCGGGGTGGGCTTCTTCCAAGCTGTTGGTCAGAAAGACATTAAACCGCTTGTCTGGCTTGGCTCCTGTCTCCCGGAGTACCAGATCAAGTTTGAGGTGCGCCATCGCATAGGAGGCCATCAGGATTTCAAAGCCGTGGATGCGCGGTAGCAAGTCTTTATTGACGTATCCTTTCCAAAGGGCAGGCATATTTTCAAAGCGGCTGTAAACCTCCTGAAACACCCGCGCGAGGAACGTTCCTGTTCCTGTGGCAGGGTCAAGAATCTGAACGCGGTGGGTATCAATATACTCCTCTCGATAGTCCTTTTTTCTATTATGAGCGTACTGGCGGACCTTGACTTTCATCTTGGTTTGAGACGTATCGGCCAAACCATCCGCCAGTCCAAATTCCGTTTTCAGGACTTCATCAACCGCACGAACGATAAAGTCAACAACGGGTTCTGGCGTATACCATACGCCTCGGCTCTTTCTTAGCTTGCTGTCATACTCTGCCAGAAAGTCCTCATAGAAATGCACAATAGGATCATTACGCTGCGTGACCTTACCATAGTCCTCCAAGATTTCTCGGACGTCACAAGCTTTGAAAAGCTCAACCAGATCATCAACGATCCATTGCAAGCGCGTATCGAGGTTAATCGCACCGATTTGACCGAAAAGCTGACGGAGAAAAGGATTTGTTCTTGGCAAAAGTTCTGCCGCCTCCATGCGGCTAAATGTCTTTAAAGTAGGATCATGTAAGCGAGCGGCAAATAATCCATAAGTAATGGTTTGGGCGTACATGTCGGAGAACTGCTTTTCAGTCATATCATGCATAAGAATATTCTGGAAGGCTTCAAACTGTCTCCGTAATTCCCCTCCTCCATCTTCTTCATCTTGCAGAGCATTAAAAATCACAGTCTGGATCATTCGCGCTTTCGCAGCCATCATTTCTGCCAGTTTGCGCGATGATGTGATTGTTTGGCCGTGATATTGGCAAAAGTTACTTAAGAGATTGCCTAGATGGTCGTACTTGTCACTATCAAGAATTAAGGCCTTACCATTCGGCTCGGCTATACGTATTGTCTCAACTAGATTCTCTTCACGATAAAAACGAAATTCGAGATAATCGGTGAGAATAAAATTATACCCTAGTCCTCCATTGAAATATCGTTTGACTTGGGCTTTGGTGTCTTTCTTATCCAGGATGCCACCAATCACGTCCTTGGCTTCGATATATCCGATAGGAATATCTTTCTTGGTGATTATATAGTCTGGCGCACCACATTTTACTCGCTTGGGTTCATTCGTAACTACAACATTATTCCCATAATTTTCCACAAGCCTTTGCAGTGCAGAACGGTAGCTGTGCTCAGTTGCTTTTCCTGAATAATAGAGTTTCTCTACGGCTTTTACGTATTCTTGAATCGTCATGTGCTTTAGGTGAGATTTGCGTAGGTTGACGGCAAAATATAAGGATTTTCTTACCTAAAAAACTCCCGCCCCGCACTCAGCTCCGCCAACCGAATCCCCCCAGCCAGCAGGTACTGCTTCAACGTCGCCTCGTACTTCCAACCACCCAGTTGCATGATCTCACTGAGGGGCACGCCGGAAAGGAGAAGGTTGGTCGCGGCGCTCCGCCGCGCCGTGTGGGTGGTGACCAGAGAGGATTTGGGAATGTGCCCCTTACCCGGAGGGGCCACGTTGGTCAGGATGCCCGCCATGGCGGCGATGACCTTCAGTTTCCGGTTGGCTTCCTGGTTGGTGTCGCCGCTGAGGTCGTAGTTGTTCTTTTTGATCAGCTCCAGAGCGGCCGGCTTGATTGGGACGAAGCTGACGATGTCCGTTTTCTCCGCGACGTTCTTGTAATAATGGGTACCACCGTGCTGGCTGATGTTGGCCTTATTGATGCGGATACTGTCGCCGTAGCGCAAGACCATATAATAGGATACGAGAAAACGGTCCCGTTCCCGCTCCAGGGAGGGGTAGTTGCTGAGGTCGAGCTGAGCCAGGGCGTCGATCTCGTCTACCGTCAGGTAAATTTTATCGTTGGCCCGGAAGCGATCCACCCGGAAGGGTTTGGTTTTGAAGACCACATTTTTGTGCAGCTCCTGGTCGAGGCCCATCTGCATGAACTTCTTCAGGTGTTTGATGTGGTTGGCCACTCCGGACCGGCCGGTGCCGTTTTCGCGCATAAACTGGGTAAAGTCCTTATAGAAGGTCATGTTGATGTCCTCAAAGGCGATATCGTCGCGTCCGTTGACCGCCGCGAAGGCCCGGAGCTTCTTTTCAAAGGAGATAAACTTCTTCCAGGTTCCGGGCCGCAGGTCCTCCAGGCCCGCCCGGCAGTCCTTGATGTACTGGGCTACGAATTGGATCAGCGAGGAGCTTACCCCCAAGAGCTCTCCTTTGGCTTCGGTTTCCAGCCTGGTCAGGATCCCGTTGATCTTGTCAGCGAGGGGGGCCGTCCTTTTTAGCCGGCCGCGTTTTTCGTCCCAATCTTTTGGGTCCGCGTAAAACTGCGTCTTCTCAAATTTTCGTTTGCCGTCGGCGTAGATCGATAGTTTGATGTTGCAGGTGCCATCCCTGCGGGGTTTGTACTTCCAGAGAATGGAGCGGACGGTCATGGTCAACAGTGCTTCAGATGGTCAACAATAGGATAACAATGTTGCCCAAATATACACTTTTTAGCCCCGAAAAACACAAATTGTTTTACGATGTAGGGGCAAGAAAAAACCCCGAAGCTCAGTAGGCACTGAATTTCGGGGTTTACATCAAACAGTTGTTTGAAAAGTGGTGATTCCTCTGGGGCTCGAACCCAGGACCCTCTCATTAAAAGTGAGATGCTCTAGCCAACTGAGCTAAGGAATCGGCCTGCTTTTTTCCAAAAGCGACGCAAAGGTAAATTAACTTGGAGAACTTTTGCAAGGAAAAACTCAAAAGTTTTCTCCATTTTTCACGTCTGCAGGGATAACGGCCACGGGCGGAAAAAGGTTCTGTAACCCGTACTATTCTTCCTCGGCAATTTCACCCTCGAAGGGGAGCAGGAGTTGCACCCCGTCCGGGTGCTCCCGCGAAAGGTTACTGATGCTTAAGCCCAGCAGGCGGACGGCCGGCACCACCTCAATGTTTTCCTCCAGTAGCTGGTGCGCAATGTCCTTGAGGACGGAAAGCTGGCGGATTTCCCCGCCGTAGCTGCGCGAGCGGGTGTGGATGGTGAAGTCCGGGCGCTTCATTTTTAGGGTGACGGTGCGGCCGTAATTTTCCTGCCGCTGCAGGTAGCCGAAAATCTTCTCCGCCAGGAAATCCAGTTTCTCCTTCATCTCCCCAATTTGGGTGATGTCTTCGGAAAAGGTGCGTTCGGCCCCGATGCTCTTTCGAATCCGGTTGGGATTGACCGGGCGGTCGTCCAGGGCATTGACGATCTTGTACAAGTGTCTTCCCATCTTTCCGAATCGCTGGGCCATCTCCAGTTCACTGAGCGGCAGTAGGTCCGCGCCGGTACGAAAGCCCATTTTCTCCAGTCGGGCGGCCGTCTTTTTGCCTACACCATGGAAGTCCTTCACCGGGAGAGCGGCCAGGAACGAGGGGGCTTCCTTGCGGGTGATGACCTTCATGCCGTTGGGCTTGTTGATGTCGCTGGCGACCTTGGCCAGGAATTTATTGAAGCTCACGCCGGCCGAGGCCGTCAATTGGGTGGTGTCAAAAATCTCCTTCCGGATGGCCCTGGCGATGAGGGTGGCCGATTTTGGGCCCCGCTTGGGTTCGGTAACGTCCAGAAAGGCTTCGTCCAGGCTTAGGGGCTCAACCAGATCGGTATAAGACAGGAAAATCTCCCGAATCTGCTCAGAAATTTCCTTGTAGCGCGCAAAGTTATGGCGGACGAAAATCAGGTCGGGACAAAGTCGCTTGGCCGTCACACTGGGCATGGCCGACCGGACACCAAATACCCGGGCTTCGTAACTGGCGGCGGCCACCACCCCCCGCAGTCTGCTGCCGCCTACGGCAATGGGCTTACCCCGCAACTCGGGATTGTCCCGTTGCTCCACACTGGCAAAAAAGGCATCCATGTCAATATGGATGATTTTGCGCTCTCCTTTACTGGGGTGGCGAGGGTTGGCCTTTCGCTTCCATTTCATTCATCAGCTCCTCCGTATCGGCGGTAAGGTCATCTAATTGACGTTTAGCGGCTTCGGAGAGTTCACCCCCGTCCCGCTTAAGCATTTCCTCCAGTTCGGCCCGGCGCTCACTGAGTTTGCCCAGTTCCCGGAGGGCCTCGGAGTCCCGAAGGTCTTCGGCCCTGGCCGACAGGTCCGCGTAAAGCCCCTCCAGCTTCTGAATGGCGTCATCGTACTTGCCTTCCTGAAGCTTGACGCGCTCGCTCTTGAGCAAATTCCAGGCGTCCCGACCGAGGTCCGTAGCCTTACCGACGATCTCACGGCTCTGTGCCTTTTCTTCCGCCGTACCAAAAAAGTAATTATAACCGAGCAGGCCCACTACGATCAAGAGGCCGATTTTTAGGAGTGACTTAATCATGTCAATAAGAATGATGGTTAGCCCTAAGGTAAGGACTATATAACCGAGCGTATTGCCCATCAACCAAAAATTACCCTCCGCCCCCCTAACAGACCAAATTTCTAACAGACTAACAGACCAAAAGACTAACAGACCAACAGACCAACAGACCAACAGACCAACAGGCCAACAGACCAACTCCCCCTTCTACCACATCACCCAGTGCCCCCGAAATTTACCCCGACTGTACTCCAGCGCCGGCGCCGGAATCTTGATGAAGTCTAATATTCCCAGTGTGAGGCGAACCCATCGTTTTTTCGTCGGAATACGACTCAGGTAAATATCCGGACTCAAGTACCACTGTCGATACCGTTCTTCGGGAAAGCGAAACCGCTCGTCGCCCACGCGCCATGAATTGCCGTAGGCACCATAAACGTTTTCGGATCCGTAGCCAACCGCGATGTTCAGCCACTGCGGGATTTTGCTTTTGGGAAAGAAGGAAGCAGGGTTGACACTAGCCCAGATGGTCTGGGCATTGTAATCCTTCAGGTAGCGTTCGAAGGGGTAATCGCCGAAACGCTCACGGCTGATGTCCCCGAGGTTGGAGGTGGCTCCGTTGGCGTTGGTGATGGTGATGTCGGGGTGGGGCCTCAGGTCGTTGCTGACCTTTAGCAGGATGCGCTGTTCCCGCCAGAGGGCATCCTGGGCCGTAAAGACGAGGCTGCCGGCAAGGTTCGCGCCCATGTCGGACCAGCTGAACCCCCATTCGGCCGAATACCCGTCAAAAACCTCAATGGTCCCCTGGAGGAGATTGGCCACCCCCAGGGCGGCATAACGGGCGGTGGGCCGCTTAAGCCCCGACCACCGTAGTCCCGCAAAGGCGTACCGACTGAACATATAGGCCGTGAAGGCGTGGCCGGCCTTGTCCATTTGATTCCACTCCGGCCAGTCGTTGAAGGACCTCAGGGAACCACGTTCATATTCTTTATACCAAATCTGGTAAAGACCGATGCTGAACCCACCGTAGAGAGCCGCACCCGTTCCGGCCGACACGTAAAAACGGGAACTATTAAAGGTAGAATCCGGACGGAGCCAGTTGTCCTTTGCCAACCCGGCCAGGGGATCGCGCTGGGTAAAATCAATGCCGAAAGGCGCATTGGCGTCCGATTTTTTTTGCCCCGTCAGGGATAATCCCGGGAAAAAGAGCAAAAAAAAGAGGACCAGTAGCCAGTTTTTGGGAGTAAATGGAGGGTACAAACCACTTTTTTTGAAAAAAAATCAGAAAAAAATTGAGGAAAAAATGGGTGTTTTTGTCAAAAATGAGAATCTATTTTTGGTTGCAAAAAATTGATTTTCAGTTTTTTAAACATAGAATCATGGATAAAAAATTCCAAAAAAGTTTGTCATTGTACATGTCTAGGGCCGGATGAGAATGCACTTTTGTATTGTCAGCAGAAGAAATGAAGCAGACGCCACTAACAATAAGTATTCCCTGAACGGTTTTTTTTGACTTTGACGACGACAGATTTTAGGCACAAGCAAACATTAATCTCAGACGACGACAATTTTATTTTTTGGCACAGACAAGCCGTAATCTCATGACGACGACATTGGAGGATTAGCCCTCCGGAAAATTGGTATGTAGATAGCCTCTCAAAGCTCTTTTTTCGAACCGGTTGGCTTGCCAACCGGTTTCTTTTTTTGCCCGGTCACCAACCGACGCTGCACAAGGTACACTTTCCCCAACGGATATCTTGCCCCCGCAGCCAGAGGTTGTACCTTCGCCGACGAATAAGCGCTTGTTTGTATTTTGGTTATTCGGCCGAATAGAGGCCGATCAATGAAGTTCAAGCAAGCTTTCAAGTGCTTCTCCATGCCCAATCATCTCATTGCTCCCTCCCTGCTCGCCGCTGATTTTCGCCGCCTGGATCAGGCCATCGACCTGGTCAATAACAGCGAGGCCGATTGGTTTCACCTCGACGTCATGGATGGCAACTTTGTGCCCAATATTTCTTTTGGGCAGTTCATTATCGAGCAGGTCGCCCGGGACGCCAAAAAGTACCTCGACGTTCACCTCATGATTGAGGACCCCGGACGCTACATCGAAAGCTTCGCGGCCGCTGGTGCCCACGGCATCACCGTCCACGCCGAGGCCTGCAATCATCTGCACCGCGTGATCCAGCAGATCAAGGACGCGGGCTGCCAGGCGGGAGTAGCGCTGAACCCCCACACCCCGGTCAATGTACTGGAGAACGTCATTGAAGACCTGGATCTGGTCCTGATCATGACCGTGAATCCCGGCTTTGGGGGACAAAAGTTCATTTACCAGAGCATCCCGAAAATCCGCCAGGCGTACGACCTGATTACCGTGCACAATAGTTCCGCGCTCATTGAGGTCGACGGAGGTATCGGACTGCAAAATGCCCAGAAAGTACTGGAGGCCGGCGCCCGGGTGCTGGTGGCCGGAAGTGCGGTCTTTAAGGCCGATGACCCTCGGGCGACCATCAGCAAAATGAAGGGGATCAACCCCAATCCGGTTGCCCTGATCTAGCATGAGGGTTTCTTCATATGAAGAATATTACATGCTTATAATCTGCGAATCAGTAGGTTAATCGCAAAGTGCCCCGCTATCTTTGCGCCTTCCCGTTTTAGCGGTGCCACCATGGCCTCCGCGACCGGAATAAGCAAACGGAATTATCCTGATGGCCGATAACATTCATCCAATCCACGATCGTCTGGTACGCCGGGCCGAGCGCGAGGCCGCCAACGGTCATCGGGCCGCGGTGGTCTGGCTGACGGGACTGAGCGGCAGCGGTAAGAGCACCATTGCCGCAGCCGTAGAACGCCAGCTCTTCTCGGAGGGCAAATTTGTCGTTCTGCTCGACGGAGACAATGTGCGGACCGGCCTGTGCGGCGACCTCGGGTTCAGCCTGGAGGACCGGCGGGAAAATATCCGCCGCATCGCGGAAACGGCCAAGCTTTTTGTGGGCGCCGGAGCGCTGGTGCTGTGCTCTTTCGTAAGTCCTACGCGGACCATCCGCTCCGTGGCCAGGAACATCGTCGGTGAGCCGGATTTTTTGGAGGTCTTCGTCAACACCCCCCTGCAAGTATGCGAGGCCCGCGACGTCAAGGGACTCTACGCCAAAGCCCGCGCCGGAGAAATCAAGGGGTTCACCGGAATCGACAGTCCCTACGAAGCCCCGGAAAACCCCTTCCTGGACCTCAAAACCACGGAACTAAGCGTTACCGAAGCCGCCCAACAACTCATCGCGGCCCTCCAGCCCCACCTCCAACCGACTAAAAGTCCAACGAACTAACCGACTAACAGTCTAACGAACCAACAGACTAAAGAACTAATAGACTAAAGAACCAACAGACTAAAGAACTAACAGTCTAAAAGACCAACGAACCACCATGTCCATTCCCTCCTATCAACTCAATCACCTGCGGGAACTTGAATCCGAGAGTATTTTCGTCCTTCGGGAGGTTGCCGCCCAGTTCGAGAACCCGGTCTTACTCTTCAGCGGAGGTAAAGACAGCATCCTGATGGTCCACCTGGCCGTCAAGGCTTTCCATCCCGCCAAGATTCCCTTCGTGTTGCTTCACGTGGATACGGGACACAATTTCCAGGAAACGATTGACTACCGGGATGCACTCGTGGAGCGGATTGGCGCGAAGCTGATCGTCGGCTCGGTACAGGAAGCCATTGACAAGGGAATGGTACGCGAGGAGAAGGGCTACAACGCCACCCGCAACTACCTCCAGACCGCCGTGCTGCTCGATTCCCTGGAAAAGGGCAAGTACGACGCCGCCCTCGGCGGCGGACGCCGCGACGAGGAAAAGGCCCGGGCCAAGGAACGCTTCTTCAGCCACCGGGACGAATTCGGGCAGTGGGATCCCAAAAACCAGCGCCCCGAACTCTGGAACCTCTTCAACGGCCGTAAACACTTCGGTGAGCACTTCCGCGTATTCCCCATCTCCAACTGGACGGAGCTGGACGTCTGGCAGTACCTGGCCCTGGAAAAGGTAGAACTCCCCAACCTGTATTTCGCCCACCAACGGCGGGTATTCCGTCGCGACGGCATCCTGCTGGCCGAGTCGGACTTCATCCCCCGACGGCCCGAAGAAGAAGTCTTCGAGACCACCGTCCGCTGCCGGACCATCGGCGACATCACCTGCACCGGCGTCTGGGAATCCGAAGCCGCTACCCTCGAGGACATCATCGCCGAAGTATCCATGGCCCGTCAGACCGAGCGCGGCGGCCGCGCCGACGACAAGCGCTCCGAAACCGCCATGGAAGACCGGAAGAAGCAGGGGTACTTTTAGATTGAACACGTGAAATTGAACATTGAACATTTTGGGGGTACTACCGTGGCAAACCCTTAGAGGAAGACCCACCTAAATTTTCAATTTCAAATGTTGAATGCTCAATGCTAAATTCCCTTGCACCTGCGCTCCTTCGCAAAAAAAATTAACCTTTACTACCGCACTAAACTTCGATGAAGACCGTGAAATCCTTCGCAACGCTACTGAGCATTTTCCTTTCCCTGGTGATCTGCCCGGGTGATCTTGTTGCCCAGTCTTCCCCCGAGCAGGAGGCGTGGGTGGACCAGGTAATTCAGTTGGTTTACGCAGGAACGGAACTAAGCGCAGAAGAAGACGAGTGGCTCAGGAAAGTCTTAGTGCTCAGTTGCGAGTGTAGTCACAAGGAAAAACAAGAGGACATCGATGCCTGTACGAAGGAACTCCTGAACATTACCGGACTACCGGAAACGGAAGCTGATTTTCAAAACATGACCCCCGAGCAGCAAAGAAAACTACAGCTACTTTCCCCAATGACGAGTATCAGTACCTGCCCCAACTAACCGACTAACGAACCAACAGACTAACGGTCTAACCGACCAACGAACCAACAGACTAACAGTCCAACGAACTAACAGTCCCACCAACCATGACTGAACATACCGAACTCCTCCGCTTCACGACCGCCGGATCCGTTGACGACGGAAAGTCAACCCTCATCGGCCGACTGCTCTACGACAGTAAGTCCATTTTTGAAGACCAGTACGAGGCCATCTCCAAGACCAGCGAGAAGCGCGGCGAGGAAGGGGTAAACCTGGCGTTGCTCACCGACGGACTCAAGGCCGAACGCGAACAGGGCATCACCATCGACGTAGCCTACCGCTACTTTGCCACCCCCAAGCGGAAATTCATCATTGCCGATACGCCCGGACACATCCAGTATACCCGCAATATGGTGACCGGTGCCTCCACGGCCAACGTCGCTCTGATCCTGGTGGACGCCCGTAATGGGGTAGTGGAACAAACGAAGCGCCACAGCTTCATCGCCAGCCTGCTGCAGATTCCCCACCTGATCGTCTGCATCAATAAGATGGACCTGGTGGATTACAGCGAAGAGGTGTACGAGCAGATCAAGGACGACATCAGCGGCTTCAGCCATAAGCTGGACGTGAACGACATCGAGTTTATTCCCATGTCCGCCCTGGTCGGAGACAATGTCGTGGACCGCAGCGAAAACATGCCATGGTACCAGGGACCCACCCTGCTGTACACCCTGGAAAACGTCCACATCGGCAGCGACAACAACTTCATCGACTGCCGCTTCCCGGTGCAAACGGTCATCCGCCCCTACAACGATGAGTACCACGATTACCGGGGCTACGCCGGCCGGATTGCCGGAGGGGTCTTCAAGAAGGGCGATCGCGTAACGGTACTACCCAGTGGCTTCAGCAGCACCATCGCCAAAATCGACACCTTCGACGGTGAACTGGAACAGGCCTACCCACCCCAGTCGGTGACGTTGCTGCTGGAGGACGATATCGACATCAGCCGGGGAGACATGATCGTGCGGGAAAACAACCAGCCCGAGGTCACCCAGGACCTGGAGGTGATGCTTTGCTGGTTCAACGAGCGCCCGTTACAGGTGCGGGGCAAATACGCCATCATGCACACCACCAAGGAGGCCCGCTGCATGATCAAGGAGGTGCGCTACCGCCTCGACATCAACACCCTGCACCGCGACGAAGAGAACACGGAGATCAAGATGAACGACATCGCCCGGGTGGTGCTGCGCACCACCGCGCCCCTCTTCGTGGATGCCTACCGGAAAAACCGCATTACGGGCTCCGTCATTCTGGTGGACGAGCAGACCAACGAAACGGTGGCGGCTGGAATGGTAATTTAGGACGACCTTTTCTGGAGCTATGGCCGGAGCTGAACCTTTAACGCCTGGCTAAACTGCCCCTGTTGCACCCAAAGAAAGTAGGAGCCCGGAGGAATTTCCGCCGGAAACCGCAGTTGTGGACCGGTGACCGCCTGCCAGAGCAGTACTCCCCGAACGTCAAACAGGCGGACCCGCGCCCTCTGGTGATCGGACAGGCCTTCCAGCATCACTTGTCCCCGACTGGGATTGGGGTACAGTTTCAGCGGCTCGGGAAAGGAGAGATCATGGGTACTGATAATTATGACGCTTATTTCTCCGCCTTCCACCACGGTTGGGATTTCGTTGCCCAGCATGTCGATGGCGACGTTGACAAAATCGGCGTTAAAGGTGATGGCTGCCGCCGACGTGAAATTTTCGGTGATGTGGAAGCTCAGCGTGAGGAGCACCGAATCTTCCGTGAAGATCAGTTGGGGAACTTCGGGTAGTCCCGGAGCAAGCACCACCCGGACCTCGTTATCCTCATTTTGGTTGAAATTGGCGGAAAAATTCTCGGGTACCGAGGGGCCAAAAACCAGGGTGTCAAACTGAATCACAGCATCGGGGAAGTTGAGCGCAAACTGAATCCCGCCAACGGAATCTGGGTAATGCACCGTTACGGGAATCTGGAGGGTGCTATCGATGACCTCCGCCATGACGTCATTTACTTCCAGCCGCAGGGTGTCCTGGCCGAATGCATGACCCGCAAAAAAAATCAGGAAAAGTAGGGAGGTGATTAGGTGTTTCATGCGGTAAAGGTATGTAGAAAATTGAGATGTGAACCTCGCCCCGGAAGACGCCTTTAAGTCAATCTTAAACATTTTCCGCGCTTTATTCCGCTAACTTTACCGGTCAAATTGCCTTACTCAATCCCCCATGCATCGTTCCCTCCTCTGCCTCTGTCTCAGCCTTAGCCTTCTCCTCACCTCCTGCTATGAGGATCGGATCGGGTGCCTTGACGGCGACGCTACGAACTTCGATCTGCGGGCCGATCAGCCCTGCCCCGATTGCTGTGAGTACCCGGAACTGGCCGTTGACGTGGACCATTTTTTCGGAGCGGAATCCTTTAATTTTGACAGCACCTATCTGGACGGAGCGGGCAACGCCTTCCGGGTCACCCGGCTGCGGTATTATCTGAGTGATCTGCGCCTCGGCACCCTGTCCACCACGCTGGATGAACCCGAAAACCTCACCGAACTCAGTCTGATCGATGGGGCCGATACCGTAACTGCCGTGGTCAACGCCGACGTGGCCCTGATCACGGCGAGTTCCGGATCCGCGCGAACCCTGGGCCGTCTGCGGGTGGGGACGGAGGCGTTAACGCAGGTGCAGTGTATGATTGGCGTAAGCGATGACCTCAACCAGGTGTTTCCGCCTTCCGCCAGCTCTTCTTCTCCCCTGTCCACCCAACCCGGCCTGCTGAATTTCCTCGATGGGCAGGGCTACGTGCAGGGGCGTCTGGAATACATCCTGGTCAACACCAGCGACACCCTCTCCGTGAGCTGGTTCGGCAACCAGACGGTTACCCTGCCCTTCGGTGGAGAACTTGCTCCCCTGCGGGGATTCGACCTCACCCTGGAGATGGCCGCAGACTACGCCGAGCTACTCGGAAGGGTAAATCTGTCGGCCGACTCCGCAACGGTCGCCACCGCCCTGAGCGCCCGCATGCCCGATCTGCTTACCGTTACCGGCGTCCGCTAGTCCCGAATTGCGGGGATTGTCAGACAGGATTCCTTTTCTTTCCGCCGGTTTTCTTTCCTTACCGTTAGCTTTAGGAAGCACTTCCGGGAGCATGCTTCCCGGTTTTGGAGGAGTTTCGCGTATCTGGAGTGCATAAACCGACAAAATGAACACGGGCAGAAATTATCGGGGGCTACTATTGATCTTTCTGGCAGGAATCCTGTGCTGGCCCCTGGCCTGTTTATCGCCCACCGAGCCGGAATTCCGGCTGGAAGAAGGATTCTACCTGGCCGAAGGGACCATCATGGCCGGGGAGGATTCCCAGAGTGAAATTCGCATCCGAGAGTCGGATTTTCGGGAAATACAACTCCGTTTGTTGCCCGTGGCGGACGCCACGGTGGTGAGTGTTCGCGACGATGGCCGCACCGTTTCCTGGCGACTCACTGACGAGGACCTGGGGAACTACCGCCCGCCGGAAGACTTCCGTGCGGAAGCCGGCGAGACCTGGCACTTCGAGATCAATCTACCCGACGGCACCAACATCATCTCTGACCCGGAAACCATTCCGCCCGTGGTGCCCCTAACGGGCATCACCGTCCGCTTCACGCAAAATTCCACCTTCGATGAGTCACGGGGCCGTTTCATTCCCCGCTTCGAAATCTTCCTGGATTATGACGATCCGGCCGGCGTAGAGAACTACTACCAGTGGCGCTATTACCACTGGGAAGAAATTGACGTCTGTGCCTCCTGCAACAACGCCGTTTGGCGGGAAGGAGAGTGTATCCCGCAGGACCGCTTCATCTTCCGCTTTGACTATCTCTGTGATCCTCCACTGTGTTTTCAGCTTAACCCCGGATTGGAGGTACGCTACGGCAACGATGAGCTCTCCGACGGCGCTCAGGTACGGGGACTGCCCATCGGAGGAATCGAATTCGATCAATTTGGGTTGATGATGGTCTACGGTGAAATGCTGAGTATTACCCGGGAAGCCCAGGCCTACGGTAAGGTGATTGAAGACCTGATTAACGCCAACAGTGGGCTGAATGCTCCCATTCCGGCGCCGCTGAACGGGAACGTCCGGAACGCCAATGTTGCGGGCCGCCAGGCACTCGGCTACCTGGGCGTGGCTTCCGTAAGTCGGGCCAGTCAGTTGGTGGAGCGTAACGTGGAAACGGGGCGCCCGCTGGCATTTGATCCCATCGTCCGCCTGGAATCGCCCTTCGGACCCCGTGCTCCGTGCGCGGGGAATAACCGCAGCACCACGCCACCCCCCGGATGGCCCTAAGCCGTAAATCCGCCGGTTTTGGTGAGGGAGGCGGAGGCCCGGAAGCGTATATAAGGTATGGCGGAACAGGCTAGGGTAGCTCACCACCGAAGCGCAACCCTACGGAGTCGTGACTACGGAAATCGGGGTAAAGCCCGAAATTGTCGCCCACCGGTCGAGGAAAAGCCGCGAATGTTCTGATACGACCGTTACATTTAGTGGACACCAAATGAAAACTTGAGGATGAGTACGGTAATCCGGGCGATGAGCGCCCTTTTTTTGGCTTTAGCGCTGGCCGCCTGCATTGAACCTACTCGTCCGGAATTTCAGCTGGAGACCCCTTTCTATCTCGTCGAGGGGAGAATCATTGCCGACGAAGCTACGAGCGAAATTCGCATTCGCCGGTCCAATTTCCGGGAAGCAGCGCTGGAGTTTGAGGGGGTAGCGGGCGCAGAAGTAATCAGCAGCAACGACGAGGGAGCAGCGGTTTCCTGGCAAATTATTGACGCGGACCGGGGAGTCTACCGGCCCGGCCAGGACCTGAACGCCCGGGTAGGGCAAACCTGGACCTTCGCCATCACCCTGCCGGACGGCACCTCCATCATTTCCGATCCGGAAACGATTCAGCCCATGGTGCCCATTTCGGCCATGGACATCGTCTTCGAGCAAAATAGTACCTTCGACGAAGGGCGCGGACGCTTCATTCCCCAGTTTCAGATTTTCATTGACTACGATGATCCGGCGGGAGCCGCAAATTATTACGAAAGGACCTACCGCTTCTGGGAAAGTACGGCCATCTGTGCTTCCTGTATGCGGGGGCGCTACCGCAACGGAGAATGCGTCCCCCAGGACCCCAGCGAGCGGCCAATTCGGCGGTTTGACTATCAGTGCGACACCCAGGAATGTTACGAGATCAATGCCGGCACCCGGGTGGAGTTTACCTCCGATGAGTTGAGCGACGGCAGTCAGGTTCGGGGACTGCAGGTCGGGGCGGTAGACTTCGACGAAACGGGCGGACTACTCATCGAAGCCATCCAGTACAGCCTGACCGCCGAAGCCTTTGCCTACGGCAGCGTCATCTCCGATCTGGTGAACGGCAACAGTGGCCTGAACCCCACTATTCCCGCCGCCCTGAACGGCAACGTCCGCAACGTAGATCCGGACGGAGAACTGGTGCTGGGCTATTTGAGTGCCGTTTCGGCCGGCCGCATCCGCGAGTACATCGAGCAGACGCTGGAAATCGGTTCCCCCTTGCCTTTCGACCCGAATATTCGCCTGGAACCCGTCCCCCCTCCCGGAGTTCCGCCCCGGGCCCCCTGCAATATCCCCGGCGTAAGAACTTCCGAACGGCCCGAGGGCTGGCCAAACTAGTTCACAATGCCCACCTTCGGTCGATCCTTCAAATACTTACTGATACTGGGAGCCGTGGCGGTCCTCTTGCCCATCTCCTGTCTGCTCCCCACCGAGCCGGAGTTTCGTCTTGACGATGGCTTCTACCTGGCCGAAGGGACCATTTTTGCCGGTGATGAAACCAGTGAGATCAGGGTGCGAAGCTCCGCCTTCAGCTCCGTACAACTTCGCCTGGAACCCGTACTGGATGCCAGGGTGGTGAGTATTCGCGAGGATGGCCGCACGGTGAGCTGGACGCTGGCGGATTCCCTGATCGGAAACTATCAGCCGCCAGAAGCCTTCCGGGCCGAAGTGGGGGAGACCTGGCACTTCGAAATTGATTTCCCCGACGGGACGAAAATTGTGTCGGACCCCGAGACGATTCCGCCGCAGGTGCCCCTGACGGGAATGGAGGTACGCTTCGTGCAGAACTCCATTTTTGACGAATCGCGTAATCGCTTTATTCCCCGCTTTGAAATCTTCCTGGACTACGATGACCCGGCGGGAGAAAAGAACTACTATCAGTGGCGGTATTACCACTGGGAGGAAATTGACGTTTGCGCTTCCTGCAACAACGCCATCTGGCGAAACGGGGAATGCATCACCCAGGAATTTTTCATCTTCCGCTACGACTACCTCTGCTTCCCCCCGCTGTGCTACGAACTGACGCAGGGTGTGGAAATCCGGTTTGGGGACGATGAATTATCCGACGGCGCGCAGGTGCGGGGGCTACCCGTAGGAGCGATAGAATTTGATCGTTTTGGCCTGATGATGGTCTTTGGTGAACTGCTGAGTATCACCCGCGAAGCGGAGGCCTACGGTAAGGTAATCGAAGACCTGGTCAACGCCAATAACGGCCTTAATGCCCCCATACCCGCCCCCCTGAACGGCAACCTCCGTAACGTCAACAACCAGGGCCGGGAAGCCCTGGGCTTCCTGGGGGCGGCTTCCGTGAGCCGAATCAGCGAACTGGTGGAACGGGGGCCACAGACGGGCAACCCCCTGTTTTTCGATCCCGTCATCCGCCTGGAGGACCCCCTGATTGCGCCCCGGGCGCCTTGCGCGGGCGTCAACCGCAGTCCGACACCCCCGCCGGGGTGGCCCTGATGCCCCGGCCCGTCCACCGTCTACCTTAGATCCAAGAATTACCCCATCATGCGTTGCTTTACTTTGCTCCTTACCCTTTTGCTCGGCACCTGCGTTTACGCCCAGGACTTTACGCTCAGCTTGCGGGCAATTGACGATGAAACGGAAGAGGCGCTGCCCTTCCTGAGTGTGCAACTCAATCCGGGCGGCGCTTCGGGAACGATGGATGAGGAAGGAAAACTCAAGTTTAACCTCCGGGGCGGACAGTACACCATCCGGGCCTCCTTTACGGGCTACGCCGACTACCAGGGCGTGGTGTTGGTCGAAAGGGATCGCAATTTCGTGATCCGCATGGAACCCACCTCGGAGCTGCTGGAAACGGTCGTGGTGACGGACCAGAATGCCCGGCTTGACCTCTCCCGACCCCAGATGGGCGTAGAGCGGCTCAGTGCCCAGGAACTGGAGTCCATTCCTACGGTTCTGGGGGAACGGGACGTGCTGCGATCCCTGCAGCTGCTGCCCGGCGTCAGTGCCGCCGGGGAAGCCAGTAACGGTATTTCCGTCCGGGGCGGTACGCTGGATCAAAACCTGCTGCTGATGGACGGTGCTCCGGTATTCACCCCCACCCACCTCTTCGGCTTGTTTACCGTATTTACGCCCGATGCCGTGGGGGGCATCGACCTCTACCGGGGCAACATCCCCGCCCGCTACGGCGGGCGCGTCTCCTCGGTCGTCGATGTCCGCTCCCGTACCCCCAATGCGGAGAGTCTGATCCTGAAGGGCGGCATCGGTCTGGTGTCCAGTAACCTGAGCGTCGAGACTCCCCTCGGACAGAGTGGTAAGTGGAACGTCCTTCTGGCGGCCCGTGGTGGCTTTAATGATTTCGCCTTCTCTCTAGTGGAACGGCTGCAGGACACCAGAAGCCGCTTCGGAGACGCGACCCTCAAGCTACGCTATCGTCCCAGCGAGCAAGACCTCATTACGCTGACGGGCTTCTACAGCCAGGATTTCTACCAGGTGGACCTGCTGACCACCTTCGGTGGCGTTGCGGCCACCTCTAACCAGTACGCCTACCTCACCCTTAATGGCGGCCTGGAATGGGTGCGGCTCCTGAGCGATAAGCTGTCCTGGTCCACCCAGGTGACCAACGCGCACTACGCTCCGGAACTCCGCTTTCCCCAACTTGACGGAGAAAGTATCATCAACTTCGCCTCCACCATCGATCAGCTTACCCTCCGAACGGCCCTGTCTGGTGACGAAAACGCCCAGCACGCCTGGAGCTTCGGATTGCAGGCGGACCAGTATACCCTGGATCCGGGCCGCCTGGATCCGGGAGGAAGCACCAGCGTCCGGGCCATTGATCTGGAAAATGAACGTGGACAAGAACTCACCGCCTTCGTGGAGGATACCTGGTCGGTAAATGACCGGCTCACCATCGGCGCCGGATTGCGGTTCACCTACTACCGACAGCTGGGCCCCGGAGAAAACCGGATTTATACCCCGGGCGCGGAAGTCGCGCAGATCAATCTGGAAAGCACCGAATCCTTTGCTTCCGGGGAGACGATCAGCAGCTACAGTGGACTGGAGCCTCGCCTGGGGATCAGCTATCAGGTGGGGGTGAACACCAGTCTGAAGGCCTCCTACGCCCGATCGCGACAGTATTTGCAGAATATCTTCAACGCTACAACGCCACTGCCCACGAGCCGGTGGAAGGTTGCCGACCCCAACGTTGGCCCCCAGACGGCCAACCTGGTGTCGGCCGGAATCAGTCACGTGACGGGCAACGGCAAGTACGCCTTTCGGCTGGAGGGTTACTACCGCCAGCTGATTGATCTGCTTGATTACAAGCCGGGAGCCGACTTCTTCCTCAACCCCACCGTCGAAACCGACCTGCTGCGGGGGGAAGGCCGCGCCTACGGCGTGGAATTTACGGCTAACCGCCGGGCCGGACGTCTGACCGGAGAAATTAACTACGCCTTCGCCCGGGTAGAGAACCGCGTCGAGGGGCAGGACTTTGGCACCAGAATCAATCGAGGGGACTGGTTCCCCGGTTACTTCGATCAGCCACACACCTTCTCGGCCAATCTGGTTCTGGACGAAGGGAAAACCCATGAGCTGGGGTTCAACTTCGTGATCCAGTCCAACCGTCCCTATACCGTCCCTAATGGGTTCGTGGACATTAATGGTACCGATATCCCCCTCTTCCTGGAACGCAACAACGCCCGGCTTCCCCTGTACCACCGCCTGGACTTCAGCTGGACGATCAATAACCTCAAGCGTCAGAAGCGAGACTGGACGGGAGAGTGGGTCTTCACGGTCTACAATATTTATGGCCGAGACAATGCCTACAATATTTTCTTTCAGCCCCGCGATGCGGGAACCCCTCCCCTGGGTATCTTCAGTGGCAGTCCCTTTGCCGCCTACCGCCTGAGCATTTTCGGCGCCCCGGTCGTGTCCTTAGCCTATAAATTTACCTTCATCCCGACGAAGAAAAAGTAGCCCCAGTAAATGCATGCCCGGTCGTCGGCCGAGGCGGGCGCGCAGCGACCTGAATCGTCTGGCATAAGCAATTAAGTTTGTGAAAATTAAGAGGCTCCTAAGAACCGAGACCTCAGAGCAGCAACTAGGCCGATGGCCCCGCGAAGACAGCTCGGAGGACCGGCTTCATTATCTTCCCTAGAGCGCTCCTCCGAGCTGTCGAGTGTAACGAGCTGCTCTGATTACTATAGTCCTTGCAAGTTTTGATGATACTTTTTGCAATACATAGTGTCTTTTTCCAGGCAGGCATAAAGGACTTTGATGATTTTGTTACGTACGGCATTGATTGCTTGTTTATGGCTTCGGC
>NZ_SNAQ03000035.1 GCF_004375085.3 Lewinella sp. W8
TTGACAATTTCAAGCCGCTCTTCTTTGGTAAATTGTTTCCTCATTTTCGACATCTCATCGAGTTGATTGGTTAAAAATAGTAACCAAGTCAATCAGAAGTAGCTGTCTACTATTGTGGGGAGCTCCATCCCTCCGTCATTCATTCCTCCCGTCCTTCAATCCTTCCCCAATTCCGTCCGTCCTCCCTATCTTCCCGCCATGCAACCCATATTCACCAACGACGCCGTGGTCTTCGGCCTACTGATTGTGCTGCTGGCCGTGATCTTCACCACCTCCAACAGCAAGCGGAGTTTCTGGCAGAAGTTTTATACCTACGTACCTACCCTCCTGCTGTGCTACTTTTTGCCGGCACTGCTGCACTGGCCGCTGGGCCTAATCGCCTACGACTGGTACACTCCCGACCTGGTGGGTGCCCTGGCCGAAAGCGGCGTGACGCTGCCCGAGGGCATGTCCTTCGGGGAGATCAATCGTTTCCTCGAAAACCAGGGGCTGGACCCCAACGATTTTGCGGAATACAAGGGACACAGCAACCTGTATTTCATGGCCAGTCGGTATCTGTTGCCCGCCAGTTTGATCCTGCTCTGCCTCAACATCGACATCAAGGGCATCCTGAACCTCGGCTACCGGGCCATCGTGATGTTCCTCGCCGCCACCTTCAGCATCGTGATCGGTGGCCCCATTGCCCTGCTCATCATCACCTACCTCTTTCCCGACCTGATCGGTCTGGACCCGGATCAGCTCTGGCGGGGCCTGAGTACCATCGCCGGTTCCTGGATCGGTGGAGGAGCCAACCAGGCCGCCATGAAAGAAATCCACGAAGTGCCCCCTGGTATCTTCGGACAGATGATCATCGTGGACGTGCTCGTGGCCAACATCTGGCTCGGCTTCCTCCTCTTCGGGGCGGGCCGCAGCGACAAGATTGACCGGATGCTCAAAGCGGACAACTCCGCTGTGGCCGAGCTCACCAAAAAGGTGGAGGATTACGCCGCCCAGGTAAAGCGGGAACCCACCGCCCTGAGCACTTACCAGTTGCTGGGCGTGGCCTTCGGGGGCGTGGCGCTGGCCCACCTCGGAGCGGACATTCTGGCCCCCTTCTTCGACCAGTACGCCGAGACCCTGGAACGGATGCGGCTGACGACCCTGACCAGCGGCTTTTTCTGGTTGGTGGTCATCGCCACCACGATCGGCTTTTTGCTGAGCTTCACTCCCGCCAGAAAACTGGAGGGTGTGGGGGCCAGCCGCTGGGGTTCGGTGTGTATCTACATTCTGGTGACCACCATCGGTATGCAGATGAACATCGGCGACATCTTCAGCAACCTCGGTCTGTTCGCCATCGGCGCCATCTGGATGCTGATCCACGTGACGATTCTCCTGTTCGTAGCCTGGCTCATCAAGGCCCCCTTCTTTTACGTGGCCGTGGGCAGCCAGGCCAACGTGGGGGGTGCCGCTTCGGCGCCCGTCGTGGCCAGTGCCTTCAGTTCCGCACTTGCCCCCGTAGGGGCCATCATGGCCGTCATTGGCTACGCACTGGGCACCTACGGCGCCCTGATCTGCGCCTACCTGATGGAGGCTGCGGTGAGTTAATTGATTGTAATCCCTAAATTTTTCAGCCATGACCAGCGTACTCATCACCGGCGTCTCTTCCGGAATCGGCCTCACCACGGCCCGCAGCCTGCTCGACCGCGGATACTACGTTTACGGCACGGTCCGGCGGGCCGAGGATGCAGCGGAACTCGCCGGGCACGCCTCGTTTACGGCCCTGGTCATGGACGTCACGGACCGCCCCTCCATCGTCGGGGCACTGGACACCATCGCCCGGGGAGCGCATCCCCTGACCGCCGTCATCAACAACGCCGGGGTGGCGGTCTCCGGCCCCCTGGAAACCCTGGCCGAGGAAGATTATCGCCGGCAGTTTGAGGTCAATGTGTTTGGCTTGCTCGCCGTCTGTCAGGAAGCCCTTCCCCAGCTACACGCCGCCCGGGAGGCTGGCCTCCCCAACGTGAAGATCATCAACATCAGCTCCGTTTCCGGCTACCTCACCTCCCCCTTCACGGGCATCTACTCCGCCAGCAAGTTCGCCATCGAAGCGATTACGGATGGCCTGCGCCGGGAACTCTTTGACTTCGGCATCGACGTCATCAGCGTAGCCCCCGGACCGGTGAAAACGCCCATCTGGACGAAGGCCAAAACCCAGACGAAGGCCTACGAAGGCACCCGGTATGAGTACGTGCTGGAAAAAATTGACGCCTACGCCGACAATGCGGCCGCCGACGGAGTGGTTCCTCAGGTGGTAGCTGACGATATCCTCACCGCCCTGACCACCGACAAACCACGTCCGGACCGTCTGGTGATGAAAAAGGGCTGGCTGGCCCGCCTGGTCACCCTGCTGCCCAAGCGCACCCAGGACAAAATGTTCCTTAAACGGATCAAAGAAAACCGACGGTACTAGATCAGGCCCTACTCCGAAGGGATGCGGGGCCGCCGGGGTTCCGGATCCTTACGACGGGAGCCGATACTCAGGGCCGCTCCCAGGCGAACCCCCGCCCGGCTACTGCTCCGTTGCTGAAAGACCGTCAGCAAGTCGTCCGTGGAAGCCATGAGTTGCAGTGGCCCCAGCTGACCGAAAAGATGGGCTCCCAGGTTGAAGGGTGAATCCCGGCGGTAGTTGGTGTTTAGCCCTACCGTGAGTTGCTTCAGTACTTTGTAGCGCCCGATCAGCGCAACGGCCGTTTCGTTTTGGAGCGTCCGGCCGTAGTGGACGAGCAATAGTCCCGCCGACCAGCGGTCGGTGAAATCGTATTCCCCACCGATCAGGAAGGTAGGGTTGAGGTCCGTGCGGTAGGGCGTAGTAATCTCGGTGGGTTCAAAGGTCTCCCTCAGACTATCCAGTGCCCCGTTGAAGGAAAGCGAGTCTTCAAAGACCTGCCGTAGCACATCTAGTCCGGTAAACTCGTCGGTTCCCGTAAGCCGGAAGGTGGACACTTCCGTGGCCCAGTCGACGCGGCCGACGAGGTCCTGCACCGACGCCTGCAGCCGGAGATCATCCAGATCAACGAACACCCCCAGGTCAAAGGAAATGCCGTTATTCTCACTGAAGATGTCGTCCGTTTCGATCCGGTTGAGGTCATAGTTTACGCCGATGTCCTCCAGGCCGTTGAAGTCAATCGTGCCGGCGGTATTGATGGTCAGGTCCTGTTCGAGCGAGAGGGCGAAGTTGCGTTCGTCGGTGGTCAGCCGCAGGCTGCCCGTCGGTCCGGTGCGGATGTCGGCGATGCCGCTGAGGTACTTGATTCTGGCGCCTACATAAACCCGGTCACTGGCCTGGAAACTTACGCCGAGTCCGAGTTCGTGAAAGCTGGTGGCCGCGCCGAGCGGGGCGATTTCCACCGTCTGGCCGATGAACTGAGCGTTTCCCCGGGCGATCACTTCGATCAGGTCACGGGGGTAATCCGTTTCTCCCAGCACCCTGACGCGGTGGTGTAGGCCAAAACTGAACCGGTCACCGCGTATTCCTACTCCGATGGTTTCCAGCGTGAAGTCATTGCGCAGGTAGTTACGTTCATCCAGTTGGTCCGGCAGTTGCGTCAGGTCCAGGATGCGCTGCCCGTTTTCGGTGAGCAGCAGGTCATTGTAGCTTACGTTTTCGGCGGAAAGGTCGTTGCTCAGTCCGGGCAGACCAATGGTGAGGCCACGGGGTGCATAACCGTGCAGTGCGGGGTTACTCATGGCGGCCTGCCAGCTGTCCGTGTATAGCGGGCTGGTCAGGTCCTGGGCGAACAGTCCACCGGTCAGCAACAAGGCGGCCATCAGGCCAGTGACATTCTTCATGGAAGGCGAGGTATTCATGGACATAAGGGCGAAAGGGGAAGAAAGGAAACTGGTCATCAGAGGCGATCTACGGTTACGATGGCGCCCAGCAGGACCCGCAGGGCCTGGTCATTGGTCACCCGCACAAAGGGGGTGCCGCCCTCCGAAGTGGAAAAATCAAGGACGATCGCCAGGGAGGCGGCCTCCCGGATGGCCTCCAGGCGCTCCCCCCCGAAGACCAGGTCGTTGGTGGTTTCCACTACTTCCAACGGGTTACCGTTGGCGTCCACGGCACTGCCCCGGATCAGGTTCAACTCTTCCGCGCTCAGGGCCGCCAGAACATTCCCGAGGGAATCGAGAAACACTCCCGTGATTTCCACGTCCAGCGGCAGGCTGTTCTCCGTGGTCAGGCGGAAGGTTACCTCCGTGATGGATTCGTAGTCGTCCATGATGTTGATCGGAAAGGTATCGCGGATGGTGAAGTTATCGGCGTTGCCGTAAAGGGGCAGCTCTACGTCCACCCGGGCCCGGTAAAAGGCGGTATCGGAGAGGAAGCCGTCGAGCTCTGTGTCGTTATCGGGATTGATCAGGGCATTGACTTCGTAATCCACCGCCACCGGCTGGCTGCTGAGAATCTCATCGATGTTGGAGTTGCTCGTATCGAAGACGAAGGTGGTGGTGGCGATGTCACCGGGAACGGTGGGGAAGTCGAAGTCGAAGCCATCGTCAATGGCGGGGCCTTCGATGGGAAGTTCGTTGCCGTTTACGTCGATGATACTCAGGACATCGACGAGGGCTTTGGCCGGCAGGCCAAAGCTGTTCTCCAGCGTCATGGTAATCGTGGGGTTGACGAAGAATACTTCTCCGCCGAGATAATTCTCGAAGAAATCCACGAAAATGGTGTCCCGGCCGCCGGGATAGACTTCTTGCCCGATGAAGCCCTCCACGTAGTCGAAGTTCAGTCCGGTGATCACGATGGCCGATCCATCCACCGTCTCCAGTTCATTGCCCTCCGCGTCGGTGAGGCGGTATTCGACGAAGAGGGAATCCTGGGGAAGTCGCATGATGTAGCCCGCCAGGTCAACCGGATCTTCCGGGTTCGTCAGGGCAGGTCGCGGGCCCGTGCCTTCGTAGGCGGGGATGCTGCCCGTAATGGTCAGGGGAACACCATCGAGCGTGGCTTCGGGAATGCTCACCTCCACGTTTACCGGTTCGTCGTAGCTATTCGGCAGGCTGTAGGTGAGCAGTCCGCCCTTCACGTGGAGTTCATCGGGGCCAAACTGCTCATTGCCGCTGAAGGGGATCGCCTGCCGGTTACTGGTAACGGGAACGAACAGCCCCGCCACCAGCTCGTTGAGGCGGTCGAAGAACATGCCGGCGCCCACTTCGGGGACGGTACCGGAATAGCGGAAACGCAGGAGTCCGTCGGGATCGATGCTGACGCTTACGTTGTCGTCTACGTCGCCGATTAATTCATCCAGGGTGACCCGGCTATCGAGCAGCGGCAGGGCGTATTCCGCCCGGAAGCGGGTATCGTCTACGCGGCCAAGTTCTTCCAGGCTTTCCTGACAGCCGGAAACGAACAGTAACAAAGCGGCCAGGGCCGGCAAAATATATTTCATACGGTGGGTTGGCTTATGGAGCTACGCAAAGAAGCGCAGAAACGTGCAATTTTCCCGCTCCACCAACACAAACGGGTAGAAATACAATAGATTGTTACCCACCCGGTCATCCGGGCGGCCAATTATCGTCCAATTTAAAGTTGGAGAGTGGTTATTCCTCTTCTTTCGCCTTACCGCCCTGGGCCTCCTCGGCGGCTTTTTCCTCCGCTTTCCGCTTCTGAATCTTGTTCAGCAGAATGGCGGCCTTGATGAGGAAATCGTCGTGAAACTCCGTGTACTCATTGTAGACCATCAGCAGCCGGGCCGCATCGAAGGCTGCGGTGCCGGGAATGATCTGCCGGGCGGCAATCGGGTGCAGCCAGTACTCCTGATTGTTGGAGCGCAGGTACGACCGATCCGTATTGAAATTGATCACTTTGGCCAGCTTGTTGAGGCTGAACAGGTAATCCGTTTCCCGGTTGAGGTCCTTCTGGATGTCAATGATGTTGGTGTACTCAAAATTCACTCCCGAACGTTCGCAGAGGAAGATATCACGGCGACCGTCAAAGACGATCATGTCTTCGAAGCGGTATTTTCTCAGGTTCTTCAGCAGGAAATTCCGGACGGCACTCTTGGTCGAGCGCAGGTTCTTAAAGGCATATTGCAGGTCGCGGTCGTCCAGACGAAAGTCTTCTTCGTACTTGAAGCGACGGTTACTCCGCATATTCAATACCTCCCGTACACGACGGACGGTATGTCCCAGTTCATCGGTTTCGGCGTACACGTCGACGATATCGACGTTGGCCTGATTGATCCAGCTTTCGAGGAATATTTTGTTGGAACCCCGCTCGAAGACGAGCAGGGCGATTTCGCTAATCGCGTAAAAATTAGGGTAGCCTCCGTAGATGTTCCCGTATTTCAGTTCCAGAAAGGCAATGTTCTCGTTCACGGTTTGAGGTTAATTTCAGTAAGTACGTTCCCTGGTATCGTTAAAATAAAGTCAGCGGCACAAGGTAGTCAAATCGCCGCAATGTATGGGTATAACAAAAATAAGGCGGCTTGGCTTAGTGCAGGGTCGGCTTAGTTAGCCATAATCCGCTGTTTTTTCTAGGTTTCCGGCCATAATTCGGGGACAAAACGCCCATTTCGGTAAATTTCTTTTCCGTCGGCAAAAATTCTACCGTCCGCTTTCATGTCGGCGATCATGTCCCAGTGTACGGTACTTTCGTTTTTACCGCCCGCCTGGGCGTAACTCTGACCGATGGCCAGGTGGATCGTGCCGCCGATTTTTTCGTCAAACAGGATGTTTTTGCTGAACCGGTTGATGGTGTAGTTCGTCCCGATGGCCGCCTCGCCGAATACCCGGGTTCCGGGAATGTCGAAGGTTTCGTCCAGGACGTCCTGGCCGTCTTCTGCCTCCCAGTGGTAGATTTCGCCATCCTTCACCTTCAGGGTCACGCCCCGTACTTCCTTTCCGTTACGGATGGCGGGATAATCGAAGTGCACGACTCCGTTGACCGAGTTTTCTTCCGGACTGGTGTACACCTCCCCGCTGGGCATATTGGTTTGCCCGTCACTGTTGATCCAGGTCCGCCCGTTGGTGGTGAAGGTCAGGTCCGTCCGTCCGTTTACGTACCGAAAGTGGGTACAGGAATTGAGGTGGTCCACCACGGCCTGCTGGCGGCGGCGCACTTGCAGCCAGGCTTCTTTCGGGTCCGGATGATTGATCTTGGTGGCCTGAAAAACGAAGTCTTCGTACTCGGCCAGTCCCATCCCGGCTTCCTGGGCCAGCGCCGAGGTGGGATACACGCACAGGCTGCGCTTCAGTCGCCGGTCGGCCGTGCGGTCGAAGTAGGTTTTCAACAGAGGTTGCAGGGCATTTCGCCGCGCCTCCATCAGCTCGGGCGCGGGGTTCGGGGAGCGCAGACTGAAGGGCGCCCGAATATTGATGTAGGCTTCAAACTCCTCAATGGCCGTGCGGTACAGGGTGGGGATGTAGGCGAATTGCTCGGCGTTGCCTTCTTCCCGCATGATGTCTCCCTGATCTTCCAGGGACAGGAAAAACTCCAGGTGCCCACCGGCCCGCAGCACGGCACGCTGAATTTCCGTAACCAGTGGGGCCGCCAGCATGGTGGACTGCACGAATAAACGTTCTCCGGGTTGTAAGTCGACACAATAGTTGACCAGCAAATGCGCGTAGCGCTCCAGCTGAGATCGGGTAGCCATAGTGGGTGGTTAAAGCTTCAGACAGTCCGCAAAGTTAACACAAGCGCAGTCCGGTTGAAGCATAAACGTTGGGCGATGACCGCAGGTGCAATGCTTTTACCAAGATAGCCGGCACCTGCGCTTGCGCCCAAAGGGGTTTTATAAAGTATGCGTTTAAGGGGGGCTACCAGTGCTTGGCCACGTAGGGGTAGACCTCCTCGTACTGCTCCTTCACCAGGCTGATGAGGCGGTGGCGCAGGGCGTCGATGTTTTCTCTGGTGTGCGCGGAGATGAACATGGCTTCCTGCCCGAATTCGGCTTCCAGACTCTTACGCAGCCCTTCTTCCACCTCGTCCCTGCCCTCTTCGTCCAGGTACAGATCGTAATTCTTTTCGCGGAAAAGATCAATTTTATTGAACACCAGCAGCGTGGGTTTTTCCTCCACGTTCAGGTCTTTGAGCAGCTGCTGCACCGTCCGGATGTGATCGCCGTGCTGGGGGTGAGCAACGTCCGCTACGTGCAGCAGGATGTCACTTTCGCGCACCTCATCGAGCGTCGACTTGAAGCTCTCCACCAGGTGGTGCGGCAATTTCCGGATGAATCCCACCGTATCGGAGAGCAGGAAGGGCACGCCCTCAAAGGCGGCCTTGCGCACCGTCGTGTCCAGGGTAGCGAAGAGCTTGTCTTCCGCAAAGACGTCGCTCTTGGTCAGGAGGTTCATCAGGGTAGACTTTCCCACGTTGGTGTAACCTACCAGAGCTACCCGCACCATGACGTCGCGGTGCTTGCGGCGCGTTTCGGCCTGCCGGTCGATCTTCTCTAGGTCCTTCTTCAGTTTGGAGATTTTATCGCGGACGATCCGGCGGTCCGTCTCGATCTCCGTTTCCCCCGGTCCGCGCATCCCGATACCCCCGCGCTGCCGCTCAAGGTGCGTCCACAATCCGCGCAGTCGGGGCAGGAGGTACTGCATCTGGGCCAGCTCCACCTGGGTTTTGGCCTGGGCCGTCTGGGCGCGGCGGGCGAAGATGTCGAGGATCAAGGTGGAGCGATCAATGATCTTCACCTTCAGTTTTTCCTCCAGAATATTCACCTGCTTGCCACTCAGGTCATCATCGAAGATGACCATCGAAATCTCTTCGTGCTCCTTGATGTACTGCGCGATTTCCTCCACCTTTCCCTTGCGGATAAAGGTGCGGCTATCCGGATGCGGGAGCTTCTGGATAAAACGCTTCCGGGTCACCGCCCCGGCGGTGAGGGCCAGGAATTCCAGTTCATCCAGATATTCCGTGGTCTGTTCATCACTCCCTCCCTGGAGGGTGACCCCGACGATGACGGCGTATTCCGTCTCTTGTTGTAAACCGGACTGCTTCTGTCCGACCGTCCATTCATTTGCCATACAATTAAGGTAAACCGAGATGGAGTGCGGTAAGTTTCAAATTCACTTTGCTATATCATCCCCGGGGCCTAAGAATTACGGCCCGCTATGGATCCAGTGATTGCAGGGACCAACACTTTTGGAGCAATCCCCTGGGGAAGTATCGCAGGAACAGCCAATTACTTTGTTGGCCGTTCCGGGAAGGCCGGTTTCAACCGACGGCTCCCGGATGAAGCCACAGCAGGCACATCCATCCCCCAGGCAGCGGTGGACCGTGCCTCCACCGTAGGTTCCCTCCGGTGTCTTCCCGAAACCTATCCGGTCAAATTCCACCGCCACGGGGGTCACGATCCCTCCCGTATCCGTTGCCCACCCCGAAACGGTTAATTTACTATCGGCGTAACTTTCGGGCGAAGGCCGGAAGAAAGTGATGGTCAGATCATCGGCGGACATTTGCGGCACTTCTTCCGACGCGCGTTCCACCAGGTACTTTTTCAATTGTTTCTCTGCCTCCCCTGACAGATGGTAGGTTCCTTCTTCATCGAGGGAAACTTCTACGTCCAGCCCAAATTTTTCGTGCCGCAGGTTGAAAGAGAAGGAGGTCCATGGCGAAATGGGTTCGGAAGGACTGTCGTCCTGGCAAGCATTGAGCAGCAACAGGGCGAAGAGTAGAAACAGGTTTCGGTGTTTGAATATCTTCATTGGGTAATAATTACAAATAAGCTCCTTAGACAACTCCGACCCGATCATTGGCGGAACCAAGGGTTACGAGTACTTTTTCGGTGCCTTTAAAGTTAGCGGGATGCCGGAAAATTGCCAATTTTAAATTAATTTTGTTCATCACGCTCAATCATAAACATTTTTGTTTTTATTTGAGCTTGCCTTTTACTGAACCTACTCCCGGATTAAATCCTTAATAAGCGGAGTGACGCAGCGCAGAATATTCGGCTCAACCCCAGTGCCGGGTCTGATCTGGCGCCGGGTTAATTACTCGACGAACGTCCCGTCTACCCGCCTGCTTCCCCTCATCCGTCTACCCCGTAATCCTACGTTTGCCAATGTCTTCCACCACCGTTACTGCCGCCGACCTCCGCACGGCCGTCTTCATCAAGGGCGCCCGGGCCAACAACCTGAAGAACGTGGATCTGACCATCCCGAAGAATCAGTTGGTGGTGGTCACCGGAGTGAGCGGCAGCGGAAAGTCCAGCATCACGATGGATACCCTTTTCGCCGAGGGGCAGCGCCGTTACGTGGAAAGCCTGAGCAGCTACGCCCGGCAGTTCCTGATGCGGATGAAGAAACCGGACGTCGACTACATCCGGGGCATCTGCCCGGCCATCGCCATCGAGCAGAAGACCACCACCGCCAACGCCCGGTCTACGGTGGGCACCCTAACGGAGATTTACGACTTCCTCCGCCTGCTCTACGCCCGGGCCGGACGGACGTACAGCCCGGTCAGCGGCCAGGAGGTTCGTCGCCACGTCGTGTCGGACGTAGTGGACCACATTCTGGGCCTGGACGCCGGCAGCCGGGTGCACCTCTACGCGCCCATCCCCCGCAACTACCCGGACCGCACCCTGGCCCGGGAGCTCGAACTGCTCCAGCAAAAGGGCTATACGCGCATCCTCATCAACGATGAAGTAGAGCAGATCGAAGACGTGCTCTCCAACGGAGACCCCGTTTTGGACAAAACCCTCGACGCTCTGGCCCAAAACGAGGAGGTCATGGTGCTGATCGATCGCTTCGTGATCAAAGACGACAATGAAGACCAGCAACAGCGAATTGCGGATTCCGTCCAGACGGGCTTCCAGGAAGGAGAAGGCGAGGTGATCGTCTTCCTGGACGCGGAGAACTGGACGGCCTTCAATAACCGCTTTGAGCTGGACGGCATGACCTTCCTCGAGCCCAGTCCGGCCCTCTTCAATTACAATAACCCCTACGGGGCCTGTCCCACCTGTGAGGGTTTCGGCCGCACGATGGGCATTGACGAAAACAAGGTCATTCCCGACCCGAGCAAATCCGTCTACGACGGGGCCGTGGCCCCGTGGAGCGGGAGCACCTTCGGCACCTGGCAGCGGGATTTTCTGCGGGTGGCCAATCGCTTCGACTTTCCCGTCCACACCGCCTATTCATCCCTCACCCGGGAGCAGCAACGGCAGCTCTGGGACGGTAACGAGCACGTGGGCGGTATCCATGATTTCTTTGATCAGCTGTCCAAGAAGCTCTACAAAATTCAGAACCGCATCATGCTCGCCCGCTACCGCGGGCGCACCACCTGCCCCACCTGTCGGGGCGCACGACTGCGGAAGGAAGCCGAATACGTTAAGGTGGGCGGCGCGGCCATCAGCGAGTTGATCGACCTGCCCATCGACCTGCTGCAAAAGCACTTTCAGCAACTCGAACTGAGCGACCACGATGCCACCATCGCCCGTCGCCTCCTGCTCGAAATCAACAACCGGCTGCAGAGCATGATGGACCTGGGCCTGAGCTACCTGACCATCAACCGGCTGAGCAGTTCGCTCAGCGGCGGAGAAAGTCAGCGCATTAACCTCACCCGTACCCTCGGCAGTAACCTCACCGCCAGTATGTACATCCTGGACGAACCCAGCGTGGGGCTTCACCCCCGGGATACGGACCGCCTGGTTGCCGTCCTCCGCCGGCTGCGGGACCTTGGTAATACCGTCCTGGTGGTGGAGCACGAAGAGGGGGTGATTGCGGCGGCCGATTACCTGATCGACGTCGGTCCCCGGGCGGGCGTCCACGGAGGCGAGATTGTCTTTGCCGGTCCCTACGAGGACATCCACGAGGCCGCCGCCGACAGTCTCACCACGAAGTACATGAGCGGCCAGATGGCCATTCCCGTACCGAAGCAGCGCCGGCGACTCACCAACTGGATCACCATCGAAGGTGCCCAGATGCATAACCTCAAAAAAGTGGATGCCCGCATTCCGCTGGGGGCCATGACGGTGGTTTCCGGCGTATCCGGAAGCGGAAAAACCAGCCTGATCAAGGGCATCCTCTACCCCGGTCTGCGGCGACTGCTGGGGGAAGGGTCTTCCCAGGCCCCCGGTCCACACCGGGGTATCACCGGTGACCTTAAGGTGATTACCCAGGTGGAGATGATCAACCAAAGCCCGATCGGAAAATCCAGTCGCTCCAACCCGGTCACCTACGTCGGTGCCTACGACGCCATCCGGAACCTGATGTCCAAGCAACAGCTGTCCAACATCCGGGGCTACAAACCGGGCACCTTCAGTTTCAACGTCGATGGTGGCCGCTGCGACACCTGCAAGGGCGAGGGTGAACAAACGGTTGAAATGCAGTTCCTGGCCGACGTCAAGCTGGTGTGCGAAGAGTGCAATGGCGCCCGCTTCAAGCGGGAGGTCCTGGACGTGCGCTACCGGGAAAAGAACATTGCGGAGATTCTCGACATGAGCGTCGACGAAGCCGTCGATTTCTTCTCCGAAATCTCTACCGTCAGCAAGTTGCTGGAGCCGCTCCAGAACGTTGGCCTCGGCTACATCACGCTCGGCCAGTCCAGCTCCACCCTATCGGGCGGGGAAGCCCAACGGGTCAAACTGGCCAGCTTCCTGACCAAAGAAAAAACCAAAGAGCACATCTTTTTCCTCTTCGATGAGCCGACGACGGGACTGCACTTTCACGACGTGGCCATCCTCCTCGACGCCCTGAACGCCCTCGTGGAGCGCGGCCACACGGTGCTGATCGTTGAGCACAACATGGACGTGATCAAATCCGCCGACTACCTCATCGACCTCGGCCCCGAAGGGGGCCGCGACGGTGGTCACATCGTCTTCCAGGGCACCCCCGAGGGATTGGTGGAACACGGCGAAGGGCATACCGCTAAATACCTTGCGGAGGTGATGAAGTAACGCTGATCCGGACGACACGGCACCTGCGGTATCGCCCAAATCATCATCACTCCGCCGGCCCTAAATTTCTCCTTCCAGCCATTCGATGGCCGCTTCCAGCGCCGCGTCTTTCTCCGCTTCGGGCGCTACGATGACGTCGGGCACCACCCGGTCTTCCACGGCCCGTTTGTTGCGGTCACCGTAGATGGAAATGGTCACCATCACCATCGCCCCGTCGGACATCGGAATACTGGTATTGGTCGTGACGTAGCCCGCCGAGGGCTGGCCAAACAACCTGGCGTAGGGCAGTCCCATGAAGGCGATGGCGGTAATTTCCCCCGAGCTTGCGGTCTGGGGTCCGACCAGCACCGCCACCCGAAACTGCTTGTGGCTCAACTGATGGTTCCGGGTGGTCACCCGTTCATTTCCCCGCTCGAAACTTTTTCCGTCGCGGTACACCCAGGGAGAGGCGTTGCTGCCGTCCCGTTCCTGGAAATACCCGGCGATACCTTCCCCGATCAGCGGTCCGACCCCCGCCAGCATGGGCCAGCAATTGCCCCCGCCGTTTTCCCGCAGGTCGAGCACCCAGCCCGTGGTCGTTTCGGTTTCCAGTGCCGCCATCAGTCCCTGCAGGCTGTCCGCAAAGGCGTTCAGGGTCGCCTGATGGCCACTGCCCATGGCCGGCATGGACAGGTAGGCAATTCGGTCGTTGATCCGCCGACCAGAGGTGTACTTCAGGTCCGGATCGACTTCATCGGTAGCCAGATCGCTGCCGTTCAGATCCGCCGCCACGGCCGGCTCGAACATGAAAGAATGCTTGTTGATGCGTCCGAGGGTATACCGCATGGCCGGGTAGACGTCCGCCGTGGTCTGCGCTCCGGATGCCAGCATCCTGGCGACGGACTTCAGCTCTTTCCAGGGTTTTTCGTCGCGGTCGAGCGCAATGGGCTCCACCGTGGCAAAGAATTCCCGCAAATACTTTCGGGCGGTTTTGCTCATGCGCTGCTTGCTAAACTCCCCGCGGGTGAAGGTCAGGTCGTCGAACCAGGCTTCTCCCGTGCCCCCCAGGTAGCAGCCGATACGAATTGAGTCCATCCGGGAATCCGTCACCAGGGACAGGGACACTTCGGTCCAGTCGTTGTCTCCCCGCAGGGACTCGGATTGCACGTAGCCGAGGACGGAACCCGAAGATTTTCCGTAGGCGTATATCTGGGCGCCATCGCCCTCCACGCCACGGGTGCGGAGCCTGGCGGTGATATCGTACTTCAACAGCACCTCCCCGCTGGCCGCCAACTCCTGATAAGCGTACCCGCTCTCAAATTCGGTAAAGGGGGCGGTGAGGTACAGGCTACTCCCCTCCCCGTCGGGAGTTTTCACCAGCGTTTTGGGCTGGGTGAGCCGGCTGGTTTTCCAGCCCATGGGAACGTCAGCGGGTGAGGCGGCTTCGAAATCGAGGTTATTGGGTTGTTGGGCGCACAGGCTTAGAGGCAGAAGAAGTAGACTAATCAGCAGGGTTTTTATCGCTTTCATTCTGGATGGTTTTGCCACAAATTGGGGGCATTTCCGGGTATTCATGAACTCAATTTCGCGAACGCGGGAGATTTGGGCGCAAGCGCGGGTGCCAGCCTCTTTTCGCGGGGCCACGAGCCATTACTTTTGTACCGAACTCAACCGTCCATGCTCAGCCGCTTCAATCTATCTCTTTATTGGACTTGCCAACTTCTGGGCTGGGGCGTAGTGGCTCCCTACTGGTTGTACTACGAGGTCCAGAACAAGTCGCTGTTGGAGGGCATCCTGGTGGTTTGCCTTCAGGTGGGGGTGCAGATTTTTGCTACGGATCAGTACCGGCGACTGACGCACCGAAGGGGATGGCTGCGGCTTCCCCTCGTCCGGCAGCTGCCCATCATCCTGTTGGCCTGGATTGTCCTGATTGCGCAATACCTTCTCATGGTCTACCTCATTTTCAGCATCCAGTACGACGGCGATTTCTGGGGGGACAACGTCTGGCTGGGCGCCCTGGCGGGTGGTACGCGCTATCACGCCATCTGGTTGCTGGCCTTTCACCTCTATCATTTTGCCCGGCAGATGGCGGACCAACGGGCCGCGGCGGCCCGTAACGCCCAGCTGACGGCCGAAGCCCAGCTGGCGAAGCTGAGCAACGAGCTCAACCCGCACTTTCTCTTTAACGCCCTGAATGGCATCAAGGCACTCACCCGGGAGAACCCCGCCAATGCCCGCCTTGCCATTGATCGGCTGGCCGAGTTGCTCCGATACTCCCTCCGACAGAGCAAGCGTAACCTGGTGCCGCTGGCCGAAGAAAAGCGCGTCATTGATGAATACGTGGCCCTGGAGAAAATGCGCCTGGAAGAACGCCTCATCCTGCACTGGGACCTTCCCACCCCACTACCCTCCCTGCTGCTGCCGCCCCTGGGGTTGCACACGCTGGTGGAAAATGCCGTGAAACACGGCATCAGCCGGCTCTCCTCCGGAGGGGTAATCACCGTCCGGTTGATCCAGCGGAAAAACCACTGGGAATTCACCGTTTTGAACGACGGCACCTATCAACCCGAACGACCGGGTTCGGGGCTGGCCAACCTCCGGCAGCGGCTGAAACTACAGTTCGGCACCAACGCCGGGCTGGAAATTGGTCAGGATAAAACAGCCAGTGCTCCCCGGGTAATGGCCAAACTCACCCTTCCCACATGACGCCCCTACGCTGCCTGGTTATTGACGATGAACGCCTCGCTCGGGTAGAGATGGCCGCGCTGCTCGCAGAAGCGGGGCACTGCCAGGTGGTGGCCCAGGCCGCCAACGTGCAGGAGGCCCTGGCGGCCATCAGGGAGCATGACCCGGACGTACTCTTCCTGGACATCAACATGCCCGGCGGCAACGGGTTTGAGCTTCTGGAAAACCTCAATCCCTGTCCACTGGTGGTGTTCGTCACGGCCTACGACCAGTACGCCATCCGGGCGTTTGAGGTCCATGCGCTGGATTACCTGCTCAAGCCCGTCCACCCCGAGCGGCTGGCCGACACCGTCAAGCTTATTCGGGCCCGCCTAGGGGAGGGACGTAAGGAACGGCTGTTTCTCACCGACCGGCACGGGGGAAAATTCATTGAATTGCCGGAGCTCTACCTCGTCCGGGCCTACGACCACTACGTGCGACTGTTTCACGACCGGGGAACGGATATGCTGCACCAGTCACTCACCACCTTCGAGGAACGGCTACCGGGAGCGGACTTCTTCCGGATCAACCGATCAGAAATTGTCCGGATCGGGGCCGTCCGGGAGGTGGAGCACCTCAGTCGGGGGCGCTACGGGCTTACCCTTCCCGGGGGAGAAACCGTTACGGTTTCCGAGCGGCAGAGTGTGTTGTGGCGCAAACGCTTCTCCTGACTTCTGCCCCGAAGGTCAGGGCCGGAGCACCAGTTCTACCCGTCGGTTGAGGGCGCGGCCTTCCTCCGTTTTGTTGGTGGCCTTAGGAGCCAAAAAGGCTACTCCTTCGGAGAGCAATCGCCCCGAAGCGATGCCGTGCCGGTCTTCAAGCGCCTTCACGGTTGCGGCCGCCCGCCGCTGAGAGAGCCGGTGATTGTAGGAAAACTCACCCTGGTTATCGGTGTGCCCCACCACGTAGAGTTTAATGCCCGGGTTGGCCTTCAGGAAGGCCGCGATTTGCTTCAGGGTCTCCTCGGAGTCGGGTAATATTTCGGCGGAATCGTAGGCAAACTTGATCCCGTAGACGCTTACCGTTCCGCGTTCCGTGAGTTCCCGCATGATGTATTCGGGGTTGAGGGATACCTTTCCGAGTTCGGCGTCCTTGGTTTCAATGATGTCGACCAGGTAATTGACCAGCTTATTGCTGTGGCGTTCCCCGTAGATGGCGACGTACACCGGCCCGGTGGGCCGGTCAATGCGCCCCGCAAGGGCAAACTTCCCCCCGCTGCTGGACGTACCGGCGAAGAGCTTACTGCTCGGGGAATTGGGGGGAGATTGTGGCGCCAGGGCGACCCCCACCCACTGGCTGCCTCCGAAATCGTTGCCCTTCGGGCGCAACCCCTGGTTCAGGATCGTGGCTCCGGCCCGCTCGAAGGCCCGCAGGTAATCCGCGTAGACTTCGTCGATGGAAATCTCCGCCGGTGCCCCCTCAATTTCGTAGTAGATCCGGTACAGCTGGCCAGCTACTTCCTGCCGGTCTTCGATGTGTCGGTAGCGGGTTATCGGGCCGGTGGCCAAATCGTAGGCTACGTACTTCTTCGTTTGGTACCAGGCGATGTGGGAGCCCGGATAACGGCTCAGCAAGGGGTGATCTTTGGCTCCGGGTACGTCTTCCTGGGCGGCCAGGCCGAACCCTAGCGTGATGAGAAATAAAAGAAGGGCTATTTTTAAGGGATTCATCGGATGACATTCTTGTGGATACGAAACTATTCCGGACCGATGCTGCCGGCATCCCCCATTTGTGGTAATTGTTCTCCCCGCCCACCATTCCATCATGATGCGCTCACACCTGGCCATCCTTTTCTGCTTGTGTTTTTCTTTGCCCGTCTACGCCCAGGACGAGGTCTATCACTACCCCGATGACCACCCCCTGGCTACGGGATACGTCCAGTCCATGCTGCAAACCCGATCGGGGTTCCTCTGGATTGGCGGGCAGACCAGCCTGCGCCGATTCGACGGGGAACGTACGAGGTCTTTTTCCCACCTAAGGGGGGATACCAGCTCCCTGCCGGGTAACTACATCTGGTCGCTCTACGAAGGTGCGGATCATACGCTCTGGGTGGGCTCGGACCTGGGTCTCAGCCAGTACCTCCCCGAACGGGAAGCATTTCGAAATTATCCTTTACCCGTCCCAGCTGGAGCGGATACCAACCGCGCCCAGACCGTCCTGGCGATGCGCGAAATACAGCCGGGAAAACTCTGGGTGGGTACTAATTATGGCCTCCACCTACTGGACAATAAAACGGGAGCGTTCCGGGCCAGTGACTGGCTCCCTGCCGTCGACTCCCCGGACTTTCCCGGTCCGGTCACCGACATTCGGGAAGCTCCGAATGGCAACCTGCTGCTGGCCAGTGAGGCAGGGTTGCTCGGCGTATCACTCCGGGGTTCCTTCCCGAAGCTGTACGCCATTGACCAGCAGGACATTGAGGTGCCCCGGAAGATCGCCGTCCTGAAGGGTAATCGCCTCGTGGCCGGGGCCCGCAACGGCCTTTTTCACTATCGGTGGACCGGCACGGAATACGTGCGCGAGGGGATACTCTACTTCGGGGATTCGTCCGCCGCGGCAACAAATTTCGTGACGGACCTCAGCGTGATCAACGATGAACTGCTGTTCGTAGCGACCACCCAGGGACTGCACCGCGTCATCGTGGAAGCGGACGGAACGATGGTGCACGCGGGCACCATGACCCACGACCCCGACAACGAGAAAACGCTCTCCTCCGACCAGCTTAGTGCATTGTGTCTAAGCCACGACGGCACCCTGCTGGTGGGCACCCGCCTGGGCGTGAACCGCGTCTTGCCGGGTAACGAGGCCGTTGAGGTCATCCGCCGGCAACCCGGTCGGGTGGAGCTGTGCAGCAACAATACGAAGGGTAGCGCCTTTGACCCCGAGCATAAATTGCTGGTGGTCGGCACCCAGGAGGGTATTTCTACGATCAACGTCGTTACCGGGGAAGTACGGTGCTTTACGCCCGAAAATCTACCCGGATTACGGACGGCCTACGTCATCAATATGGAACCGGGGCCCCGTCCGCATACCTTCTGGATTTGTTACCGCCGTGGCGGGGTGGACCTCCTTTCCCTGGAGAACCCGGAGGCCCCCGAAATTGAGCCGATCATTTACCCCGCGGGGAGTACCGACGGCACCAGCGCCTATCAGGTTGCGGTGGATTCGGCCAACGTATTCTGGATGGCTACCGCCCGGGGGCTGTTTGGCTACAACAGTGCAACCGGGCAACGCCTCGTGCAGGGAAAGCTCCGGGAAGGTCAACCCGGACTGGAAGACGACTACGTGTTCTCCGTGCTGTACGACCGCCAGTATCGCCTCTGGGTGGGCACCAACGCCGGTGGGCTATCCCAGAAGGTCGTGGAGGACGGTAAAGTGGACTTCCGGAACTGGCGGCACGACCCCGAGGACCCCAACAGTCTGCCCAGCGACATGATTCTCCACCTCTACGAGGACCGACGCGGGAACGTATGGATCAGCACCCCCAAGGGACTGGCAGTATACCGGGAAGGGGGCATTCTGCGCACCTTTACCGAAGAGGATGGCCTGCCCTACACTTTTTGCTACGGTGTCTTCGAAGACGCCAGGGACCAACTGTGGCTGGTACTCGGGGGAGAAATTCTACAAATTTCCCTGGATGAAGAGGGGCTATTTTCGGTGGGCAACCGGTTTAACCGCTTTGACGGGCTGGCCAGTGGCTACAATGCCCAGTACGGCTGGTCTTCGCTGCCGGACGGTCGCGTGGCGCTGAGCAGTCCGCACGGATTGAGCTTGTTCCATCCCGATAGTCTCAAGGACCAGCAGCAGTTTGGCCGTCTGTTGGTCACGGACTTTCGGTTGTTCAACGCGTCCGTGCCGATTGCGCCGGATTCTTCCGCTGCGTTTACCCTTCCAGCCCACATTAGCACCCTGGAGACCGTGGAGCTGCCACCCGGCCACGATTTTATCAGCCTGACCTTTGCCGCCCCCAGTTTTCGCCCCGGGCTCAAGCCCCGGTATGGCTACCGGCTGAGCGGCATCCAGGACAGCTGGGCCGACCTGGGCGCGGAAGGGCAGTTGTCCTTCGCCCAGTTGCCTCCGGGCGATTACGCCCTTGATCTCCGGTCGGGGTTCCCGGACGGAAGCTGGAACCCGGAATTTGAGCGGATTCACCTGCACCTGGCCGCCCCCTGGCACCGGCGGCCCTGGGCTTACGGATTATACCTCCTGGGTTTGGTGGCCGTAATTGGCGGCATCTTCCGGTTCCGGGAACGGCAGCGTAACGCCCTGCTGCTTGCCCGCCAGGAGGAACGCGAAAACTTTCGGCGGCGGAGTGCGCGGGACTTCCACGATGAAGCCGGCAACCACCTCAGTCGCATCAGTCTGTTGACGGCCGTCGCCCGACAGCAACTGGCGGCGGGTACTACAGAAAACGGGACCAAGGAAGAACAAGGGGGCGCCGTCGCGCAGGTGCAAAGTTTTCTGACGGACATTGACGGCAACCTGCAGGTTGTCCGGGAGGGGATGCGCGATTTCATCTGGGCGCTCGACCCGGATAATGACCATGCCCTGGAACTCGCCCAGCGACTCAAACGATTCGCCCAGGAGCTTTTTCAGCACCATCCGGCCCGACTGGAAGTGAACAATTTCTCGCCGGACCTGGCCGAGGTGGTGCTTTCCTCCGAGAAGCGCCGCCACCTCATCCTGTTGTTCAAGGAAGCGATGCATAACTCCTGCAAGTACGCAACCAGTGCGCGTCGGGTAAGCTTTTCCGTCAGTCAGGATTCGCAGGGATTAATCATGCGCTGGTCCGACGACGGCCCCGGCTTCGTCTCCGCTCCGAAGGGAGGTAACGGCATCAAGAATATGACCGCCCGGGCGCAGAAAATCGGGGCGACGCTGGACATAGAGTCGCGTGCCGGTACGCGGATTACCCTGTCCCTACCCCTCATATCCCCCAGATGATGGATGGCACCCTAATTAAATGGAGCCTAATTTTATGGTATGGCCAACCCGTCTGACCTTTCTGGAAAACCCCTGAAGCTGATCATCGTGGAAGATGACCGGCAGATTCAGGAGCTTTTGCGCATTCTGCTCAACGGCACCCCCGGGTTTTACTGCCAGGCCGTATTCTCCACCGCCACCGAATTTCTGGCCGCGCTGCCGGAGTTGCAACCGGAGATGGTCTTGATGGATATTGATCTGGGGGACGACCTCAACGGCATTGAAGCCGTGCGGCAGTTGCGGCAGCTGCGGCCCAACATTCCCGCCGTGATGCTCACGGTGCACGAGGATTCTGAGGCCGTTTTTGCCGCGCTGTGTGCCGGAGCGGTTGGCTACCTCATCAAAGGAATTGCCCCCACCGAACTGCTGGCGGCTCTGCGCGATGCCGCCAACGGCGGCGCCCCCATGAGTCCACGTATCGCGCGTCGGGTGGTGGAAACCTTTCACGCCGGCACCCAGAACCCCCTGTCCGAACGGGAAAGGGAGGTGCTGCGGCTACTTTGTGCCGGTGACAGCTACAAGAGTATTGCCGACCAGCTTTTTATCTCGGGGCATACCGTAAGAAGTCACATTAAAAATATTTACGAGAAATTGCACGTCCACAGTCGGGCGGAAGCGGTCGTCAAGGCGCTGAAAGACCGATTGATCTGACCGGCACGGCTTCCGTGGGCACTGGTTTGCACCTGCGGCCCCTCGCCCAAATATGGGCATAAAACCATACTTTCGGAATCGAAAGCACCCTTCACTCCTTAATTCACCCTTATGAAATTGATTCAATATCCCCTTCTGCTGCTGCTCGCGGCCTTTTGTTTTGCCTGTGGTGGGAACGACGAGGCCACGGTAGAGGAAGACAATATGTTTTCCAATGCCGCCGAGGCCATGAAGAGCCTGACCGAAAGCAACGCCGGCAACGAACGCCCCGCCCTGGAAAAGGAAGCGCTGAAAGAAATGGCCCCGGAGACCCTGCTGGGGCTGCCGAGAAAAAGTCGTGACGTCCAGAAAGTCGGGGCTGGCGGCTTTGAGCTTTCCACGCTGGAGGCAGATTACGGCGAAGACGGCAACCAGAAAAGCCTTTCGCTGGTCATCAGCGACGGCATGGGCGCCAAGACGATGGGCCTCGGTGCGGCCCTGGAGATGGTCACCGTCGACCGAGAGGAAGGAACCAAAACCACCGAAACGGTGCGCATTGACGGGCGGAAAGCCGTCCGGGAATTCGATACCGCCAACGGCAATGGCAGCCTGTCCGTGGTTTTTGACCAGACCGTGGTGGTCATTAACGGCCGGGGGCTGAGCTCCATCGACGAACTGGAGCAAGCCTACAACGAGCTGGACTTCAGTATTTTGTAGCACTAACCTCCTTCAATGACGAATGGCCAGCATGAAATCATGCTGGCCATTCGTCGTTTTGGGGCTACCGGATGATTACTTTCTCCCGTACCAGGCCGCTGGTGGTATTCAGCACCAGGTAATAGTTTCCGGCGGGTAGCTGATTAACGCTCATCCGCAGTTGGTGCTCACCTTGAAGAAATTGTTGGCGGGGCAGGCGGCGCACCTCCCGGCCGTTGGCGGAAAACAACTGCACAAAGCCAGAAGTGCTTTCCCGCACCTGAAGGGAAAGGGTCAGCTCATCAACCGTGGGATTGGGCCAGACGCGAAGATCGGCCGTGAGGGATAGCTGATCGGTGGTGGAGGAAGTGCCGGGGCCCCGGTTCCGGTAGAAGGCGGAGGTGGTGGTGAAGAGGGGAACGCCCCCGGAAAAGAAGCGATTTTCCTGCATTTCCATCAGAATGTACTCTTCGCCCGGAGCGTACCAGTAATAGTAGGTCACCTCCTGTGTGGTCATGGCGGGAATGGGCACGGGAAGGTTGATGAAGGAATCCCGCCGCACCTCATCGAGCCGGACCCGCAGTACGTCGTCGAAGGTTCCGGCGGGAGTAATGAGGGTGCCGTAGGCATCGCCGGTCAGGGTCAGGTCGCCAATGGCGATGATCGTCAACTGGCTGGTGTCCGCTTCGATGACCGTCGTGGTGCGATATTCATCCGTAAAAACATTCTGGTAAGTAATGGGAAACTTAGCGGACAGGTAGGGGTCCTGGTAGATCAGGAAGAAAGTGTCCTGACCGGTGATGAGGCCGACGGTTCCCAGGAGGAGCACTTCGCCATCTTCGGTAAGATCGTAGTAGATATAGGCTTCCGTGGTGTCGTTCTGAGCGCCCGGTGGCACCTGAAAGGCGAGGTTGGCCGTGGGGAAGGAATCCTGGAAGGGGGTTTCGGCTGGATCCTGCGGGCGCCACTCGTAGCTCAGGTCACCTTCGCCGATGTCGCCGAAATCCCAGGTTTGGTTCTCGCCGGCGGGTCCGGGGTTAAAGGGAAAATCCTGGAAGGCTCGTACGGGTTCGCCTTCGCCGAGGAGTACCCGGGTGTCGGCGGTTATGGTGGGCGCCTGGGCCGCCAGCAGGGTAGGCAACAGGAAGGCGACGAAGACGAGTAAGTAAGCGTTTTTCAAAGCGAATGGGTTTTAATGGAAGAGCACCCGGGAGGTGCCCCGGAAGAATTTGCTTCGAAATTATCGGAGAGCCCCTGGCCCATCAATCCAGCATATGGGGGATTTACTTCCTGATCGCGGCCCCTAACTTTGGCGAGAGCTTCGGGACTAAGGAGCGTCTTCGAAGTCTAACTTCACGTTAACTTTAGGTATGCGGTGGAAGAAAATATTATTCTCGACGGCGGCCAGCCTGTTTAATTTCCTCAACGGTGCCCTGATCGGCGCCCTGCTGGGCGCGCCCGCGGCGGAGGGGCAGATGCTGGCGGCGGGAGCGATCGTCTTTTTTTACATGATCATCGGGGCCGTTTTTGGTCTGGCATTCACCCTATTTCTGGCCTGGCGGTGGGACGCCACCCGCATGCGAAATATGGCCATTGGCGCCGGGGTGCTGGCCCTCATCATGGTGGGCATCACCTACAAGCTGGCCGAACAGCGACGGGCGGAACGGCAGCAGCGGCAGCAGGAATCTTTGGAGGGGCGGGTGAGTCCCAAGCCAGCGGCTCCGGCGAAAGATACGCTGGAGCTCACCGAAAAAACCCAACCCGCCGTCGAACGGCAGGCGGGACCGGGGCTGGCGGTCGAAGGACTCGGACTGGTCCGGGTGCCCTTCTCCGCGCAGGGTATCCGGTTACCTTTTTTCGCGACTTCGGCGGTGCGTACGACCACGGCCGTGGACAGCCTGGTCTACGACAATGATCGGGGAAATTTTTCACTGCGGTATGCGCCTCCCTACCTGATGCCCTTCTACCAGAAAATGGATTACCAGACGCTGCTCTTTCGGTTTTCCGGTATTAGTCCGCAGGCCGTACAGCTGGAAGTGAATGAGGGGCAGGGGCGGAAACTCTGGGTGCCCCGGGAGGCCGTTGAGGTGAAATTCTGGCCCGACTTCCTGGCGGGAGTTGCCGTAGTACACGCGCTGGACCCGGCGAATAATCCCGTTCGGCGGCGGGCGTTGCCGCACGCCCCGACGGCAGATTTCCCCGAAGGAACGCAGTGGATGCCCCGGGTGGTAGAAGGCGACTGGATCGGGGTGCTGCCCCTGATGCCGGACGGTAGCCGTCCGGAGATTCCGGTGTGGCTTCGCTGGCGGAAGGATGGGCAGCTGTTGGTGGGGTGGGATTATTTTATGTAGGTGGTTGCTAGCTGCTGCTCAAGGGGAACCTTGAACGTTTGCGGGGAAAAGCATGAACCGGTTAGCGTGAAGTTGTAACCTTAATAGTGACGTAGAGTTACAAACCTGATTTCCCTCATTTCTTGGCTAAACGCACTGCTTGCTATACACTAGGGGTGTGTAATGCGGTGGCGTTCTTATCACTGATCATTAACGAAGACGAACATTTTTTCCGTTATGCGAGCTTGGTACTTTTGTCGGCCAAAAGTACCGCAAAAGCCTCTCGTCTAAATTGCCGGCTTAACGGGCTCACGGCACTTTTGGCGCCTACGAAATTGAAACTCGCCGCACACTTAGTCTTTCAAAGAACACCCATCGATTGTCGACTCCTTGTTTTTTAAATTTTCACCGAGTTTTGGCTCAAACACCAATTCCGCTTCACGGCCCAAAAGCACCGCTCACCCTACCAGCAATTAAGGCCGGAGATAAAGTTATTCTGATCTACTTTTCATATTTAGCCGCATTTCTTTCCCTGAGAAAGAGCTGGAAGAACATTTTGACGAGGTCTACCTACGCGGGCTTTCCTTAAGCTAGTTTCATTTATCTATCTTGAATGAGTAAATAACGTATAGCAGCAGATGACGAAAGCCGAAAGGTTTACCGGGTGTATCATCGGAGGAGCGATTGGAGATGCTTTCGGGAGTGGATACGAGAATGCAGTTAACACGGAAGAAGATGCATTTTATCTTTTTGGCAAACCAGAAGATGTAGAGCCCAAGTGGCGAATCACCGATGATACGCAATTGACTTTAGCGACCATTGAAGCAATGATTAACGATAAAAAAGTCAACCCAGAATTAATCGCCAATCAATTTCTAAAATATTACAAACAAGGAAAGTTAAGCGGACTTGGTGCAAGTACATTAAAGGCTTTAAGAGAGTTGAATTTTGGTGGCCACTGGAGTCAGGTAGGTCGGGTGGGTGAATACGCAGCGGGTAATGGAGCAGCAATGCGGATCGCCCCACTCGCCTTTAGGGAAGGGCTTACTAATTCCGAACTTAGGGATGTTTGTATAATCACTCACAACAACGATGAAGCCTATATAGGGGCTAGAAGTGTAGTAATTTCGATACGAGAAATTCTGAATGGCAATTGGGATGGGAGAGGAAATTTGATGGACTTAGTCATCAATCAAATTCCAGATACGAGAGTTCGGGATAGATTCATTGAAATCAAAGACATTACAAGCCTGCATGAAATTGGCCGAATGGGGAATGATGGATATGTAGTCAACTCCGTCCCGTTAGCAATAGCCGCAGCAAATAGGGTTAGGGAAATAGGGATTGAAGGAATGTATTTTCAGCTAATTGAAATTGGCGGGGATACGGATACGAATTGTGCAATTGCTGGTCAAATAGCGGGAACATTAATCGGACTAAAGGGTATCCCAGAGAACTTAATGACCAAATTGAAAGCTTTAGGCGAATACGAATGGATTGAAAGGATGATAAATACACTTGTTGAGAAAGAGGGTTGGCGGTAACAATGGATACAGCCCTTCTATCGATGGTCAAAAATTGTGTTGGGCGAAGTATATAAACGGAGAAAGCCCCGTTGCGGTATGCAACGAGGCTTTCATAATTGGCGGCGACCTACTCTCCCGGGATCTTGTCCAAGTACCATCGGCGCTGGGCAGCTTAACTTCTCTGTTCGGAATGGTAAGAGGTGATCCTGCCCGCAAT
>NZ_SNAQ03000036.1 GCF_004375085.3 Lewinella sp. W8
CAGCAAACTTGCTCAACCAGGCGATGTCGTCAGCCGTCGTCGTCTGGCTAACACCAGGACGTACGTGCAGGTACATCAGCTCCGTTTCCGGGTTGCGGTCACCCTCACGATCCCGGGGGATCAGGTAAGCCTGGCCGATGCTGTTGTACTCACACCAGTTGATGATGTCGTAAGTAACTTCCAGCTTGAAGCACTCCTCGGAAGCCGTGCCCGTCGTGCGGAAGGTGTCCACGCTGGGGTTGATCGTGATCAGGTCACAGGCACGCTCGTCGATGCCGATGCCGTCGTAGTCGGGAACTACGGCACAGTCAGCTTCCTCGTCCGTGGGGAAGGTCAGCGTGTAGTCGTGGATACCGTAGACCGTGATGCGCTGCGTACAGGCAGCAGCGTTGGTCAGGCCCTGGCCGTCCGTGGCCGTGAAGACACGGGTAAACTGGCCAACACCACAGCTGTTCACGTCACCGCTGATCGTCTGGGTGATCGTTACCTCACAGTTGTCGATACCGGTAGCCGCACCGAAGGCAGCGTCCAGCTCCTCATCCGTGGCCTCATTGATGTCGGCGGGAAGCTCAGCGTTGTAAGCAATGCAGCTGATGTTGACCGGAGCCGGAGCAAAACAGACCGGGCGGGCCTTGTCTTCCACCAGTACTTCGAGCCAGCAGTAGTTTACGTTACCACGCTCGTCCGTGACGCGCAGACCAACCAGGACGTTGCCCAGGTCAGCACAGGTCAGCAGCAGCTCGTCGGTGTACACCGCGCCGGGCAGCAGTTCGTAGGTGCCGTTAGCCAGCTGGCGTACGCGGCCGATGTGCAGCGTTACGTCGCCACAGTCGTCGTAAGAACCGTTGTCGATCATTTCGGGGGTCAGGACAGCAACACCAGTGCTGGCACCACCGGTAGAAGAACCGGAAGTCAGGCTGATGTTCAGGCCGTCTTCACAGATGGCCACCGGAGCCGTACGGTCGATGACCGTGAAGGGTACGTCGGTGAAGTCAGCGTTACCGCAGTCGTCCGTGTAGGTGTAACGCAGGGTGTGCGTACCGGCGGGGATCGGACCGGCAATCTCCGCGTCGCCGTCGTTCAGGTCCAGGAAGAAGGTGCCGATCGGCGCGCCGTTCAGGTCCTGGAAGGGGTAGATGTCAGCTTTCAGCTCGATGCCGGCGCTACAGTTGTCCGTCAGTACGATGCTAGGATCGTCCAAGCGGATGTAGGCAGCACAGATGTCACCAGCGTTGGTGCTGAACTCGAGCGGACCGTCGTCGATGGTACCGTCGAAGTCGCGGTCCTGCGTGGGAGCCGTGAAGTCAGGAGCGGTGGTGTCACCAACCTTAACTACCTGCGTGTACGTCAGGGGAGCCTGGGGCTCACACCAGTCGATGACGGTGTAAGTACGTACGAACTTGTAGGTATTGGGGCAGGTCTGGATCCGGGGGCCGTCCTCGTAGGTCAGGGCCAGGTTACAAACCGCACCTTCAAGTACCAGGGGAATGGTACGATCACCGAACTGCACGAAGGGCAGGTCTTCAGCGCGGGGAACGGGGTTACCGTTGGCACCCAGCGTCAGGGTCTCGTCACACTCGTACTCGGCTACGTCCAGTTCGTCAGCGAAGGGCTGTACGTTTTCCAGACCGGGGCGCAGGAAGTCGATGTCGAAAGAGGTAACGGCAGGACCGTTCTCTTCGCCAGCAGCGCTTTCACAGTCGCTGATTTCGGTAGCGGTGAAGGTACGCGTGATGGTGATGTCATCACAGGTGGGGTCTTCGCCGAAGGTAGCTACGTCGTTCACACAAACCTGGAGGCGAGGAGCACAGCCGTCGGTGAATTCCGGAACAACCACGGCATCCTGCGCTCCGGCGACCAAATCCAAACGATCAGCAAGTGCAGGGGCCATGGTACCGGGGACGGTAACATACACTCCCTCTCCGTTACGCGCCACTTCCCAGCAGCGACTGATGTTAATGTCCAGCATGGTGAGCATGATGGCTTCGAAATCGGTGCAGGGCAGCGTGGCATCTTCGGGAGTGGATACCACCGCGGGAGGCGTCTTGTCTTCGGCGATGATGGTACCCCAGCAGTTATAGACTACTTCTCCCTCCACGAGAATTTCGACCATGTAGGTATGCTCCCCACATCCCGTGACCACGTTGGATTCGGTTCCGTTAATCGAAAGGTTGATGTCATCGGCACAATCATAGCTCCCGGTGAGCACCATGGAGGGAATGATGAAGGCCTGACAGTTGTCGTTCAGCGTCACGTTCAGTTCGGAAATACACGCCGCCTGAATGGGATCGTCGCAGCTACAGGGAATGGAAAATCCTCCGGGTTCATTGCCCTCGTATCCGTCCGTTGACGGGTTGTCATTTACGCTCAACGACATTTCATTATTAAAATTCGCGAAGGTGTGGTTGAAAATTGCGGCTTGTATCCCACTGTCGTTCGTAAGCACTTCAATGTTTCCGCCACCACAGCCTTCGGGTAAAACGAAGGAGAAAAGTGGGATGGGAACATTGGCCACGACGTTGGTGAGTTCCGGTGAATTTTGCAGCACCACCTGATAGACGTCGTTCCCTTCCAGATCGGCCGGATTGGCCGAAGGATCAAAGCCCACGGCAAGGTAATTTTCCGGAGTAATCACCTGAGCGTTCCAAAGGCCCGTGATGTTGTTGAGGGGGGACCCCATAGTGGACGGAAATCCATCCACCACGGGAATAATTTCCGTTCCGGTGGGCAGTAAAAAGGAAAAAGTTGCGGTGGCCATCGTGACGTTCGTCGACGAGAAGTCAGGATAGGCCAGCGCAGTGATTTCAAGGGGCTCCCCTTCATTTTGCGAGAAGCCATACGTAACCGATTGGCCCATTAATTGAACGGAACACAATGCGGCGACCAGAAAAAAGATAGAGAGTAACGGTCGTTTCATTTTATACTTATTGATTGATTGTTTGTGAGACCGGGCTCCCGACCAGGACCAATAATGCACAATTGGCCGTTGCTCAGGGCAGGCAGCTGGTTTCGCCCGGGAAAAACCAACGCCGAGAATATCCACGTCGAAATCCTTCATTTTCTTTGGTTTGAAGATCGCCGGAGGACCCAAGTATGGTCGGGCCCTCCAGCGGTCTGGGGATAGACTTTATTCCGGCAGTTGCTCCAGGATCACGAAGGTTTGGAATCTGGCCGTGTTTCGGGGGTGGCCATCAACGTTGTTGAAGATGGGATCCACGTCATTATTCTGACCGGCGAAAATGGAATTACCGTCCATGTTCACGTCGCCGAGGAAGTACCCGGGCAGAACGAAAGTCTGGAAGCGGAAAACGTTTCCGGGGGCCTGGTCCACTTCGTTGAAGATGGGGTTCTTGTCATTTTGCTGACCGGCGAAGATTACGCTGTTGTTCAGGTTGGTGTTCCCCGCCCAAAGCGCATACTTGCCGTCTACGGTGATCTGTTCTACCCCATCGAGTACGGGGAAATTATTCCACAGGTCAAGGCTGGTGTCCGTGAAGTCTACCAACGTACCCTCGGCCATTAGCTGGAAGGGATCTGCGGTCATGGTTCCCAGGTGATTACGATGGCGAACCGACACGTAGTATTGATCGGGTAAGGAGCCAGGGAAGCAAAGCGGAGACGTACCGTCCAGGTCGACCACATCGCCATCACGTTGTACTAATCCGGACCGGGTTGCGACCACTTGATCGGGGTTAGACGGATCGCGGAGTTCGACGAAGACCCAATCCACGATGGAGTTTTCATCATAATCACCGAATACCGTACCGGGATCAGCAATCGTCTCGTCGGTATCATTATTGACGTGGACGAAGCCGGCCAGTGCGCCGTAGGGTTCGGATGCTGGCAGGTGATCCTGAGCGCGGAGGTCGTCACGCATCAATCCGTCGGGAGAACCCAAAAGCGCACCCTGCAGCTGCATTTTCACCAGTAGCTTGACGGAGGTAGGATTGACCGTGATCGTGACGACGGCATCGTCGCAGTCACCGTCCACGTCGCAAATCTGGTAGGTAAACTGATCGGTGCCGAAGAATCCCGCATCGGGCGTGTAGTCGACCGTATCGTCGGTAGGATCATTGGGGGTACCGCCATCGTTTACCGTAGCCGTACCGTTGGTGGCGCCTATAGTAACCGTGATGGGACCCATACCCGGGCCGTCCACCCCAAAATCATCGTTATCCAGCACGTCAACGTTAACCGGCGTATTTTCGTTAGTCGTCGCTACGTCGTCGTTGGCTTCCGGCGTATCGTCGGGATCAATGGGCGTGGGTACGTACTCTTCCGGATCGTCGTCGTCGTTGGGGTCGGGATCGGTACCGTCTGTGGAATCGTCCGAGGTATCGTCCGGATCGTCGTCGTCCATGCCCGTGGGATCGTCGTTGGCCGGAACGTCACCGCTGGCCACTGCCGTATTTTCGTAATCCGACTGACTCGGGTTAAAGGTCAGGTCGAAACTCAGGGTGGCTACTTCCCCGATGGCCAGGGTACCGCCCGCGCTTACGTCGAGTAGCTCCACGTCTCCGGCTCCGTTGAAGCCCGCATTTACGCTCAGCGGATCGGCACTGTTGGAGACCATCATCAGGTTGCTCACGGCGTATTCATCTTCGGTGTCCAGGTCCCCGGGCAGGCCGAAGGCACTCAGATCATCCGTCACCTGGATATCCCCGAGGACGGTCGCCCCGAAGTTCTCCAGCGTCAGCGTGATGGTGGTGGTAAACGTACCGTCCATGTTGTTGATGACCGGACTGGCGGACTTGGCCACACCAATCTGAGCATCCAGAACGGTAACGGTGACCACCGCGTCATCACAGTCGCCGTCGCTGTCACAAATCTGGTAGGTAATCATGTCCGTACCGTCGAATCCCGGATCCGGGACGTAGTCAATGGTGTCGTCCGTGGGATCATTCGGGGTACCACCGTCGTTTACCGTGGCCGTACCGTTGGTGGCATCCACCGTAATCGTGATGGGCCCTACTCCCGGGCCGTCAACCCCAAAGTCGTCATTAACCAGTACACCAATGTTTATTGGCGTATTCTCGTCCGTAGTGGCTACGTCGTCGTTGGCTTCCGGCGTATCGTCGGGATCAATGGGCGTGGGTACGTCCTCCTCCGGATCGTCGTCATCGTTGGGGTCGGGGTCGGTGCCGTCCGTGGAATCGTCCGAGGTATCGTCCGGGTCATCGTCGTCCATACCCGTGGGGTCGTCGTTGGCCGGAACGTCACCGCTGGCCACCGCCGTATTTTCGTATTCCGACTGACTCGGGTTAAAGGTCAGGTCGAAACTCAGGGTGGCTACTTCCCCGATGGCCAGGGTACCGCCCGCGCTTACGTCGAGTAGCTCCACGTCTCCGGCTCCGTTGAAGCCCGCATTTACGCTCAGCGGATCGGCGCTGTTGGAGACCATCATCAGGTTGCTCACGGCATACTCGTCTTCGGCGTCCAGGTCCCCGGGCAGGCCGAAGGCACTCAGGTCATCCGTCACCTGGATATCCCCGAGGACGGTCGCCCCGAAGTTCTCCAGCGTCAGCGTGATGGTGGTGGTAAACGTTCCGTCCATATTGTTGATGACCGGACTGGCGGACTTGGCCACACCAATCTGAGCATCCAGAACAGTAACGGTGACCACGGCGTCATCACAGTCGCCGTCGCTGTCACAAATCTGGTAGGTAATCATGTCCGTACCGTCAAAGCCCGGATCCGGAGTGTAGTCAATGGTGTCATCCGTAGGATCATCGGGGGTACCACCGTCGTTTACCGTGGCCGTACCGTTGGTGGCATCCACCGTAATGGTGATGGGGCCCGTGCCGGGACCATCGTTACCAAAATCATCGTTGACCAATACCGGGATATTTACCGGGGTGTTTTCGTCCGTAGTGGCGACGTCGTCAACGGCAAGTGGACTGAAGTCCGGTTCGATTGGCGTGGGAATCTCCTCCTCCGGATCGGCATCATCGTTGGGGTCCGGGTCGGTGCCGTCGGTAGAATCATCCGACGTATCGTCGGGATCGTCATCGTCCATGCCCGTAGGATCGTCGTTGGCCGAAACGTCACCGCTGGCTACCGCCGTATTTTCGTATTCCGTCTGGCTGGGGTTGAAGGTCAGATCAAAGCTTAGCGTAGCCACTTCTCCGATCGCGAGCGTACCGCCCGCGCTCACGTCCAACAGTTCCAGGTCGCTTGCTCCGTTGAATCCGGAATTCACGCTGAGGGGATCGGCACTGTTGGAGACCATCATCAGGTTGCTTACCGCGTATTCATCGATCGCATCCAGGTCTCCGGGTAATCCGAAGGCACTCAGGTCGTCCGTCACCTGAACATCTCCGAGGACGGTTGCGCCAAAGTTTTCCAGGGTCAGGGTGATGGTAGTCGTGAACGTTCCGTCCTGATTATCGATGACCACGCTGGCGGCTTTGGCGATACCAATAACCGCTTCGAGTACCGTCACCGTAACCACGGCGTCATCACAGTCGCCGTCACTATCACAGATTTGATAGGTGATCATGTCCGTACCGTCGAAGCCAGGGTCCGGGGTGTAGTCAATCGTATCGTCCGTAGGATCATTGGGGGTACCTCCATCATTGACCGTAGCCGTACCGTTGGTGGCATCAACCGTAATCGTAATGGGCCCCATACCCGGACCATCAATGCCAAAGTCATCGTTGATCAGAACGGGAATATTTACCGGCGTACTCTCATCGGTGGTGGCAACATCGTCGTTTGCCTCGGGCACATCATCCGGGTCGATGGGCGTAGGAACATCCTCTTCCGGATCATCGTCATCGTTGGGATCGGGGTCGGTACCGTCCGTGGAGTCATCCGTGGTGTCGTCCGGATCGTCGTCGTCCATACCGGTGGGGTCATCGTTGGCCGGAACGTCGCCGCTGGCCACCGCCGTATTCTCGTAGGCCGACTGACTGGGGTTGAACGTCAGGTCAAAACTCAGGGTGGCTACTTCTCCGATGGCCAGCGTACCGCCAGCACTTACGTCAAGTAGTTCTACGTCTCCGGCGCCGTTAAAGCCGGCGTTTACGCTCAGCGGGTCGGCGCTGTTGGAAACCATCATTAGGTTGCTCACCGCATATTCGTCCGCCATGTCCAAATCGCCCGGTAGTCCAAAGGCGCTCAGGTCGTCCGTAACCTGGACGTCACCAAGGATGGTTGCTCCGAAGTTCTCCAGGGTCAGCGTGATCGTGGTCGTGAAGGTTCCGTCCATGTTGTTGATTACCGGACTAGCGGACTTAGCGACACCGATGACGGCATCCAGCACCGTTACCGTAACTTCCGCGTCGTCGCAATCTCCATTGCTGTCGCAGATTTGGTAGCTAAACATATCCGTACCGGAGAAACCGGCGTCCGGGGTATAGTCGATGGTATCATCCGTGGGATCGTTGGGCGTTCCGCCATCGTTGACCGTGGCCGTACCGTTGCTGGCGCCAACGGTGACCGTGATGGGCCCCGTTCCCGGGCCATCTCCCCCAAAATCATCGTTAACCAGTACCGGTATATTAACCGGGGTATTTTCGTCCGTTGTGGCAACATCATCGTTGGCTACGGGCAGATCATTAACGGTCAGGGTTGTAGTGCCGGAAGCCATACACCCGTTATCATCCGCAACGGAATAAGAGAGCGTTACCGTTCCACTGGAAAGGCCCGTGGCATCTACCGTGAGGTCTTCCATATTCTCGTTGGACAGGTTTGCGGGGGTAATCCCGGTAGTGCCTCCATCAGAAATGGCCCAGGAATGGGAAACGATCGTTCCTCCCCCTGGCGTTGCGTTACCGGAAATCATTACCGTAGCGCCAATATCCACCGTTTCCACCTCGGGGTTCACGGTTGGCAAATCAAACACGGTGATTCTGATGATGGCCGTTTCACAGTCACCATCTACGTTACAAATCTGGTAGATGATGGTCTCTACCCCAACGAATCCGGGGTTGGCGGCAAACTCAATGGTATCATCCCGAGGATCGTCCGGGGTGCCACCGTCATCCACCGTTGCGGTACCGTTGCTGGCGTTGACCGTAATGGTCAGCGGGGTTGTTTCATCAATGCATACCAGGCCCTCATCATTGGCCAGAACATCAATATTGATCGGAGCCTCCCCACAGGCTTCCGCCGTGTCATCCAGGGGATTAAATTCTTCTACCAGTGGACAGGAAATGGAGAAGGAAGCCGGATCATTCCCCACGTATTTATCGTCAGCGGGGGCATCATCAATACTGATGGACATCTGGTTGTTGGGGTTGGCCCCGAAAACGCTAAAGATGTCCATGGCAATTTGACTGTCGTTCGTCAGGACTTCAATATTGCCCCCCATACAGTCACTCGGCAAACTAAAGGAGAACAGGGACAGGGGTTGACCAGACGAGGTAATGGGGCTGGGAGAGTTTTGCAGGATTACCTGAAAAACGTCTTTGCCACCTAGGCCGTCCGTAGTGCCGGCGAAGGAATCGTACACGTCTTCCGTCAGATACTGCACCGCCCAGGTGCCCGTGATGTTATTAAAACTACCCGGGGGAGACGGAACCGGGGTAATGGCCGGATCCGTAGCGGTCCCTTCCGGTACCAAAAAAGTAAAGACCGAAGTAGAGATCGTTACGTTGTTGGAGGTAAAATTCGGATAAGCAACTGCGGTTATCTCAGTACTACATTCTGAGTTCTGCAGGAATCCGTAAGTGACTTCATCCTGTCCTCTAAGGAAGGACACCGAACAGAGCCACATCAAGGTGACAAAAAAGGAGGTTCGAATTAAATTCATGATTATGATTAGTTGTCCTTTGCACTCACGGAGCCCGCCCATAGTCCTGGGTGAGCACCATGAGTGCAGTACAGGATGGGTTACTTTGCCAATTGTTCGAGCATGACGTAGGTCTGGAACCTCAGTATGTTTACCGGGAATCCATCCACGTTATTGAAGATGTGGTCGACGTCATTATTCTGACCGGCGAAAATGGCGTCTCCGTCCAGGTTTACGTCTCCGAGGTGGTATCCTCCGTATACGTAAGTCTGGAACCGGAGAATATTTCCCGGTGCATTGTCCACCTCGTTAAAGGGGATGTCTTTATCGTTAACCTGGCCCGCAAATACGACCCGGTCATCGGCATTGGTGTTCCCGGCCCAAAGCGCGTAGGCCCCACCAATGGTTGCTTGTTCAATTCCGTCGTAATTAGGCTGGTTGGTCCACAATTCAAGCGATGTATCCGTGAAGTCGACCTCCGTTCCTTCCGAAGTGAGCGGGAAGGAATTAGCCGTCATGGTACCGATGTGGTTGCGGTGACGAACTGCTACGTAATAATCCCCCGCGGAGGATTGGGTAAAGCAAAGGCTAGACACGCCGTCCGTTTCAACTACGTCTCCATCCTTTTGCAGTAAGCCGGCACGCGTTGCCACTACCTGAGCTGGATCTGCCGCAGAGCGCAACTCCACAAAGACCCAGTCGATGATGGAGTTATCTCCACGATCCGCCAGTACCGTAGCCCGGTCCATAATGGCTTCCATACCGCCGCCGCCAACGTGCGTATAGTTGGATAAGGCAGTATAAGGCTCATTACTTGGGATCAAGTCGCGTGACCGCAGATCGTCCCTCATCTTTCCGTCAGAGGATCCCAACAGAGCGCCCTGCAGGCGAACTTTGACGTTAAGTTTGACGAGATTGGAACAAACTGGTGCCGTCACCAGGATGTCGTCCGTTTTGTTGCAGTCCGCGTCCGTGGCGATCAGGCGGATGTTCGTACCCGCCGGGATGCCCGTAATCTGGTTGGCACCGATGGTGCCCACCACCGGCTCCGTCGTCAGGACCGCATCGCCCGTGAGAACGAAGTTCACCGCGTAGGTGCTGCCGTCGGCAGAACACACGCCCAGCGCACTGACCGAGATCAGCTCCTCCGGACACTCCGGTCCGCATTCCTCGGCCGTCGGGCTCGTCGCCGTCAGTACCGTCAGACAGCTGACGTCATTGGGGTTCACTGCCGTGACCACCAGATCGACCCCCAGGGGAACACCCGTGATCAGGTTCGCACCAATCACAATACCGCCCAACAGTGGGGTTACCGATATCGTCGCACCCGTGGTCTCCGTGAAGGCCACCGAGTAAGTGCCGCCGGCGCAGATCGCGTTACCCAGCGTCAGGTCCGGCTGCTCGCAGTCGATCACGCAGGTCAGCGGACTCGTCACGCTCAGGCTCACCTCGTCGCAGGTAATGTCGTTGTAGGCCGTCAGTACGTCGTTGGTGTTCAGAGACACCGTGACCACGTTGCCGTTGACCGAGCCGTTAAGGCTGCTCACCGTCGCACCCTTACTGACCGAGAAGGTGTACTGGAACGTCAGTACGTCCACGCACTCCACCGAGCCGATGCTCAGGATCGGGGCGTCGGGGCAGCAGTCGGGTGCCGTTACCAGGATGTCGTCCGTTTTGTTGCAGTCCGCGTCAGTGGCGATCAGGCGTATGTTCGTACCCGCCGGGATGCCCGTGATCTGGTTGGCACCGATGGTGCCCACCGCCGGCTCCGTCGTCAGGACCGCATCGCCCGTGAGAACGAAGTTCACCGCGTAGGTGCTGCCGTCGGCAGAACACACGCCCAGCGCACTGACCGAGATCAGCTCCTCCGGACATTCCGGTCCGCATTCCTCGGCCGTCGGGCTCGTCGCCGTCAGTACCGTCAGACAGCTGACGTCATTGGGGTTCACCGCCGTGACCACCAGATCGACCCCCAGGGGAACACCCGTGATCAGGTTCGTACCAATCACAATACCGCCCAACAGTGGGGTTACCGATATCGTCGCACCCGTGGTCTCCGTGAAGGCCACCGAGTAGGTGCCGCCGGCGCAGATCGCGTTACCCAGCGTCAGGTCCGGCTGCTCGCAGTCGATCACGCAGGTCAGCGGACTCGTTACGCTCAGGCTCACCTCGTCGCAGGTAATGTCGTTGTAGGCCGTCAGTACGTCGTTGGTGTTCAGAGACACCGTAACCACGTTGCCATTGACCGAGCCGTTAAGGCTGCTCACCGTCGCACCCTCGCTGACCGAGAAGGTATACTGGAACGTCAGTGCGTCCACGCACTCCACCGAGCCAATGCTCAGGATCGGGGCGTCGGGGCAGCAATCCGGTGCCGTCACCAGGATATCGTCTACCTTATTACAGTCAGCATCCGTGGCGATCAGGCGGATGTTCGTACCCGCCGGGATGCCCGTGATCTGGTTGGCACCAATCGTGCCCACCGCCGGCTCCGTCGTCAGGACCGCATCGCCCGTCAGGACGAAGTTAACCGAGTAGGTGCTGCCGTCGGCAGAGCAGACGCCCAGCGCACTGACCGAGATCAGTTCCTCCGGACATTCCGGTCCGCATTCTTCGGCCGTCGGGCTCGTCGCCGTCAGTACCGTCAGACAGCTGACGTCATTGGGGTTCACTGCCGTGACCACCAGATCGACCCCCAGGGGAACACCCGTGATCAGGTTCGCACCAATCACAATACCGCCCAACAGTGGGGTTACCGATATCGTCGCACCCGTGGTCTCCGTGAAGGCCACCGAGTAAGTGCCGCCGGCGCAGATCGCGTTACCCAGCGTCAGGTCCGGCTGCTCGCAGTCGATCACGCAGGTCAGCGGACTCGTCACGCTCAGGCTCACCTCGTCGCAGGTAATGTCGTTGTAGGCCGTCAGTACGTCGTTGGTGTTCAGAGACACCGTAACCACGTTGCCGTTGACCGAGCCGTTAAGGCTGCTCACCGTCGCACCCTCGCTGACCGCAAAGGTGTACTGGAACGTCAGTGCGTCCACACACTCCACCGAGCCGATGCTCAGGATCGGGGTATCGGGGCAGCAGTCTTCAATGATGATCGTCACCGTCTCATCGTCGGCGGCACAGCCGCCGCTGGCGGGGATGCCGTACGTAAAGGTGTAAACGCCAAGGCTGGCTCCGGTCGGATCAAAGGTGCCCGCAGCGGCCACGAATGTGC
>NZ_SNAQ03000037.1 GCF_004375085.3 Lewinella sp. W8
GGTTAACGATACGTAAGTAACGATGGCAGCTCCACAGACGATGAGGGCTGCCATCGTCATTTACGCATCTATCCAATTTGAATGTGAGTCAAAAGGAGACAGAGCCAAACTTAAAGGAGGTGTCGCGGATAAACACCAAATCATTACAGTAGCGACGGCTTTAGCCGTTGACAAAACCTTTCGCCGGATAAATCCGGCGCTACGGAATCAGAGGAAGTTGTTGTGAGGAGAGTTGACGTATTTCTCCATTATCCCTTTGGCTGCCCGTAACAATCAATGAACCTTCCCCCGGCTGCGCCAGGTGAAAAGATGTAGCGGATGAGCGGGCTAAGGGAGAATTGAAGGAATGAAGGAATGAATGATTGAAGGAACCGAATAGCGCTCCTCCTATCTGTCGAGCGCAGCGAGCTGATCGGAGGTGTCGCGGTATCGCAACAAATGCAGCGAATGACTGCCCCCCAAATACCGGTCTTTACCAACGAACGCTGCACCTGCACCGGCTGAGCCGAGTATTCCGCTGCGCTTCACGCCCCGCGCCCCCGTGTTCTGCCGCTGCCCGCCCATTCAATCCCTCAATCATTCTGTCCCTCAATCCTTCATTCCCTTTCTCCCCCGTACCTTCGCGCCATGTTGAAATACCTGCGTCAACTATTCGGGAAGACCGAATCAAATGATCCCCCTGAGATGAAATTTTTAATCGTTGGCCTGGGCAACCCGGGTGCCAAATACGAAGATACCCGGCACAATGTGGGCTTTCGGGTGGTGGAGCGACTGAGTGAAGACTGGTCGCCCGCCAGTCATGGCGCCCTGGCCCGCATTCGCCACCGGGGCAAGCAGATTGTTCTGCTCAAGCCCGATACCTTCATGAACCTGAGCGGAAAGGCGGTGCGCTACTGGCTGCAGAAGGAAAAAATCCCGAAGGAGCGCCTGCTGGTCGTCATGGACGACCTCCACCTCGACTTTGGCCACCTGCGCCTGCGCGGCAAGGGCAGCGACGCTGGCCATAACGGCCTGAAAAGCATCGATCAACTCACCGGCGGGAACAATTACGCCCGGCTGCGCTTCGGCATCGGCCGAGACTTTCACCCCGGGCAGCAGGCCGACTACGTACTGGGAGAATGGCCCGCAGAAGAATTCCGGGACCTGCCCGGTCACCTGGATCGCGCCGCCGAAATTTGCCTGAGTTTCTGCGCCCACGGGCTGCAGAACACCATGAACAAGTACAATAAAAAGGGCGGTTAAAGGCGTAAATGCCCGTTCTCGTACCACCAAGGTTGCCACGGTAAAAACCCTTTCGGGTTTCCCCTGTTAGGCGGGGGAACCAGAGACATGACCTTGGACAAACAAATCACGATCGTCGGCGCCGGTTTTGCCGGTCTTTCTGCCGCCTGCTACCTGGCCCGGGAGGGCTACCGGGTGCGCATCCTCGAAAAAAACGAGGGGCTGGGCGGACGTTGTCGTCAGTTTAAAACGGACAATGGTTTTACCTTCGATATGGGCCCCAGCTGGTACTGGATGCCCGAGGTGTTTGACAATTTTTTCAAGGACTTTGGCTCCTCGGCCGCCGAGCACTACGAGTTGGTGCGCCTGGACCCGAGCTACGAAATCTACTTCAGCAAGGACGATCAAATTGAGGTGCCCGCTTCGACGGAAGATTTGTTTTCGCTGTTTGAACGCCTGGAGCCGGGCAGTTCGGCTAACCTGCGGCGCTTCCTGGACGAAGCGGAGTACAAATACCGCGTCGGCCTCGGAGAGTTCGTGCAGAAGCCGGGCCACAGCATGATGGATTTTGCCGATCTGCGGGTGGTGAAGGCCGCCGTGAAACTGCAGATGCTCACCGATATGTCTACCTACGTTCGCCGGCTGTTCAAGCATCCGCAGCTGATTCAGTTGCTGGAGTTTCCGGTGCTGTTCCTGGGCGCTACGCCGGCCAATACGCCGGCCCTGTACAGCCTCATGAACTACGCCGACCTGAAGTTGGGCACCTGGTATCCCCTCGGCGGGATGCACAAGATCATCGAAGGTATGGCCGCGGTGGCCCGCGGCCTGGGCGTGGAGATTCACGCCGGCTCTCCGGTAAGCAAAGTACATTCGGAAGCGGGGACAGTCCGGAAAGTAACCACCGCCAACGGCAAGGAATACCCCACCGACGTACTGATTTGCGGAGCCGACTACCACCACTTCGAGCAGGAAGTCCTCGACCCCCAGGACCGGGTGTACAGTGAATCCTACTGGCAAAAGCGCGTCATGGCGCCTTCCAGCCTACTGTTTTACGTGGGACTGGACCGCAAAATTCCCGGTCTGCACCACCATACCCTCTTTTTCGATGCGGACTTCAATCGCCACGCCCACGAAATCTACGAGGAACCCGCCTGGCCGGAAGATCCGCTCTTCTACGTTTGCGCCCCCTCGGTTACGGATTCTTCGGTGGCTCCGGCGGGGCAGGAAAACCTCTTCTTCCTGCTGCCCCTGGCCCCCGACCTGGACGATACCGATGAGCGGCGGGAGCACTACTGGAACCTGATGAGCGAACGCTTTGCGCAACGGACGGGCGTGGACATCCGTCCGCACGTCGTGTACCGCCGGGGCTTCGCCCACCGCGATTTCAAATCCGACTACAATGCCTACCGGGGCAACGCCTACGGCCTGGCCAACACCCTGACCCAAACGGCCTTTTTAAAACCTAAATTGAAGAGTAAAAAACTGGACAACCTCTGGTACACGGGACAACTGACGACCCCGGGACCAGGGATGCCCCCCAGCATCATCTCCGGTGAGGTGGCCGCTCGGGATATTCACCGCAAGCTGACCGGTGCAAAAGAACTATCGTCTTCAACGTCCCTTTCCAATTCAAGCCATGCTTAGCTTATACAATCAAGTTTGCCGGGAGTGCGCCTCCCTGATCACCCGTCGTTACAGCACGAGTTTCAGCCTGGGCATCCGGGTGTTTGATAAACCCCTGCGTGCCCCCATCTACGGTATTTACGGTTTCGTCCGTTTTGCCGACGAAATCGTGGACACCTTCCACGATAAGGACAAGGCCACCCTGCTGCAGCGCTTTCGGGAAGACACTTACCGGGCACTGGAGGAAGGCATCAGCCTCAATCCAGTTCTGCACGCCTTCCAGGAAGTGGCCAACGAGTACGGCATCGGCCGCGACCTGATTGATCCCTTCCTGGACAGCATGGCCATGGATCTGGACTTCAGCCGCTACCACGACGACCTCTACAAGCAATACATCTACGGCTCCGCGGAAGTAGTGGGGCTGATGTGCCTCAAGGTGTTCGTGCAGGGGGACGAAGCAGAATACGAGCGCCTGAAGGACCCCGCACGGGCCCTGGGATCTGCCTTCCAGAAAATTAATTTCCTGCGGGACATCAAGTCTGACTACGAAGAGCGTGGCCGGGTGTACTTCCCGGGCGTGGACTACAATCACTTCGACCAGGCCACCAAGGAGGCGATCGAAGCGGACATCAAAGCGGATTTCGATTACGGCTACGAGGGAATCAAACAGCTTCCCACCAGCGCCCGACTGGGCGTTTACCTGGCCTATACCTACTACCTCAAGCTCTTCCAGAAAATCAAACGTTCCCCCGCCACGCAGGTGGCGGAGGAACGCATTCGGGTGCCGGATGGGCGGAAGGTTTACCTGTTGGCCACTTCCGCGGTCCGGGCACGTTTCGGGATGTTGTAGACGCTAGCCTAATTAACCGTACCAGCGCAACACATCCGTGATGCCGTCGCCGTTGAAGTCGCCCAGGACGAGATCCTGCTTGGTGTAGTCTGATCCGTTGATGGTACGCCAGTTGGTGTCGGCGTTGTCGCTCACCCGCCAGCTGTTGCCGTCGGCGAGTAAAATGTCGTCCGTACCGTCCTGGTTAAATTTTCCGACCATGAGGTACCCAATGGCGTAGTCTGATCCATTGATGGTGCGCCAATTGGTGTTGGCGTCGTCGCTCACGTCCCAGTTGTCACCGTCGGCGAGCAGGATGTCGTCGTACTGGTCACCGGCGAAGTTGCCGACCATAAGGCTCTGGCGACGGTAGGTACTTCCGTTGACGACCACCCAGCTCGATTGGGCGGCATCAGCTACCCGCCAGGGGTTACCGTTGGCCACCAGGATGTCGTCCCGGTAGTCACCGATGAAGTTGCCGACGAGCAGATCTTTCTTTTGGAAGGAACTGCCGTGAATGGTGCGCCAGTTGGTGTTGGCTCCGGAAGAAATACGCCAGTTGTTGCCGTCGGCCAGAATGATGTCGGCTTTGTTGTCCGCGTCGAAATAGCCGACCAGCAGCTGATCGCTTCGGTAATTGCTGCCGTTGATTGGCGTCCAGGCGGAGGTAGCCGAGTAGCTCACTTGCCAGTTACTCCCGGTGGTCCACAAGAGGTCATCGCTGCCGTCGCCGTCGAAGTCCCCGACCAGCAGGTCATCCGAGTTTACCGGGGTGACGTGTACCAGCTGCCAGTTGGTCGTTCCGCCGTAGGAAACCAGGTACCCTTCGGCTTCGCCGCAGAAATTATCTACCGGATAAAGGTCATTTACTCCCGCAATGTCGCCGGGACTGAGGCCCCGGCGCTGCCCGATGGTGGTCCCCGCAGTGGCGGGGGGAGTCTTCACCGTGATGGTGGGGCGGCCATTCTTACTGAAGGCGGAGCTGGGGTAGTGCATGATGGACCCGTAGTCGTAGTCTCCATGATTTTGGATGGCGCCGGGGGCATACTTATCGAAGTTGTGTTCGTAGGCCGTGATGATGTTCTCCGAATGAACGTTGATGTAGTTATCCCGGTCGCTGCGGCTATGCTCGTGATAAATGCCGGCGGCGTGGAGAATTTCGTGAATAATGGAGCCCCGCGAACAACCGGTCGTGATGTCGATGTCTTGTCGGCCACCCTGCCGACCTACGTAGGAACTGCAACCACTCTGGGAAATAAAGTGGACGTAATCTTCGTGTTCGTGCCGGGGGGTAAGGCAAAGGTTGGTCTGCGCCATAACCGCCTGGATGGCCGCTTCGATCTCGGCTTTTGCCGGGTGGTTCCGGGGCAAATGATAGGGGATAACTCCGCCGGACCACTGCTCTCCACGGCAGACGATGGTCGCCGATCGGTTGGGGAAGTCGGTTGCCTCACCCAGCAGAATGTCACCTTCGATGAAGAACTTTCCGTCAACTTCCGTTACCGTCATCTGCTGGGTAATCCCCAGCAAGGGAATGTTTACCTCACGAACCTGAGTGTTCGTGATGATACCGTGGTGATATTCCGGCGGCGTCTCGGTAAGTTCCACCGAAATGGGGGTAGGGGCTTCGTCGGGTAGCGTGAGGTCCTCGGATTCACAACCAAAAAAGAAGAACAGGGCCGTAAATACGAGGCAGTAAATTTGTTGGGTACGCATGGTGTAGTGGGTTTGATTTATTACCCAATTGCGCAGCCCGGAAATCCTTACTGTGCGTTGACGTTAAAAAAAGCTTATCAATTTTTCGTGGCTTTAGATGGGAAGCTATTAACGGAACCGGCCCCATCCGCAGCCCCTCCGGTACGGAAGGCGGCATGGTGGTGAACCGCCGGGACATAAAATTGTCCTGATGGTACGGCTGCCTGATGCGTGGCCGTTGACCTAACCGATGGCAACCCGGACCGACGTGGTCCGGGACGCTGGAAATCCTGAACTTAACTTGTTGAAGTGTTTGAGTCTGATCGTTTGGAGGGCTGGCTGACCGTGTTTTTCCTGTTTGCCTTTGCCAGTGGCACGCTGGCGCACCTCCTGCCTTCCGTGCTGCCCGTTACCCGGGTGACGACCGATGGTTTGCTGCTGGTGATTAACGGACTGCTGTTTTTCGCCCTCTGGCGTAGAAACGTAGACGCTCGCCTCCTCTGGTGGCTGGTGGCGGCCTACGGCATTACCTTTTCTCTGGAAGCCATCGGGGTGGCTACCGGGGCCATTTTCGGTGACTACACCTACGGCCCGACCATGTGGTGGCAGTGGTTGGGCGTGCCTTTCGTTATTGCCCTAAACTGGGCGGCCCTGACGCTGGCGTGCAACGACCTGGCGGAAAGGTTGCTTGACCGTTTTGGTCATGACGGGGGCGAGGATGTGGGGCAAGGCGAAATCCTCGGTTCAACCAGGACGGGTGCCACGAAATCCCCTGAAGCAGTCCGGGAGAACCGGTCTTTGGGCACGGCCACGTTGGCGGCCCTGCTGGCGGGAATATTTACGGCCCTCTACGACGTGGCCATCGAACCCGTGGCCATCGCCCTGGATTACTGGACCTGGGCGGCCGGAGACATCCCCCTGCAAAACTACCTGGCCTGGGCCGCGATCGCCTTCGCGATTTCTTTACCCCTGCAACTGCTGCGGATTCGCTACCGAAGTCCCCTCCTGCTGGTGTACCTGCTGGCCCAGCTGTTCTTCTTCCTCGTCCTCAATTTTGCGCTATGAGTAACCGTGGAGGTGCTGACGGTAATACGGGGGATTTTTAAAGTCCGGACTAGCTCTTATGTTTGGGCGAATTTCCGTAGCCATGACCGCAACTCACGCTCATTACCGACGCGGTGGCCAGACCGACCTTCTCGTTAAGTACGAAAAATAAAAGCCCCGTCTCCATGCGAAACCACCACAAGTATCTCCTCTTACTGTCTCTCTTTTTTGGGGTGGTCGTTTCCTGCGGGAAAGAAGAACCGGAAATCGCGCTTAGTAAGCCTGCGGTGCAAAGTCCGATCAATCCCAACGGCGATAGTGAACTGGCCCTTTTAATGCGCGCCATGTTTGACGAAGCCAGGAAAATCAAAACACAGATTGAGAACGGCGAGCCCGTCACCGTAGAATTGAATCACGAGGAAATTTTGCAGGCCCACGCGACGGAACCCGAAAAGGCGGCCTCTCCGGAATTCAAAGCCTACGCAAATCTTTACTTACAGAGTCTGGTCGATTTGCAGTCGGCAAGCACTCCCCAGTTGGCGGGCATTTTTGAAAACCTGGTCGACAATTGTATGGCCTGCCATCAAGCCATGTGCCCCGGACCAATGGTAAAGATTAAAAAGTTACGGCAGTAATTCACCTTCCGGTTGCGGGGAGCACGCTTGGGCATTCGGACGATAATTCCAAAACATATTGCCCCGCCGGCCGTTCCACTGCCATTGGCCTCCGGGATTCCCGACTGGTGGATTGTTTACTGACAATGTCGCTGGTTACCGGACGGTCACTTAACTGAATCGGGGGAACCATGAATCACTACGACATTGCGGTCCTGGGTGGTGGCCTGGCCGGCCTCAGCCTGCTGTATCACCTGGAGCGCGCCAGGAAGATGGACGGTAGAAAAATCCTCCTGGTCGACCCCGAAGGGAGGAAGAGCGCCCACGACCGGACCTGGTCCTTCTGGGAAAAACATCCCGGCCCCTTCGAGCACCTGGTGTACCACCGCTGGCCGGCGGTGACGGTGCACAATGATTACCGGGAAGTCGACCTGAACCTGGCTCCCTTTGAGTACAAGCTGATCCGTTCTACGGAGTTTTACGCCTTCGTTAATGACGTCATTGACGCCAGACCCGAGGTGACCCGGATCAAGGGCTTCGCCCGGGATGTCGTCAGTGAGGGAGAAGGCGTCACCTTCCGGATTGACAATGCGGCGTATCGTGCGGACACGGCCTTCAGCAGTATCCCCCTGCACCTGCCCCCCGGGCCAAATAAAGACTATCCCTATCTGGACCAACACTTCCGTGGCTGGTTCATCGAAACGGAAACCGACGTATTTGACCCCACTACGGCGGCCCTCATGGATTTTCGCACGCCCCAGGAAAAGGAGTGTCGCTTCTTTTATGTCCTGCCCTTTTCCCCGCGCCGGGCGATGGTGGAAATCGCCATCTTCAGTAACCGGCACCTTCAGCGGGAGGAATACGACCGGCTGCTTGCGGACTACATCCGGGAACACTGGACCACGGCACCCTACGACATCAACCACACGGAAGAGGGGAATATCCCCATGACGACCTACCGCTTCCCTTACCGCAGCGGTAACCTTATATATATAGGTATGGCCGGTGGCGCCACGCGGCCCTCCACGGGCTACACCTTCTTCGGTCTCCAGCATCAATTGCGGGAAGTGGCCCAGCGGTTCCCGGATACGGCCCCGGTGGCCGCCTGGCCCCGGCGGCACATCCTCTACGATGCCATCCTGCTACGCATCCTGGAGGAAGGCACCATTCCCGGTAGCGACATCTTCGTCAACCTCTTTGCGGATAATCCCTCCACCCGGGTTTTTGATTTCCTCAACGGCGAAAGCTCCGTACTGGAAGAGCTGAAGCTGATGTCGACGATGGACATCCTCACCTTCGGGGCTACCTTTCTGAAGGAGGTGCCCCGCCATTTGGTGGCTTGAGAAGACCCGTGGCGGCGGAGCGTTTATGCGACTAGCCCGTTAGGCAACGGCGTGCAGGTGCAAAGAATAGCCCGGGATGCCGACCGATCTGGCCTTGGGCCGGGCTAAAGGGCCCGCCCGGGGACTCACCGAAAACTTTTTTTTACGCTAAAGGCCTGATGATCAGGGAAGATTTGGGCGAAGAAAAAATATTCTGTTCTTCAACCATTAAAGAGCTTGCACGTTTACAGTCACGGGCCTTATCTTTGCGCCCCGCGATTGAAAGACATCGCAGCCATCCGGTCCTTTTTAAGGCACTGGATTTCACCACCAACCTTTGATTTCAAGTGTTCGATTAGTCCTCCGGGAATGCCCACGGGACGGTAACACTTTCGGCTCTTCGGGAGCCTTTCCTCTGGCAGGAATCTTTTTGGAAAAATCTTTTCAAAAAGCTTGCGGGAGTGAAAATGAAGTTGGTACCTTTGCGGCCCGCAAAATGAGCGGGGTTGCGTTGAGGGGATGACTTTGAAAATAATTTTCAAAAAAATCTCTTCAGGTCTTGCACAGTAAAAATAGTCGCTGTAATTTTGCAGCCGCTTTGAAAGCAAGGCGATCAAAAATTGACTTTTTAGACTGGTTTTTCGGAACTGGTTTTGGAAGATAAAAGTCGGCCCTGGGTGCCGTGCTGAAAGGTTTGACTTTCGGCGAACCATTCAGGAGCGAGCCGGCGACACGATCTTTGACATCAATGGTAGGCGAGGTTCAAAGCCAAGATCATAGGATAGCATTAGTTCTACTAATGGCTTGAAGTGGAAATGGCCCTGACAATAAATTTGACAAGACAGCATTGAGCTCTTCTAT
>NZ_SNAQ03000038.1 GCF_004375085.3 Lewinella sp. W8
GCGGCTGGGTAGTGCCGCAGAAAAGCCATAATCGGAGGCTACTCCCGATCTGAACGATAAACCCTAACCTGAAAAATCGCTTATCCACGTGGTGAGCCTGCAAGGAGTAGCTTTTTCAGGGACGACTAAGTAGCTGTACAAAAAACTGGTCTACTTAATCAAAGTATGATAAAGACGATAGTGAACCCTTTTAGGAGACGCTATTGTGAAGATCGGATACGCCAGAGTAAGCACCAAAGATCAGAATATTGCTTTGCAGAAAGATGCTTTGGAAGGAGAGGGGTGTAAACTCGTCTTTGAAGAAAAAGCCAGTGGTGCCAACTCCGACCGGCCAGAACTCCGCCGGATGATTGACCAACTCCGTCCAGACGATATAGTTATTATTTGGAAATTGGATAGGCTAGGGCGGTCACTTCGCGACCTGGTAAACCTTGTTACCGAGATACAGGATAAAGGAGCTGGGTTGAGATCGCTCAACGACTCCATTGACACCACTACTCCACAAGGAAAACTGACTTTTCATCTCTTTGCTGCATTGGCCGAGTTTGAGCGGGATATTATCAGTGAGCGAACTAGAGCAGGGCTAGAATCTGCCCGCGCCCGTGGCCGTAAAGGTGGCAGACCCAAAGGACTTACAAAGGAGGCGAGGGATAAAGCAATTATCACTAAGTCGCTCTATGAGAAAGGAGAAATGTCAGTCGCGGAAATCTGTAAATATTTAAACATAGCACGAAGCACCATGTATAAGTATTTAAAAACATGAAAGTCTGGAATAATAATTATTATCGTTCTGTATTATTGTAAAAAGGAATACTTGATCTGTCAGACAGTGCATTTTGATTGAAAGGAAATCTTACAGCCTAAATTCCTTTTTCCTTTTCGAATCGGCCCTCTAAAAGCCCAGTAGGGCTGATTTGAAGAGGAAAAAGGAAAAGCAGTGACTGTCGCATGAGGATCGTTTCAATGTGTCCAATTTGTCGAATCGTGTAGTGGCTATTACAATTAAATGACTCCTAATTCCGACTCACTGCTCCCGTGTGGATAACTCATGCCAATTTGGGGTTGCGACGATAGGTTTTGCGAAGGTTTCCGGAGGCTTTCACCTGTAAATTCGACTTTTCGAGCCTGTTGATCGAGGCCTTTGGCCAGGATTTACGTAGTATCACATAGGTAATCTTGCAGGCGCTTTGGGAATGTAAGATAAGATCGAAAACATTGGTTCTATCCCTAAACCAAAGTGGGTTCTAAGAGACTCTAAAAAAGATTAAGTGACTTTTTAAGAGACGTAGATGGGACTTTCTCCAAGATCCCTAACTGTAGTTTTACAATGGTCTTTCAATGGCCCTTCTTCACTTCCTTTTTGCAATAGCTGTTCTTATGCTGGTTCATTTTTTTTGTTATCTGAAAAACGAATACTATCTTTCGGGTGGCATTTTCCAACCTAAATCCTGTTTAAACAACAACATGCGCCTTTTTCAATTAACCCTACTAGTACTTATTCCTCTCTTTTTGTCAGCTTCTATTAGGGGCATCTATTTTAGGTTTCCGGAGTCTCCCAGCAGAGTTGAGTCAACCCAAGCCTATGAACAGCTGATTTCTGATCTAAAGGACGATTATGGTGCCATAAGCATTGAGGCACCATTTCCTTCTGCCCAACGTAACTCCTTGACATGGATACGTTACATAACCATTCCGAACGTAAATCAATATTCTGCTCTAGAATCTGACTTGATCGCAAGCGGATTGTTTGACTTGGTAGTTCCCGATGAAGATGGGATGATTGTCAATGGTGGTGTTGACGAGAATTATTCAACATCTCGAAATGAACTTGCCAGAAATAATCCAGATCCCCCAGTCTGTGCCTCGCCAATATTGTCCTACAATGACCCGCAGCTCTTCTTGAGAAATCACTTCAAGAATATGCAAGTTCCATGTGCCTGGACTCTATCGACTGGATCTCCCAATATCACTGTTGCCGTAGTTGATTACTTTTTCGATACCAACAACAGTGATTTAACGGGCAAAATATTAAATAACCCCAATCAACCTCCTGCAGTAAATGGTAGTGGCCTTTATGCCAGCACCACGGATCGCCATGGTACAGCTATGATGGGAGGTGTCGCTGCAAATTATAATAATAATTTGCTTATTGCCGGTACTGGAGGTGACACCAAGCTAAAAGGATATAGCGCATATGATCCTACTTTTAGTAATATGAATAATGCCTTGATCCAAATAGCAAAAGCTAGTGCAGAGGGAAATCCAATTATTAGTGTAAGTATTGAAGATTTTACATTTGATAATCCTCAAGCAGTTTATCGAGAACTAGTGAGAGAAGTATTTTTAGATGCTGTAGAAAAGGGGTCTGTAATTTCATTTGCAGCTAACAGTGAAGGCGCTAGGCACCTTACAGATATTCCTGGAGTAATTAATGTTGGGTTCGGATGGGAATCAGGTGCTTATAGACCATACAGGACTAGGGCAGATAGAGATATAGGAATTGAAATAGTTGTTCCTGCCAGTGGCTCTTACAGGTTGGATGGCCCCAATTCTGCATCAAGTGGGGAAAGTGGATCTTCTCTAGGTGCGGCATACTTATCTGGGATTATCGCACTTATGCTAGATGTGAATAACTGCCTTTCACCTCAAGATATTGAAGAAATTCTCACTTCGACAACTGACCCAATTTCCAATGCACACTTATATCCTGAGGAAATAGCCCCAGGAGTAGGTAGGGTTAACGCTTACGAAGCAGTATTGGCTGCTCAAACCTTCTCGGGCCCCTCTTCACTGACTGTCAATAGCGGAGAAACTATCACAATAGATAGCGAAAGCAAACAATATACTGATATTACCGTACATACAGGAGGGTTTTTGAAGATCAAGAATAGTGCAATTAGCATGAAAGTAGACGGAAGAATTGATGTAAGAAGAGGAGCTAAACTTCTTGTGGAGAATTCAAGAATTTTTCACTCGTCATCCTTTTGCGACAATAACACGACCTGGAAAGGCATCCGAGTTTGGGGGAACAACGATAAAGAACAACCCAATATGTATACCCAAGGAGGTGTGCTTGATGTAAATACTCCTCTTCTGACAGATGATGCAGGAGTAGTGATGCTAATGGACCAAACGGTAATTGTTAATGCTCAAGATGGTGTTAGAACTACGATAGGAGGTATTCCTTATAACGAGCAGGTAAATAACAGGGGAGGCCTTATTATCGCTGACAGAACTACTTTTCGTAACTGTCGTCGAGCTATAGAGTTTATTCAATATCCAAACCCTAATGGTAATTATACGTTCAAAAATAAAAGTACGATCGATAGATGCTATTTTGTGAATAGTGATCCTTTTAATTATTATAGTGGTATTGGGATTACTGTATGGGAAACGGATGGCGTAAAGGTTACGAATTCTACTTTCGAGGATCTTCGCAGAGAGGCCTATCAATCGATAGATGCTGGATCAATCATTGCTGGTGGGAATGAATTCGTATATAACGACAATTCTATTCAGGAGACAAGCCATCGTCATATTAGCACTTCGTCAACTTATCCATTCTCTGCTTACATGGATGTAGGAGACGAAAATGGTTCACCTAATAAATTCAGATCAAATTATATTTTTGATCGCTATATTTATTGCGAAACAACGGGGGGAGAATCAGGACTAAACATTATAAATAATGAATTTTTAAATATTGTTGCAACACCTATTTATATAGAAGGACCAAGTAGGTATGTAGTTGAAAACAATATTTTTGAGGTTGGTCGCCCGGCAATTTCCCTGCTAAATACAGGATTGAATCAATTTTCTAATAATAATTCAGCTGAATGCAATCTTTTCATTGAAGGAGTTGGTGGAATATACTGCTATGGAGATAATGAAGGCTTTGTAGCTAAATCAAATGATTTTTTAAATCCATCTTCTGGTCATAATATTCTTGTGTCGCAATACAACACCATTTTTAATACTATCATAGGGGAAATTGATCAAGATCAAGGATCCTCATTGTCCCCTGCTAACAATTGTTTCAACACTTCTGCAAACGATATTACAGTATCTGGATCTGTAAACTCTTTTAACTATTATTACTCGAACAACAGCTCTAGTTGCTTTTTTCCAACAAATGCCAGTGGGTTTAATTTGATACCAACTTCATTCCCTTCAGTCGATTGTACAGTTAAGAGCAAAAGAAGTCATACATACAAAAATAATGACCCGGTATCAGCACAACAAGTACTTAATAAGTATGAGGTGTTAGAAAATTTAAGGAGCCAAGCTAATTCTACTCCTAATTTACCCAATATTAATACTTTAGCCGAAATTGCACGTACAGAAAGAGAGTTTGACTTTCTGGTGAATTCCTACTCCAAAGGCCGCAAAACAGATTCAGAATTAAAAGAACTAGAATTAGTATTAAATAGAATAAATACTCCTGCTGCCAGAATGAGATTTTTTGGAGTCTTAATGAAGCATAATAAATTGGAAGAAGCCAGACATGCTCTCATAAATGTCAGTTTGAACGGCGCATTCGACGAACTCTCATTCCAAAAAACGCAGGAAATAAACATAGATCGTCTTGAAGCTCAAAATATGGGTGTAGAATATAAGCTTAATGCCTCTGACGAAGCTTTCTTATACTCGGTTGCGTTTAGTAGGTCTTCAGACAGAACTTACGCAAGAGCAATCCTTGAACTTTTAAAGGGGGAGAGATTCGATCCAGACCCTGAAATACTCAATATATCTTCTGAAAATTTTGAAAAGAAATCTCAGGATGCCCCTTTAGAAATCATATCTAATTCTGATGTCATTAATATTAGTCCCAATCCGGCAACTAATTTCATTAACATTTCTATAGATGAAGGCCAGCTTAAGCATCTTGGCGAAAACGTTGTTGTTTCCTTGCACAGGGGTTCTGGGAGTACTATTTCTAGGGAAAGTTTGTCAACTTCTCCGACCATTCTTTTCCCGATCAAAGAGAATGTTCGTTCAGGGCTTTATTATATAAGAATTTCAAAACCTAATGGAGCTGTTCTTTCCATAAAGAAAGTTATCATTAAGTAAAGCATACATCTTACTCACCAAGGGAAGCGTATACGCCTCCCTTGGTGAGGCTTTCTTTAAAATAAGATGCAAGTAATTTATGCAGAAATCAAATAATTTTTTTTATTTAAATGTAGCCCTCCTACTTGCATTTATTGCGTTAGCTCCCCTTAAGGGTCAAGGCCAGCCTTTTTCTCTGAGATATTCATTCTCGCCGTTAGATGGAGATGGAGGTAGAGCTATTTGGACATTAGAGGATCATTATTTGGTTGGTAAAGTATCTACTTTCGTGGATAATGAAACTGGTCAATGGAGACCATATGGGGGGCTATTCAAGACAAATAGGAAGGGTGAAGTTATAAATAGCATTGACCTCAAATTTGGAGACTGCTTTTTTAATTTTGACTTTAGTAATAGCCTTATTTTATCGGACTCGATAGTAATTGTAGGTAGGATTAACTCTGGAGCAGAGTATCAAGAACCAGTATTATTAAAGATAGATACTGGGTTTAACCAAAGCAATATTATTCCTCTTTACAATGAATCATTCCAGGAACATGCCCAGTATTTATCGCTTTTTAGCATATCAGGAGATTCTATATTAGTCGTCTCTAATATTGAGAATAACTTGGGTGAGAAGCGGTTGTTTTTCCATACAGGAAGTATAGTTGATACCAAAAACCTTGAAGATATACCAGTTTATTTAACTGACGGAAACGACTATATCATCTATGATGTAGATATCGACAATAGAGGAAATGTCTATCTAACCTATTCTTCATGTAATGAATCAAATAATTGTATCCCCTCAGTCTTTATATCGAAGTATACAACCATAGGAGAACAAATATGGACTACTAAATTTCAACCGAACAGAAGTAGATCGCAGGTAGTCGTTCCACAGACTGCTGTTCTTACCGATGAATCCGTTGTTCTTTCTTGGACGAAAGACACTATTGGCTTTAATACTCAAGAGGCCCCGCCGGTGTTTTTCTTATTAGACAAGACCGGTAATAAAGTAGATAGTATTTCTTTTCACGGAAATATAAGATCGGTATATAGTATCTCTACTGCTGAGGACGGCAGTGTAATTGCTAGTGGGTTTGCTCGCACAGATATTAGTGTGAAAACTGGGTGGATCATTCGTATTGGTCCAAATTTTACTTTAGATTGGGAGAGATATGTTTTAGACGAGCGTGACTACACTCGCCCCGGAAATGAATTTTTTCATTCTGTAGAAGATTTGGAAGGTAATATTGTTGCCGTCGGTAATTATTTGATTACAAACCAACCGCCAAGCCCTGACGAGGGGAGCATACAAGTTTGGTTCTTGAGGTTAACGAGTGAAGGTGCATTTTTAGAAGACATACACTCAGATACTATCCATTTACGAGAAACCAATTCTACTCGGAGCCCGGCTTCGGATATAAACTTGGAATTATATCCCAATCCTACCTCTGAAAGGCTTTACATTAAAACAGCCTCTCCTATAGATATCAAGAAGGTAGAGATTTTCTCAATTGGTGGTCATTTAACTTACTCATATTTAGGAAGAAAAGAATATTTTGATTGTTCTTCATTAAAACCTGGTGTTTATGCTGTAAGGGTGTTGATAGACAACGTTGGATATGTGACGAGAAAGTTTACGGTAAAAAAATAGCTTCATTGTTCTCCCTCTCAAATAGGTAGTAATGCTAATGGTTGTACAGGACCTTTAAGTTACTTTAAAAAATAGTTTTTTTCAAAAAGTATATGATTATGATAAGAGACTATTTGCATTGCATAATCTTTATTCTTTCAGTCTCACCTGTTCTGGGGCAGCCGGCAAGCTTCTGGGAGAGGCTCTATCAACCCATTTCTAGTGAGGGGGCAAATTGGGTTATTATTAATTATGACGGTCCTTCTGATAACAGGAGTGTTATTTATTCTATTCGAGGAGATACTCTAGTAGACGATATTGAGTATAAGAAGTGCTATCGACGAGATTATCGTCCCGAAACTTATACATCGCCTGGGGATCTACCGTATCCATACCGTGCGGGGCCTAAATCGCTATTCGCCCTAGTCAGGGATGATACCTTAACTGGAGAGTTTTTTGCAAAATTCGTAGAGCCCAATCTAGCGACAAGATATCCGAACGATACTTTAATACATGATTACGGGGCAAACATTGGGGATACTTTAAGGAGCGCTCTAGTTAGGGAGGAGGCTACTGAAATCGTAGGGGGGTATGATTCTCTCCAAATATTTGGTAGGAATAGATTGGTTCAAAAAGTGATGAGCCAACGTGATATTCTAGTATCGGGAATAGGTGATGCCTTTACTATTTCGGGACCATTCACAGATGAAGAAACAGGGCTCATTATAAACTCTGGTATTCGAGCATTAGTAGATTACTGTGTTGGGAACGACGAAGAATGCGGTATCGTTCCCATTTCAACAAATAATCAACATCCGATGAACTGGGAAGTAGACATCAGTGTGTCCCCGAATCCTGTGCAAACTGATTTATTGATAAAAACATCTAAATCCTCTAGCAGAGCGTTGACTTATACCATAGTAGATGTGCAGGGACATAGAATTTTTTCTTCTAGCACTCTTGTGGGGACTTCACAACAATTAAAGGTTGATATGAGTGCTTTACCCACAGGTTCCTACTTTTTATCAATAACTGGATCAAATTATCAAAACACTTTTCACATATTAAAAGCTATGCATCCTTGATACAAGTATTTCCTCTCAAAAGACGACTAATTTAAATTTGTGTAACTTGTGCTGATAGGTTTGACTTGTTTCTGTGAATTTTACTTTCATCAAATTGTGAATCAGTGGATTTCAACCTTTCTGAAGAAATTGATAATCAAATTAGTCGTCCCTGAAAAACATATCGATTCTCATTTAAACATCTGATAATCAGTCTTTATCTTGGTCCTGACGTCGTTTGTGGATATTAGTTTTTTGCCAGAAACGGCCATTTTGATACCAAAAGCTTG
>NZ_SNAQ03000039.1 GCF_004375085.3 Lewinella sp. W8
GGACGTACTTCCCCTTTTCTCCTTTGCGGAAAGAAGAGACAAAGCCGTACCCCAGCAGTTCAAACCGAACCGGACGACAGATTGCCGTCTTGTCCTTATTCACCAGTAAACGTAAATCCTCTTCAATAAACCGAGTCATCGAACGTAACACCCGGTAAGCCGACCGCTTTGAGCGCAGGAAAATACTGCAATCATCCGCATAGCGGACAAAGCGATGACCACGTCGGGTGAGTTCCTTGTCCAGCTCGTCCAATAGAATATTGGACAGCAAGGGACTTAGTGGCCCGCCCTGCGGCGTTCCCTTGTCCCGCTGGCCAACTACCCCACCGAGCAAAAGGCCGGAAGTAAGGAAGCGATGGATCAGTTTCAGTAAAAGAGGGTCTTTCACCTTGCGGCCCAGCAGCTTGAGCAGCAGGTCGTGGTTGACTTCGTCAAAGAAGCTTTTCAAGTCCAGGTCAATGATGTCCTGGTAGCCTTCGTTGATATAGCTTTTCGCTTGCCGCAAAGCCTGATGGGCGTTGCGGCCGGGGCGAAAGCCATAGCTGAAGGGGGAAAAGTCCTTATCGAAAATCGGGGCCAGTACCTGATGGATGGCCTGCTGGATGAAGCGGTCCGTCGTCGTGGGGATCCCCAAAAGGCGGGTTCCTCCGTTCGGCTTGGGAATTTCTACGCCCCGAACCGCCAGGGGGCGGTAGGTTCCGGCGCGTAGTTCCGCTTTGATGCGTGGCCAATGCTGGCGCAGATGACCAGACAGGTCATCTACTGTCACACCATCCACGCCACTACTTCCCCGGTTGCCCAAGACGCGGTCATAGGCAGTGCGCAAGTTCGACTTGCTTAGTATCCGGTCGAGTAGTGAATACATAAACGAACAAAATTTCTTGCCTTTCCGCACGATGGCTGTGGTCAAGACTGCACCCCGCTTAGCGGTCGGTGGTCAATGTTTGGTCCACACCCACCGGTTGTTCCGGCGGTTCACGTTCAGGCCTTCGGGTCTAGTCTCTCGGGCGTGGCAACTCACAACATGGCTTTACTCCACGGCTTCCCGGTTTACTTCCCTACTATGCCCTCGGCTGACTTCTCCGTGCTGTCAGTCAATGACTACGGAGACCTCCCTGGGTAAGCACATCCTCTTTCTACTGATCGCGGCCGTATCTACTTTCCGGAGATTGTTGGCTACGGCCTTTGACATGATGTGCTGCCTTGACCGCTTCGGAAAGCCTCTTATACGGTTCCTGTTCGTCCGTACCAGTATTTGCAGTCCCGCTTACTTCAGACCCGGAGTCACCTCACGCGCCCTTGCGGCTTGCTAGGTAGCTTCACCAACTCGCTACCAGTGGACTTGCACCACTTAGAAAACTCGCTATCTTTAAAGCGAAGGATGTGCATTCCAGGCACACACAAAGCGCCACTGTCAACCCGGCTAAGGCCGGGCTGCGTTGGCGCTCCCGTTCTACCCAATTAAAAAATAACATATAAAACATAAAGCTTGAAGGAAGTAGTCAAATATACTATTCAACCGGAGGATTGGAAATATTGTGCAGTGGTAGATCTAGGTATAGAAGGATATGTTGAAACAATACTTTCATTCGAGAATCATGGAATAAGGATATTTCGACCATCAGATCTAAAATTAAGCCATGGACATGTTATTGAAATATACTCTCCTAAAAAGGTATATGACAATATGGAATCGGCATTTGATGGATCAACTGAAATACTTCAAAGATTTTTGAATAGAGTAAGTTTCATCACATATCAAGATCACAATAGGGTAAGACCAATAAGTATTACCAGGTATAAAGTTGATGAAGGGGAAGAATTTGAAATGCTTTTGACCTTAGATATGTCTCATGGTATTCCAAGGCCAAAATTAGAATCAAGCGATTTTGATCAACTCTTGAAAGACTTTGATAATAATGAGGTCAATCACGCCCTTCATGAAATGAGGTTAGCACTTAAATCTGAATCACTTTTTGAAAAACTATTACATTTTTACAATGTAATTGAACAGTACGCAGAGCTGAAAACTACCGAAAAAGCCAAAAGAAAATGCCCTAATTGTGGTGAAGTTTCTGAACTTGAACATAAAGCAACAGGAAATAAAATGAGGGAAGCATTTAGTAACCTGGGATTTTCTAATAAAGACTTTAAAGATGTCAGAAAGCTGAGGTCAAAAATAGCTCATGGTTCTTCAAGTAATTTAATTATCGAAGATGAAGAGTTGCACAAATGTTTGTCGATTGTTGAGGAAGTAGCAGTTAATTCTCTTTCTGATATTACAGAAATCAAAATTTTTGCTGCAAAATTTCCAAGGATAATTAAACAAAGATGCATTGTGAATGGTGTTAAACTTCAAAACCATACAGGTAAAGAGAGTTATTGGAGAAAAATAGCAATAAAGTTGAGGATTCCTTGGCTACAAAGAAAAACGTCAGGACCTGCTTCTTATGATATACTGAAGATGGAAATGGGATTCGAAGGAAAAATGATTGGATTGGATGACCAAGGGAAACACGATATGTCATGGAAACCCTTATTTGGTCCAATAGGAGGGAGACCTGAAATATTTCCGTATGCCTGGCCCTATTGATATAAATGGATATCAAACTGGGTAGAACAATGCGTATATTCCATGCCGGTTAAACACCGGCGCGGCATATACGCCAGACGTTGGAGAGAAAGTCTCCCCTGCGCTCCGCCCTTCTCTCCAACGGTAAGGTGCTCTGCGCATGAAGTCAACGGAAGAGCGCTGCTGCGCCCTTCCGCCAACACCATGCCTGCGGCAATTTCCAAATTCCAAAAATTTTTTTCGAGCTTCGCTCGACACAATTTCCGTAATTTCAAAACTGCGCAGAGCACCTTACCGTTCGGCACAAGCAAAAAAATAAAAAATGGATACAATAATTGAAATATTGATTGATAAATCAGGAAGCATGGGAGTTTTCAAAGGAGATGAAAACAATGAAAATAAGTACTTGCTTGAGGATGGTTCGACTCGAACTGACTTAATTAAGAAAATGATGATTCATGAAATAATTCCAACTATTGACTATGCGAAAAAGATTACAATAAGAACATTCAGAACTGTAGGGGAGAAATATGACCAATTAGAAGTTAAAGAAATATATTCAGGCGGATTTGATGGAAACGATATAATTGATACGATTAATTCGCTTGAAAACCCACCATTAGGAGGAACTCCAATTTCAGCAGCATTGGAGGAATCAATCAACGAATTGGCAAAATCGGATTATAGAAATCACGATAGAAAAATTATTCTTCTGACAGATGGAGAAGAGAATGGCAAAGGTAATTATCTTGAAACTGCTCAAAAGGCAATTGACTTACATGGAATTCCTTGTAAAATATTTATAGTAGGAATTAGTCAAGATGATTCTGCAAGAATGAAATCAAAACAGCTTGCAGAAATTACAAATGGAAACTATTTCAATGTAAGCTCACTCAATTACAATAAAGAATATATTAAAAGTGTTTTATCGCCCTTAAAAACTCAAGTTATTAAAAGTAGCTTAGAAAATTTAACTACTCCTACTGATGTCAAAGCTACTCAGTCAAACCAAGTAACATCACCTCCAAGAAATACAGACATATCAAAAGAACCTGAAAAGCAATCTGAGTCAATAAAAATAGAAACACCAACAATACATAAAGAATCTATTCAAGACAACAAGACCGAAGAGATTTCAACGATAATAAACCAACCTGAAATCTTTCCAAGAGAGAATAGAGAATTAAAAGAAGTTGTAGAGAAAAATTCAAAAGCTCTTAATCTAATTACAAAACAACTTGACAATTTAAGTCAAGAAATTTCGAGCTTAAAAGGAAATTTCAATAATTACGAAGAACAAGAAGAAATAGTAATTACAGAAAATCGTGAGGTAAATGAGCAAGTTAGAGATGCAAGTGAACGATTTTTAAATGAAAGACTAAAATCGAAATATTCTGACAGACTAAAATGGCTTAATGAAAATGGTGAAAGTGGAGCTGACCATGATTTTGAAGTATTAGATGAAGACAATTCAGTTGAATATTTTATTGAATGTAAGGGAAGTAAAGGAAATGAAAAATTCTTCTATTTGACAAAGAATGAGTGGAGTTTATTTATCCAAAACACAAAGAATTACCAAATATATTTTGTTTCAGACGCATTAACTTCTCCCGAAATGACAAAAATAGATAACTTGTTAGATTGGATATTAAAGGGAAAAATTTATCCCATGTCATTTAAAAATAGAAAAGTGAAAGCAGAAAGAATCATGATGACAATAATTGGAAAATAAAGCCTGTGCCGAACAAAGCATACCCGTCAAGCTGCTCTGAGCGGGCAGCCTGCGGGTATGCGGACCGTTCTGCGCAACATCTATGCGGACAATCCAAATGATCATATTGTAATTTTCATTGTGAAACCGGATTTGTATATTTGCTGTCTCATAATACGTTCTCAAATAATCATAAATTAATATGTATAATGTAGGTGAAATAGCAAAAGCAGTAATGCTATCATCTTTAAAAAGTGCTTACACAATGGTGGGTAATTTTTTTGGAGGTGGAGTAGTGATTTTAGTTTTCTTGCTACAATTCAATGTTTCTTTAGAAAAAAGTTTATTATACGGATTGCTCGGATTTATATTGTTCTTTTTGATCACATTTATAGTGAAGTTTTCAATAAAAGCTAATCAGATATTAGAAATTCAGAATGCAAAAATTGAAGATTTAGGAAAATCACAGTTACTTCCCAATGGAGTTGATATTGATGACATTTACCCCTTCAGGTATTTACATTATGAAGTTAATAGAAATCTTTTTGTTATTAATGAAGATGCTGAACATTTAGCTTCATCAGGAGAATTGATATGTAAAGTTGTAGGTGGAAAATACAGCGTAAGTCACATTCCCCATACGATGTCAACTGGAAAACTAAATCTAAAGAGGTATGAAGGAATCAAAGTTTGGGCAGATGAAAGCAGTTTCAAACGTACGACTGGAGGAAGAATAACTTTTGAGAATTTTAAGTCGTCTGGAGAGGGAGTTCATACTCAAGTGAACTTTATGCCTGCTTTAGCAGAAGGTGAAATAGCTGAGTACAAAATCAGATGGGAGTATCCTAAATCGAAAGTTTTCAGCATAGAGCAGTTTAACTATTTAAGATTGACAGGAGTCTTTCCTAATTCTAAGGTTACTGAATCATTCTCTAGACAAGTAAGCGTTCCGTGTGATAAGTTTATTTGTGCAGTCAAATTTCCTTCGAATTACAGGCTTACAAGTGCCCCTGAGATGATCGTTAAAAAGAGAGCGCAAGATATTAGGATTGAATCAACAAGAGCCAATTCGAAATTGTCGACGTTTTATAATTCACAAAACAATAGTGATCAAATTATTCTTGACTTAGAAAATCCAATATTGAATTTATCGTATGGGATTCACTGGATACCTCCGACCTTGGATAGTTTAAAAGATGCTGGATTTATCGATGAAGAAAAAATAGACTTAATTAGGAAAAGTATTGGCCATTCTCAGTAGATTAGAGAAGTTAAACAATTGAATGTAAATTTATGCAAGGTGGATAATGTTAATGATATTCCTAGTAATAGTTATTTACAACAACAATATGTTGTGGGAGAGCATGTAGACCTTTACTTGCCACACCATGTTGGTCTTCAGCCAATTAGGGTGTTGAATAACATTGCTTTATATAGATTGATACATGAACGATCAACTGTAATAAAGCTTCTTAGTATAGCAGTCAAAAATCACGGTTTAGATCCAGAGGTGAAACTTATTCAAGGTAATGACTCGCTGAAAATTATTGGAGTTTCTGGTAGAATGTGGCGAACTCCCTACATAAATACTGAAAAAAGGTTAGAAGCCCACGAAACATTTTTATCACTACTGTGGATTTTATCATATAGCATTTTTGTATTGTATAGTGAGAAGTACTGTTATCCAAGATTACCTGACTATAAGACGAATCCAAAGTATGATAATGCTTCTGAAAGAATAGAACTTGCCAAAAGGCTTTATCGATATGGTAAGCAAATTGTTGTAGATTTTATCGATTGGGACAAAAATGAATTGCCCAACCCAGAAAAGTACATAGTTCAAGAGTTAGACTATATAGGTCAAACAAAACTATATTATACCGAAGCTTACAAATTTATAATGTACCATGAATTAATTCATGCAGTTGAACATATTGACAAAATTTCAAAAGAAACTGATGATAAGACTAAACTTGATTTTGAAATAGAGGCAGATGAAAAAGCGTTGAAAATTTTATATGCTGACGTACATCAAGGTTATAAGTTCATAGTTAAATGCGGTTCAGTAATCTCGATATCATCAGCTATGCTGTTGTCTTCTAAAATAAAGGGAAGTACACATCCGTCGTTTATAGAAAGGCTTAAGATGGTTTTAGAATTTGAAAAAACTAATGATGATCATTTTGCATATGGATTTGCTTGTATTTCAATAGAACTTTGGGCAGAGCAATGGAGTGTTGACCTTGATGCAAATGATGATTTAAATGATTGTGAAAGATTTGAGTACTATTATTCTCAGTTGAAAAACAAATAAGATGCGCAGAACACAGCGCCACCGTCAACCGGCAAAGGCCGGCTGCGTTGGCGCTACCGTTCTGCCTCCTTAGAGAAAAAAGAAAAACATGAATAAAGTACTAATCCTAATTTCTATTTTAATTATTAACGAATGTTCCAGTAGCCTTCCCTAAAAACAGGACAGCTTAAAACGTCAAATTCATTGTTGTTGACCCCTTCCCCAAAGGCGCAACCGCCTAAACTAGAAATTTCAACCCCTATTGACCCCTTCCCCAAAGGCGCAACCGCCTAAACTAGAAATTTCAACCCCTATTTATACTGTTGCACACAGCTCATTAGGCGGGATCCCGCCCAATGAGCTGTGTGGTCGAAATTCATTGTAATCTCGCCGCCAAGCTTCAATTTTCTCCCTGGCGTCGTTCAAAGATAAGAACCAATTGGTATTTAGACATTCATCGCGAAAGCTTCCGTTGAATGACTCAATGAACGGATTATCAGTCGGTTTACCAGGCCGTGAAAAATCTAGGGTGACGTTTTTCTCATAAGCCCATTTGTCCAACACTCTAGAAATAAACTCACTTCCATTTGTAGCCTTCCCAAACTTTGGACAGTCTCAAATTAGACGTTTTCGGGGTGTTTGCTACCCGTAGACAGCTCCCCTTGGTCCGGGATGCGATCGTGCAAGGCCGCGCCGGCCCTTAAGGGCGGCGCGT
>NZ_SNAQ03000003.1 GCF_004375085.3 Lewinella sp. W8
ATCTTGACCAAGTAGGGGCTTACCACTTTTAAGATGGTCTGCTAACAGCTTTTGGAGATCCGCTGGTAATTTGTCTTTTGCGCTTTTCATTCTTAAAGATAGTAGACACACTTACTTGAACAGTCTCTTTCATCATTCCCTTAACAGACCAACAGACCAACAGACCAACAGACCAACAGACCAACAGACCAACTTACCCAAACGAATCAATTACCATCACCCCCCGGTGGTCGAAGTCATTCATTTTGGTCAGAATCTTTGCCGCTTCTTTCAGGGTGACGGTAAGCTTGACCAGCTTCCCGGGCTTCAGTTTGCCACTGCGAATCATGTTGAGCATGTCGGCGTAGCGGAAGGCCTGCATGCCGTGGCAACCGAGTATTTCTAACTCGTGGGCGAGCACGCGGTCCATTGGGATTGTCGGATGCTGGTGGTCTCCGGTCATGAGCCCTACCTGCAGGTGTTTGCCCCGTTTGCGTAGGTTGGCGATGGAGTTGAAGCAGGTGGTCTGACTGCCCAGGGCATCCATGGAAACGTGAACTCCACCTCCGCTGAGGTCCCGGATGGCTTCCACTACGTCCGGCACCTTCTTGGCGTTTACGGTGTGCTTTGCGCCCAGGCGTCGGGCCAGGTCCAGGGTGCCTTCGTCAATGTCGACGGCAATGACCTGAGCGCCCAGCGCACGGGCAATCATGATGGCGGAAAGCCCAATTCCCCCACAACCGTGAATGGCGACGCACTGGCCCCCACGCACTTTCCCCTGATCCACGATGGCCCGAAAGGAGGTGACGAACCGGCACCCCAGCGTCGCGGCGGTGAGGTCGTCAATTTCTTTTGGCAGGCGAACGAGGTTGACGTCGGCGTAATCCACCCGCACGAACTCGGCAAAGGAACCCCAGTGGGTGAATCCGGGCTGAGACTGATGGTCGCAAACCTGATGATTGCCGGAGATGCACTCCCCGCATCGCCCACAACCCGCCACGAAGGGAACCGTCACCCGCTCACCGACCCGGAAGTTCTTCACCTCCCTTCCGGTCTCTACGATGGTGCCGGCCAGCTCGTGGCCGGGAACGTGGGGCAGGTTGATGTCCGGATCGTGCCCCATCCAGCCGTGCCAGTCACTACGGCAAAGCCCCGTGGCTCCCACTTTGATGATGACGCTGCCCGGAAGGGGCGTTGGGTCGGGGAGGGATTCGTGGGTGATGGGGCCACCAAACTGCTCGTAGTAGAGTGCTTTCATACGGGTAAGCTAGTCAAAAAATGCCTTTAGTTCCACGACCGATGTCGTCTTAAAGACCAGCTTGCCTTCCTGATCCAGCAGCAGATAAGAAGGGAATCCGCTTATGGCCAGGCGTTCAATGGTTGCGTTGTCCACCCGCCAGGAAGTCCAGGGGATAGCGTGTTTTTCCTTGAAGGCATCGATTGCTTCCTGCTCGTCCCCAAAATTCAGGCCGACGATTTTCAGTTGGCCGGTTTCCTGATCCACTAACTCCTTAAGTTGGGGCAGCTGGACGATGCAACCCTTGCACCAGGTTCCCCAGACGTCAAATAAGGTGTAGGGATGCTCCTCACTAATCAGCGAGGGAATACTGGTCGCCGTTTCCACGTCGAGTGATCCCTGGACGTCCGACAGGTAGCCACCAACCCGCAAACCCAGCGAATTGTCGCCAATGGCGGCCGGGCGAAGCGTCAGGGACGCACCGGATGGCTCCATGTCCACCAGCCGGAAACCATGCTCCTGTACGGCAATCAACGCGTTCTCTTCGTAGTGGAACCCATGTTTACTCCGGTCTTCGTTCAGGGGCTCACGGGAAGACCCCAGCAGTACCATGTCTTCTCCCTCATCATCGTAGGTGCCGTTACAGTTATAATCGTATACACCCACCGCGTAGGTCGAATCCTGGTAGGTGAATTGCGCGTAGCGATAATTCATCCTGCGGTCTTCCAACCAGTGATCGGCATCCGTGATGTCGTTCTTACCCATCTGACGATCGTTGCCGAAGTAGGTTTCGATCATTTGTTTTCTTTCCGCATCCGGGTAGTTTGGCTTGCGGTAGGCGACCAAAAATTTGCAGTCGGCACACTCTCCGTGGGTGGTGACGACGACGGTGGAATCCTCCCTCCGAAAATCAAAACGCTCGGCCGCCAAAAAATTGAAGGAATAGGTGGTGTCCTGGTAGATGGTGGGGAAGGGAGCGTCGTAGGGGTACAGCAGGTAGGGAATGCTTTTGCCCAGCGGATTGTCCGGCTTGCCGGCGAAGTAGTTCACGGCCAGGGCAATTTTCTCCGGATCGAGGGTGCTGGGGTACCGAACGTGGTAGACGGTATCTCCGAAGTGGACGGAATCGTTGTGCATCCGGAAGGTCGCCATCATGCCATGACCGTTCCGGTCCTGCCGCTGATCGTATTTCCCGGCGAACGAAATGGTGATGTCCTCGCTGAGTGGGTTGAGGCTGGTTTGCCCTAATACCGGAAACGACAGGAAAAGGCAAAAAGCCAAAAAACAAAGTTGTCTTTTGTGGGTATTGAAGTGTTTCATTGGGTTGGTTTAGACCGGTAGATGAAGTGCACGTAGCTTTCGGTGGGAGCAATTCTTCACGAAAATGCTTCACCTTAACGGACGGGTGTTTCTGCCCCTGGGTTGCCGCATCAGAAATTTGAATCGATCAGCACCTTCCAGGTGTCCGGCGCGGACTGCTCCCAAACGATCAGGTACTTCCCACCGTAGCTGCCACTGCACTGACCAATTTCAAACACCAGACGATCGTTGACGGCCCGGGAGATCAGGGGCGTCAGGTTGAGGGCGTAGTCGGGATTGTTCATGTAGCTGTATACCGGAATCAGCGCCTCCTGCCCCCGAACTACCGGTCGGTGGTTGTAGTAAATCGTATTGGTGGTGTAGACTTCCCGGATCAATGTTTCCGCGTCGTGCTGGTTGCACAATTCCACCCAGCGGTTCCTGCCGCGATCGATGGCGGCCTGGGGTAAGGGCCCAGGCAGGTGGGGGGTGACGACCTCAAAGGTCCGCTTCCTGCCCGTGCTGTCGGTCATCCAGATCGCCAGGAATTTCTTAGGGGATTCACCCCGGGTGAAACCACCAATTTCGTATTCAATCCAGGGCTCTTCCCGGGCGAGGATGAGGGTATCGGTGTACATTTCACTGATCTCACCTTCCTGGCTGCTCCAGTATCGCTGAATCTCCTCCGCTCCGGAAATCACTTCCCCCGACGGGAGGGCCAGCACGGCGTCGGGGAGGTAAAGGTCGGTGGGGGACTCTCCACCATTGATGGCTTGCCGCCAGCGGAGGTTCTCCGGGCTGGTTTTGGAAGTCTGAGGTGCGTCCGCCTTATCGACCGGGGGACCATCCCCGCACCCGGTGAGCAAAAGGAGGCAAAATGCAAGCCAGTTGAAAAGGATACGCATCGGAAAGTATTTGGCTGCTGAAAATACCCCTCCCCGACGGATATTCCAATCTTTGGTTGGTCCATTGCCGAGCAAAAAAAAGCCGACCCAACGGGAGGTTGAGCCGGCCGATACCATTGATTTTCGTTGGCGAACGTTACTTCTAGTTGTAGGCTGTTCCGCGAATTAACCCTTTGGCCATCAAGTCCTTGAATTTTCCAGTAGCGGCAAGGCATGCCTTGCCGCTACCAATTGCCCCACTGAACGGCCGCGATTCCGCAGGAATCGCTGATGAAACCTCTCGGAACAGCCTACTTCTAGTTACCGATCATGAGCTTACCGGACTGCCGGCCTTCGGGGCCGTCGAGGTGGTAGAGGTACAGTCCGTTGGGGAGGTCCTCCACGGACCATTCCAGCGTGCCATTACCGGCCACGGTGCGCAGTACTTCCCGGCGTAATTCCCGACCGTTGAGGTCCGTCAGAGAGGCCGTAAATTCGGCGGCCGTTGGGGCGTTGACGTTGAGGGTCACCATTTCGCGGGCGGGATTGGGGAAGACCCGCATCCCGTAGTCCGCCACCCGGCGATCTACGGAGGTTACGTCGTCATCGATGACGACGCCCACCAGCATCTCGGCGTTGAGGCCGTTCCAGTTGGCGTTAACCGTATTCCAGGCCAGGTTCATGTCCTGGGTCGGGAAGAGTTCGAATACGTTCGTTCCGTCGCCACATCCGTCCCGGGTGGAGAGGATGCCCAGGTCATCAGAAATATCTTCGCCGTATACGTCAAAGAAATCGACACTGACGAAAAAGTCGTCGTCGGTGACCGTGACCGGGGTGGAGAAGGGGAAACTGGTAAAGAGAATGGCGTTCTCGTCAACAAGTAGGTCACTGACCAGCACGGAATCACTGCTGCCGAGATATTCCCCAAACGACATACCGTCTTCGGGTAAACCGCCGTAGATGTTGATGACCACCTTCCGGTCGGCAATATCTGCACCGACTTCACCAAAGGCAACCAGGACTTCGGTGACGTTAAAGGTCTGTTCTTCCGGCAGGGTGAAGAGCTGCGCTTTTTCGAGGTCGAAAAATTCGTTGCTACCGAAGAGGTAGCCTCCCCCCTGGGTGGTGAACAGGGTCACCGTGTTGGCGCAGGTGTCGGCGAAGATGTCGGGGAACAGGGTGTCGATGACGGCCTTGTTCTCCTGGCGGGAAACGAGTTCCGGGAGGGGGAGACGTTCTCCCTCCAGTAGTTGGATGCCGACTTTAGCGTCGGTGGTTTGGATGGGGGTGATTTCCTGGGCCGCGAGCTGGCCAAATGCGAAGACAAAACAGAGTAAACCGAGTAAATTTTTGAGCATCTTGGTGGTTTTTGGGTGAATTGATTGCACAATGTGCACAGGATGATCATCATAAACAACCCCCTCAATGTCTTTAACCCTACCTTAATTGGCTTTTTTCCGAAGGGGAAGCCCGATTTGGTGCCAATTAAGGCCTACGCTGTTCCGTGAGGTTTCATCATCGATTCCAGCGGAATCGCGGCAGTTCAGTGGGACAAACGGTAGCGGCAGGTAATTACCAGACACTATACTGCTATACAAATGTGTTTCTCCCTCTCCTAACCCCGTCCGACTGGCGGCCAGGCCGGGCGGGCTCTGCATTTCGCTACGCTGGAGAGGAACTGAAACAATCATTTGTCTGGCAGTGTACTGCCGCTACTAAAAAAATCAGGGACTTGATTGCCGAATGATTAATTCACGGAGCAGCCTACAATTAATGCTTAGCGAGCAACCGCATCCCGGTAGGCGGCCATCTGTCGGGCGATGTACTTCCCGATCACGTCGAACTCCAGATTTACTTTGGCACCAGCGCGCAGCGCCCCAAAATTCGTGTGATCGAAAGTGTAGGGGATGATGGCCACCTTGAAAGTATCGTCAACGGGCGTCACCACGGTCAGCGAAACCCCGTTGACGCAGATGCTGCCCTTGTCCACCAGCAGGTGCTCCGGGGTGGGGGTGTAGCGGAAGGTGAAGTACCAGCTGCCGCCGGCCTCTTCCACCGCCAGGCATTCGCCTACGGAATCCACGTGCCCCTGCACGATGTGCCCGTCCAGGCGGGCACCGGCCATCATCGCCCGCTCCAGGTTAACGGTGTCGCCCACGGACCAGTCGCCAAGGCGGGTCCGCTCCAGGGTTTCCCGGATGGCCGTCACGGTATGGGTGCCCTCGCCCAGGGCCACCACCGTGAGGCAAACCCCGTCGTGCGCGATGCTCTGGTCAATCTTCAGGGAAGCACTCAGATCGCTGGCGATGGTGAAGTGGACGTTGTCCTGCTCCCGCTCAATGCCCGCAATGGTGCCGGAGGACTCAATGATACCCGTAAACATGGAGGATGCTTTGTTTAACTGGTAAACAATCAGGCGAGCTGAAGTTCTTGAAAATCGAAGGGAACTTCGACAACCATCCCACGTTTGCCCTGCTTCAGTTTGACTTTCTGCTCCTGTCCGTCAATGGTCATGGTCTTCGGGGAGAAGGGAAGCCCGACGAAACGCAGGCGGATGGTCTTGAAGGAAGCCCTGAAGTCACCGGCAACTTCCTGCGTCAGGCGGAGCTTTTTGCCCTTCATCGTAAAGTGGAAACTGCGGTCGGTGAAACCGTTTTCCTGGTAGTCGTACCCGTCCAGGGCGTCCCAGTAGAGCCGTCCACCACCGCGTTTGGCACAGCAGATGGAAAGATTCAGCTGTCGTAGGCCATCCAGTTCCGAGGTGGACTGCACCGCCGCCACGGTGGGCAGCACCGCACCGGCGCGGACGAAGACGGGAATGCGGTCCGGCCGCAGGGAAACCCGCTTTTTCGACTTTCCGGCGTAGGATTTTCCGGTCCAGTAATCGTACCAGGTGCCCTTGGGCAGGTACACCTGCATGCTTTTCGCTCCGGGCTTTACGACCGGACAAACGAGCAGATCGTCGCCGCACAGGAACTGGTCCGGAAACTTCCGGCAGTAGGGGTCCTGCTGGTCGTAGAAGAAGAGATTCCGGAGGACGGGGGTACCGTCTTCCACGTGTCGCTTCATGACGGTGTAGAGGTAGGGTAGGAGGCGGTAGCGCATCTTGATGGCTGCCCGGTTCCGCTTGGTGTGCTTTTTGCCGTGGACCCAGGGTTCCTGGTCCTGCCGGTTGAGCTTTTCGGCTTCCTTGACGGCCTCGGCTTCCGCCTCGGCGGCCCCGTCCTCGTTGTTGCCCATACTGTGGATGCGCATCACGGGATGGAAGACGGCCAGTTGCAGCCAGCGCGTGAGCATCTCGGGTGTGGGGTCATCCACGAATCCGCCGATGTCCGTCCCGACCAGGCTGTAGCCACTCACGGCCAGGCGGATGCACTGGCGGTTGGCGATGGCGAGGTGTTCCCAGCTGGCTACGTTGTCGCCCGTCCAGAGGGCCGCGTAGCGCTGCCCACCGGCAAAGCTGGCCCGGCCGAGCAGGAAGGGCCGCTTTTCGGGTTTGAGCCGGCGCAGGCCGTCCCAGCTGGCCCGCGTCATCTGCATACCGTAGATGTTGTGGGCCTTCTTGTGGTCGGCGCCGTAGCCCTCATAGTGGTGGCGGATGTCTTCGGGGAAGGTCAGGGCATTGACCTTGAAGACGGCCGGCTCGTTCATGTCGTTCCAGAAGCCACTGACGCCCTGGTCGATGTAGAGTTCTTTGTAGAGGTTGCCCCACCAGTCCCGCACTTCGGGGTCCGTGTAGTCCGGCCACACGCACTCGGGCGGCCAGACGGGGCCGATCATGTGGGTACCGTCCGGCCGACGGCAGAACATGTCCCCTTCCATCCCCTCGGCGTACACGTGATAATCGGGATCTACCCGGATGCCCGGATCAATCATCACCACGGTATGGAATCCGTTTTCCCGCAGATCACTGATCATTTTGGCGGGATCGGGGAAGTGCTCCTTGTTCCAGGTGAAGCAGCGGTACCCGTCCATGTAGTCGATGTCCAGGTAGATGGCATCACAGGGAATGTTCTTTTCCCGGAAGCTATCCGCCAGTTCCCGCACCCGACTTTCGGGATAGTAGGACCAACGGCACTGGTGAAAGCCCATAGCCCAGAGGGGCGGAAGCTCGGCCTTGCCGGTCAGCTGGTGGTAGCGGACGGCGACCTCGTTCAGGCTCGGACCGTTGATGAAAAAGTAGTCCATTTCTCCGCCCGCGGCCCACATGGTGGCCTTGTTGTCGTGGCGGCTGTTGAAGTCAAAGAAGGAGCGATAAGGGTTATCCAGGAAGATGCCGTAGGCCTGTCCCTTGCGCAGGCCATAGAAGAACGGAATGCTGCGGTAGAGTGCCTGGCGGCCCTTCCAGTACCCGAAGGCGTCGCTGTTCCAGTTTTCCCACTCACTGCCCTGCAGGTCGGTGTCCCAGGCCTTGTCGCCCAGGCCATAAAACCCTTCCTTCTTATTGGTTTTGAATTGTACCCGCACCTGATCGAGGCCCTTCAGTAGGGTAGACCGACCGGTAAAGGGGGCGGCAAAATCGTGGAGGACTTTGCCGGACGTGCGGTCCGTGATGGTCAGTTTTCCGTCGGCCTTGGCCACGGAAACGACGAGGGAAAGGGAGGTGAAGGTGAAGGCTTCGGCGCTACTGCTGCTCGTGACCATGGCCGCGGCGGGGTGGGCCCGCTCGTCGCGCGCGTAGCTGAAATCCGGACCGGCCTCGCCCACGCTGAACCAAATGCGCACAATGTCGTCGCTCCAGAAGGAAAGGCTCAGCTTGGCTGCTCCACTGCTCAGCAACCGGAAGGACTGGCTCCCCTCGGCTACCACCGCGGTGATAGCACCGGGATGATGGAGATAATAGACGTCTTCGTAACGGGCGGTATTTTCGGTGGCCCCGTTAAAAACTACCTCGGCGGGAGGGTCGTAAGTGTGGGGAACCTTACCTGCTTTTTGTGGTTTCTTGGACATAAGCCTTCTTTCAGTTGGCCGCCCAAGGTAAGACCTTCTCTAATTATTCAGCGACCAGTCGTAGTCCCGAAACTGAATTTCGGTGGATTCCGCGATGGGGTCGTCCAGGTATTTGTTGAGGTAGGTCCGGAGGTCACCAAAATCACTGCCGTACCAGTCAAAAATCTTGGACACCTTCACGGCCCCCGCCTCAATCTGGTTGTAGCGGCCGTTGTTGATGAATTTCCGCGTCAGGCTTTCCAGCATGCCGTTCAGGTTGCTGGCGGTGAAGGCCCGGTTGGCCAGGGGCGGACAAGAGGCAGCGGCACAGTTGACCGCAAAGTGGATGCGGGGGTCTCCGTATTTGGGGCGAAGAATCTCGTGTTCAATCTGGTTTAGGCTGTAGGTTTTGCCGTCCAGGTCGATCCACTTGACGTCCCAGGTTTTGCCACCGTCCAGGTCCATGATGCTCTTCACCGGCCAGTTGTCCAGAATGCGCTTGACGGTGAAGGCATTGTAGGCATTGATCCAGTAGGCCATCGAGGCATTACGTCCCCAGTCTTTGTCCGGAGTCGCTTCGGCGAGCGTGGCGAGGTAGGCGTCGAGGGCCGCCTCCTGGTTTTTCAGTCGCGCGTAGTTGACGTCGCCCGAAGTGGAGACGTACTGCTTCAGCAGGGCGTTCCAGGCGGAATGATCGGGCGGGGTGGGGGCCTGTGGAGCTGGCTCCGCTGCCGTGGTGACCTCGGTGGTTCGTTCCTCGCTAGAAACGGACTGATCCGCTGGCTTTTCGGCGGTAGCGGGAGAAGAGCTGGCGGCGGGTTGCGTAGTGGGAGCAGGCTTGGGGGCTTTCGGGGCAGTGGTGGTTTTTGTTGGCTGCTCCGTGCCGGCGGCCGCCACGGGTTTTACGGGGAGCTTTTCCTCCGCCACAAATTCGGGGTTGGCTTCCTGGGTGTGCTCAATGACGTCGCGCACCACTTCCTCTTTTTCCATCAGGTCCGGTGCCTCGGTGGACGCCACGCCTTTGTCGGTGGACGCGGCTTCCGGCTGCGGGCCTCCGCAGGCCACTAGGGAAAGAAGGCAAAGAAACGACAGATAGGTAGCAAGGTTTCGAAAGGTCATGGATTCATGGTTTTTTGGGCGCATGCGCGCAGGTGCAGGGTGGTTGGGCAAGGGATAGAAGGATAGAATGATTGGTGGACTGAAGGATTGAAGGAAAAACAAGCTCTTCATGCCCGGTCACTACTCTATTTACGTAAAACCGGGCCACCTTGGTTCGCAGGAGGCGTAAAACTGTCCGGATCGGACAAAATGAAAAAAGCCCGTTCGCGGGGCGAACGAGCTTTTACTCATGGAGCGGAGGAAGAGGGATTCGAACCCCCGGTACCTCTCGGTACGTCGGTTTTCAAGACCGGTGCATTAAACCACTCTGCCATTCCTCCGAAGGCGGGCGCAAAGGTAAATACTTCCGGAATGATCCACAAAATAAATCTCGAAAAGGATCATCGAATTTTCCGGACTACGCTTCCGTCATGCTAACATAAGCAACCGCACGATGAAAAAGTTCCATTTTTTTTCTACGCCGGTTAAACCATCAGCTCCCGGGGGAATCTCATCACAAAGTCGTGGCCTTCCGAGCATTTTTACCTGGTCTACATTTTCTCACCTTTCCCGATGCCGCTCTCCGGAGTGGACGGGACGAATTACCATGAACCATGCTCAAGAATGCCCGCTGCTTAGATTGCTTTCGTTTTTCCCTCCTGATTTTCGCCTGTTCCCTGATGACTGCCTGTGCAGGAGACACCCCCTTCGTCGAACCCTGTATGGAAATGACGTGGTATCTGGACGCCGACGGCGACGGCCTCGGCGATCCGGATAATTTCCTAGAGTCCTGCGAGGCCCCCGACGGCTACGTGGCCAACGCCGACGACACGAACGATCCCGGCGTGATGATGACCGCCGTGGAGGAAACTTTCGGGGGCACGATTGACCCCGAGAACCTTTACGATTACGCGGGCCAGCCGGTCCCCAACTACGTCAACCGCGACAATACGGCGGGCAATCCCATCGATAACCGGGTGGCCACCCTCGGGCGGGTACTCTTCTACGATCCCGAGCTGTCGTCCGGACGCAGCATTTCCTGTGCTTCCTGCCACCAGCAGGCCTTCGCCTTTAGCGACGGCGATCAATTTAGCACGGGGCTGAATGGGTTGACGGCCCGCCACTCCATGCGGCTGGTCAACGCCCGCTTCTCGGATGAAGCGCGCTTCTTCTGGGACGAGCGGGCCGAATCCCTCGAGGCCCAAACCACGATGCCCATTCAGGATCACGTAGAAATGGGTTTCAGCGGTCAGGACGGCGATCCCTCCCTGGCCGACCTCCTGGACCGGCTGGAAGCCATTGACTATTACCGGGAGTTGTTCACGATGGCCTACGGTGACGCGGTGGTCACCGAAGACCGGCTGCAACGGGCCCTGGCGCAGTTTATCCGCAGCATCCAGTCCTTCGACGCCAAGTACGACCAGGGAGCCGCGATGGTCAATAACCTGAACGGCAGCTTCCCCAACTTTACGGCCTCCGAGAACCGGGGCAAGGACCTCTTTCAGCGTCCGGCAGACTTCGACGGGCAGGGCCGCCGCATCGGCGGCGGCGTGGGCTGCCAGGGTTGCCACCAGGCACCGGAGTTCTCCATCGACCCCAATTCCCGCTCCAACGGCGTCTTCCAGACCGCCGACGGCACTGGCATCGACAACGATGTTTTCCGTTCCCCCTCCCTGCGGGATCTCGTCGACCCCGACGGTAACCTCAACGGTCCGTTGATGCACACCGGTCGGTTCAACAGCCTCCTGGCCGTCATTGACCACTACAACGCCATTCCGGCCGCCGCGCTGGGCAATAACCTGGATCGGCGGCTGATGCCCGCCGGCCGCCCCCAGCAACTTCAGTTGACCGACCAGGAAAAGGCGGATCTGGTCGCATTTCTCCGGACGCTATCCGGAAATGACCTCTACGACGAGGAGCGTTGGAGCGATCCCTTTTAGGCTCCGTCCCATAATCCCATAAACTGCTTGGTGTATTTGTGTATTCAAGTAATGACCCCAGGGGCCGGACGGCCGCTGGGGTCGAACTTGCTCCGGTCCCGGCGGCGAGGACTACTCAAACTTTATAAAGCACATTAAAGCGGCCACCGGGCTGGTCGGAACACGTGTAGAAAAACCAATAGGCTCGTTAGAGTGAGGGAAAAAAGTCCCGCCGGCCACAATCGGCCGACGGAAAAAGTGTGTTGTTCAATAGTGAAAGTTGCTCCTGTAGACGTCACTTTTTTGCGCAGGTAACGGGCTCAAAATGGCGGCTTCGCCGCCGTTTGGACAAATCGGGGATGAGGGTAGGAGAAAGGGGGGACTGGCCCCCGTGGGCGGGGTGAAGAAAAAATTAAAAAAAGTTTGGCGGGGGCAACGCAGTGGATGGTGTTTCCTTTCCCCGAAAGGAAACCCAACCACGTCCAGCGAAGCGAGAAAGTATATGCTACTGGCCCAGTCTCAATGGGTTCTACCCAACCGTATTCACTAGCGGAGTGCGGTCGCCTTTCGGGGAAAGGCTCCACCACATAGATTTTGCGCACTGGTGTTTCCTTTCCCCGAAAGGAAACCCAACCATGTCTGGCGAAGCGAAAGAGAATTTGCTACTGGCCCAGTCTCAATGGGTTCTACCCAACCGTATTCACTAGCGGAATGCGGTCGCTTTTCGGGGAAAGGCTCCACCACATAGATTTTGTGCACTGGTGTTTCCTTTCGCCGAAAGGAAACTGAACCATCCTCTACGAAGCAGAAGAGAATTTGTTACTGGCCTAATCTCAATGGGTTCTACCCAACCGTATTCACTAGCGGAGTGCGGTCGCCTTTCGGGGAAAGGCTCCACCACATAGATTTTGCGCACTGGTGTTTCCTTTCGCCGAAAGGAAACCCAACCATGTCTGGCGAAGCGAAAAAGAATGTTCTATTCGCCCAGTCTCAATGGGTTCTACCCAACCGTTCGGGCTAGCGGAGTGCGGTCGCCTTTCGGGGAAAGGCTCCACCACATAGATTTTGTGCTCTGGTGTTACCTTTCCCCCGAAAGGAAACCGAACCACGTCCAGCGAAGCGAAAAAGAGTGTTCTATTCGCCCAGTTTCATACGGTTCTACCCAACCCTTTGGGCTAGCGGAGTGCGGTCGCCTTTCGGGGAAAGGCTCTTCCAGTATTGAAATCAGCCAGGCTAGACTGAGGGGAAGGGCTCCACCAAATCCCATCAAAAAAGCCTGGCCTCCATCGTAGGAGACCAGGCTTAGGAAGTACTGGTGCCGAAGGGGGGAGTCGAACCCCCACGCCCGAAGGCACACGCCCCTGAAACGTGCGTGTCTACCAGTTTCACCACTTCGGCGGATACTAGTTTTCAGTAGGTTTCTACTGCAGGGGCCGCAAAGGTAATACGGGGGTTGAATATTCCAAATAGCTGAGCAAAAAAAATTATCGCGGACTAACTCTCTGCATGAATTGTTCGCGGTAACTGCGGCCGATGGGCACTTCGCCCAGTTCGGTGAACACCTGGTTACTCTCGATTTTGCGCACCCGGTCGATGTTGACCAGATAGGACTTGTGGATACGGCAGAAACGGTCGGGGGGCAGGGTGGTTTCCCAGTGTTTGAGGTTGTGGGAGAGGAAGTAGTGTTGGTCCTGGGTGTGGAGGTGGGTGAAGTCTTCGTCGGCCTTGATGTAAACGATGTCTTCAATGTTGATGCGGTAGATCGTCCGGTCGGCCTTGACGAAGAGGTGATCGGGGCCCGCAGCGGTGGAGACTTCCCCCGCCTGGCCGGAGGCCAGGCTTTCGAGCTTGAACACCTTCTCCACGGCCTGCTGGAAGCGGTCGAGGGAAATTGGCTTGAGGAGGTAGTCCACCACGGAAAACTCGTAGCCCTTCAGCGCGTATTCCGAAAAGGCCGTCGTCAGGATGACGTGCGGCCGCTTGGGCAGGATCTCCAAGAATTCCATGCCCGAAATTTTGGGCAGGTGAATGTCCAGGAAGAGGAGGTCAACGTCGTTCTCCTTCAGGTAGGCCAGGGCCGCCACGGGGTCGGTGAAACTCCCGACGCACTCCAGGTCGTCCACCTGGTCAACGTAGCGTTGGAGGATGCGCTGGGCGGGAAGTTGATCCTCAATGATCAGACAGGTCATTCCGGTGGGGATTTGTCGCTAAGCTAAGGGTTCTTGCACAAGGACCTTTCCGGCGGTCACCATCCGGCCCGTTGCTTGTTTCCGGGAGGAGAGGGGCAGCCGCAGGTCCACCACGTAGCGGTCGCCCTGCGGACCGGCTTCCAGGGAGTGGTCTCCCGGATAGAGCAACTCCAGTCGTTTGCGGGTGTTGGCCAAACCGATACCGCTGGTGAGGTACTCGTTCGAGGCGTTTTCGGCGGCCTGAAAGGTGTTCTCGCAGCGGAAGTGGAGTTCGTCCTCCTCGATGTCGGCCACGATCGAAATGTCGATGTCGTCGGCCTGTCCGGACATACTATGTTTGAAGCTGTTCTCCACGAAGGTGATCAGCACCAGGGGGGCAATGAGTTTGCCCTGTGGCTGGCCGTTGACCTGAAAGTGCACCCTTCCGCGGTCCTCCATCTGCAGTTCCTGGAGTTTGATGAAATCCCCCAGATACTGGATCTCCTTGGACAGATCCACAAAGTTCTCCTTGCTTTCGTAGAGCATGTAGCGCATGATGGCCGAAAGCTGCAGGATAATTTCACTGGTTTTTGGGGAGCCTTCCTGGGCGTAGGAATACAGGTTGTTGAGGTTGTTGAACAGGAAGTGGGGGTTGAGCTGGGACTTCAGGAACTGCAGCTGGCTCTCCGCCCGCTCTTTTTCCAGTTCTTCCAGCACGTTCTGTTTTTTCAGGTTGTCCCAGGCAAGTTTGGCGCACACGAAGAAGACGATGGTGGGGCCAATGTCCCAGAGCGTAGGGAGGAAACCGGGGAACTGCTGTCCGGGACCTTCGTTACCAAAGAAGATTTTTTCCATTACGAATTCCTCCACCAGAATGCCGGTACACAGAAAGAGGATCATGAGGGCAACGGCCGTAAAGTATCGTTTCCGGTAAAGGAATTTGGGCAGCACCCAGTAGCTGATCAGCAGGATGACGATCAGATAGTTGATGGCAAAAACGAAGTGCCGCAGCCCGAGGGTTACGTTCTTTCCGGTGCGCTCGTTGTAGTAATCAATCTGCTGGATGAGCACAAAGAAGTAGAGCACCCACAGCGCAAGCTGAAAGAGGGATTCGCGGGAAATCCATTTGGAGAATGTGGTGGTTTTTTCCTGATTCATGGCCGATTGCTTTTGGGGGGGAGCAAAGCGAACCCTCCAAATATAGGTGATTGGAAAGTCGTAAAACGATTCGGAGCGGCAATGAAGGATAAACGACGGTTGAGGAAGGAGGAATGACGCCCCAAAACCGGGAGGCGCCGGGCTTTTCCGTTTAACCCCTGGAACGTGTCGTTCACCGATTTTAGGCAATAACTCAAATCAATAACGGCACTTTTGCAATTGTAATAGTGATTGAATGATGTGGCGATGACCGCAGGTGCCATGCCCTAACCAAATAAGCCTTGCACCTGCGCATCGCCGACTTCAAAAAACAATCAAATATCCCGGCAAGCTTCACCGCGAGCGGGATTTTGCCCCACTTTTCTTGACCCTGACTTTGACTTCCCAATTACCTCAGCTACCATCGACCAAATGAAACGTTTTCAATTTTTTTTCTTCTTTCTAGCAGCCTTACTCTGCCTGGCACCCGGTCTTCTTTCGGCTCAATCGGCCATCATTAAGGGAGAAATCCGGGGCCGGGTAGTGGACGGCTCCAACGGACAACCACTCGACTTCGCCACGGTCAGCCTTTACTCCGCCGCAGATTCTTCGCTGGTGGGCGGTAATACCACCCAGGCAACCGGCGATTTTGTCATCGAAGCCCCCCTCGGCGAATACTACGCCCGGGTGGAATTCCTTGTCTACGAAACCCTCACCATTCCCTCCATTAACCTCACCAAGGGTGCCCGCAAGGTAGACCTGGGCGTGATTGAATTGGCGCCCGAAGCCGAGGAACTGGCGGAAGTGATCGTGACCGCCGAAAAGAGTACCATGCAGATGGGCCTCGATAAAAAGGTGTTTAACGTCGGTAAGGACCTCGCCAGCCAGGGAGGTACGGCCTCCGAACTGCTGGACAACGTCCCCACGCTGCAGGTAGACGTAGAGGGTAACCTCAGCCTGCGTGGCAGCACGGGCGTGCGTATTCTGATCAACGGTCGGCCTTCCGGCCTCATTGGTTCCGATCCCGCCGCCGGACTCCGTAGCATCCCCGCTAACATGATCGAGAAGGTGGAAGTAATCACCAACCCCTCGGCCCGTTACGAAGCGGAGGGTATGGCCGGTATCGTGAACATCGTCCTCAAAAAAGACGATCGTGGTGGCCTCAACGGCTCTTTCGACCTGATCGCCGGTGCCCCGCTCAACCTGGGGACCTCCGTAAACCTGAACTACCGGAAGGATCGCTTTAATTTCTTCGTTAACTACGGACTTTCTTACCGCGAAGGCCCCGGTGGTGGTAGCCAGACCAACACTTTCTTCCGCCCCGAAGGTACCTTCATTACCCTGCAGGAAAGCGACCGTAACCGGAGCGGCATCAACAACAGTCTGCGTTTCGGAGCGGATTACTCCTTCTCCGACAAGAGCGTACTGACCATGGCCGGTATCGTCCGCCGCGGAGACGACGATAATTACAACGAAACCCGCTACTTTGATTACCTGAACGATCTTGATAATCCCACGGGTGCCGTTATCCGGGGGGACAACGAAACCGAAGAAGAGTGGCGCAAGGAGATTAACCTGAGCTACGTGAAAACCTTCGACCGCAAGGGACAAAAATTCTCCGCCGACATCCGCTACCAGGACGACACTGAGCGCGAAGGTTCGGACCTGTTTAACCGCTTCCTGGACGCCAACTTCGACCCCACCGATATGGAGGATGAACTGCAGCGTTCCAACAACACCGAAAGCTCCGATCAACTGATTTTCCAATCCGACTACATCCACCCCTTCGGAGAAGAGGGCCGGATCGAAGTGGGCGTGCGGGGTTCCCGCCGGAACATCGACAACGACTTCCTCGTGGAGGAATTCATCGATCAGGAGTGGATGTCTTTGGCGCAGTTCAGCAACGACTTCAACTACGACGAGACGGTGGCGGCCGCCTACTTCATCATTGGCAACAAGAAGAACCGGTTCAGCTGGCAAGTGGGCCTCCGTCCGGAGTACAGCCGTTTTTCCACCCGCCTGCTGCAGACCGAGGAGGTCAATGACCGGGAGTTCCTGAATCTCTTCCCCAGTGCCTTCGTGGGTTACGAACTTCCCAACAACAATACGCTGCAGTTGAGCTACAGTCGCCGGATCAACCGCCCGCGTTTCTGGGATCTGAACCCCTTCTTTTCCTTCTCCGACGAGCGTAACTTCCGTAGCGGTAACCCCAACCTCAATCCCGAGTTTACGGACTCCTACGAGCTGAGCCACATTAAAATCTTCGACAAAGGTTCCGTGGGGTCCAGCGTGTACTACCGCCGGACGAACAACGTGATCTCCCGCATCCGCCGCGTGAACGACGATAACACCACCATCACCATGCCGGAAAACCTGCTCACCGAAAACGCCTACGGTGTAGAGGTAACCAGTACCTACGATCCAACCAAGTGGTTGCGCCTGAGTGGTGACTTCAACTTTTTCCGGGCCATCACCGACGGTGGTAACCTGGAGGATGACTTCTCGGCCGATGCTACTACCTGGTTTACCCGGGGTACGGTGCGGGTGAGCCCAACGAAAAAAACCGACATCCAGCTCCGCTTCAACTACCGTGCACCCCGCATCGTGCCGCAGGGGCGGAACAAATCCCTGTACAGCTTTGACCTGGCCGCTAGCCAGGATATCATGAAAGATAAAGCCACCCTGACGCTTTCCGTCCGGGACCTCCTGAACTCCCGCCGTTGGCGTTACCTGAACGAAGGGGTAACCAACGGTAATCCTTTCCGGATTGAGGGAGACTTCCAGTGGAGGGTCCGTCAGGTAAGCCTCACCTTCAACTATCGCCTCAATCAGAGTAAAAAGCGCGGTGGCAACCGCGGCGATCGTGGCGGTGACTACGGTGGCGAAGGAGAATTTTAGGTCTATACGAGAGACGAGTTTATCAGTTCATACTACTACGTTCTAACCAAGTACTAGTGTTTTGCCCCCAGGCGGATGGTCCTGGGGGCTTTTTTTATTCCGTATCCACGCTTTCGACGATCTTTGGACCCAACGCAATAAGCACGTATGGGAATGAGAGTGATTCTGACGGGAGCCACGGGAATGATCGGAAGGGCCGTCTTACTGGAGTGTCTGGCATCCGATCGGGTGGACGCCATTCTGGCCGTCACACGCCGGCCGCTGGGCGAAAGTCACCCTAAATTGCGGGAGGCCCTACTGGAAGACTTTACCCGGTTCGAAGAGCTCTCCGGAGCGTTTCGCGACTTCCAGCCCACGGCCTGCTTTCACTGCATGGGCGTATCCTCCGTGGGAATGAATGAGGAAGACTATACGCGCCTTACCCTGGGTGTGGCCGATAGCTTAAGTGCCACGCTGATGGAGGTGAATCCTGAAATAGTATGCTGTTACGTCTCCGGAGCCGGTTCCGACGAAACGGAAAGCAGCCGGACCATGTGGGCCCGCGTGAAGGGAAAAACCGAGAACCTGATCCTGAACCGTGGCTTCCGCGACGCCTATGCTTTCCGGATCGGTGGGGTCATTCCGAGAAAGGGCGTTAAGTCCCGCACGGGATGGGTGAACGTACTGCTCCAGATCATGCGTCCGGCATTTTCTCTGCTCAGCCGCTTTTCGGCCATCATCGAGAGTCCGCAGGTTGGTCAGGCCATGATCAATCTGGTGGAAGCCCCCCACGCCGTGAAGGTATTGGACAACCCCGTTATCGCGGAGGTGGCGGAAAGAGGGCAGGAAAAGTAATTCGGGAAAAGAAAAACCGCGCCAATCCGTAGAGATAGACGCGGTTTATTCAGGGAGTACCGACGGCGGGAATCGAACCCGCACTTCCGAAGAAACTGGATTTTGAATCCAGCGCGTCTACCAATTCCGCCACGTCGGCCTGGAGACAGGGTAGAAACCGCACGACCTAGTCATAAAGTTCTCCCTGCAGAAGCGGGGCAAAGGTAATGAACCCGCACTAACTTTTTCATCGGAGAAAAAGAATTTTCTCCCGGATGTTCACTGTGTACTGAGGCCTACTTTTCGTCCAGGAGTTCCGCCTGGAGATCGTACTCCGTTGCCCCGGTCACCCGGGCTTTGACCATGTCTCCGGTCCTCAGGTAGGCCTGGTGGGCGGGGAGGTAGACTTCGTTGTCCACTTCGGGGCTGTCAAATTCCGAGCGCCCGACATAAAACTCCGCATCCTTACGGTCGATGAGTACCGTAATCTCCTGACCTACCCGGCTTTCGTTCAGTTCGAGGCTGATCTCCTGCTGGATTTCCATGAGACGATTGGCCCGCTCGGCCTTCACTTCTGCGGGCACGTCGTCTTCCGCCTCGTGGGCGCTGGTATCTTCTTCGTGGCTGTACTGGAAAACCCCCAGGCGTTCGAAGCGCATCTCCCGCACGAAATCGCAGAGTTCCGCGAACTCCTCCTCGGTTTCGCCGGGGTAACCCACCAGGAAGGTGGTCCGGATGGCGATTCCGGGCACCCGTTCCCGGGCGTACCGGATGAGGTCTTCGGTCTCGGCGCGGGTAATTTGCCGGCGCATCCGCTTCAGTACGGCATCACTACCGTGCTGCAGGGGAATATCGAGGTAGTTACAAACTTTGGGCTGTTCGGCCATCACGTCAAAGACCTCCCGGGGAAACTTGCTGGGGTAGGCGTAGTGGAGGCGAATCCACTCAATACCCTCCACACCCGCCAGGGCCTCCAGCAGTTGGGGTAGTGCCCGTTCTTTGTAGAGGTCCAGTCCGTAATAGGTGAGCTCCTGGGCGATGAGCATCAACTCCTTGACGCCCTGCCGGGCCAGGTGCTCGGCCGATTTGACCAGGTCGTCGATGGGACGACTGACGTGCTTGCCCCGCATGAGGGGAATGGCGCAGAAGGAGCAGGTCCGGTTGCAGCCTTCACTGATTTTCAGGTAGGCGTAGTGTTCCGGGGTGGTGATGAAACGTTCACCGATGAGCTCGTGCTTGTAGTCCGCCTGCAGACGGTTCAGGAGCCCCGGCAGTTCCATGGTGCCGAAATAGTCGTCTACCTCGGGAATTTCCTCCTCCAGTTGGTCCTTGTATCGCTGGCTCAGGCAGCCCGTAACGTAGAGTTTTTCAATCTCTCCCCGGCTCTTCCGGTCGGCGTAGTCCAGGATGGTGTTCACGCTTTCTTCCTTCGCCAGGTCAATAAAACCACAGGTATTGACGATCACGATATTGGCCTCCTCATTGCTGTCGTGGCGTACTTCGTAATCGTTGGCCTGTAACTGGGTGATGATATTCTCGGAATCCACCAGATTCTTCGAACACCCCAGGGTAATGACGTTGACCTTGTCCGGTCGTAGCGTTTTGGTTTTCATGCACTTGCGCTTAGCGGCCGCAAAGATACTCCGATTTTTGTACCCATTGTTACTTTCCGCTCATGACTTTGGCTTGGGATTGATCGCCGGTTTTATGGGCAAAAGCTTCGGAAAGCACGGGTTCACCTTCACGTACGCAGAAAGTCATAGCTCTGCCGGGCACTTTTAAGTGAACTTCCGGCATAATTACCGTCCTGCTCGACCATACAGTACTTCACGCCCAGCTCCTGGCCGTACCGCATCAGGTCCTTGATGGGAATGTCTCCTTCGTCCAGCTCCTCGAAGGCATCGGGCGGTACGTCGTCCAGCCGGGTGACCACCGGCGTGCCGCGGTGTAGTTGCTTGAGGTGCAGCAGTTCTACGCGGTCGCTGATTCGGTCGAGCACGACTTTGGGGTCCTGTCCGGCGATCTGCGCCCAGAAAACGTCGAGTTCAAAGGGGATCAATTCGCCATCCATTCGGTCCAGCAGCAGGTCGAAACCGGTAGTTCCCTCCACCGGGTCCCACTCGAAATTATGGTTATGATAGGCCATCTGCAGGCCGTTTTCTTTGGCTTGCAGACCGGCCTCGTTGAGCTGGTCGGCCAGCCGCTTCCAGTCATCGGCCGTTTGCCGGGATTCGGGACGGAGGTAACCAAAAACGAGGTGACTCAGGCCGGCCTCGCCGGCCTGGTCGATCGCCTCCGTAAACTCGAAGGGAGTTTCCTCCGGCAACAGATCCCACCGACCGGTGATGGTGGCCCACTGAAGAAAACTGGAGTGAATGGCCAGTCCCAGGTCGTCACAAATCGGTTTAAGGTCGGTGAGCGTACGCGTGTCCCCGAACTCCACCTGCCGGTACCCAATGTCCCGCAGGGTCGTCAGCGTAGTCCGTGGGTCAATTCCCATTTGGTCACGGACGGTCCAGAGTTGAAGGCCAAGACTTTCGAGGTAGGGCAGGGGGGGCTCGGGAGTGGACATGGTTGAAGTATCGGTATTGGCAGTTTCGGTCGTATTTCCTCCGCACCCCAGGAAGGGCAGACTGGCCAATCCCAGTACACTCTGGCGGACGAATTGACGACGATTGGAACGATTAAGCATGAAGTCGGTTTGGCGAGGGTTTATGCCAGCAAGACGGGCTGGGGCCTAGCGAATGCTTACTTCCTCACCGTTAATTTCCGTGACGAAGGCATCGGAAGTAAATCTGGACCGAATCACGTTCAGGGCTTCAAACAATTCCTCCTCGGTGTCGTAACTCAACCGGATGCCTACCCGGGTCAGCCGGCCTTCCGGACGGGAGTAGGCCTCGTAGCCCGCTTCCTTGATCCGACGCAGATTTTTCTCCACGTTGCGGTCTTGCCCGTACAAACCCGTGGCAATGATGGCCACGTTGGGGCTGCCCGGAGACGGGGTAGTGGACGGTGTGCGGGGAGGCGTCACTGGCGCGGGTTCTTCCGTAGATGACGGGACCTCACCGGAAGGCTCCTCCGGTCTCGTTGGTGGCTGGTTTAATCTCGGCGGATCGTCGGGGCGAACCCGATCGGCATCCACGGGGGGAGGCGTGGGGCGAACGGAAGTAGCGGGTGGCGGCACGTTCAGGCGGTCGTCAGGAATCTCGGTGGCCTGGGGTTCCAGAGGGTCTTCCTCGCTGGTGCCCGCAATGGTCTGGGCCAGTCGCCAGAGGATCACCGCCAGCAAAATTACCCCAAGGACCGCCGCAACGTACCAGAGGATTTGTCGCAGGGCCGGATCCTGAAGGAGATTGGATTTGGGAGTGCTTTGCCCCGCAGCCGTTCCGGTGACCAACATAGGATCATCGGCCGTACTGCTTCTGCGTTTTTCCGTTCTTACTACCGGCTGAAGGGCAATTTCGGGGAGCCCGAAACTGTCTTTGCTGTAGTTGTCACCGGAGGCCGTGAACCGCATCTGACCGTCGTAATGCTTGAACAGCCTACCCACACCTTCAATGGTGAACGACCGTCCGGCGTCAAGGGCTTCGGAAGTGCTGGCTAGGAAGAGCTTGAGCTCCTTTTCGAGCACCTGCGGGTCAATTTCCGTGGTGGAGATCAGGTACTGCAGTATTTTGCCGTCGTCCAGGACCAGGTTTTCATTAAAGGTCACGCGTTCCGAAGGAGGCAGGGCCTTTCCTTCCACCGGACTGATCAGAGCCGGCTGGGGGGCCAGCTGGAGGGTCCCCAGGCCCGGAAGGCCTACTTTCCCTTCTTCCATCAATAATTCCCGAATGGCGGTGACGATCTGTTCGGTCATTGGGTAAAGGTACGGAAAGGCACTAATTTAGTACCGTGCCGAAAGGCTGGATTAATCCGAAATGGTCGGAATCAGTCCTGCGTCCACCCGATGTGGAAAAGCGCATCGCCCTGGCTAACCACCGCGGCATTGGCGTGCCCGATGATGAAGCCGTCCCGGGGGGAAAGGACGCGTTTATCCGACCGCTTACCCTGGGGGTCAGCAATGAAGCCGATCGGTTCGCCCTTACGGACGGAGAACCCGCTCTTTTTTGTCCACTGAAACAGTCCGGCCCGGCTAGCCCGCAGCCAGCTGCTCTGGGTCAGTACGCGGGGAGGAACACTGGGCTCGGCTGGGGCCCCGGCCAGCATCTTTTCGTGCTGTAACAGCCGTCGAATACCAACTACGCCCGCTTCGATGCTCTGGCTGTCGTAGCGTAGGTTCTCCCCACCTTCAAAGGTGAGCACCGGTAAATCATAGTTTTTAAGTGCCACCCGGCGTAAAGATTTCGCGGGTGCCCGGTTGGCCATGATGAGCGGTGGGGCAAAATATTCGGCGGCAATTCTGGCCCGCTCATCACCGGTATTGTACCGAATCTGAGGATAATTATAGGTTCCCCGTCCGCCGGTATGGAAATCTACCACGAGGTCGATGTGGGGCAGGATATTCCGATGTAATCCATTGGCGATTCTACTGGCCAGAGAGCCTGCGTTACTGCCGGGGAAACTCCGGTTGACGTCCTTGCCGTCGGGCACGTCGCGGCTGAAATTATTGAAGCCGTAAACGTTCAGCAGGGGAATGGCAATGACCGTTCCGCACTGGAGATCGCTGAATATTTTGGCCCGTACGCACCGGCGTACGATCTCCACGCCATTGATTTCGTCTCCGTGTACACCGGCCAGGAACAGGATGGTCTTGCCGGGTTTGTAGGCCCGGTAGACGGAAGCCCGAATCTGTACGGGATTGCCACTCGGCAGCTGCCCGGCCGCTACTTCAACTTCACCAGACTGGCCGGGATAAAACTCTCCGTCGGCAATGGTAATGGGGGCAATGTCACTCATGTAGATACTTTACTAACTGCGTAATCAATGATGGCGCCGGCAATGTCCACTCCCGTGGCCGCCTCGATACCTTCCAGACCGGGACTGGCGTTGACCTCCATCAGCAGTGGTCCTCGCTGACTGGGTAGCAAATCAACACCCGCAATTTCCACCCCGACCAACCTGGCGGCCTTGAGGACGAGGGCTTCGTCTTCCGGACTTAGTTGAACGGCCCGGGCCGTGGCACCCCGGTGGATGTTGGCCCGGAATTCGTCCCCCGTGGCCCGGCGCTCCATCGTAGCTACCACCCGGTCTCCGACCACAAAGGCCCGGATATCCACCCCCCGGCTTTCGGCGATGTATTCCTGCAGGATTACCCGATCCTGAAACCGGAGAAATCCTTCTACGATACGCTCCAACTGAAAGGGAGTAGTAGCCAGGGCAACGCCAACCCCGTGGGTGCTTTCCAGCAATTTGACGACCACCGGATAACTGTTCATCCTTTTGGCCGCCAGCCGGGCTTCCCGGGTACTGAAGCAGAGAATGGTTTGCGGAATGGGGACGTCGTTTCGGGCGAGCACCTGAAGACAGCTCATCTTATCCCGCGCCAACATGAGGGCGTCAGCGTTCAGGGTGTGCGGAACGCCGAGAATATCCAGGTGGCGGATAATGGACGCTCCCCGAGCCGTAATGTTAGCCCCGATGCGGGGAATGGCCACCTGGGGTAAATCCAGGGGTTTACCGTCTAGCAGTATCGCCGTATTGCCCTGGGCGAGGAAAGGGCTGCATAAGGCATGGTCCGTTACCTCCGTCCAGTGCATCCGGGCCTTACCCGCCTCGACGAGGCGACGGGTACTGTACAAGCTTGGTCCGCGGGAGAAAACCGTAATGCGCATGGGGGAAAGGTAAGAAGACTGTCGCTAAGCGTTGGTCGAGATTCTTGTCAACTGGCCGGAATGAAGACTTTTTGGTGCATGTGGAAAGAACTCAGACGGCATAATCCGATTTTAGGGGAAGAAGCGATTATTAAAGTCCAAACAAGCTCATAATTAAAAAATCTGTATCATATTACCGGAACACTAACAACCCGATCAAGACCAAAGTAACTGCATGACCACTCCAACCCCCTTACAGGACCTGCTATCGGACCCAATTTTTCTTCCCGAGTTTCACCAGCAACTGCTGCCCAAGTTCCTGACGACACAGCGGTGGTTCACCAGTAAGGGGAAGTCCATTGCGGCCTGTAGCCTGGACCACTTTTTCGCGATCACCTCCCGTACGGGGATTCTGCTGGTTTCGGTGAAGTTTACCGACGGCAGTCTGGAACGCTATCAGATGCCAATGGCCTGGATCAAAGACGGAGGGGCTGTAGAGGACTATCTGGCGAGCCACCCCAAACTGGTCGTGACGGAACTGGCCGCGGGTGGAATTCTTGCCGATGCCGTACCCCTACCGGAGTTTCGTAAGGGCATCTTTGACAGTATTCGCCAGAATATCCGCCGGGAGGACGGATTTAATTGTGAGGCCGGGCGGGCGCTGGAGGAGGCTTCGGTATCGAGTGAAAGCATCGTGCCGGCCATCGATACGAGTAATACGGCCATTATCTACGGCGATCAGTTTTTCTTCAAGCTTTTTCGCAAGCTGGACCCCGGCCTGAATCCCGATCTGGAGTTGGTACGATTCCTTTCCGAACACGGCGGATTCGATAATTGCCCGCCCTACGGCGGTAGCGTTGGGGTAGGGGACATGGCCGACGAGCACTACCTCAACCTCGGTATGCTGAGCGGGAAGGTGGACAACCTCGGTGATGCCTGGGAGTTTTTTCAGGGGCTCACCGCTCGCTACTACGCTAGCGACGGTCCCGTGGACGCGGAGACCCTTCAACGAGCCGCACTGTTGGGAACACGTACGGCCGAAATGCATCTGGCACTTAACCGGGGCGCTACCGCAGGTGCCCTGCTTACCCCAACGGCCATGACCCGGGAATATCGCCGGGAAATCTGTGCCGCGGCGGCGAAAATACTGAGTCGACAGATGAAGGAACTCAGTGGTAAATTGGCCGATCTTGCTCCGGCCCAGCGGGAGCTGGCCAGCCGGGTGGTCGCGCTGGAAGACCAACTGCAGGAGCGGCTTAACCGGTTGCAGGACGCCGAGGTCAACTGCGACCTCATCCGAATTCACGGTGATTATCACCTCGGCCAGGTACTGGTTACCGAGGATGATTTCTACATCATCGACTTTGAGGGGGAGCCCCTGCTGAGTATCCCCGAGCGCCGGCGTCGCCGTCCGGCCCTGAAGGACGTGGCCGGGATGCTCCGGTCCTTCCACTACGCCGCCCAGGGACAACTCCTGCTCAACCCCGACCGCTACGATGCGGCCCGCCGGGCCGCCCTGGCCGACCGGGCCGCCACCTGGAATGACCGGGTGTCGGAAGCCTACCTGACCGCCTACTACGAGCGCTGCGGAGATGCGGCCTTCCTGCCCGCTGCCGACGGGGACCGGCAGCTGCTCCTCGACCTCTTCACCCTGGAAAAGGCCGTCTACGAAGTGGCCTATGAACTGAACAGCCGTCCGGACTGGCTCGCCATACCGCTGGGGGGCGTGCTCGAGGTCGCCGGAGAATAGTGAGCCACTGGTCCTTTAGTTGAGTGGCTGCGGCACTGGATTGTCATGGGTCAGCAACCAGCGTTCACCATACACGGAGGAGTAATACACTCGAATGTCAAGGCTATCGTTGTTGATGAGCTGATAGAGTGTCCGAGCTCCCCTGGGGGTGTTTTCGGGAATATCGGCTTCTTCAAGGCCAAGATCTGTTTTCATTTTCTTGTCTAACATCTGGATCATCAGTACGTTACGCTCCGACTGGAGTACTTGTCCGGGATAAACATCGGCCTGAAAGAAGATGATTGAATCATTTTCTCCCAACCGATCGTTCAGGTAATCGACCAAAGAGGGATATTCCTCCTCCCCGTACCGTACTATGCAGGAATCAATGAAGGCCGGCCCAATCCCCTGATTTGTAAGCCTGAATTGATAGGAAATAGTGCCGGAATAGTAGTTGGACAACGATAGATAGGGAAGGGCCATAGTGTACTGGTGCTCCCGAATCAGATTGGTCTGATACACGAAGACCGCGAGGGTCAGGATGCTGATGAGTATGGCGGTCAAACTCAGTAATCGATCGCTGGAAAGTAATTTTTTGGCCATCTGGGAGCGCTTTTTTTACCACCGGCAGGAAATACTGCCCACCTTTGGAATAGTCTGATGCTCAGTAACTTGTTTTCTACGGGAATGAAAATGCAGCGAATTGCTGATTTCACCAAGCGTTTGGGGACTCTGCCGACTAGTGAATACTGCCCGGACCCCTTACCTTCGCGGCTAAATTCGACGGTATGGGCATGCGCATCGCTCTTTTGGGCTACGGCAAGATGGGACGAATCATCGAGGAGTTGGCGATCGCCGACGGTGATGAAATCGTCCTGAAGGTGGACGAATCCAACCGGGACGACATCGGTCCGGAGGATCTGTCGGCCGCCGACGTGGCCATCGAATTCAGTCGGCCGGAAGCCGCCGTAGGCAATATCGAACTGGCCCTCAGCGCCGGGGTTCCGATCGTGGTAGGAACCACCGGGTGGCTACACGAACTGCCGGCCATTACCCAACGGGTGGAGCAGGAAGCTGGCGCCCTTTTCTGGGCTTCCAACTTCAGTGTGGGGGTTAACGTATTCTTCGCCACCGCCAAACGGGCGGCCGAACTGCTGAGTTCCTTCGGTGGGTACCGGGCGTCCGTGGAGGAAATCCACCACGTGCACAAACTCGATGCTCCCAGCGGGACGGGGATTACGCTGGCGGAAACGGTAGCCGCGGCCATGGCGGACTACGACAGCTGGGAATTATCCTCCGTTGACAGCGCTGCCCCACAGAAGCGCATTGCACCTGCGTCCGCGCCAAAAACTGGAAAACAACCGCTGCCGATAAGCTCCGTTCGTCGGGACGAGGTGCCCGGAACCCACCGGCTGAGTTTGGTGTCCGAAGTCGATACCCTGGAAGTCAATCACCGCGCTCATTCGCGTAGGGGCTTTGCCCAGGGAGCTCTGGTGGCCGCTCGCTGGATACGGGATAAGCGGGGCGTGTTCACCATGAATGATCTGTTGGGGATTTAACGCCACTCAGCGGGACGCCAAAAAATTGACCAGCAGCGCACTCCGTGTTCTATCTTTGCCGCCATACTCAATTCCACCCATTGATGCGATTCCTTATTTGTGCCCTATTGTTTCTGGCTGGCAGCCTCAGCCTGGCGGCCCAGCTCCCCAACACCCAGGTGTATGTTTTTGACATTGCCCAAAAAGACACTAGCCTGGTATTTTCCAAGCCTCGCTACCTGACGGCCTTCAACCAACTGGGGTACAACAATCAACCCCACTGGCTGGATAGGAACGTCCTGATGATGTCCGTGCAGTTGCCGGAAATGGAGCAGCCCGACATCTTCAGCTTTGACCTGAACACGAACACCCGCACGCGGATGACCCGGACCCGCTCCGGCGAATACAGCCCCAAGGCCATCGGCGACGGCCGTAAATTTTCGGCCGTACGTCAGGAATACCTCGGTCGGGACACGGTGCTGCGCCTCTGGGAGTTCCCCGCCAACCTCACCGACAATGGCCGGCCGGTATTCAAATACATCAACGGCATCGGCTACTACGAGTGGCTGAATTCCTCGCAGCTGGCGCTCTTCATCGTCGGTAACCCCAATACCCTGGCCATTGCCTCGGCCGATTCGGATCGCCCCCGAGTGCTGGCTACCGAAGCTGGCCGCTGCTTCAAGCGCCTGCCCAACGGTAATCTCGCCTACGTCTCCAAGGCCGAACCCGGCTGGACGCTGGTGGAGCAAAACCTCTACCGTCTCAACGATCCTCCGCGCCTGGTAACCACCGTTGTTCAGGGATCGGAAGACTTTGCCATCCTCCGCGACGGCAGCTACCTGATGGCTGGAGGAAGCAAAATTTTCCGTTTTGACCCCATCCGCTCTCCCCAGTGGACGGAGGTGGTGGACCTGCGGTTCTACGGCATCAAGAACATTACCCGTTTGGAATCAAACGGCTTTGGACAACTGGCCATCGTGGCCGAAAACTAAACCCGTGCTGCCTCGATTTGGCGGCCAGCCGGCCTAACCGTCCGGATTTATCTAACCAAGACCAAATTTAACTACGAGCATGATTATTGGTTGCCCTAAAGAAATTAAGAACAACGAATACCGGGTGGCACTTACCCCCGGTGGCACTATGGAGTTGGTTCGCCGCGGACATACCGTATACGTACAGACTGGGGCTGGCGTCGGTAGCGGCTACAGCGACGAGGACTACGTGGAGGCCGGAGCCGAGGTGTTGCCCACCATCGAGGACGTCTACGCCAAGTCAGAAACCATTGTGAAGGTCAAGGAGCCCATCGAGGCGGAGTACGACCTGGTCCGCGAAGGACAGTTTCTGTTCACCTACTTCCACTTCGCCAGCTCCCGCCCCCTGACGGAAGCCATGGTGAAGAGTGGTGCCATTTGCCTGGCCTACGAAACCGTCGAGGGCCCCAACGGCGGCCTGCCCCTTTTGGTTCCCATGAGTGAGGTGGCCGGCCGGATGGCCGTCCAAAACGGCGCCAAGTACCTCGAGAAACACGCCGGCGGACGCGGCATCCTCCTCGGTGGCGTCCCCGGGGTTCCTCCCGCGCGGGTCCTCATCCTCGGTGGTGGGGTAGTGGGCATGGAAGCGGCCAAAATGGCCGCCGGTCTGCACGCCAACGTCATCCTGATGGACATCAACCTGGAGCGCCTCCGCTACCTGGCCAACGTCCTGCCCGCCAACGTCACCCTCGTCTACAGTAACGAGTACAACATCCGCCACGAACTTCCCCGCGTGGACCTGATCGTGGGTGCCGTACTCATTCCCGGAGCCAAGGCTCCCCACCTGATTACCCGGGAAATGCTCTCGGAGATGAACGACGGAACGGTGGTCGTTGACGTCGCGGTCGACCAGGGAGGTTGCATCGAGACCTGCCACCCGACTACCCACGAAAACCCGACCTACGTCGTCGATGGCGTGACCCACTACTGTGTGGCCAACATGCCGGGTGCCGTGCCCTTTACCAGCACGCTGGCCCTCACCAACGCCACCTTCCCCTACCTGCTGCAGATTGCGGAAAAGGGATGGGAACGCGCCACCATGGAGAACGAAGGACTGGCCAAAGGACTCAACGTCGTACGCGGTAAGATTGTCTATCAGCCCGTGGCGGAGGCCTTCGGGATGTAATCCGGACCATCCGAAACCGTATATTGAATGGCCCGCGAGATAGCTTGCGGGCCATTTACCTTTCAAGCCATGTCGTACACCCTTACCCCACTGCCCACCCGAAGCCCCACTGGCCAACGCTACGGGATGATGAAGGGGGCGGAACGGATGAGTTTCCGGGAAGTATTCAACGGTTGGAGGCAAGACGACGCTTTTCGGTTGGCCTACCACGAAGCGTTGAAACAACAGTCTGATCTGGCCGCCTTCTGGGAGCACCCGTTGGTCACCAGCCAAACGCTGGATGCACCCTACGAATGTGCGCTGGTATCCAGTGGAGCCCTGGCCCGGTTGCGTCCCAATCCGGAGCCGTTTGGCGAATACCTCCGCGGAAAGACGGGCACCGTGGCTTTTGCGAACTTACGGGGAGATGCGATGATGGTCGTTCCGGCCGCCGGGCCGGAGGGGCAAGGGTACGCTCACCTCCTGGACTTCGTCCGGGAGGCCTCCCCGGGGGAATTGCATGATTTCTGGCGAGCCGTTGGCCGGGAAACGCTGCGGCTGTTGCCCCAGCGTGGGGTATACCTGAATACGCACGGCCTGGGCGTAAGTTGGTTGCACGTCCGACTGGATTCCCGCCCCAAATACTACAGTTTTGCGGCTTACCGATGAAGCGGGGTGCGGGACCCTAATTCTGGCACCGAAGGTCAATCTTTTCCGCGGGACCCGTAAATTTCGGTATGAAAGAATCTAAAAGCCGGGTGGAGGCCATCAGTGACTCCATCTTTGCCTTTGCGGCGACCCTGGTAGTGGTCTCGCTGGATATTCCGGAAGACTTCACCGAGCTGAAGGCTTCCCTGGGTAGTTTTATCCCTTTCGGCATCAGCTTTTTCGCCCTGGTGATGATCTGGCGGACCCACTACAACTTCTTCCGGCGTTCGCAATTTGTTGATACCTGGGTGATTGCCCTCAATATGATGATGCTTTTTGTGGTGCTGTTCTACGTCTATCCCCTGAAATTTCTGGCCAACCTGGCCTTCGGGGAGGCCAAAATCTCGGGTTGGGATCAATTTGCCGAACTCTTCGAATTGTACAGTCTGGGCTTCGCGGCTATCTTCTTCTTCCTGGGCATGATGTACTTTGCGGCCGCCCGCAAACCGGCCACGAACGCGAAGTTGATGCGCTTCTGGGGGCGTCACTTTCTGATCTTCACCGGGATGGGGATACTCAGTATCATCCTCTCGCTCACGGGCGTTGGCCTCCGGATTGGTCTGCCTGGATTCGTTTACGCGCTGTTGGGGCCCCTGTGTTATCTCCACGCCAGGCTTTATGGTGGTGCTACCGAAACGGAGGAGGATGCAACGGAATAAGGAGCGGCTACCGTGGGGAAACTTCGCCATTGCGCTGGTGTGGTTGCTTAACGGCCTTTTGGCCAAAGTGATGGGGTTGGTTCCCCGGCACGAGGCAATTGTGGGCGAAATTCTGGGCTCGACCTACTCCCGGGAGCTGACCCTGCTAATTGGCCTGGGAGAGATGGCCCTGGCGGGCTGGATTGTGGTGGGCAAATTCCCGAAGCAAACGGCCATCGGGCAAATCATCATTATCCTGAGCATGAACGCCCTGGAGACCCTGTTGGCGCCGGAATGGCTCCTTTGGGGCAGGTGGAATTTCCTTTTCGCCCTGATATTTTGTGGCTTCATTTACCTGGAGGCTTTTTACCTCCGGAAGAGCCAACAATCAACCTGACCGGTTACGGTCTCTTTCAATAAATGTTCCGAAAACATGATCCGCCTACCCAGCCATCCCTTTGGCGTTGATGCTTTTTTTCGTCGGTCGGTGGTACTGACGTTTGCGTTACCGCAGGTGCAATTATTGCCCCGGTTGCCGGCGCCTCTGGAACTGGACGGTTTTGCGGATCAGTATGGATTTGTGGCCTTTGCCCTGGTGGATACCACCGCCCTGCGCCCCAGTGGTTTCCCGGACTGGATGGGCCAGGACTTTTTCCTGGCCGGCTACCGCATTTTCGTTCGCTTCCGCGATGAACGGGGAAGAAGGCTCCGGGGTCTGTACATCCTCGAATCCCAAACGGACAGTTGGCGCATGACCCTGCTGGGTAACGCCATGACCCACTACAATTACCGCCGCATCACGGTAGGCGGGGAAGACCAGGAGGACCGTCAAACCATCTTTTCTCCCAGCGAAGGTTTTTCGGTCACCTATTCTTCCGCCGACGATGAAGCCGGGTTGCCTCCGGGTAGTCCCTTTTCCTCCTGGAAGGAAGCCCGTCGCTTTGCCGGACCGATGCCCTTCACCTTTACCTACCTTGCGCAGCAGGACCGGGTCATGATTGTGGAGGGGGTACGCCGGGACTGGACGCCGGTACCCGTCAACATCCACGACTGGAAACTACCCTGGCTCGACCGTCAGGGCTGGGGAGACGCCGTACTGGCCAGCGCCTTCGAGGTAACTAACGTGCCCTATCACTGGAAAAAAGGAAGAACGGAATCATGGAGACCAAACGAGTACCCTGGCAGGGGGTAAAGAACATCGTCCGGTTCAATTACCACTTCTATCTCCTGGCTGCGGTTGGCATCGGGGGCTTGTTGGTGGTGGCGGCCTTCAGTTCCGGGTGGTTATCCTTATTGCCGCAAGTTCTCGCGGGCATGGTACTGGTGACCACCGCGGTATCCCTGCTGGTTTCCGCCTGGATTTATGACTGGTCGGATCTGTATTCCTTCGGCTGGCTACGACTTCGGGACCGTCCCGGCAAAATTACTTCGGTGATCAACATCCACGCAGGTTTTGACGAAACCAGTCGCCCGCTACGCCAGCTCTTCCCCGATGCCTCCCTGGAAGTGTATGACTTCTACGACCAAGAGCGGCACACCGAAGTGTCCATTGCCCGCGCCCGGCGGGCTTATCCACCTTATCCGGGAACCATCCGGATGGACGCCCGTCGGCCGGAAACCATCTCCGGGCGGGCTGACCTCATTTTCCTGATGCTGGCGGCCCACGAAATCCGGGACCGCGAAGAACGCCTTGCGTTCTTTCGTGGACTATCCGAAAAACTACTGCCGGGAGGGGAGTTGGTGGTCCTGGAACATTCCCGCGACTGGATAAACTTTCTGGCCTTCAACCTAGGCTACCTGCATTTCTACGCCCCACGGGAATGGCGGACGACTTTTTCCCGGGCGGGATGGACCATTCGTGAGGAACATCGTCTCACCCCCTTCTTGCGCGCCTACTATCTTGTGACCTGATGGAAGTACAAATTCAAATCGTGGGTGGCCTTCTGTTGGTGCTGGCCATCATTCACGTCATCTTTCCCCGGTATTTCAACTGGAGGGAAGAGCTGGCCGGCCTGCAATTGATCAACCGGCAAATGATGCAGGTGCACACCTTCTTTATTGCCCTGACGGTGGGCCTGATCGGACTGTTATGCCTGACGTCGGCTCCGGAAATAGTGGGCACCCCGCTGGGGCGAAAATTGGCGATTGGGTTGGCCGTCTTCTGGGGCCTGCGCTGGTGCTTCCAGTTTTTTGTTTACTCCCCGGACCTGTGGAAAGGAAAGACCTTTGAAACCACGGTACACGTGGTCTTTGGCCTGTTGTGGACCTACCTTGCCTTCTTGTTCACCCTCGTGGCCCTAGGCTGAAATTTGGCGCTAGTTTGGATTTTACTAATTGACCCCCATAGGTCAGAAAAGTAAAACCTAAACAAGCTCTCACTCTTTGCGGGGCTGCCAGCCGGACAAGCGCAGTCTTCCCGTGATTTCTCCCTTCACCAGGTCCCTTTTAACCTCTTCAATGCGACCCCGTCCAAAACCATAGGTGCCGATTTCCAGCTTTTGGGCAATCTCGGGATGCTGTAATTCATCCAGCAAGTAGGTGATGCCGGCGCGGTCGGTGAGGGTGTAGACGGCGCTCGGTTCGCGGCCAAGTGCGGAGGTCTTCTGGTATCCCGCCACATAAAATTGCCAGCCATCAATGAGCTGCAGGGGCTCCAGCACGGGCTCCAAAGCGCCGTGGTCCTTCATCCGCAGGAAACTCAACTCCACCTCCAGTTGATCGGGGGGAATGGAAGATGCATCAAAGTCTTGCCCTCCGCAGGAGAGGAGCAAGGTGGCGAGAAGAATCAGGGAAGGGAGGCGCACTTTTTTGCCGGTAATTTACGGGGCTTTTTGTGCTCCTACGGTACGGAACGTAGGGGAAAGATGGTCCCCTGCTCCGGGGATGGTCGTGGTTAGGGGGCGAGAGGACCGTCATGATACTGAAACGCACCACCACTTCCGGCATCAGTTGGGTCAAGGTGGGAACCTTCTGTTCAAGACCAAAAATTACCAACGGCCATGATCACACGTTTGTGCATTGGGCTTCCGCTCCTCCTTATTGTCCTGAACCTGGGGCCCCTTTACGGCGAAGCACTAACCGGCGAAACCGGTTTACATTGGCAACCTTTGGAGGGTCAGATGTCGATTGAGGTAGTTGATGTTTCCCGGTTCTGTCGATTGGTTCCGCCCGCCAAGAAAGTCAGGATTGAAGAAACCGTGCTATACGGGGTGGCCCACTACAAGATTACCACCCCAAAGGCTACCTATTTTCTGGACCGCCTGGCCGGGGGCTTTTCGTCGATCATCGATGAAGATGGTTGGGACTGGGTGGCGTACCGGCCCGCCAGGAACAAAACGGTACCCGGGTCGGCCGGTAACGCCTTCCGGGGTCTTCCCAATATGGTCTTTCTGCCCGGTAGGGACGAGGGCGCCGGGCACCCGGGCTTTTCGGCCACCCAATCGGTGAAAAAGGTGGCCAAAAACCGGATTCGTTGCGTGAGCAATTCGGGAAAGTTTGTCTGGGAATTCACCTTTTGGGACACCTACCTACGCATGGAACTACTGAAGACGGATCCGAAACTGCCCCACTGGATTCTGTACGAGGGGCCGGTGGGCGGAACCTACCACCCCGCGGAGGCCTACTGGGGAACGGCAGACAGCATCAGCTACCAAACCCCCAATCTGATGGAGGGTGGCCCCCGGTTGCTCAACGAATCCTGGTGCTACTTCGGAGACAAAAATACTCCTCGGGTCTTCTTTGCCGTCCAGCAGCAAGCCGACGATCACCCTGATTTACTGGCCTACATGGGGGCGGAAGCCGCGGGGCTGAAGTCTTCTGACGGGATGATTGTCTTTGGCTTTGGCCGGGACGGCAACACGCGACCCCAAATAACCGCTCCTAATACCTACTACTTCGGGTTTTATCCGCACAATCTTCACCGGGAACCGGACAAGCGGAAAGAACTACGGGTATTTATTGAACTACTCCGACGAATGAATTAAGGTTCCGTTGAAATGAACCCGGCCGTACCCATACACCCGGCACCCGCACCCCGTGGCAATTTCTAAAAAACCAGTGGCCCCTAAGCGCCCCGCAGAACCCGGGGACATTGCCTAAGGGTAAGCTACTCCACTTGACCCAAGGTGCTATTTAATTTTGGAACCACGAGCACTCTGAGCCCCCGGTGCTTATCCACCGATTACGCATGGTCCTTACCCAAATGCACTAGGCGTGTCCGTCGACATTCGGTACGTGAAAACCCGCTCCGGTGTCCAGGTTCAGCGCCGTCAGGTAACCAAAGCCATTCTCCGGCGGATGGCTGCACCCACTGTCGATGCAAACCCACTGGCGTTCCTGCATGCGACCGATACCAAACTTTATGGATCGGAGGGGCTCCGGTGTGTGGCCGTGGACGATAATCCTTGACCCCAGCCAATCGTAATTAATATCGTATTGCCAATAACGTTTGTAGATCATGGCCTGCTGATCGGCCATGGGATCGGGGTGGCGAAAATTCAGGCCCGCGTGGACCAAAAGATAGCCGGGCGTCTCCATGAAATAGGGGAGTTTATCCATCCAGTTGACGACCATCCGAAACCTTGGATCAGCGGGGTCCAGTCTGGCCCCGACACCATTGATCCACATCTGTTCGTGATTGCCCCGGGAACACCGGACCCGATAGCCCTGGTTTTGCAGGCGCCAGATTTGCTGCACCACCCCCAGGTCGTCCGGCCCCCGGTCCACAAAGTCGCCGAGTAGGAACAGTTCGTCGTTTTTGGTGAGTTTTATCTTCTCCAGTAATCGGGTAAAGGTTTGTGGACAAGCGTGAATGTCGGAAATGGCGAATCTTGACATAAGGAACGGGGGAATTCTCCGGAACGAATCGTCGGATACCCCAAAAGAAAGTTTATCGGATAAATTGTGGGTAAAGTAGATACATTTAGGACGAAATAATCAAAGTCTAATCCGCTTTACACCGGATAAAACCTTAAAAAAATTAACAATTCCGTCGACCTTTCCGGCGTTCAACTGTTATCCCCACTAAACCAATTACTACAATTATGCTCAGAACAACTTTACTCTTCGCCCTGCTGATCCTGGGGTTGACCGCTTGCAATAATTCCGGAGAAGCCGTGGCCGACGCGGTGGAGGAAACCACCGACGTTGCCGCCGATACGGCCGACGAGGTGATGAACGCCGTGAGCGACGCTGAGACAATGGTTGGTGATGGGTTTGAGGTCAAAGTACTTGACGGTACGATCAAAAGCCCCCGGAAAGAACTTTCCGGTGCCGTAGCCGGGGTTCCGGTGACGATCAATTACGGAAGCCCCGCCGTCAACGGACGGGTGATTTACGGAGACCTGGTGCCTTACGCTAAAGTATGGCGCACGGGCGCCAACGAAGCTACCCGGATTACCTTCGGGGAAGACGTTGCCGTAGGCGCGGAGGGCGAGACGCTGCCCGCCGGAACTTACTCCCTGTTCACGCTGCCCGACTCCCGCGACAGCTGGACGATCATCTTCAACAAGGTTCCCGATCAGTGGGGTGCCTACGACTACAACGCCGCCGAGGACGCGCTACGTGTGTCCGGTGTCAGCATGCCTAACGAAGACAAGGCCGAAAGAATGGACTTCACCATTGACGGTGAAATGGTAAAGCTGATGTGGGATGACCTCATCGTTGGCTTCCCCGTAGCCAAGGCCGCTAAATAAACATTTCGAAGAGCAGCGGCTGCTCGTTGATGTGTTCAAACTGAATGCCGCTGTCTTCCATTCGTTTCACCAGGGGGCCAAACTCATCTTCGCTGGCCAGTTGAATGCCCACCAGGGCCGGGCCCACGGCCCGGTTGTGCTTCTTGGTGTACTCGAAATGCGTAATATCGTCCTCGGGCCCGAGGATGTTCAGGAATTCCCGCAGTGCCCCCGCGCGCTGCGGGAATTCTATTATGAAGTAGTGCTTGATGCCCGACCAGAGCAGGGCTCTTTCCTGAATTTCCGCCGTGCGGGTAATGTCGTTGTTCCCGCCACCAATTACGCAGACCACCGTTTTTCCCTTGATGTCTTCCAGCTGATCGAGGGCGGCGACCGAGAGCGCCCCGGCGGGTTCCACGACCAGTCCCTCCTCATTGTACAGTTCCAGCATGGTGCCGCAGACCTGTCCCTCCGGGACCAGCAAGATGTCCTTAACCACTTCCCGCACGATGGGGAAGTTGTGGTCTCCGACCCGTCGGACAGCCGCGCCGTCCACAAAGCTATCGATCCTCTCCAGAGTCACGATCTCCCCGGCCGCGAAGCTGGCGTGCATGGCCGCTGCTCCGGAAGGCTCCACACCGTAGATGGTTGTTTCCGGACTTAGCTGACGAAAGACGCTGCCGACACCGGCACTCAGACCGCCGCCGCCCACGGCCATCAGCAGGTAATCAACCGGCTGGGTGAGGTCGTCGAGAATTTCCAGTCCCACGGTGCCCTGTCCGGCAATGGTGTCGGGGTCATCAAAGGGATGTACGTAGGTAAGTCCCCGTTCCTCGGCGGCCTTCAGGGACTCATTGTAGGCATCGTCGTAGGTGTCGCCAACGAGTTCAATTTCCACGAATTCTTTACCAAAGGCCCGCACCTTGCGGATTTTCTGGGCCGGCGTCACCGCCGGCATAAAGATGACGCCTTTAACCCCCATTTTGGCGCAAGCCAGGGCCAGGCCCTGGGCGTGATTGCCCGCACTGGCGCACACCACGCCGCGTTCCCGCTGCTTGGCCGTTAGGGTAGACATTTTGTTGTAACTACCCCGGATTTTGTAGCTCCTCACTTCCTGTAGGTCCTCCCGTTTGAAGTAGATTTCGGCCCCGTAGTGTTCGCTCAAGCGATGGCTCCGCTGGAGGGGCGAGTGCAGGGCTACTCCCCGCAAACGGCGGCGGGCCCGGGTGACGGCTTCAACGGAAACGAGAGGAGTGGTAGTGGCAGACATATTCTAAAATAAAAAAATTGCCGGTAACTCATGAGATGGGTTACCGGCAGGGGAAGTATAGATTCCAACGATTGTTCTTGCGGGCTACTGCCCGTGGGCCACCGACACCTACTTGTTTTCGGGGCGCAGACTGCGAACCGTCCGGCCCGCCTGCCACATTTCACTTTCGTGGAGTTCCTTGAGTTCCGCCTCCAGCTTTACCCGGTAGTCCGGTTGGGAGTTGGAATCAATGGAACGCTGGGCTTCTTCTCCGGTAGCCACACTCTTATAAAGGTCCTCGAAGACCGGCTTGGTGGCGTCGCGGAACTTATCTTTCCAGTCCAGGGCACCGCGCTGGGCGGTGGTGGAACAGTTGGCGTACATCCAGTCCATACCGTTTTCGGCGACGAGGGGCATCAGGCTCTGCGTCAGCTCTTCCACGGTTTCGTTGAAGGCCTCGGAAGGGGTGTGTCCGTTTTCCCGCAGCACCTGGTACTGGGCTTCGAAAATGCCCTGGATGGCGCCCATCAGGGTGCCGCGTTCTCCGGTAAGGTCGGAGTAAACTTCCCGGCGGAAGTCGGTTTCAAAGAGGTAGCCGGACCCAACGCCGATACCGAGGGCAATGACCCGCTCGTAAGCACGGCCGGTAGCATCCTGGGCAATGGCGAAACTGGAGTTCAACCCACGGCCTTCCAGGAACAAACGACGTAAACTCGTACCGGAGCCCTTGGGGGCCACGAGAATGACGTCAATGTCTTCGGGAGCAATGATGCCGGTGCGCTCGTTATAAGTAATGCCAAAGCCGTGGCTGAAGTACAGGGCTTTGCCGGGAGTAAGGTGGGGCTTCAGCGTGGGCCACACCTCAATCTGGGCGGCGTCGGATAGCAAATACTGAATGATGGTGCCCTTGGCGGCAGCTTCTTCAATGGGGAAGAGCGTTTCGCCGGGAATCCAACCGTCGGCGACGGCTTTGTCCCAACTGGCGCCTCCTTTGCGTTGACCAACGATGACGTTGAAGCCGTTGTCTCTCAGGTTCATGCTCTGACCGGGGCCCTGAACGCCATATCCGATCACGGCAATGGTTTCATCTTTAAGGATTTCTCGGGCCTTGTCTAAGGGGAATTCTTCGCGGGTAACGACGTTCTCTTCAACGCCGCCAAAATTGAGCATTGGCATCTGTTAGATTTTCTGGTGGTCCGCAAAGATGCAAAAGGACCCTTCCCCCACGGCCCCAAATGCCCGGTCAATTACGATTCCCAACACCGCAAAGCAGTAGTGAAATTTCGCTGGTGCGGCCCGTCTATACCTTAACGAACTCCAATTACTGCCGCCGGACTTCAATGGGTTGAACCTTAATTTGCTCGGTATAAATTTCGGCAAAACGATGGTGGCCGAGCAGGTAGTAGTGCAGGACAATACTGTCCGAAATGCGTCCTTCCTCCGATCGGCTCAGCCCAATGGCGGCCGCATTGATCTGCGCCTGTCGGTCTTTCCTTCGGTGACGCCACATGGTGAAATTCCGGAAAAAGTGCCAGTGAGCGTCCACGATGGCCCGAATGTGCTCAAAATTCCCCTGACTGAGGAAGAGCAGCCCGGCCAGCCCGTCCAGAAGCAAGCGTACGGGCAGCCACCAGATCAGGCGACTGGTGGGCTCGTTCTTGAAGCTGGTCACCAGAGTGTTGCGGAAGTTCAGGTAGGTTTTTCGGGGGGTGTTGTAGGACAGGGTTCCGCCACCCACGTGATATACGGTGGCCGCTGGCTCCACCATCACCCGGTAGCCCGCGCGCTTCATCCGCCAGCAGAGGTCAATTTCTTCGGCGTGGGCGAAGTACTCCGCCTCAAAGCCCCCGAGATCGTGGAAGAGCTGCGCCCGCACAAAAAATGCGGCTCCCGTAGCCCAGAAGACTTCCGTCCTGCCGTCGTACTGCCCCTCGTCCCGTTCAGTGTGGGCGAAGATGCGGCCCCGGCAAAAGGGATACCCCAGATAGTCAAGGTAGCCACCCGCCGCTCCGGCGTACTCAAAACGGTCGTGATCTTCTTCCGCCAAAACCTTCGGCTGCGCCGCTCCGATGGTCGGGTCCTTGAACAGGGGGGTGATCTGCTCGATCCAGCCCGGACTTACCCGGACGTCGCTGTTCAACAGCACGTATAACTCGGCGGTTACTTGTTGAAGTGCCTGATTATAACCACCGGCAAAGCCGTGATTTTCTTCCAGGGTGATCAGTTCGACCTGGGGATGATGTTCCTGCATCCAGATCACGGAATCGTCCGTGCTGGCGTTGTCCGCCACCACCACCCGGGCGTACTCGGGGAGAGATTCCTCCACCAGGGAGAGGTACTTCTCCAGAAAGTGGCGTCCGTTGTAGTTGAGGATGACCACGGCCGTGTCCGGCCCGTTCTCCTGCTCCTTGCGCCGTCTTTCGGCAACGGGATTTTTGCTGGAAGCCAGCACGGCCTGGGTGGCCACCTTGTCGGCCGCCAACTGGTGCTTGAGGGCCTCCATATTGTCCAGCTTTCGGTCTTCCCGGACGTAATCGATGAAGACGATGGTGAGGGACTCTCCGTAGAGGTCCTCGTCAAAATCAAAGAGGTTCAGCTCAATGGTGATGCCCCGTCCGTCTTCCAGGCTCGGACGATCGCCGATGTAGAGCATGCCGTCCAGCAGCTGATCGCCCCGGATGGCCCGCACGGCGTAGATTCCGTTGGCGGGAATCAGCTTCAGCGGGTGGTCGGGTTGGATGTTGGCGGTGGGGAAGCCGATGGTTCGCCCGAGTTGCTGCCCCTCCACCACCACGCCGGAAATCTGGTAGGCATAGCCCAGCAGCTCCCAGGCCCGCGCTACTTCTCCCTTCAGGAGGGCGTTGCGGACTTTGGTGGAGCTGACCGTAATGTCGTTCACCTCCTGGGGGGCAATCTCGATCACCTCGTATTTATGTTCCTTGCCGTGGTGGCGCAGGTAGGCGATGTCGCCCTTCCGGTCCTTGCCGAAGCGGTGATCGTAGCCGATCACGATCCGATCCGGCTGAAAGTACTTTACCAGGAAGTTTTCGATGTATTCCTCCGGCGTCTGCTTACTGAATTCCCGGGTGAAGGGGATCACCACCAAATGATCGATGCCGGAAGCTTCGCAGCGCTTGATTTTTTCTTGGATGGTGGTCAGCAACCGGAGGCTGTCGTCGTCCGGCTGCAGCACCGTTCGCGGGTGGGGATCAAAGGTGATGACCACACTTTCGCCTCCCCGTCTTTCGGCCAGTCGTTGAATCCGTTTCAGCAGTTGTTGGTGCCCGCGGTGGACGCCGTCAAAACTACCGATGGTGACCACGGCACGACGAAAACGGGGAAGTTGATCTAACTGGTAGTGAACCTTCATTAGGGTAGCGTACAAATAAAACCGGCGCGCGGAGCTCGGGGATTGATGAAAAGCTAACGAATGCGCCCGACGCAATCAGACCATTGCTTTTCTGGGGTTGGAGTTAAGAGCTTGTTTGGAATTTAGTAATCGACCTCCATTTGGCTTTTTTTGGCGCTAGCTTCGTTGGTAAAATCCTCATTTAGCGCTGCTAAATTCCGGTTTTCCCGCCTTGCTACCACCAAAAAAATCTCAAATTCGGTCAGACGACTAAAATCCGAACAAGCTCTAAGGTTGGCGTAAACGCAGGTGCAAGGTACAACGGTTAGGGCAATGAAAAGGATGTGCGGGGGAGGCTAAATGTGTCAGGGCCGGACGATTGCTGATTGCTGGTTGCTGAGTTGCCGATTGCTGAGTTGCTGGTTGAAGGAGGGCCATCCGCTGCTCAAGCCCAGAACCTTAGGCTGAATCCTAAATCCTTAAGCCTAGATCCTGAAACCTCAAATCATTGCACCTGCGCTCCGTCGCATCATGTTTAAATCCTTGATCCTAAGTCCTCACTCCTGAATCCTAACCAAAAATCCCCCGGCCAAGTCGGACCGGGGGCTTCCTTGAAGAGATTCACGATTTACTCAGGGTCTTTGGGCGGGTGCCAGGTGTTTCTTGTAGCTTATGGCGGGCAACAACCGGAATATTCCGTGTCCCGGCAAGGCATATTGATTATTCGGTCCCGTTGAAAGATTGATCGGAGAATTCGTCATCCCATTCAACCCTAAGTCTTTCCGTTCGTTCCCTTCCCAGACCCAACTGAAGTGATGGAATCTTCCAAAATCGTCAAAGCACTGTCCACCGTCATGGACCCCAACACGGGCCAGGACCTCATTACGGCCAATATGGTCCTGCACCTGAAGGTGGACGCTCCGAACGTATCCTTTACGCTGCAATTGCCCAAGCTGGATGCTGACTATAAGCAGCAGCTCAATTTTGCCTGCCAGGAAGCCATCCTAGAAGTTTATCCCGAGGCCAACGTCCACGTCCACATGCAGAACCCGGCGGCTACCGCCGCCGCGGGGCAGGGGAGTGGCGGCCCCAAAACCAACAATCCCCTGCCGCACGTGCGCAACATCATCGCCGTAGCCAGTGGCAAGGGCGGGGTAGGGAAGAGCACCGTGGCGGTCAATCTGGCCCTGGCGCTCCAGGAACTCGGGGGCACGGTGGGCCTGCTGGACGCCGACGTCTACGGCCCCTCCGCCCCGACGATGCTTGGCCTGCAGGGACAAAAGCCCAAAGTGGAACGGGTCTACGGCAAACCGAAGATCAAACCGCTCTTTGCCTACGGCATGCCCGTCATGAGCACCGGCTTCGTCGTGGAGCCGGAACAGGCCGTGGTCCTGCGCGGCCCGCGCCTGGCGGGCATCATCCGACAGTTCTTCGAGGAAACGATCTGGCCACCGCTGGATTATCTCGTGGTGGACCTCCCTCCCGGCACCGGCGACGTGCAGCTTACGCTGGTCCAGACCGTGCCGGTGACCGGTGCCGTGCTGGTCACTACCCCCCAGGAAGTAGCCCTGGCGGACGCCGTGAAGGCCATGAATATGTTTTTCCTCGACAGTGTCAACGTCCCCGTGCTGGGGGTAGTCGAGAATATGTCCTACTTCACCCCGGCGGAACTACCCGATAACAAGTACTACCTCTTTGGAAAGGGAGGCGGTAAGACCCTGGCCAAGAAGAGCCAGAGCATGCTGCTGGGTGAAATACCCCTGGTGCAGTCCATCCGCGAGGGGGGTGACGAGGGCAAGCCCGCCTTCGTCAACAAGGAGGACCAGGTGACCCGGGAGGCCTGGATGAAGGTGGCCAAAAACGTGGCCCGGCAGGTGGCCATCCGCAACGAATTGTTGCCGGAAACGCGGCGGGTGGAGATGAAATAAGAGTTCACGGGATTGAATCAATTCGAGTGAATTATTTTCATTCCCTTTTGTAATTACAGAATTAGTCTATCTTTACTGCACAAGTAGTGGAAAGGTGATGTTTGCATTACTTTTCCTCTTGGTGCTGTCTGAATTATTTTTAGTCTCTCTTGAAAACCATAGGCCTCCAATTCTCAGAATTGCTGTTGTGTCTAGAATGCGGTAAGGATTTCCTATTGCCTTAGCCTGCTATCTGGTGCTGGTAGCTGTTCTTGTTTGGGTCTAATTCTTGGCTTGGCTATCCACCTTTTTGTGGAAGCTTTCCGTTGTCCATTTTCTGGTTGACTATTTTCGGGTGTGCATGCTACTTGTAGCCTGTTGTACCGATCACTTTTGTGTTATGTCGAGCATTAGAATGGATTGTTCCATAATTTCTCAATCGCAATTTTGACTTCCTCTCTCGGCTTGTCCAATTGGGGTAAGTGCGGGTAAGGAGCAGCTTACTTTAAGCTGTGCGATCGGAAAATTTTAGTGACCTGACTTTCTTTTCGGTGGTGTTCTCCATGAATGTGGTTGACCAATAGACTTACGCTGGGAACTATCCCATCCTTTTTCCCACGGTTCACGAACCGTGCTAAAGGCACGGGATCGATTAAACTTAGTGGTGGTCAGAACAACTGATTTTCTTTTAAGGTCTTTGTACTCACTTACTACTGAATTGCTGTCTTGAAAACTCTCATCCACATGAATTTTAACCTACGCGCCCTTTTACCTTTGGTCGCTTGTTGTTTACTGGCAACCATCCTTTCTGCGCAAGAAGCTCCCCCCATCTATGTGGAAGTTGAAGTTCAACTTCCTACCACACAAGCTGCAGAATATCTGGAGTCCCTGGAATTGGATACGGACCACTTCCATCCTCACGTTGGTCTCAATAAACTCGTTATTCCAGAGACTGATATTCCTAAGCTCCAGGCGAGTGTGCTCGACTACGAAGTGACGGTCAAGGATATGGCCTTCTTCATTGAGCAGAGGAACCTCCTGGACATGGCCAAGTATAACCCCAATGCCCCGGACCAAAAGTCAGCGACGGCGGGCTTTGAACTTGGTAGTATGGGTGGATTCTACACCTTTGATGAACTGATTGCCCAATTGGACGAGATGCGTAGTCTCTATCCAAGTCTGATTACGGAGAAGTTTAGCATCGGTACTACCGCTCAAGGCCGAACCATCTGGGCGGTCAAGATCTCCGATAATCCTTCAGTTGATGAATCCTCATCGGAAGCAGTGTTCTACGTTGATGCCCTGCATCACGCCCGTGAGCCGGCATCTGGAGCGACGGTGATCAATTATATGTTCCACCTTTTAGAAAACTACGGTTCTGATCCAGAATTGACATATTTGGTCAACAATCGGGAAATTTATTTCGTACCCTGTGTCAATCCAGATGGTTATGTTTACAATGAACAAACCAACCCTAATGGTGGTGGTTTCTGGCGGAAAAACCGTCGGGTAAACTCAGGAAGCTCTTGCCGGGGCGTAGATATCAACCGGAACTACGATACCGATTGGGGGGGGAGTGGTTCAAGCAGTAACCCCTGCTCGGATTCCTACCGTGGCCCTTCGGTATTCTCAGAGTTGGAGTCCCAAGCCGTGCGTGATTTTGTGAACGCTGTGCAGCCTTCAATTGCCTACACTACGCATACTTCTGGTGGTTACTGGTTAGGGCCCGACTTTAGCAATGGTCAGCAAGAATTTGCGATCCATGCGGAAGTCATGGCGGAGGCAATGAGCATAAATGAATACATCCACGGCGATGCTGACGTGATTCTTGGTTACGCTAGCGGAACGACTCAGAACTGGATATATGAAGCTACGGGTGCCCTAACCTGGACGCCCGAGATAGGCGAAACCGGATTTTGGCCCAGTATACCGGAAATTATTCCTCTGGTGAATGAGCAACTCTTGGCGTACGAACACGCTACCTGGGTGGCGGGGGCTTACGCTGATTTCCAGGGCTTCCAAGTGCTGAACGGCTCCAGCCTTTCCAGCGCAGATAACCTTGAACTTGGTGTTGAGATCTTCAATAAAGGACTCTCCCGTACGGCTAACAACGTTCAGGTGACACTGACCACGGACAATCCCGGCGTTACGGCAGTGGTAGGTTCTCAGTCTTACGGCAACATCGCTTCCCGGGCCAAGGTATCTAACTCCACACCGTTTGAGTTTAGCGTCGGTGCCGGCGTTCCCGCAGGTACGGTGGTAACCTTCTTCGTTGAAGTTACCCAGGACGGTGTAACCTCAAATTCTGACAGCTTCTCCGTAACCGTTGGGGAACGAAATGTTCTGTTTAGCGACGACGCGGAAGGAGGGAACGGAAACTGGGTAAACCAGGGTTCTGGTACTACTTGGCAGGCCTCCAATGAAGATACCTATACGGGTAACAACTGCTTTGTTGATTCTCGATTGAGTCATACTTCCAGTAGCCAAAACCGGGCGTTTGCCATGAACAGCTCCGTTTCTCTTGCGGGTACTTCTAACCCCCGACTTGAATTTGCCGCAAAGTGGCAAGGACATAGAACAACCGATTACATACGGCTTCAAATTAGTACGAATGGGGGGAGTTCATGGTCAACAATTGGTACAAATTCTACCTCAGACATAAGTGGGTCGCCCGCCTTCCGGGAAAACGAAAATTGGACCTGGCAGGACGTTGATCTTTCCGCTTATGCTGGTCAGTCGGTCCGCTTTCGCTTTTGGTCAATTTCATCTGGCGGACTTCGTCCAGATGGGTTTTATTTTGATGCCTTCAGAATTGTTGATTATTCTACTCCACCGGCCTGCGCCGTTTCGGGCTCCATCGTTAATGAGAATTGTGATGGCCAGGGAACGGTAAACACCGCGGATGACGTGTATACCATTACCGTTACAGCTACGGTTACCAATGGTAGCGGCGCTTACGACCTCCTGGTCAATGGCTCCCAAGTTGCGGCCAACCGTCCTTCAGGATCGAATACTTCCTTCACGCGCCCTGCGGATGGAAATACGGTAAACATCAGTTTCCGGGATGCCAGTGATAACAGTTGCGTTTCGGGAACGATCACTTCCAGCCCCCTGGTTACCTGTAGCCCCCCTCCACCTACATGTGAGGTAACGGGCAGCATTACCAACGAGAGCTGTGACGGGCAGGGCACCGTGAATACCTCCGATGATATTTACATCATTTCGGTTTCCGCTATGGTTACCAATGGCAGCGGTGCCTACGACGTATTGGTTGACGGGACCGAGGTTCAGGGAAACGTAGCTTCCGGCACTGGCACGAGTTTCACCCTGCCGGCCTCTGGAACGACCGCAAACGTAACCTTCCGCGACGCGACGGACAATGGCTGTGTATCTGCTACGAGTACCACCAGTGTACTAAGCACCTGTAGCCCGCCACCTCCCGTATGTAGCGTAACGGGTAGCATCATGAACGAAAGCTGCGACGGCCAGGGTACGGTTAACACGGCCGATGATGTATACACCATTACGGTATCCGCCACGGTAGCTAACGGCAGCGGCGCCTACGACGTATTGGTAGACGGTACCGAGGTTCAGGCCAACGTGACCTCCGGCACCAGCACCAGCTTTACCCTGCCCGCTTCCGGTACGACGGCAGAAGTTACCTTCCGCGACGCGACGGATAATGGCTGTGTATCAGGCACCAGCACCACCAGTATCCTCAGTACTTGTAGCCCACCACCCCCCTGTGTGGTTTCTGGTTTCATCGTTAATGAAATCTGTGATGGCCAGAATACTGCTGCCACGGGAGACGACATTTACACCATCACCGTAAACGCTACGGTCGCTAATGGCAGCGGTGCCTACGATGTATTAGTTGACGGCAGCCAAGTGGTCGCTAATGTATCCTCTGGTTCCAACACCAGCTTCACGGTTCCTGCTTCTGGATCCAGCGTTGCCGTTACCTTCCGGGATGCTTCGGATAATGGCTGCGTTTCTTCCGCCGTCAACAGCTCCACTCTGGTGAGCTGCAGCCCCAGCTGTTCGGACGGAATCCAAAACGGGCAGGAAACCGGCGTAGATTGTGGCGGTCCGGAATGTAGTGCCTGTCCTACGGTTGGCTTCCAGTTTGAGCGGGGAACAGTAACGGCCAGCAATGGGTGGATCAGTGTGCCCCTCAGTAACTCCTACAATTCAATGGTTGTAGTGGCTACTCCGGTGTTACCCAACAATTCTACTACTCCCGTAGTAACCCGAGTACGTAACGCAAGCGGAAGTTCATTTGAACTCAGGGTACAGAATCCCTCCAATGCTTCCATCGGATCCTACCTGGTACACTACGTCGTAGTGGAAGAAGGTGTTTACACGGTAGCTAATGACGGCATCAAGCTTGAAGCTGTCAAAACAGTTGAAAGCGTTACCTCTCGAAAAAATGGCTGGTCGCTTCAGAGCAAATCCTACCAGCAATCCTACTCTAGTCCAGTAGTACTTGGTCAGGTAATGACCGCTAATGACAATGACTGGTCCGTATTTTGGGCCGCTTCCGGATCGTCCAGAACAACGCCTCCGACGAGCTCTTCCTTCTCTGCGGGTAAGCACGTAGGGGAAGATTCTGACATTACGCGCGCATCAGAAACCATCGGTTACATCGTGATTGAAGCCGGTACTGGTACTATTCAGGGTACGGAGTATATCGCTGGCGTCGGGTCGGATATCGTGCGTGGACCATCAAACTCCTCTAACGGTTATACCTATGGCCTGAGTGGACTCAGTACTACTTCTGCGGCCGTAGCCAGTGTGGCAGCACTAGACGGCGGTGACGGTGGTTGGCCAGTACTATTTGGCGGAAACCCCTTCACTTCTTCTTCGCTGACCCTGTCCTTTGATGAAGACCAGATTGCTGACTCCGAGCGTTCTCATACCACGGAACAAGTAGCCATCTGGGCATTTGGTACTACTGCTGGTCCTCCTGCTTGTACGGTTTCAGGGTCAATCGTTAGTGAAAGCTGCGATGGACAGGGAACGGTGAATACCGCAGATGATACTTATGACATTACCGTAACGGCTACTGTTTCTAACGGTAGTGGTGCCTACGATGTGTTGGTCGACGGTAATGAAGTAGCCGCGAACCGGCCTTCTGGATCAAATGCGACGATTACCGTCTCTGCTGATGGCGGAACGGTGGACATTAGTTTCCGCGATGCCGCTGACAACAGCTGTGTTTCTGGAACAATTACTTCAAGTACACTATCAACCTGTAGCCCGCCACCTTGTAGCATCACCGGTAATATTGATAGTGAGGATTGTGATGGACAAGGAACGGTAGATACCGCAGATGATATTTACACCATTACCGTTTCGGCTACAGTATCTAACGGTAGCGGAGCTTATGATGTATTGGTTGACGGCTCTGAGGTGGTAGCAAACGTAGCCTCTGGAACGAGCACAAACATCACGCTTCCAGCTTCGAGCACCACTGCTGATATCACCTTCCGTGATGCTTCTAACGATGGCTGTGTATCTGGTACCAGTACCACTAGCGTGCTGAGTACCTGTAGCCCGCCGCCACCGACCTGTGATGTTTCCGGCAGTATTATCAGTGAAAGTTGCAATGGACAGAATACGGTCTCAACGGCGGATGATGTCTACACGATTACGGTAATTGCCACGGTAGCAAATGGAAGCGGTTCTTATGACGTACTGGTGAATGGAGCCCAGGTAGTCGGAGGGGTAGCTTCCGGTACTAGCACAAACTTTACGACTGCTGCTTCCGGTGGCGCTGTGGCGATTTCCTTCCGGGATGCTATTGACGGTAGTTGTGTTTCTAGCATCATTACCTCTTCTCCCTTATCAAGCTGTAGCCCAACTTGTGGCGACGGTATCCAGAACGGCCAGGAGACGGGCGTCGACTGCGGTGGCCCCGATTGTGCCGCCTGTCCTACCTGTGACGACGGTATCCAGAACGGTAACGAAACGGGCGTCGATTGTGGTGGCCCCGATTGTGCCGCTTGTCCCATATCATATTGTGGTTCTCAGGGTAACAGCACTAACTACGAATTCATTCAGTCAGTGACCTTCAACGGCCAGACGAACAACTCCGGAAACAACGGGGGATACGCTGACTTCACTAGTATTATCTTCAATGCTGATCGCGGTGAATCGGTACCCATTAGCCTGACGCCTGGTTTCAACGGAAGCTCGTACAATGAGTTCTGGACGGTCTTCATCGATTACAATGCGGATGGTGACTTCTCCGATAATGGTGAAGTTGTTTTCCAGAGCGCAGGATCCAATACCCGCACCGGGAATATTCTCATCCCAAGCGGAGCTGTCTTAGGGAATACCCGGGTACGGATTTCTATGCAGTGGAATGCCTACGTTGGTAGTAGCTGTGGTTCCTTCACTTACGGTGAAGTAGAAGACTACACGATCAACATCAGCAGCAGTGGAGCGAGACTGGAGCGTGAGGAAAATAGCTTCCTGGACGCTTATGCGGACGATGGACCTCCAGTGCTGGAGCTTTTCCCGAACCCCGCTCAAGAGTCCATCAATTTAAAAGTGAACGGAAATTTCCAATCCGTCGATAATGTTTCCATCGATATTGTTGGTGCAGATGGACGCCTCGTGAAGCATCTGGAACAAACCTCATTCTTCCGCGGCGATCAACTAAATATTGACCTGAGTAACCTCAAAGCCGGTGTTTACATCATGTTGATCAAGGGAGATGGCTACCAGGAAAGCTTGCGGTTTATTCGTAGGCAGTAATTGATAATTAACCTTATTGCGAAGCTGGAGCCCTAGAGTACTCTAGGGCTCCAGTTTTTTTTTTTGGAGTAGGGAAACATACGATCAATATCCTTGTGGCGTCTAGCTGACTTAGTACCAAGAATCCTCAGGGACTTTTGGGCTGCCCTTGGATAGCGATGCTAAGGCAAGAGCCTCGTAAATGTCAAGCAGCCTAACGGTTTTTTTACGCAAAAAGCTGAATGTTAGCATCATTCGACTAGGTCAAGGTATTTTTGTTCCGTAATGTTCCAAACATTGTTTATCTTTGGTATACCCAGTTTTTACTGGATGTTTTTAATTGCATGAAAAATTAGACCTAAATTTCTCTCAAAAGCCTTTGTTGGCTCCCTAATTCTTTACGTGCGATTGTTTTATTCTAGTGACTTGTCACTAGGAGTATATGTGCTGTCCGAATTAGCGTTTTATGAAAGTCGACCCGACAAACCTGTCTAAAGGAGAGGAGTACCGTGCGGGTACTCTCTCTCTTCCGGAGTTCAGCAATTCGCTTGACTGGGGCCTTTCCTTCTCTGTTCGTGGTTCAATTTGGCATGGTTTATCTTCTGAAGCAAGACCATCACGGAGATCTCTACTTCTTATTCGCGGCATCATATTCGTGAACCTGGCAATAACCATGACTACATCGCTAAGGCTACATGTAGGCTATGAGTTGATCTGGTACTATTGGGTGACCTTCATCCATGGCCATCGGTAGACCTGCTTTTGATCTTGAATTTTTGAGTTAACATCTTATGAAAAACAGAAGACCTAAACAAACAATCAAAGGCCGGATGGGGAATACCTCATCCCGATGGCTGCTTTCTACGGGGATTTTACTATCCGTGTGGGGAATCGTAACTGGACTTCCAGCAACGAAATCAGGTGGTGACGCTCCCGAAAAGAGTGAAATTGCTACGGAGACGTCGGTAGTTTTCAACGATCCTAACGACATCTGCGTGTCCATTTTCCAGGACTTTGACAGTGATGGTACTGATGACGGAACGGGCGAGCCTGGAATAGCGGGCCTAACCGTTACTGCCTACAGTAGCACCGGAGTCGCTACCGTTTTTGATGATGATGGGGGAGGAAATTATTCCTTTACGCCCGGCAATACGGACGAATACCGCGTTGAGGTAACTGGTTTACCCGCAGGCCTTGAGCCCAGTGTTGCGGGCTCAACGACCGTTTTCTTTGGCTCACGGGGTGACAATATTCCCGTAGCCCTGCATCGTCCGGCAGAGTTTGTGAGCGGCTCCAATTTATTTTTAGCCACTCCGTGTTACGTTGATGGGCCATTGAACGGAAGCAACAGTAGTGGAGATGTACTGGTACTAACCAATGTGTCCCAACTAGCACCGGGGGTCGGAACGGTTAGTCCAACTTCCTTCTACGTAGCCGAGCATCAAGAAATCGGTGCTACTATGGGAGTAGTTTATTCAGGAGCTTCGAACAGCATTTTTGCCGCCGCTTTTACCAAAAGGCACACTGCGTTCGGCCCAAGTGGTACGGGGGCCATTTATAAAATTGATCTCAATGGATCAGGTCCAATGCCTCCGATCTCCAATACTGGAGTATCAACCTTAGTAGATCTCAATGCACTATTCGGAGCGAATACCGCAGGGGCTAACCCTCACCCAAGTATTGCGGGTACGGACTTTGATCGTGATCGAGCTACCTACGATGCCGTTGGTAAGGTCGGATTAGGCGGATTGAGTTACGATCCCGAAAATAATGTTTTGTGGACTATCAACCTTGCAGATCGCAGACTCTACGAAATACAACTTGGTGGCACGGCGGTTAATCCCATGCCCCCCGTAGTGGGGGATATTTCTCGTTGGCCTGCAGGGGGTAATTTGACGGGGCTAACTGGATTGCCAGGAAATGCCGCCGCAAGAAACACTAACATTCGTCCCTTCGCCGTACAGTATTACCGAGGTAAGGTATATGTAGGGCTGGTGTCAACGGCCGAATCCACGGTAACTTTTAACGCTTCGAATAGTACGGTATCCAATTTTGGTAATCGCAATGAGTTGGAAGGATTTGTGTACGAATTTGATCCTGTGACCGACCAGTTTAGACAAGTGCTGAGGTTTCCACTTAATTATGGCCGTAATTCAGCGATTGATTTTTGTAGCAATAATGCTGATGCTGAATTTAATCCCTGGACCCCCGTTTACGATCGCGCAGGATTTCTCACCCGGCAAAATGCCACAATTGGAACCGGAAATCTTGCCGAACAATCTTACCCACAACCCCAAATTGCGGACATCGAATTTATGGAGGATGGTCGAATGGTTGTCGGCATCCGGGATCGTTTTGCGGACCAGCATGGCTACCTAAAGCTTCCCCCAAATCCAAATGCAGCCACGGGGGCTAATACACGTTTTACTGCTGATGGAGGGGGGGATATCCTGGTGGCATCACCGAACATTTCTCTCAATGACGGCACTTTCGTGATAGAGAATAATTCGTCGAACGGTACCAACGGAGCTCCCTTCGGCCCAACCTTTGGAGCCGGCCGTGGAGAGGGCCCCGGCGGTGGAGAATTTTTCTTTGGAGATCGTTACCGTCCAACCAACGCGCCACCAGATGGCCCCACCCGGCCTGGATGTAGTACGGACGTGAATGACGTTGATCCCGCTCCGCCGTGGCAAAACCGTGAACAGGGGCATGATGAGGTTAGTCTCGGGGGCGCGTTTATCTACAGCGGACGAGAAAGGGTAGTAATGTCCGCGTACGACCCATTAGAGGACTGGAACTTCTTTAATAATGCGGGTATGATTGAGATGTCCTCTACGGATGGCAGTCGTCTCAGAGCGCTGCAGATTTATGCTTCCACTCCTGGTTCGGGTACCTTTGCAAAAGGCAATGGTTTGGGTGACGTGATTGGCGTTGGAGGAGGCGCACCCATTGAGGTTGGTAACCGCTTGTGGGTAGACGCCAATGAGAACGGCCGTCAGGACCCTGGCGAGAACGGGATCAATGGAGTATTGGTCGAGCTTTTCAAAGAAACGAGTCCAGGGAATTTTACCAAGGTTGCCGAGACGACCACTGCATCGGATCCCGTACAGGGAAATGGCTTCTTCGTTTTCAGCACCGACGATGACGGTGCGCAGACCTGGTTAAATGGTTTCACGGAGGTGCAAGCGGAAATGAGTTATGAGATTCGCATCTCCCTTGCCTCCATCCAGGCCGTTGATAATACGGTCTCCGCCTTTACCACTCAAGATTATGATGTTGGTGAAACGACCAACGATCGCAAGACAGACTTGAATGACTCCGATGCTTCCTCGACGGGAGTGATTGCCTTCAGAACTGGCCTTCCGGGCCAAAACAACCATACCCTAGATATGGGCGTGGTGCAGGCAATGCCGTGCACAATCACGGTTAACAGCGCCACACCGAGTGTATGTGATCCAGGTACGAATACCTACTCCCTGACCGTATCGGTCACCTACGCCAACGCACCGGCGGGCGAAGATATCGAAATTACCACGGATAATGGAGGTAGCCAGACCTTTACTCCCGCAGGTACGGATGGTACCGAAAGCTTTGTGCTCACCAGCCTCACTAGTGACGGGGTTATGGACATTGACGTAACGGCCAACTATGCAACGACAACGGGTTGTTCGGATGAATTGGAAGACGCCTACACGGCTCCGATGGACTGCACGCCTTGTTCGATCACAGTCAACAGCGCCACACCGAGTGTTTGTGATCCCGCCACGGGAGAATACAGTCTCGAGGTGTCGATAACCTACGCCAATGCCCCCGCCGGTGAAGACATCGAGATTATGACCGACAATGGGGGGAGTCAAACCTTTACACCTGGTAGTACTGATGGTACGGAAACCTTCACCCTTATAGGTTTAACTAGTGATGGAACCGCCGACATTGATGTTTCGGCGAGTTACGAGACCACTACCACCTGTACCGATACGAATACTGACGCTTATACTGCGCCGGAAGACTGTGTTTGCGATATCGTGATTGATGAAGTGAATGTTGGCCCCTGTAATCCTGCGGATAATACGTATTCACTTTCGGTAGAAGTCACTTACGTTAATGCTCCGGCCGGCGAAGACATCAGAATTACTACCGACAACGGAGTTGATGAAGTATTTACTCCCGCAGGTACCGAAGGAACGGAGACCTTTACCATTTTTGATATCACTAGTGATGGGGTAACGGGCGTTGACCTTACGGCAGCATTCGAGAATAGTAGTACTTGTTCCGATGCCCAAGTGGATGCTTATGACGCTCCTGAAGCATGTTTCACGGAGTGCCCCGTGGTGGTTACCGTTGCTTCATCAGCGGCACTTTGTGCTACTCAAGATGTTGATTTGACGCAGGGGGCCAGCATTCTTCCCATGGGCTTGGGCGGTGTGTGGTCCACACCCGACGGTACGGGCTCGTTTGATGACGGAGCCGGCGTCTTTGGAGTTGCAACTTCCTACATACCGAGCCCGGAAGATCGTGCGCGTGGGTCGATCACCCTCATCTTGACCGCCAACCCAATTAATCCGCCCAACCCGAACTGTAATGAGCCAATCAGTAACCAAGTTACCTTCACCATCCAAAATGTTAACTGCGGCACCTTCCCCTGGGATGGTGGCAATTAAGAATTTTCGGTTTTTGGGTCTTTAGGTGAGCATTCACCTGGAGGCATAGTCTCTCATGAATTTTTATTTTTTAAATGTTTCATCCCTCAAAGTTGGTTATTTAAATTATCGTTTTAAGTACATAAATGTAAAATCTTACGGGTCCCATCTCCTTCCGGAGGTGGGACTCTTTTTGCTAATTTGTCCCCGACAACAAGAACACAATTTATGCGCCGCACTGGTACCCGCTTGCTGAGTTTATTTTTCCTGGCTTCCTTCCTGATCATCACGGGCTGCGGCGAGCCGCCGCAGGGTGATGCTTCGTCGGACGACCAACTGGTCATGGCCAGGTTCATGGACTCGACCACCGTGGCCAAGGTCACGGAGCTCAAAGCCCGGTTTGACCAGGGGTTGCAGGATTACGGGGGGCAGGAACGAGCATTGTCCTATCTCTACCAACAGCATGCGCTGCGTCTGCGGGGCCACTTTCTGGAGGAAGAACCCTTTCATTCTCTGTATCCCTTCGACGGGCGGTTCCAACTGGGGGATCATGCGTCCCTGATCCGGGAGATTCCCTTCTTTTCGGACGCCTGCGGCTTCCGGGACGCCAACGGCAAGGAGGTGAACTACTATTGCCCGGCCATGAACCCCGAATATTTTGCCTATCTGGAGTCGCTGGGAACCACCAACGAGATCATTCAGAACTTCGCCAACGATTACCAGCAGTATAAAACCATCTCGCCGGCCGTACGCCAGCAAATGCTACTCTCGGCACCGGATGTCTTCAATTTTGCCAGTGAAGACGAGCAGCTCTTTTATGCCCTCATGCACACCTGGGTGAACGAAGAAATGCAGGCAAGGCTCAGCCTCACCCGGAATCAAAACCCACCGGCTGCCCCCGCGAGTGGTGGTGAAACGGGTGGTACTCAGCAATAAACCCCAGCCTACAACCTAATTTCTACTCCGAGGTAAAAGGCCCGCGGGGCACTGGGGATAATGCCGGGCCCCGGATACCCGGTAGCACGTCGCGTGAAGTAGCTATTGTCCGTCAGGTTGGTGATCCCGCCCTCCAGGGTGAAGGCCTTCCAGCGGTAGGAAAGGGAAAGATCGGCCACGCCGTAGGCGGGGATGACGCCCACGATGCCGCTTTGGTTGTCGCGCCGGTCCTGGGGGGCGTTGCTGGCGTCGGTAAACTGGTCGGAGAGGTAGCTGAATTGCAGGGAGCCCAGCAGGTCTCCGTAGCCAAAGCGCAGTCCGGAACGCAGGTTGAGCAGGGGAATGAATTCCACTTCTTTTCCCACTACGCCGGCAATTTCGGAGGCGGTATACTCCGAGCGGGTCAGGCTGGTATTGGCGAAGGCCGTCAGGGTATAGGGCGTTCCCCCTTTGCTGCGGGCATCCAGCGCTTTCCATTCCACCAGGCTTTCCAGCCCGTAGATGAGGGCCGAACCGATGTTGCCCCGCAGCCGGATGATCCGACCGGTTTCCACCTCCATGCCGTCGGCATTCAGCTGAACCTCCGGCTGCAGTACTTCCCCGAGGCGGTCATTGTACCGTAGTCCGAAAACGTTCAGGGTGTAGGCTAGCCGTTTGGCTTCCCCCCGCAGGCCGAGGTCGGCCGTCCAGCCGCGTTCGTCGCTGATGTCCGGGTCAACCTGGAAGGAGGGGTTGACGGTGCGAATGTCGTTAAAGGTGACCGAGCGGTAATTCTGGCTGGCGTTGGCGAAGAATTCGGTGCTTTCGGAGGGCCGGTAGCTCAGTCCCAGCCCCACCAGCAACAGATTGCGTTCAAAGATGCGGTCATCGGCAAAATCCTCCTCGCGAATGGGGTTGCCCGCCAGGTCGAAGTCGATCCGCCGGAAGGAGCCCGCACTTTCGGTGCGGATGTATTCGTAGCGTGCGCCCGGAGTGATGCTCAACTTATCGTTGAGGTAGAAGATGTGTTCTCCGAAGAGGGCCAGATTCCGGTTGGGGAAGGTGAAGGAGGACTGATTGGGGTAGGCCGGAAATCGGTCCAGCGCCAGGGAGAAATCGGCGTCCTCCGCGGCGGTACCCGGCCCCTGCAGGGCCGAATTGTTGGCCCGGTAGAGCTTGGCCCCCAGCAAGAATACAGCGGATTGAGCGGCCAGTTTGTAGCGGTGGAGCAAGCGTGCTTCGGCCCCCCAGTTTTCAAAGTTGCCGACGAGCAAATCCCGCGGTGCCGTCGGGTCATCGGTCTGGCTGACCCGATTGGTGCGGAAGCCCACCGCACTGCGGGCGGCGTCCAGCCCGAACAGGTTCAGGGAGAAGTTTGTCCGGTCGCCCCAGCGCTGGTCCCAGCGGAGATTGAGCAGTTGCCAGTCGACGGCAAACCAGTTCCGGCTGCGGTTGCTGAAGCTTGGGTCCGCGTAAAACTGGGCGTCGGTGAGTCCACCGGCCTGCTGGGCGAGGTAATCGAGGTAAGTGTATTCCAGGCTCAGGCTGCTGCGCTCCGAAAGCCGATAGTCGAGATGAAGGTAGGCGTTGTGGGCACTGAAGCCCGAATTCGGCCGGAATCCATCCCCGCGTTTGTAGTTGTAGTAGCCGTAGTAGCCCAGCTTCCCGACGGTGCCGCTAACGGAGTTAAAGCTGGTGAACAGCCCGAAACTACCCACCGTCTGCCGGGAAGTGAGGCTAAAGGCCCGCTCCCGCTCGGGCTTGCGAAAGACGAAGTTGATCAGTCCACCAAATTGGGTGCCGTACTGCAGGCTGGCCGCACCGCGCACCACCTGGATTTCCCGCAGGGCTTCGGCGGGTGGCGTGTAGTAACTTTCGGGGTAGCCGAGGACGTCGGCGCTGATGTCGTAGCCGTTTTGCCGGGTGTTGAAACTGGCCGTCCGGTTGGGGTCAAGGCCGCGGCCACCGATACTCAGCTGCAGGCCGGCGTCGTCGCTTTCGTAGATGTTCAGCCCCGATACTTCCCCGTACAGCTGCCGGGCCTGATTGCTGGCCAGGTTGACGGTGAGGGCCTCCAGCCGTACGACCTCCGTCTTTTTGCCCGCGTAAATGGCCGTGCCCTCCACGGCCCGCAAGCGGTTGAGCGCAAATCGCCGTTGCCCTTCGGCCACTACCGTGACGGCGCTCAGGTTTTGACTTAGTTTCGTCATGGCCACCGCCAACTCCTGGCTTGTTTCGGTCAGCGTGACCTGCCGTCGCAGGGTGGTGTAACCTTCCGCAAAAATGGTCAGGTTGACCTCCGCCAGGCCGGCGTCGAACTGCATGCGCACTCGCCCGCTCCGGTCAGCAGCGTAAAGGGCGGCCGTTTCGTCCACGTACACCTCCGCCGTAGCCACGGGCGCGCCCTGGTCTCCGTCCGTCAGGCGCAGCAGGAGGGAGGATGGCTGGGGGGCGGATTGTCCGAACAGTGGGCCCGGAGGGCAGGTGCCAAGCACCACCGTGAGCGCAAGGGATAGCAGTTTATAAGCCATGGATCGGGTCGGTAAATTCAGTGAGCCACTCCGTGCGTGGGGTGTTTTGGGTAATCGTCGTCAGGTCCAGATCGGGCCGGACGTAGGGCCGGCTTCCCCGGCCGTTGAGGGCAACGTAGCTCTCTACGTACACCGCCGGAGGCGGCTGCCCCTCCCGTTGGTGGGTGCGGGACAAGAAATGGGCGAACTCCAGGATGAAGTCCGGCTGCGTACTCATTTGTTTTTCCTGAAAGCCGTTCAGGTACTGGCGGTTATCAACGCTGAACCGCCGTCCGGTTTCGGGGTCCTCAATGAGGAAGTTGGCGTAGCCGGCCTTTTCCATCAGCATCACCCGCCAGCTGAAGCGGTAGCCGCTCTCGGTCCAGAACAATTCTCCTGGGTAGGCCAGGTACCGCCAGGGAAACAGTAGGTGGAAAACCAGTACTGCCCCAACCACCCAGGGACCTACCTTTGAGAAGGTGCTACCGGAAGCCTTTGCTCTTTTGGGGGTGCTTTGCACCTGCGGTCCCTCGCCCAAACCTATTTTTTGTCCCAGCATTTTTATCCAGCTGATGATCTTCTGATGAACCGATTCGTCGAGGAAAATGGTGGCACTCACAATCATGACGTAGGGGAACATGCCGATCGGGAACAGGACCCGGGTCAGGACGTGGAAGACGACCACCAGGCCAAAGGCGAGCCAGCGGGTGGGGCGCCAGAGGAGCAAAAAGGGAATGGTCAGATCGTAGAGGGCGCCGCTCCAGGCGAAGGCGTAATGCACCCAGGTCCGTTGCAGCAGATCACCGAGCAGAGGGACATCATATTTGGCGGGAAGCCAGATGGCCAGGGGTTGGGCGTGCAGTAGCCAGTCGGAATTTAATTTTGCCAGTCCCGCGTAGAAGTACACCACACCCACAAATATTTTGAGGGCGTTGACGGCCCAGGCGGGCGTGGGCGGTTTGGATTTCCCGCGGGCGTCCAGCGAAAAATGATCGGCCGCCGGGAGCCAGATCATCACGAAGGCCAGCAGACTGATGAAGTAATAGTGATTGAGGTAGGTGGTCTTGTCCATCAGTTCCACGTAGGTGAAACTCAGGAAAAAGGTGAGTGTGGCCAGTCGGTACTGCCAACCGAGGGCAATGAGCAGTGCCGACAGCCCCACAACGATGAACAAGGCGTAGGTCCAGTTTCCCAGTGGTTTTACCCATGCGAAATACTGGTAAGAAAAGAAGAATTTAGGCTCCAGGTACAGCTGCTCAATCCATCCGTTCCACCAAAATCGAACGACACTCAGGCACATCATGAGGCCAAAACCCATCCGGAAAACGGCTAATTTCATGCGGAAGTGGCTGGTTGCTAGTTCCTGGTTGCTGGTTAGTCGCCGTCGGCGTCGACGAAATCGACGTTGATGTTGAGGGCCTGGAGCATGTCCACCTTGAGCAGGATGACGGCCTTCTGGAGTTCATCGTACAGCCGAAGCATCTCGGTATTGTCGTCGATGACCTGGTTGCGGAAGTCGTCGCCCACGTTGGCCAGTTGTTGCTCAATTTGGGTGAACTGATCGTTGATAACTCCGCTGAGCAGTTCGCCATCCCGCTCTACCTCCAGAGCATCGAGGTAGTCAATCAGGCCGATGCCGCCACCGAAGCGACCGTTGAAGAAATTACGGACGTTGGTAAAAGAGGCCGTAAACAGAGTCTTGGCAAAATCCCCGGAGTACGGTGCCTCGGCGTTGTCGGGTAGGGGTGCATTGCTGAAGACGCCCGCGGGGATGCCGACCTTACCCGCGCGAAGATGCTTTTCGTAGTAGAAGATGAAGTCGTTCACCATCCGGTCTACCGAGGCCGTCGCGCTGTTGCCGGAATTGCTGATGAACTGCTCGCGGAATCCGTTGTCGGTCCAGTCCGTCAGCACTTGCCCGGTGAGCGTATGGATGCGGGTGGCCAGCACGATGAGGTAGTTTCGGTAAGCTGCGGCGTTGCTGCCGTTGAGGAGCTCCTCCTCGCTGATGCCGTAGAGGAGGTAGTCCAGGGCGGGGAAGCCCTGTTCGTCTACGGCGCTGGGGAGGTCCAGATTATGGGTGCCCGTCGTGGCATTTTCCTCGATCTGAGCGACGTCAGAGGGATAGATGCTCAATTGTTCGAGGTAGCGGATTTCTTCGGCCTTGCCGATGATGAAGGGGGCCGCCGCCTGATAATCCACGTAGGCTTCCCGGTAGGCCTGGCGGAGGGATTCCAGGCTAGTGGCATCAGGGTTGGCGTTGAAGTCACTGGCCGCCGTGGCCAGCGTTTCGCTGCTGGCTTCCAGGGTGGTGTAGGCGGGGATGATGGCGCCGTCGGCCCAACTTTCCAGCATGGCCGCGCGGTCAAAATTGACGGTGTTGGGGCCACCACCGGGCTCCTCGTCGTCGCAGGCGAGGAAGAACAGCAGGGGAAGGAGATAAAGAAAACGATTCATAACCAATCGGGTGTGATACGGGAGAAAGGGATAGTTCATTATGCACAAAAAAGATATCCGCAAGCGAGGCTCGTTCTTCTCGCTTGCGGATCGAGGTTGTTAGCTACCGGCTTCGTCGAGCGAGAGGCCAAAGCGCGTAGTGATCTGATTGGCCATGCTTTCGAGCGTTCCGGGAGTTACTTCCCAGAGTCCGTTGGTGGGGGTGGTCAATTCTGCGAGCAGGGTAGCGACTTCTTCCCGGCTGAAGTAGGGTGCGTCCGTTCCCGGGCGACGGGTAAACTGCAGGCTGTAGATAAAGCCGTAGCCTTCACTGAGGTCGTGGAAGGCCGCGCCGTAGGCTGCGGGCGTAGCCTCGAGGTTAAACTTACCTTGCATCAGATAGTAAACTGCCCGAATGGCGATTACTTTGGAAACCTCTTCCCGGATAATGTCGGCCTGGGCGTCACGTTCTTCGTATTCGCCGGCCACGATGGCGGCGCGGCCACGCTTGAAGGCATCGAAAATACGCTGGGCGATCCCGGCGTAATCCTCGTCATTTTCTACCCGACCAAGGTATTTGTTCAGGAAGTCATCATCATTACCCAGGGTGTTCAGCGGGCTGGCGGCATCGGGAGAAAGGCCGAACAGGTAGCCATAGGCTTCGTCCCATTTGTGCTCCATGGTGGTGTAGGGCTTGCCGTCGGCCACCGTACCGGCATCGTTGTCGGCAACGTTGCTGGCTTCGTCCAGTACGGAAGTTCCCAGGTAGTTGTTCAACATCTGATCGGTCATGAGTGCTCCGATAAGGCCCTTGATGATCAGTTGATCGTACTCGAGACCCTGTGCATTGACGTAACGCACGGCGCTACCGTCGGCAATCTGACCGGCCTGCCCCGGCTCGGCGGCCACATTGGCGGCGGGGAAAACCTCGTATACTTGCCCGGAGATCCAGCCGTCGAATTCTGCGCGGATTTCTGCGGCGGTAGCCGTATTGGTGGAAAAGTAATCCCGGCTGGCCGCAGTTTTACCACGAACGGATTTAGTGGATTCGTTCAGGCTGGCCTGGGTGTAGGGGGCAACGTCTTCGCCGTTCGGCCCGGCGTTGGCGTACATCGCGGCTAAATCTGCCTCGGTTTTGGTGAAGTCCTTAAGGGCATCGCCAATTTCGTTCCCCATGGCGAGGCGGTCGGTCTGTCCGGTAAAGGAAACGGTAGACGTTCCTTCTCTTTCAAAGGCGTAAGTGGTGGGGACCTCCAGCATAATGGAGGGCTCTTCGTCGTCACAGGCGGTGATGAAAGTGACACAAAATAGTAGCAGGGCAAAGAGCTGGCTGAATTTCATTTTTTGGATTTTGGGTCCTTAAGTTTATTTGAATTAATTCCAGATAGCGCAAAGGTACCCTTGTCCTTCCTCCCCGGACAAGCTTTTGGGGTGTTATTTTTACTTTGTCTAAATAAATCATTTCTTAACCTGATTTTAATCATGGTCGTGAAATGCTCGCGATTGATCGATTAATGGTCCCTGATTCGCGGGAGCACCGTACTTTGGCGAAAAACTCGCCCTATGCGTCGTCTCTTTCTCTTCATGCTGGCCATTACGGCCTCTCTCTACACCACTTCCTGCCTCGTCATTGAGGATACCTTAAACCTCAACGCCGATGGTTCCGGCACCAAAGTGACCATGATCGACCTCAGTGATATGCTGAGTAACCCCATGATGGGTATGGCACTACAGGAAAATATGAAAGACGGGGAGAGCGAAGTAAAGGACTCCTCCTTTCTCCTCGTGGATGAACTCGCTCCTCTGAACCCCCAGTGGACGGCCGAAGAACTTGAGTTGGTCAGCCGGATCAAGGGGCGGATTTTCGTCGATGGTGAAGCCGGGGAAGGTATGGTGACGTCTACTTTCCGTTTTGACGACCTTTCCGAGATCGCTCGGGTTGGCGACATCATTGCGGCGGCCAATCAACCGGAAGAATCGGAGGGTGGTCCGCAGGGTATGGCCAGCGGCCTTTCCGGTGCCGGCGGAATTTTCAAAACCAGTTTCGACTTGAAGAAGGGCCTTTTATCCATGAACAGCTCCGTCCCCGAAGACTTCAAGAACCCACTGGTTAATGAAGAACTGGGAGAAGAAGCTATGGGGATGATGAAGATGATGTTTGAGGATGCGGCCTTTGTTTACACGATTAATCTACCCGGCAAGGTGAAAAAGGTCAAGGGCTTTGAGGGCCACGAGGTAGAAGGCCAAAGCATCGTTCAGGTCTTTGACCTGCTGGAAATGATCGAAAAACCGGAGATGATGACGCCCGCCCTCACCGGTGAGATAAAATTCAAGAAATAACCGATCAGCGTGATGTTGGAGGACCTATGGAATTCTGCCCGCAAGGGCCTTGGCGACCTCGCCGGATCGGTGGGGGAGGGTGCCCGGGAAAAATCACTGCAGGTGATTGAAGACTGGCTCCAGATTTTTCCTCAGCTGCAGGAATACGGCCTGGAGGTAACGAGTTTCGCGATGGGACTGGCGATTAGCCCCTCCATCAACGTGGAGTTGGTCGGCCGACACGAAGACTGGACCGACGAAGCCATCGCCGAACGCCTCCAGGCACACAAGGGAGAAACGGCCATCACCATGGTGTTTACCACCATCCGTACGGCCTACCGTCTGCACCGGCAGACCAAGGCTCCGCTCCGGGATCCCCTCATTCTTAAAATCATCGTCCGGATATCTCCGGAAGTGCGGGTGGTGCTGGGCGAGCCGGTGTTGGAAGATTAGAGAGGACTGAAGGATCGAATGATTGACGGAAGGAATGGCGGAAGGATTATCTTAGGGGTAGTCAAAAGAGTCTTGCAATGAAGATTTTGAAGTACGTTATTGTAGCCCTTGCTGTTTTGATTGCTGGCTTTTTCCTGCTGGGAGTTATCACTCCTCGGGTAAGCTATGATGCCGAAATCATGGTCGATAAGCCCCTGGCGGAAGCCTGGGCGGTGTCCCAGGACGAGGATAAGATGGCCGACTGGCTGGAAGGGTTCCAGAAAATTGAAGCGGTGAGTGGCACCCCCGGGACGGTCGGCGCCGTTTCCGATATTCACTTCAATACGGGTGGGGAAGCGGTCGTTATCCGGGAAACGATCAAGGAAGTTAAACCCAATGAATCGGTGTCCATGTACTTCGAAACGGAATTCATGGACATGGATTACCGACTCTCCATGACCCCCATGGGGGAGCAAACCAAAATCACCACTTCCACGACGGCAGAAGGAAACGGCGCCTTCGCCAAATCCGTGATGTCGCTGATCAGCAGTTCCCTCAAGGGCCAGGAGGACGGTAACCTGGCCAACCTTAAGCAGGTGATCGAGAGCAACACCACGGATTACTTTCCCGTGGAAGAGGCAACCATGGAGGCGACGGCTGAGGAAACTGAAGGAGAATAATTCAGGTGCACTCACTATACCCCCTGCTATGCAGCAAGAAATCAACGAACAACATACGGTTCCTCCTTTATCGGAGCGGGCGCGGCTGCAGGACTATGGCGTAGGAATTTTCGTTTCGGCGGCCACCAAGTCTGCCCTGAAAAAGGTCATAAAAAAGGGGTACGTTCGGGTTAACGGGAACGAAGCCACTACCGCAACTTTCCTGCAGGGTGGGGAGCGCATCACACTCACCATTCCCGCAGATACAACACCTAGGAGGATATTTAATTTTTCCCTCGGGGTGCTATATGAAGATGAGCACCTGGCGGTGATCAACAAGCCTCCCGGCATTCAGGTGACGGGCAACCGCTTCCGGACCATTGTTAATGCCTTACCGCAAAATCTTCAGTGGAGTAGCATGCCGGATGCCGTTAAGCCGCACCCGGCGCACCGCCTGGATTTCGGCACCACGGGTATCCTCCTGGTGGGAAAAACCAGCCGCTGCACCCGGGCGCTCAATCAGCTTTTCAAAGAAAAGCGGGTAGAGAAAACCTACTTCGCCGTCACCATCGGGGAAATGTCCGGGAACGGGACCATCAATACACCGGTAGACGACCGAGCATCGGTTTCCCACTATGCGGTGACGCATTCGGTGCCTTCCAGCAGGTTCGGTCAGTTGAATCTGGTCAGGTTGACCCCCGAAACGGGGCGTCGCCACCAGCTGCGGAAACACCTGTCCGGACTCGGTCACCCCATCCTCGGCGACCAGGACTACGGAACTGATGGCCTGATCCTGATGGGCAAGGGGATATACCTCCACGCACATGCGCTTCGCTTCGTGCACCCACACTCCCGGGAAGAAGTTTCGTTTACCTCACCACTCCCCGAGAAATTCAAAAAGATCTTCCACCTGGACTAACCCTGCCCACTACCCGATACTCACTACCCATTTCACTCTAACACCTCCCGTTCCTTTCCCGCGACTTCGAGGATAAAGTCGGCGCCGTACACACTGGCCGGGGTCTGGTAGCCGGTGCGAAAATGCTGGTTCAGTACCCGTTGGGTGATCATCAGTGCCGTGATGGCGGTCAGGGTGTAACCCTCCGGGGTTTTGAGGCGGGCCCGAACGGTTTGCTCGTTATTAGTGGCTTCCCCGTATACGTAGGCTTCCCCTTGCTCCCGGCGTTGATCACTGGGACCGGCGGGCCGGGCGGCAACTTGTCGGCGGAGGAGGTTTTTCACCAGCGACAGGCGGAGTAGCGGACCGATCCAACGGCTCCACTTCATGAATTTCTGCTGGGTGGGCGGAGCGGCGAAGTAAGTTTCAATGTTGCCGATGCCGGTGGTGTGGAAAGCGGTGAAAACGTCGCCCCAGGGGATGGTGACGGCCCGCAGGCTTTTCTGGGCGGTGAAGGGGAACTCCGCCGTTTTGTAGGCCGGGGGCACGGGGGTAATCTTTCCCTGCCGGCGCACGGCGCCGGGTTGCCCGAGGCTTTCCAGCATGGTCATGGCCGTTCCGTGGCTCACGCCACCGCCCTTCCAGGCGAAGGCCAGCTTCAGGTCCGTGGCGGTGGGCAGCTGCTGTTTGAGGAAGGCGGCCAGGCAATCGGTGGGAACTACGTCAAAACCCACCCCGGGCATCATCATGATGTGGCGTTCCTTGGCCTCCTGGTCAAGGCTTTGTGCCGCGGCAAAGGCCTCGATTTCCCCGGTAATGTCCAGGTAGTGCGTTTCGGTATGCAGGCAGGCCCGGTGCATGGCGGCGGCGGTGAATTTGAAGGGCCCCGCGGCGTGCAGTACTACGGGGTAGGGAGCCAGGAGTTCCCGTAACCCGGATTCATCCTCCAGACTGACGGCGCAGTAGTCGTATCCGTAGGGTTCCGCCAGTTCCCGGAGTTTGTCGGCATTTCTACCCGCCAGGAGGGGGCGTAATCCGTAATCGGCCACAAACCGGGTGATGAGTTCTCCGGTATAACCGTAGGCTCCGTAAAGGACAAAATCGGCGGACATAGCGTAAACAAGCTCTAAGTGGACAGAAGGTTGGCGGGCGGTGGCAACCGGTAATCTTTGCCCTACTGGTCAGCTCGGCACCTGCCTCCGGCCAAAATACGATTTATGACCGAGGCCAAGCGCATTGGCTGATTAACTACAATCCTATATCCTTAGACCTAAATCCTTAATCCTAATTATAATTAGGTTCCTCGTTCATGTCCGCGATCACGGAAAAGGCATTGCCCTTGTGGTCCATCACCTGCGACCACAATTTCTGCGGATCGCTTTTGAAGACGTAGTTGGCGTAGGTGGGGGCGGTTACCCAGCTACCGAGAGAGAGTTCTTCTTCCAGCTGGTTTTCGCTCCAGCCGCTGTAGCCGACAAAAAAGCGAATGTCGCGGGGTTTGATGAGTTCCTGACGGATCAGGAATCGCAGTTGATTGTAGTCACCGCCCCAGTAAACCCCCTTGGCTACCTCGTCGCTGCCCTCGAGCAGATCGCCCTTGGCGTGCAGGTAATGAACGGTATCGGTGCCAACGGGCCCTCCGTAATAGATCGGGGCGTCGAACTCGGGAAAATCGTCCACCAGTTCGTCCACGCGCATGTCTACCTCACGGTTCAGAATGAAACCGATGCTGCCTTCCTTGCCGTGGTCTACCAGTAGCACGGCGGTGCGCTTGAAATTTTGGTCCAGCATGAAGGGTTCAGCCAACAGGATGGTACCACTTTTGATCAGTTTACTCATGGCCCGGTGGGTTTGATTACGGGAGAAACGCTCATCACTCGCCTAAAGTTACCATTTTTGCTTTTCCTTAAGGCAATGCCGGGTTTGATGACCGGAGGCAGACAGTTTTGGGCGCGGGGCGCAGGTGCAAAGTGGTTGGGCTGAGGCTGAGGAGAAGGCGGAGGCTGAGGCTAAGACTGAGGAGAAGGATTAAGCGTAAACCCCGGAGTAGGCTTGCTCTGCAAGCTGGTCGTTTAATGTTAAATAAGTAAAGCCGGAGGGGACACACAAAGGAGCAACTCACTGCGTTCGTTGCACACTTCGTGGTCCGAGGGGAGACCCCAAACCTGGTCGAGACGTTCCACGTCGAGCCAATCCTGAAGCCGAAGTAGGCTAGCGCTGGGAAAGAAGGTTAAGAAGAAGAGACTGGAAAAGGTCTGCTCCGCAGGCCGGTCGTAGGAGCTAAGGCTCGAAACAATTCTCCGGAGTAGGTCTGCCCCCCGCCCAGTGGGAGATTGGTCGGGCAGGCGCAATCCGGTTGTTTGGTGAAAGGGAAATAAAGCCGGAGGGGACACACAAAGGAGCAACTCACTGCGTTCGTTGCACACTTCGTGGTCCGAGGGGAGGCCCCAAAACTGGTCGAGACGTTTCACGCCGTGCCAATCCCAGAACCGGATGTCTCCCCGGAAAAAGCCTGCTTCCTCCAGCTAAAGGGGCAAGGGCAAGCCGGGCTTCGATTTTTTTTTACGGGGTGCCGTTCTTGGTGAAATGCCCCCAGGGCTCCGCCGAAATCTTAAGATCAAATGATCGGGGAATGGCGATTAACTTTCGTCGTCGCCATAGTCATCATCATCTTCCTCATCAATCATGTCGGGGTCGTCACCGTCGGAATAATGTTGCAGCAACTTGCTCAGTGGGTCTTTCAACAGGGCGGCACCTACGCCTCCAATAAATAGGCCGACTGATCCAGCAGAGAGGATGGTATTCCACTGTTTCTTGTTCGTCCTGATTACTTCTTCTACCTTTCCGGCGTAGCGCTGTCGATAATCGTGATATTCTAGCCAGCCTTTCGCGAAATAAGGGTTGGCTTGTTGGCCGTTATGTACAATGGACCGCCACTCATGTCCGCTTAATCGATGGTTGGGATGAAGGCGGGAAAGTGCTTCGAAATCGGTATGGTCAAGGATGTCCTGGAAAAGTTGATTTCCGGCCGGAGAGCCTTCCTGTTGTAATAGTTGATGAAAGGTGGATGGTCTTGCCTCAATTAGCGCATCAAAAAAGATATCGATGGGATTTCTTTTGGTTATTTGTCCAAGGGCCTCATATGATCTCATCAGTTGATGCTCCTTCCGGGCCAGTAGGGCGGCTTTTTTAACCACCTGCTTGTCTTCGGCTATACGTTCTTCCCACTGTGAAAGCAGGGTGAGAAAGCCGTACAGAATGCGGTTGCGTTCAACGTTGTCGCGCCTCATGCCGCGGATGAATTGCTTTTCCTCCGCGCGGTACTGATTGGAAAGGAGAAGGAAATCATCCTGCATATCTGCCGGGAGATCTCCGCCGGAAAAGATGGCTGAAAAAGCCTCGTCAATATTGTCTTCAGCAACGTATTCCCGAATGGACTGGATTATCCGCAAGGGTTTTGATTTTGTGGGTCCATGATGCCGCAAGCTTCGTAGAAGTCCCGCAGATTTTTGGCGTCTCGTTCGTCCTCAGTGATCAGGGGCAGGTATTCCTCCATCTCTCGAGGGGAGAGGTATCCATTGTATCGTGGGGTGAGTTGCCACTGAACGCTATTCTGGCAGTCTGCCGCCATGTTGCTTAATTCTTCCAGGGGGAATTCAGTTCCCAGGTCACCGCTCAGTGCCGCTCGGAAAAGCCGTTGGGCAAGGGTGAAAGATTGCATTCTTTGTAAGACAGTCCGGTCTTTACTGTTCCCATTTTTTATCCCAAGTTGGACTTCTCTGGCCAGAATACCGCTGGCCTCGAGTGCCGGGAATTCCCAGGGTTGGTAGTTGGAGTCCGGGTCATTCAAAGGAATGTAGGCAATCTGTTCCATGAACCGCAACGGAGCTAAAGTATTTGGTGCCGGACGCAAAAATGATAAAGAGGCATCCACGGAATAAGGCATCTCGCGCACCCCGGACCAGGTGGCTACGTCGGTTCTAAGCAGGGTGTTGGGGTCATACACGGTCATCGGATTGGCCTCCATTCGATCACTGAAGTTGGTGAAACTCCCCTGACTGGCCAGGAAGGCGCTTTTTACTTCTGTCCACAGTTTTTCGTTATAAAACTCAGGATAGGCTTCGATGAAGTTGTAATCGGGGTCGGAAATCCGACCATCCTTGGCGTAATACCGGTAAAAGACAGGATAATAATTTTCAATCTGTGCTGCCAGTTTACCCGCAAACATGGTGTATCGCAAACTTTCCAAGGCATCCAGCCCCGATTGATTCGCAATGGTTACTATTGCCGAGTAGCGATACAAAAGATCCAGAATCTGGGCACTTTGTAAGGCCTCAGCCACTACGGGGTGGCCGGCTGCAAACTTGTCAACAAACCGGTCCAGGGCGATTACCTCGCACCCTACTTCCGTATCAATTAAGGCAGGGTGGGCTAAAATTTTCAATCCCGGTAATTCTTGCATGCTAAGCTTGATCATGGTGGCCGCCACGGGGCGGCCATCGGCGGCGTAGGCCAACGCCTGGTAGACAATATCTGCATCGTAACTACCGGCGTCGTGCTGGGTTCCGGAAGCGTCGGTAAGCTTGATCTCGATCCTTTTTCCCCGTCGCTCCCAGCTTATTTCCCGGATATCCACGTCGGTTTCCCCGGCGTTTTGGGCTTCTTGCCCAATGAGTACACCCCCGATGCGACGAAAGCCGCGCAAGGAAGTGAAGCTCCGGGCCCGGGAAGCAATCGAACTGGAACCCATTCGGGCATTGGGGCGTACGCGCCGTGGTTTAGGTTTTCTGTTGGTATTATTGGAGGCGGACGGACCTCCTCCCAGACTACCGCCGCCACCACCACCACCGCCAGAGGGACTTACCGCTTCTTCCAGGAAACTCGGATTGTAAGCCACTTCATTGCTAATGCTGCCACTTACCGTATTCAGTTCGGCCCCCGGGCTGCCGGGGAACAACGATTTGTAAGAGTTTGCGTTATCCGCTAATGCTGCCATGGGCTCTCCTTGGCGTACGGCCATATTACGTAAGCTGTTATTCATGGTCCGGAGGTTGTCCGGGTGACGATCAATCCGATCCAAAAAGGGAGGGTTCTCCGCGATGTGGGCATTGAGTGCACTGGGTTCTGGAACCAGGCCAGAGCGATTAACTTCATATTGCATGAAGCGTTTAGGAGTACTGGTCGCGGAAGTGAATTTTTCTCTTGCGGTGGAAATCTTGGGTTCCGTCACCAAATCCCGCGTGTACTGCTCCATGTTGAGTTCCACCCAACTCTTGACGGTGCCGGCGCTCATACGTTTTGCCAGTCGTTTAGAGAGTTCACTACCCAAATCATTGGAGGAACTACGGAAGACTTCATTTGCGAAACCGTCAATCGTTTCAGAAATTGCCATGCCAAATACTTCCTTGGGGCTGGCGGGCCGACTGAAGGAAGCAACCTCTGCCCGGTATTTAGATTTAAGATCACTCCAAACACCTTTGGGGTACTGTTTCGCCTGGTTGCTTAAATAATCCCGATAGCGTTGTCCAGCCGTGGTTTTTGGTTGTGGTTTTCCGTTTCCCTGAAGCGAATTGCGCTCAATGCTTTCGGTAAATAGGTCCGCCTGACTGCGATTGGTACTGGAGTGACCATGAAAATCTACGCTGCTTTCGTATACGGCAGCACGGGCGTTTTTGGCCTGGCTGGTTCGTCCACCCACCTTTTTGGCAGTTGGTGCATTCTGGTTGGCATGTGCCTGGTAAGACGATAAAATGTTGGTACGAACTGCATGGGCCCGCACCCGAAAATCAGCCAGCCGGTCAGTGGTTTGGAGGGCGGTACTTACGAGCTGTCGTGCGTAGGTTAATTCAAAGTCACGCGCCAGCGCATTAACGACTTCGTCGTCTTCTTCCGTCCATTCTTCCTCCGCAGGAATTTGGGCCACCATTGTTTTTTGCCAGTTGTCAATCTCATTACGTTCCGATTGGATCTGGAGATCTACCAACTGCCGCGCAGCATTACTTGCGGTGGTGCTCAGCGGTGTATGGGCTGCACCCAAAAAGGAAATCAACAGTAGGGCAATACCGATCCGGCGGAGGACTTTGTTGGAGCGATTGACCATTTTTACCATTCCCTCACTACCAATGATGCCTAGAATAGTGTTCCACCAACCGGAACTGCTCCCTTCATCGGGTTGATCACCGAGTTCATCCAGTACCCGGCGGTCAACATCCGCCAGGACGTAGCTTCTTTGTAGGTCTTCGTCCGCTTTCCGCAGGTTCTTTAGGTACGCTGCTTTGCGCCGTATGTCCATCGCGCTTAGTTCACTATCTGAGATATTACCCACTCGAGAACCTTCCATTCGAACTTCCTGAATTGCCCTGCCGATCCTATCCATCTTGTCAGAAGGAGGCATGGGGGTTAGGCTTCCCTCCTTATATCGGTCAAGTAACTTGTCGTAAATACCTTTGGCCGTATGCTTACCCTGTCGGTAGAAGACTACAATAAGGATAACCGCCAGGATGCCCATCATCCAAAGGAAACGCTCGCCTCTTATGGCATTTGACCATTCACTGAAATTGGTTAGCGCAACCAGTAAGCTGTCCACAAGTGTAGTGCTGTCAAACATTCTGGCCATCAGGTTCGTAACCTTAAAAGCTAAGCCGACGAGGAAGAACGTCCATGCGCCAACTAGGGTAGCGGATCGAAGAAAACTAAGGGCGCTGATCCAACCCAACCTGGCCATTTCCGGTAATTGATGTTTGAATTCTCTTCTCTTGAAGAACGGAATCAACAATTTACCAACTGCAAGCGAAGAGATAAAGCAGAGCAGAGCGATAATGAAGATGGACATTGGGAGTGAGTTCTAAGCAGTGAGGCGTTCTCAAAAAGTCGGCTAAGGTTCAGGTTGACGTAATCGCAGTAAACCTGAAGAATTAGTCCATCAAGTTAGTAGGGTTTACGGATACTTCAAAGCGCATAAAGCACGTATTTCTACGCTATTCAGCTGATTTTTAAAGGTGTATGGTGCGATTTGGATACTATGCATCGGGGATATTGTAAAATATATCATTCACGCATCCATCTCCATGACAGACCTATTTCCCTCATTTTCGCCTATTCATCCTCCCATCCCGGGAACCTTGGCCACCCCTTCCTTGTTTATGCCCCGTATTCTCCCGAGAACATGAATTTATTACCCAAAGACGCTTACGAAAAATTAGAGTTTGACAAGGTGCTGGCCTTGCTCAGGGAACGCTGTAGTGGCGATATGGGCCGTGCGATGGCCGCCGAACTCCGCCCCTCCACCAAGGTTAAGGAAATTAACCGCTGGCTGGACGAAGTCATGGAATTCAAGCAGGGCACCGACGACCGGAATATGTTTACGGTGGGGGCCTACGACGACGTCAGCGAGGAGTTGAGAATGCTGGAAATTGAGGGGTACGTCCTCAGTGAGTCCGGCCTGGCCAAGCTGAATGTCTTGCTGCTGCAGGCCAAGGAAATATTTAATTTCTTTGGCAGCGAAGGTCGGCAAAAGACCTACGAAGCCCTTTTTGCCCTCGTAAGGCAGCTGCACTACGAGCAGGAGTTGTCGGCGGCCATCGAGCGGGTGATCGATAAGGACGGAGTCATTCGTTCCGACGCATCGGACGAACTGGCCAGGATTCGCCGGCTCATCGGGAGTAAGCAACGGGAGGTAGAAAAGACTTTCCGTCAGGTAATTGAGAAGTACCGGCGGGCGGGTTATCTGTCGGATACGGTGGAGAGCTTTCGGAACGGCCGACGGGTGTTGTCCGTGCCCAGCGAACACAAACGCAAGATTCGGGGAATCATCCACGATGAGTCGGCCACCGGTAAGACGGCCTTCATCGAACCCGATGCCGTCATCGGCATCAATAATGATATTTTCGACTTCCAACAGGAAGAAAAGCGGGAGATATACCGCATCCTGCGGGAGCTTTCCGCCACGCTGCGGCCCTACGTTTCCCACATCACCGGCTACCGAGACCTGATTGCCTACCTGGATCTGGTGCAGGCCAAGGCCGTGCTGGCGCGACAGATGAAGGCCGAGCGCCCTAAGGTGGACCACCGGCCCACCATCGGGATCAAGGACGGGCGCCACCCCCTGCTCTTCCTGAAGAACAAGCAGTTCGGGCGTAAAACGGTCCCCTTTGACCTGAAGCTCACCGGAAAGAACCGGATTTTGATGCTTAGTGGGCCAAATGCGGGGGGTAAGTCCATTGCCATGAAATCCGTGGGCCTCCTGCAACTGATGGTCCAGTGTGGTATGCTGGTGAGCGTGGACGCAGAGTCGGAGATGGGGGTCTTCAAACAAGTCTTCGCCGATATTGGTGACCAGCAAAGCATCGAAGACGACCTTTCCACCTACAGCAGCCGACTCAAGAACGCCCGGGAATTCCTGGAAGCCGCCGATGATCGCACCCTCGTACTGATTGACGAGTTTGGTTCCGGCACCGACCCGGCCAGCGGGGGAGCGATCGCCGAGGGTATTCTGGATGGACTCAATTACCGCAAGGTATACGGGGTCATCACCACCCACTACTCTAACCTGAAAATCTACGCTTACAAGACCAAGGGCATTGTCAACGGCGGAATGCATTTTGATAAGGATACCCTCAGCCCGACCTACGAACTGAAAGTAGGCCGACCGGGGTCCAGCTACGCCTTCGAGATTGCGGGTAAGTCCGGTCTGCCCAAGCGGGTGCTGGAATACGCGCGGAAGCGGGCGGGAAAAAATGAGCGTGCCGTGGACCAACTGCTGGTTGACCTGCAGCGCGAAAAGCAGGAGAGTGAGGAGCAGATCCAAAACCTGGAGCAGAAGCAAAAGACCCTTGATGCCCTGACCCGCACCTACGAAGAGCTCCACCGGGAGATGGAAGTGCGGCGGAAACGCATGAAGTTGGAGGCCAAGGAACAGGCGCTCCAGGAGACGGCGAAGTACAATAAGGAGATGGAAAACCTGATCCGAAAACTTCGCGAAGAGAAGAAAATTGAAGAGGCCAAGGAGGAAGCCAAGCGTCTGCGGCAAAAGCGGGAGAAAATCGGTGACCAGGTCACCGAACTGCGGGAGAATATCTACTACGCCCCAAGCCACAAGGACGAGGAACCGATTCAGCCCGGAGATTTCGTGCGTCTCCGTGCGGGTGGTGCCACCGGAGAGGTAGAGAGCGTTAACAAGAAAAAGGCCGTCGTCATCGTCGGTGACCTGCGGCTTACCGTGAAACTACGGGACCTGGAAAAAACGAAGGATCAACTCACCCTACAGCGCAACAAGAGTGTGAGTAGTGACGTAGTTGGAGTGGCCACCTTCCAGAATAAGTTGGACGTCCGCGGCATGCGCTACGAGGAGGTACTGGCCACCACCGAGGCCTTCGTGGATCGTGCCCTGATGGCTAACGCCAGTCAGTTGCGGATCGTCCACGGCAAGGGATCCGGTACGCTTAAACGGGCGGTCCGGCAAAAGTTATCCGAGTACAACCACGACTTCACCCTCAGCCACCCGCCCCGGGAAATGGGAGGAGACGGCGTGACGATTGTGGAATTGTAGGGTAATTGTATTTTTACCAAAGTTGATGCTATCCACCTCCCGGTTGCGAATCAGTGGCCATTCAGCTCTGTTCATTTTTGTTCATGGGCTGGCAAATAATTCATGCACAATCACTTATGCAGTCCTCCCGAAGCCGTGTGGTAAATACCTTGATTTCCAGGATTGAAGTCAAATTGGGTTGGGGACGAAGTACTGAATGGAGTAGTAGGGATTTTGAAAAGCTCAGTTTGCTGATCTTGGAAGAAACCGGTGAGCGGTTGAGTGTTTCCACACTGAAGCGGACCTGGGGACGTACGACTGGCGATAATCAACCAAGCGTTACCACCCTGAACATTCTCGCCCAGTTTGTCGGATACGACCACTGGAGAACCGTTCCCCTTGAAGAAGAGGAAGCACCCACGAAGAGGCAAATCATTGGGCTTTCCCGAATACCCTTGCTCCTTGGCGGAGGAATTATTTTTTGCTTGATTATTGGTGTTCTTTTGGGGAGCGGCTTTGGCGTTTCCGAAATCCCCAAACCCGATATCGACCCCGATCAAATTGAATTTTCGGTCAGTAAAGTTGCCTACGGTATTCCCAATACGGTTGTTTTCCGGTATGACCTGGGGGGGCAGCAGGTGGACACCCTAGAGCTCCAGCAATCCTGGGACGATAGCAGAAGGAAGGTGCTCAGTATTACCGATAGTCTGGTAACCGCCACTTACCTGAGTCCCGGTTATTTCAACGCCAAATTAATTGCGGATGGAAGGGTAGTCAAGCGGTATAATCTGTATTTGCCCAGCGAGGGGTTTCAGGTATACGCTTTAGCGGACGGACAGGATGAATTCTATCGTCTTCCGGGAGAGTATTGGCATATTGACGACAATCGGTTTGATTTTTCCCCGTCTTACTTCGCCTACCGAGAGGAAGCCTCCGTCGTGTATACTGAATTATTGAATTTACTGCCGAGTCCTCCCGTATCTCGGGATACCTTTTCCTTTATGGCCCGAATCAAACTGTCCAAAGCCCGCGTAGAATCTCCTTGTCACGGTATCGGGATCGCCATTGTAGGAAGTGAAGACGTGTACCGCTTCCAATCAGGCCAACTTGGCTGTTCTGGATACTTCAGCATGTATTTGGGGGGAGAGGTTGTGAACGGAGAGACGGAGGATTTATCCTATTTGGCGTTTCCCGCTGATGTATGGGTAGACATTTCCATCCAAAAACGGGGAAAACAGCTGGTGGTGAATTACCATGATCAGCGCCGGACGCTGAGCCATGAACTTCCGGACATTGGAAAGATTGGAGGGGTTCGTCTTTACACCCAAGACCATATTTCCCTCAGGGTGCTGCGTTTCGAGGATAGTTCTGGCATCGTTGATTTATTGAAAAGAAGTCGGGCAGTACGATGAAATCGAGTCGAATAAATGGATATATGGTTGGATCAACTGACCGGACAAAGCCTCCATCTGCGGAAAAATGAGGAGTTTTCCGTTCCAATTGTCCACTAACCATAGCTTAACCAGCCAGATTCCCCTACTTTACCCGGATGGAAGAATACGTGGCGCCGGAACTGGAAGAATGGTACCGACAGGGACATGAGACCGAAATTCTGAACCATCGGGTTTTCTATCGACGAGAGGGTGCAGGAATCCCCTTACTCTGCATCCACGGCTTCCCTACTTCCTCCTGGGATTTCGCCCCTCTGTGGCGGGAATTGACCGCAACGCACGACGTAATTGCTGCCGATTTGCTGGGACTGGGACGGTCAGAAAAGCCCGGAACCATCACCGTGATGCTGCAGGCAGATGTTCTGGTAGGCTTGTGCGAATCGCTGGGAATCAAAGAGTTTCGGATCCTGGCCCACGATTTGGGGGACACGGTGGCCCAGGAATTACTGGCGCGCTTTGAGGAGGGAAGTCTGGGGATGACCATCCGCAGTTGCGTTTTTCTCAACGGTGGCATCTTTCCCGAAACCCACCGTCCGCGGCTGATTCAACAATTACTCCTGTCTCCACTGGGGCCATGGGTAGCCCAGCTGAGTACGGAACGAACCTTCCGTCGGAATATGAAAAACGTTTTCGGACGGCAAACCCCGCCGGGGGAAAGTTTTCTCCGGGGAAGCTGGCAACTACTGATCGAGAATAACGGACGACGAATGCTCCCCAAACTGATTCACTACATGAGGGAAAGAGTCACGCACCGGGAGCGATGGGTGGGGCCACTCCGGCGGCACATCGTGCCGCACTGTCTCATCAACGGGGTGCTCGATCCGGTTTCCGGAGGACACGCTGCGGATCGCTACGAGGAGCTCATTCCAGACGCAAAGGTTTTTCGACTGCCGGTGGGGCATTACCCCCACGTTGAGCGACCCGAAGCGGTAGGCCAACTCATTAAGGGTTTTCATGAGACAATAAGCTAACGAAACATAAAAAGGGCCCTGACAACGATTGCCAGAGCCCTTTTTACCGAATGGAGCGCTTAAAGGATTATCCTTCTTTTGTTTCGGTGGCTTCCACGCTCTTTTTCAGGGCCTCCAACCGGGCTTCCACCTTTTTGATGGCGGCCTCTCTTTTGGCAATGGCCTCTTCGGAAAGCTTACCTTCTTCTTTCTCCTTTTGGAGTTGCTCCTTAGCTTGGGCGAGGGCTACCTCGGCACGGCTCTGGGCGGCTTCACCTTCCCTTACCTTATCCTTGACGACCTCTTTTTTCTCCTGTACCTGCATTTTTGCGGCAGCGGCCCGTTCGGCTCCGAATTCACGGCCACTCAGCTCCCCCTTGTTTTTGCCGTAGGCATTTCCTTTCTGGCGGGCTTCTTCGGCTACTGCTTCAGCTTCCGACCTTGCTTCTTCGGCTTCTGACCTTGCTTCCTCGGCCTTGTCCTGTCCCTTTTGACGGGCTTCTTCGGCTTTGTCTTCTGCCTTCTGACGCTGTTCTTCCGCCTTGGCCTTAGCTTCTTCAGCTTTATCCTGTCCCTTCTGACGGGCTTCCTCGGCTTTGTCTTTTCCTTTCTGGCGGGCTTCTGCGGCTCGCTCAGCGCCTACCTGGGCGCGTTCTTCGGTGCGCTCAGCCTTTTTTTCTTTTCCTTTTCCCTGGCCCTGGGCCATGAGGGGAGAGCTGAAAACGGCCAACAGAAGAAATAGTGCCGTAAGCTTGATTTGATGCGTAAGTTTCATGATGCTTGATTTATTGATTTTCCTGATCGGAGAATAGGCCTTCGAGCTCCTTGAGGGCCATCTCGAGGGAATCCACGTCGGCGTCCAGGGTGGCCGCGGTGCTGTCGAGAGACGTGGCCATGGACTCCAGTTCGGTGATCTCCTCCTGAAGCTGGGCTTCTTCGGCGGAGGTGCCTCCGCCGCAGCCTACCCACAGCAGGGCAAAAACCACGAGGGAAAAGAGTGAGTGAAACTTCATTGTTGGTTGAATTAGTGAGTTTTTCTGTTCAAAAGCGTGAAGGAAAGTTAATCCTATCCAAACTAGCTTTGCAAAAGCTAAGCCTATTGTGGCGAGCGAAATGGACGTTGGGGTGGTACTACATTTGAAAAATGACGAGGTCGATTGACCTAGAATTCAAGGTCAAGGGTGGCGTCCTCCTGAGGGGAAGTCTGCTCCATCAATTCCTGCTTGGGCGTGGTGTCCAATTCCACCTCCGGATTGTCGCTCTGGGCGATGCCGATGGCCACGAGGATTATCCACAAAGAAAAGAAGGCGGCTTTCATGGTTATACGTTGAAGTACACCCTTTTGACGTGCAAATGGGGGAGAAGTCACTTTTTCGTGCGTCCATAGGAGTGTACACCTCATTTATTGCGCTAATCAGTAGCCATGCAGCATCGATTTATACTTCTCTTCCTTTTCCTTACCGGACAATTATTTGCCCAGGGAAACCCAAAGTTCATTCTGGATGCGGACACCGGTAACGAAGTAGACGACCTTTACGCCATCGTCAGGGTCCTGATTGAGCCTGGCTGGGACCTACTTGGCGTCAATGCGACCCAGTGGCAAATCACCCACTGGCGGGAGGTGCCCAATTCGATGGAAAACAGTCATCGACTGAATCAGGTACTGATGGCTTACGTCCAGGAGAAGGATCGGGTGCCGACGTACCGCGGAGCGACCGCCCGGCTATTCGACTGGGGAAACAAATCCCAAACCTCACCGGCCTCCAACTTTATCGTGGAGGAGGCCCGGAAGATGCCCGAAGGAGAAAAATTAAACGTGGTGGCCCTGGGTGCGCTGACCAACGTGGCTTCGGCCCTCCTCGATGCGCCGGATATTGCTCCTAAGGTTCGCCTGTACTGGCTGGGATCGTCTTACGATTTCGGGGAGGGGACCATGAAAAATACCGATTTTAACAGCGTAATGGACATCCAGGCGGTGGACATAATCCTGCATACCCCCGTTGAGACGCACATCATCCCCAATAACGTGGCGGTAGCCTTTGATATGACCTACGCGGAGACGAAGGAAAGACTTGCCGGTAAACACGAGGTGTTTGATTATCTACTGTATCGATGGTTCCAGCACCTGGGGGGAGGGCGGCTGTCCCGTATTTTGTGGGACGTTGCCCTGGTGGAAGCCATTATTCATCCGGAATGGGCGGAGAAAGTCAAAATCACCACCTCCAAGGAGCGGGGGAGCCGGGAGGTACATTATTACCGAAGCATTCAGGACGACCGCATGCGGGAAGATTTCTTTCGTACGCTACTGGCCTATTTTGCGAATGAATAATCAATTGTACCCGGGGATATTTTGTTCCTAATCAGCGGAATGCCTTAATTTCCTACCCGAATTGATGCGCAGTATTCATGGATAAGCAACTGAAAAGGGAACTCTTTGACCTCATCGCCGACGACAAGCTGGACGAGGCAATTGAGAAATTGCAGGACACCCTTCCCATGGATCATCCTTCCTTCATGCAGGTGATCAAACTGGCCCGTCGATTCCGGGAACTGGAAAGGAACACCCAGGACGCCATCATTGCGCTGGACGATGCCAGTCTGGCGAAGAACCAGATTTCCCATTCGCTGATCGGTATCCTTCAGGGAGTAGAAAATCGCCGTACGGATTCGTCTGCTGCCACGCCTGCGCCGCAGGCGCAGGAGAACCCGGCACCTGCGCATCGTCGCATTCTACCAAGAATCGACGATCCCGACGAGCCTAGCGGAACTCGGGAGCGTCGCCCCCCACCAACTGCTGCCGACCCCAGTGATGATGCTGCGGAAACGGAGCCAAACTTCTCTACGGCTTCCGCCGCCGCAGAGGGCAAGCTCGGATTTTTTGGGGACGTGACCTACGGTGGCTCCCCCAGTAAAAAAGAAACCGTGATCGAACTGCGGCACGGCTACGGGAAAACCTACCAGATGTGCCTGGAAGCCACCAAACAGGCCGGCTTCAAGATGGAAACGGCCGACCGGACGGGGGGACAACTTACCGCCAGTTCCCCGGCTAATTTCATTACTTCCTTCGGCGAAAAACTACTGTTCTTTCTTACCCCCATTGACCGGGCGCGCACCCGAATACACATCATCGTGGACGCCCAGCTGCCGACGACCGTATTTGACTGGGGCCGGAACAAGAACAAGCTGAATGCCGTCCTGAGCCACCTCCGTTAATCTTCAAGTGAGGTCAGGGTTTCGAGCACGTAATCAATCATGGGTTCGGTGACGTCGAGGTGGGTGGTGAAGCGGACGGTCTGCGGTCCGAAGGGGACGGCCTGAATGCCCCGTTCCGCCAGTTGGTCCAGGAAATCGCTGGCCTGACGATCACCGGCCAGGTGGAAGATACAGATGTTGGTCTCGGCCCGCTCTACGGCCTTGACGTAGGGCATCCGTTCGAGGGTGGCGGCCAGTCGTCTGGCGCGCGCATTGTCTTCGGCCAGCCGGTCTACGTGGTGCTGCAGGGCGAAGTGCCCGGCCGCGGCGAGGTAACCCGCCTGCCGCATGCCGCCGCCGATCACCTTGCGGTAGCGACGGGCCCGATCAATCAACTCCTGGGGCCCCAACAGCAGACTCCCCACGGGAGCCCCGAGGCCCTTGCTCAGGCAGATGGAAATGGTGTCGAAGGTTGCCCCCCAGTCGGCGGGACTTTCACCGGTTTCCACCAGCGCATTGAACAGCCGGGCACCATCCAGGTGGGCGGCCAGGCCATGCTCCCTGGCTTCTTTTACGAGTTCCCGGGCCTCCGGGAGCCGATAAATACTGCCACCGCCTTTGTTACAGGTGTTCTCAAGGACCAGCAACCGACTGATCGGAAGCCAGTCGTAGCGGGGTTTCACCGCCGCGGCTACCTGACCGGGAAGAATTTTTCCGCGTTCCCCCTGGATCAGATTGAGCGATACGCTGGAAATCATGCTGTACACCCCGCCTTCGTACTGGAAAATGTGACTCTTTTCTTCACAAATTACCTCGTCGAGGGCCTGGGTATGGCACTTAATGGCCAATTGATTGGTCATGGTGCCGGAGGGACAAAACAGGGCGGCTTCCATACCAAAGAGGTTGGCGGCAAACTCTTCCAGGGTATTCACGGTGGGATCCTGGCGGAAGACGTCATCGCCGACGGTGGCGGCGAACATGGCCTGGAGCATTTCGGGCGTAGGCCGGGTGGCCGTATCGGAAGTCAGGTTTACTTGCATGCTTGAGTTTGAATCAACGGTAAGGTAGTAAAGCTGATCAAGCCTGCTTCAATTTGCCGGAAAACTGCTTACGAAATTTGCTCACCTTCGGGGTGATGACGAAGGTACAGTAGGAGTTGCGGTTGCCCACCTTGTTGTAGTAATCCTGATGGTAGTCTTCGGCGGCGTAGAAAACCTCGTGCGGATGCAACTCCGTCACCGCCGGAGCATCGTAGAGGTTCGGTACGATATTGGCCATAACGTCTTCGGCAATTTCCTTTTGTGCTTCCGTCGTGTAGAAGATGGCGCTCCGATACTGTGGCCCCTTATCGTTGCCCTGTCGGTTGGGCGTAGTCGGATCGTGGGTGGCGAAGAACACCTCGATGACTTCCCGGGTTGAAATGACGGAAGGATCGAATTCCACCAGAACAACTTCTACGTGATCGGTGGTTTTGGAGCAGACGGCCTCGTAGTTTGCGGTCGCCTCGTCTCCACCGGAATAGCCACTGACCACTCGTTTGATGCCCTGGAGCTCAACGTAAACCGCCTCAACGCACCAAAAACACCCTCCACCGAGGATGATGGTTTCGTGGTTTGGGGTATTGTCAACTGCTTTTACAACTTCTGCAAAATGTGCCATGATCGGGGAGTTTTTATTGATGTGTTGCTTCCCGGAAAGGGGAGAACACGGGAGCTCTTGGTAAATCCCCCGAGGGCGAGAATAGTTTTATGCGGAGCCCCAGAGTTTTGGTTCAACTACGGTTTTTGTCGCCCAATGTTGCCTACCTTTATTCTTCCCATTTACTCCGGTTTCCTGATCCGGGGCCATAACTGCCTTCTAACCAGCCCCAGGTGCAAAAAATCTTGACGCATATCTTTCGAGCTCGTCCCGGAGAATGGGGGGCGATCTTGTTTTTGCAGGCGCTGATTTTCCTGATCATTGCCGTACTGCTGATCGTTAAGCCGACGGCCAGTGCGTTGTTCCTGTCGGAATATACTGCCGCGGGCTTACCCTATATGTTCATCCTTACGGGACTGGTGGCCGCCGTGGTCGCCACCGGGTATTCCTACGCCCTGCGGTACTATAGCCTGCTGCGGGTCATGGTAGCCAGTCTGGTGCTTTGCCAGCTCGTGCTAATCATCTGCGTATACCTGATGCAGTATCCGGTCTTCCGGCCGGGAGTAGCGATTACCCTGTACTTATGGGTCGGAATTTTCGGGGTTCTGGCGGCCAGCCAATTCTGGACGATGGCCAATTTCGTGTTTGACGTCCGTCAGGCCAAGCGTTTGTTTGGCCTCGTGGGGGCGGGCGCCATCGCCGGCGGAATTACGGGCGGCTACCTGACGACCCTGCTGGCCCGGCCCATCGGGGCCCGTTATCTGGTCCTGCTGGCTGCACTCCTCCTGATTTTGTGCCTCGTGCTGACCATCGTGATCTGGCAACGCTTTGTTAAGGTGCGCCGTAGTAAGCTGAGCCGGAGGAAAACCACCGCCGAGGAAAAGGCGGCACCCCACAAACTGATTTTCCAGAGCCGCTACCTGATGCTCCTCTGTGGAATCGTGGCCATGAGCGTGATCGTAGCCAAAATGGTCGACTATCAGTTCAGTGCCCTTGCCTCCCAACGGTTTGGCGACGAAGACCGGCTGGCGGCCTTCTTCGGCTTCTGGTATTCGGGTTTCAACATCATTGCTCTCGTCATCCAGTTGACGCTCACCCACCGGGTGGTGAATCTGGTGGGCGTAAGCGGCGCACTGTTGTTTCTGCCGGGTGGACTGGGACTCGGTGCGCTGGTCATGCTGTTTGTGCCGGGACTGGGTGCCGCCACCTTCAGCCGCGCCGTGGACGGGAGCCTGAAACAAAGCCTGAGCCGTGCCAGTGCCGAAATGCTGTTCCTGCCCATTGACGAGGAAACGAAAAAGCGGGTGAAAACCTACATCGATGTTTTCGTGGATACCGTTGCCGGTGGCATCGGTGGCCTTTCCCTGATTTTCCTGACCAAAGCCCTTGGCGTTTCGGCCACTATGATCAGCTGGTTTGTTTTGATCATCGTAATCATCTGGCTGGTGCTCGTGTTGCTCATCCGGGAAGAATACATGGATGCTTTTCGGGAGCAGTTGGCGCATCTGCAACCCAAAAAAGAGCGCAGCAGAATGCGTAGCCGACACCGGAAGATTATGGCCAGTTTCCTCAAGGTACTGGAAGAGGGAAAGCTGAGCGCCCACGAAAAAGAGCTGCTTTACGTACTCGACCGATCCGATGCCCTGCCGGAAAAGGCCATCGAAGCCCCCATTCGCCAATTGCTGCAGCACCCTTCGGCGAACATCCGCACCCGCGTCATCCGGAACCTGTACCTGCAGCCCCACACCGATTTTCTGAGCGAAATTTTGTGGCTGACCGAGGACGAAGACCCCAGCGTCCGGGCCGCGGCCTTCGAGTACCTGTTTTCCCGCACGGACCCCGGCGTGGCGGCACTGGGTGCCCCTTTTCTAATGATGCCCGATCCCCACATCGCCGGCAGTGCACTGGTCGCGCTGGTCACCGAAGCGGCCATCAATCCCAAGATTTTCGAAGACTGGCAGGTCGAGCAGAAACTTCGGGAAAAGATCAACCAGCTCGATGAAATGGACCCACCGGAACGGGAACAATGGTATCCCTATCTGCTGAGGGCCAGCAGTTGGTCCAAGTTTGAGTTGGGGCGGAACTTCATTGAGCGGAGCCTGGAACACGAGGATCCGGACCTGGTCCGGATGGCCATCGTAGCGGCCGGAGAGGCCAACCACGAAGATCTGATTCCTCCGCTGTTGCACCTTATCGTTCGGCCCAAACTGCGCAAAAACGTGATCGGGGCGCTGGAGCAATACGGAGCCGGATTTACGGGCGTGCTTCCGGATATGATCAGGTCGGGCAAGCTATCCATTGAACAAATCCGCCGGTTACCCTCGATTCTTTGTCGGATGGATAGCCGGGCAGCCGTTGAATTGCTGCTCGACCTTCCCCGGCGTTACGTTCCCCTGGACATCGAAACCCGCTGGGAATCAATTCGTGGACTGAACATCATCCAACGGGATTTCCCCAATCGGAACATTCCCAACTGGAAAGTGCAGTACCTGCTTACTACGGAGGTCCGTCGCTATGACCGTCTGCAACAAGCCCTGTCCCTGCATCTGGATTTGCTCTCCTTCGGGCACTCGGAGGCCGAAATCGGATCCCGCCGGGGTATGATCAACCTGCTGAACCAACGTCTATCGGGAGGTTTTGACCGCATTATGCGTCTGCTCGGGATGCTCTATCCGCCCATCGACATCATTCCCGTACAACGCGCTCTGCAAGACGAGACCAGAAAGATCCAATTAAATGGTCTGGAGTTTTTGGACAATCTGCTCAATATTAACCACAAAAGGCTGTTGATGCCCACGCTGGAAATGCGGCAGCAACTCGCCCTGAAGACGGGTAATGAAGTAGTCGCAACCGACGAACGGACCTTGCGCAAAGAGGAGTTTCGGGTATTGCGGCAATCACTACAGGGTAACGACGAACGCATCATTTTGGCCAGCCTGCACCTCATCGTGCAGTTGGCAGACACCAACTATCTGCCGCTGCTTCGGGCGAAAAGCCAGGAAAGCAAATTGTCTCCTCGCATCACCAGTGCCAGTCGGGAATCACTGATCAAGCTTCGGGAGGCGCTGTTGATGCGCCAGCACTAGCCCCGGTGAGGCTACTGTACGTCCACCATGCGGTAGGCTTCGATCACTTTCATTTCTCCGGACTTTCCACCCTCACTATTCCCGTGTTCCATGCCCAGAATGCCGCGGAAACCCTTGTCGTGAATGTGCTGCAACACGTTACCGTAGTTGATTTCCCCCGTGGTGGGTTCTTTCCGCCCCGGATTGTCCCCGATCTGGTAGTAGGCGATTTCATCCCAGGCTAGATCGATGTTCGGGATCAGGTTCCCTTCCTGGATTTGCTGGTGGTAGATGTCGAAGAGAATTTTGCAGGCCGGGCTGTCCACGGCCTTACAGATTTCGTAGGCCTGAGCGGCCTTGGTCAGGAAGAGGCCGGGGTGGTCCCGGTAGTTGAGGGGCTCCAACACCATCACCAGCCCGTGGGGCTCCAGAATGGCGGCCCCCTGCTTGAGGGTCTCCACTACGTTGGCCGTCTGGTAGCCCATTTCCAGGCGCATATTGACGAAGCCGGGCACCACCGTCATCCAGGTCGCATGGCAGCGTTTGGCTACCTCCACGGACTCCCTGATGCTTTGCAGAAAAGCGTCCCGGTGTTCTCCCGCACCGAGGGTGAGGGTGGGCTGGGTCCAGTTAATTTTGTTGGCCACAAATACCCCCATACGCATGTCGCGTTTGGCCAGCAGCTCGCCGATTTTCTTCTGCACGTCGACGTCCCGGTTGGGCATGCCGTTATCCTCCCAGGCGGTGAAGCCCATGTCCGCCGACCAGCGGATTTGATCCAGGATATCATCTCCGGCGTGATGCTTGAACATATTATGGTGGGGGGCAAAGGCAGCGGTAAATTTTTCGGCCTTCACGGAGGCGATGGAGGGGGAGGCGGCCACAAAGGGCAGGCCAGCGGTTAGCTTGAGCGCATCACGGCGTTGCATAATCGAAGAGTTTGGATGAAGGTAGAGTAGAAGAAGAATATGAAGCTGGCTATGTTACCACGGGCGTTGCCCCCGGCAGAGCATAAGGGGGCCGACCTTTTGTCGCGGACGCAGGTGCCGGCTTTAGGCCAGGACGCCAGCCAGGTTGAGGTACCCTGAAATACTGGTTGGGCTACCTGCAGGCTACCGGTTATCGATCAGGCTTCCCGCTTTTCCGTTATATCCCCGTCCTCCCGTGTTGCCTTCCCGGCCCGGTGCCCCCGGTTTCTGGAAATTAGTGGGGCAGGGGGGGAGCACCCTGGGCTCCGCGGCGTTGCCACCGCGACCACCCTGGCCACCCTGTCCGCCCCGGCCACTGATGCCGGGGTTGGCGCTGAACTTGATCAGTTGATTAAGGTTGGTCGCCCCCGAATATTTTAGCGGGAAGCCAAAGCGCTCAATGACCAGGTTACCACCGTTTCCACCGTTACCACCGCGGCCACCCTGGCCCCCTGCGCCACCGGATCCGGCGGGGCAAAGCAGCGCACAGCTGCCGTTACCTCCCCGGCCACCCTGACCTCCATCTCCACCCTGACCACCGTTCTGGCCATCCAGGGTTACGACCATTCCGTCGAGGCGGAGAATCGTGGCAAAATTAATGCGCAGGTTGGGCCCGGACTGTCCGTCCACGCCGTCCCGGCCGGCCTGGCCCGGGCGCCCCTGAGCGCAGTCCGCGCCGGCGTTAGCACCATTACTGCCGGGAGAGGCTTGACGCGCAACGGATTTTTCACTTGTGATCTGCAGCACGCCGTCAATGTCTACACTTTCGGCAATGATGATGAATTCCCGCACGTCAGCGGCCAGTTCGATCACGGCGTCACCCTCCACAATGAAGCGGTCCACCCGCAGGGGAGAGGCCGCCTGGGTTAATCGACGGCGTTCGCCGGAACGTAAAATAAACGTACTGGCGTTGGCTTCCCGCGGTAGGCGGATGGTGAGGTAACCTGCGTCCGCGGAGGGCGGCCCCTGTTGGGTCTGTGGCGTCCGCTGCACGGGGTCGCGAAGATTGACCGTACGGTCCTGATATCCGGAATAGGAGGCGGTCACGAGGAGGTCTTCTTCCCCTGCTTCGGGGACGCTCAGCTGGTAAATTCCCGTAATCTCATCGGTATTCACCACTTCCTGCGAGTTCCCCCGCTCCACCACCAGGCGGGCACCGGTAATCACACTACCGTCGGCATCATCCACCACCTGGATGATGATATTATTGGCGGAGGGATTGTCAATGGGGGGCGAGGTCGACTGGAAATACAGGGGAACGGTGCTCGAGGAAAGATCCTCTGCCGCAATTAACTGGAAGCCATATCCGGCAGGAGAAATCAAATAGCCCGAGACTTCTTCGGGGGTTGGGGCCAATTCAATTACCCCGCTGGGGGTCGTGATGAGAGAAATGGCGGGAAGCGGGTTCTGTCGATTTCTCAGGAATGAAGCCAGTCGGGTTCTGAGATTGGGAGCCGTTTCTCCCCGACGGATGGGATACACAACCACTCCGGCTCCGGCAATGGGCTGTCGGGTGGTTTCGTCCAGGAGTTTTATCAGGAGCCTGGTCTCCTCGGTCGTGGTTTGCGGGGGCTGCTGTACGGGAACCTGCTGGGTGGGTGCCCAGACGTGACGGAAGGCAATGGTCTTTGCGGCTTCGGTCACCCAGTCCCCCGCCTTAAATTCCTCGATGATCACCCGCAAAGAATCAGAAGTTCCCTCAAAATCACCGCCTTCCAAATCGATGGACGCCGTGGTGAGGTCCGGGTCAATTTCGATGGGAAATAAGTCAGGACTTTCCCCACTGGCAATTACCGCCAGAATACCCCTTCGCTGTGAGGTGGAAGACTGGAGGTAATAGCTGGTGGTAATTCTTAACCCTCCGTCCGCTAATTCGGCTCCGTTGATGTCCACTACCCGGGTGGCCTCCCGGTCCAGCAAGGTGGCGAGGTTTGGCCGGTAAGACAGGGTGTCGAAGTATTGATCCCACATACCTCCGGAATAATCTTCCCGCAACCGGTTCTTGGCCACGTTGGAACCTTCCTCCGCCCGGATGGCGTAATACCGCATCAGTCCGCCCAAATGCCCGAAATTAAGCTGCATGCCAAGTAATTCTGCATTGGTGGAATCGATACTGAAGTTGATCTGCCGTTCGTACCAGTGCAGGAGCAGCCCCCAGAAATTATCGTCATCCCCCAGCGTATCCAGTCCGGGAAGATGCTCGGTATTGAAGAATTCGGCGCACTCGTTGTAGATGCCGATGAGCTGGTTGATCTCGGCCAGGGTGTATCGGCCATCAGGGTAGGCCTCCTGGGCCTCCACGATCTTGTCCTTGAAGGTGGCGTACTCTCCGTTGTCGTAGGCCGTCAGGGCCTGTACGTGCGCTCGGGCGTAATCACTGGTCGGCCCCCGGTCTTCGGCAATCAAATCCAGTACCGGATAGTCCTCCATGGCCGAATACAAATCCTGAGTATTGTGCCACCGGTACAGCGCGAAGAGCAGGAAAAGCACAATCCAGAAGCTCACCCCGATCATCATCGGAAACCACTTCGGTTTGTCAAAGGTAATTTCTTCTTCTTCCTCTTCCGGAGCGTCTTTTTCACCCAGATTCGTAGGCTCGGGACGGAAATATTCCTCGAGGGTGGGGGGCTCCGAAAGGGTTTGCTCGGGGGAAATGTTGGAGGATTGCGCGCGCTCGGAAACGTAATCGTCCAGCTTTGCGGCCAGGGCCAGCAGCCCGTCGGCGAGATTTTGTTCCCCGAAGCGGAAGGGGGTTGATTTGGTGGTCGCTCGTTGCTTGGTCTGCTTGAGCGGCGGCGGACTGCTCATCTTCAGGATGGACAGGTTCTGGTCCCTTAAACGCTCATGTTCTTCGGCGTACTGCGGCGCACGTTCATTGATGAATCCCGCCAGGTAGCCCAGCGCCTGGGTGTACTGTTTTCTCTCTACAAAGGCTTCCACGATTACGCTGGGGAGCTCTTCGCTGGCCGGCTCTTGCCCGGCCGTCGCCTGGCCGGCCTCCGCCTGGCGAAGCAGTTCCAGCAGGCCCATCGCGGCTCGGTTCCGTTCTATTTCCTTTTCCTGGTAGGCGATCATCCCGGAGCGCCAGCGTTTCTCCAGGTCTGCTGCCTGGTTCTGTAACATTGCCAACTCGTTCAGGGAAAGTCTTTCCTGGGACTCTCCAACGGCCAGCGCTCCTTCAATGGCGGGAAGAAGTTCCCCCCTGGCCAGGGTTTCCCGCACGCGAACGAATTCACTTTCCTCTGCGGGGGCGGCTCCATAATTGTCGGGGGCTTCCTTTTCGATCAACGATAACCATTCCAGTATCGCCAATGTGACCCGATTGGTGGCGATGCTGGACTCTTCTGGGCTTAACACCCCCCGCCGGTTATCGTACTCAATGCCAGAAACGCGGAACCGATAGAAGTAGCATTCGTCCAGATAAGCCGAAAAATCACTAGTCAAAATGGGCTGGATCACTTCCAGGGCGGCTCTGGGCTCACCTTTCACCAGCGCTTTCCTGCTACGCTTCAGTCCATCTTCCAGGGCCTCCATGGCGGCACCTTTCAGCGAAGCTTGCTCAGCACCCTTTCCGGAAGTATCCTGGTATTCCCGTTCAATTTCTCGTTCCAGATCATCGAGTAGGGCGTCGTCCAGGACGTCGGCATCAATGAGGTAGTGAAGTTCCTTCTTAAGTTGATTATCCCCCTTGTTGAGGAGGTAGCGCTGAACGACCAGGATGTTGTCCAGCTGCTGTTCGGCGTACCCTCCCGCCGCGGCGGGCCGGGCCCGCCGTAATTCCTCGGCTACGGTTTCCCGGGCTAGCCGTTCGACCTCCGGGTCGATGCCCTCCAACAGGTCTTCCCGGACCCCGCTACTGATGTAACCCTCGTCCAGGGCGGGCCAACGACTGATTTTTAGTAGGTTATCGTAGTTGACCTCTACGTCCTGCGAAGACAAGCTGTGTCCGATGGCCACCGTCAGGTCAAGGTTGGGGTTGGGGTACACGGCCAGCGCCCGGGCCCAGGTTTGTAGTGCCGGATCGGTGGCGAAATAATCCATCACGTCCTCTCCGTCCCGCCACCGGAAGTCTTTGATGGATTCGTCAATCCGCTTTTCCCGCATCTTCTCCCGGAAGTGGTCAAAGTTTCCACCGAGCTCTAGTTGATGGTTTTCCAGCTTTTCGGCGGCCAGGAAGATGCCCTCGCTGTCGCTCGGAAACAGCCCGAAGTGTTGGAAAAGGAGTTTTTCCTGAAACCCCCAGTCTACGGGCGCGATGGGCGTAAGGATCAGCCGTTGGGGGAAGGCCGAAATCCACTGCAGGTGATGGGGGGCAATGCTGGGCACCCCCTTGGCGGCATGATCGAGTAACTCGTGGGCGTCGCCGAGAATGAGCAACCGCTGCCCCCCGAACCTCTGGGCGAGTTCTTCGATGGCTAACCCGTCCGGTTCCCGCTCGTTCCAGCACCGGTTCAGCTGGTGCTGGTAGTAGTAGACCTCCGCGTAGACGTCCCGCCGGGTAAGCTCGGCGGAAAGGCGCCGAAAGAGCCGACCCCGGTGACTTTTCGGGTCCACCTCGTCGATCAGCAGGACGTATTCACTGGCAAAACTCTTGGCGGAGAAGCGGGCGTTGGGAAAACCACCACTGTTGATGGTTGCTTTAAGCGTGGCGGGCACGTTCAGTACCCTGGCGCCTTCCTCACTGGCCCGCTCCCGCATGGCCCGGGCCAGCCGCAGATGGCTGGTCTCCAGGGGGATGTTTTTTGTCTGACTTACCCAGGGAATCTTGTAGGGTGGCCGGTCGGGGGCCACGGCAAGCACCCGTTCTTCGGCTCGCTTGCGCAATTCGGCTTCTTCCCGGGCAGCCTGCTCCAGTTCTTTGACTTGCTTCCACCACCGACGAAAACCCCAAACAAATAGCAGTAGCCATAGTCCGCCAAGTGTCCACGGCAGCCAGGAACGGATGCCGGCGTTGCGGTCGTGGGTAACGGGAAGGAAGGCATAGGTGGGCACCGTCACCTTTTCGATTCCGGTGAGTACGTCCGTGAGGTGGGTAATCTCACAGGGAGCTACCGCCCGCCGAAGGGATACCGTCACCGCAATTTCATATCGTTTCTCGGCGGGGAGCTTAATCGCCAGGGTACGGTCTCGTCCCTGACTTTCCCCGTCCACGGTCCATTTGTATTCGTAATCCTCGGGGCGGTAGCCCAGGGTGGCGAGTAGCTCATCGTCGAAAAGCGCCGTAAAATCGTATTCGTTTTCGGGGGAGTAATCGGCCAGACTTTCCGGTAGTTCGATGCCGATCAGGGGGGGAGGGTTGCTGCACCGGACGTCGAGATACTTGATGGTCCGACCATTACTGCTGGTCTGGGGCGCCCACACCTCCAGGGTGATTAACTGCTGGGCCGCTTCGTCCACAATCGGGGCGACCCGGTAGGGTAGGTCCCAGTTGGTGCTGTCCACGAGGATCGTGTCTCCCGTCGGGCCACTGGTGACGGTCCAGGTCCACCGCAGGTCCGTGCTGTCCAGTCCCGGAAAGTAGGAACTGTTGGTAAAGACGATGGCTTCGTCGATCCGGGCCGTGTTCGGCCCGGTAATGCTTACCGTAGTTTCGCCCGTGGTCCGTAAATAATCCCGGATGAGGAAGAAGGAGATGGCGGCCAGGGCAAAAGACGCCAGCATGACGTAGGGCCAGGCCCGGTCGAACCACCGCCGGACTTTCTTATCCGTCGTCTGCTCTCCTGCCGCTTGCGGATGTCCGATAACCGGACGGGTTTCCTTCAGCTCCTCGAGGTAGGTCGCGAAAATTCGGGCAAAAACGGCCTGTTCCCCACCATTCTTGCACAACGCCGGCCCCAGAATCAACCCCAGCTCCTCGGGCTTTTTCAGCCGGTCAGGACCAAAGGCCCGCAATAGCCGGTACACCCGCAGCCGGTCGGCGGGGGTGATCTCGAAGCCAGCGGCTTCGAGCCGGAGGAACAATCCCTCCAGGGGCAATATGTGGGTTGGTTCTGCGATGACGATGGTCGTTGTTCAGCAATCCGTGTGGTCGGCCTTAGCCGTAAAGCTCCCGGAGTTTCTGGCGGTCTTCTTCGGTTTTGACGAGGATGGACAGCTGGTGAATGCCGGGTTGAACGTTGTCAATCTTGCCGTCGGGATTCATCACCGCCAGCATCCGCAACCAGGCGATCAGTTCGGCCGTGGACGGTTTCTTTCGCAAGTCCTGGGCCTGCAGATCCTGAAAATACTTGATCAGGTCCTTGAGGGCAGACTCGGTGTACCGATTGTGCTCCCCCAGCTGGGCCTTGGCGATTCGCAGGAGGGTTTCGGCGTCGGGGCGCTCGATGTGGTGGAATACGCAACGCCGCAGAAAGGCGTTGGGGAGGTTCTTTTCCGAGTTGGACGTCATGATGATGACGATCCGCCGCTCGGGATTGGCCGTAATCCGGCGGTTGCCCTGTTCCCGAACCTCAAAGGTGTAATGCTTGATCTCGTTGAGCAGGTCATTGGGCAGATCCCTTGGGGCCTTATCGATCTCGTCAATGAGCACAACGCTGCTCTGATCTAGATGCTCCTCTCCGCGTAAGGGAAAATCTGGAGCAGCGTCGCTCCGGGAGCGGGCGATGGCCAGCCCCAGGGCCTGGAGCTTCAAAAAGTGACGAACCTGTGCGGATTCGGCGTCCCCTTCCTTGAGGTTGGCGGCCCGGAAGTGCCCGAGGGCATCGTAAGTATAAAACAGGTCCCGGGCCTCCACGGTCGTTTTCGTATTAAAGATGTGGGGGGTGGGCGCAAAATTAAGCCCGTGCGCATCGTTGGCGGCCGCCAGGTCCGCGGCCACTTTGTAGGCCAGCTCCGTCTTTCCGGTGCCAGGGGCGCCGGTCACCAGCAGCGGCTGCCCGAGGGCAATGGCCGTCTCCACGGCAAGCCGCAATTCGTCGGTCAGGATGTATTTGGCCGGCTCGAAGGCCGGCGGCCGGGCGTCGCGGATGGTGAAGCTCATGATATTAGCTTTTCGTTGTAATCGTTGATGAGGCGCTGGATCTCGGGGTTGATCACGGCCATGTAATGGGGGGTATCCGGGTCGAAGATGCTTTCTCCGAAAATGCGGGGGTTGTCTCCCTCGGTGAGGACCTTCCGGTAGCGTTTCAACCAGTTGACGACGTCGTCGCACCAGACCTTCTCAAATTCCGAAATGACGCAGGCCCCCGCAATGTCCTGGACGGCTTGCCGGACGGATTCGGCGCGTTCCGCCCGCCTTTCGTTGAACTCAAAGGAGAAGAAAAACAGAAACTGGGGCGCGGATTCTGGAAGGGGATGACTGCGGATATGTTCGATGAACCAGGTGACGGTTTCGGCAGCCAGCTCCGGCTTTCGGTCCTGGTCTTCCAGCCGGAAGAAAACGGTAACGATATCCCCCTTCTCCAGCGCGTTCACGCGGGGAGAGTTTTCCCAGAAATACTGAAGGGTTTTATCCATCAGTGGCCCGTGGGCGTCCGCGTTAAGTCCGGCCTTATCGTAAAGTCTTACCAGAATTTCCTGGCGATACTCTTCGGGTTTTCGGCGGCGGGAAACCACGTAGGGAGTCAGCCGTTCCACGGAAACGGGGTTGAGGAGATCCGGGTTATCGATGTCCCGGAAGTGTCCCATCAGATCGTGGGCCACCCGCTCGAAAAAGTGTTCGTGCTCGTGGCGATCGTCTCCCTGGAGGATGAAGAATTGACACTGCTCGTCACTACAGCGGAAATCCAGCAAATCATCCATCTGGTCTTCCCGGTTGATGGTGTAGGCATGAAAGATGTCCACCGGATGTCTTTCCGGCAGTCCGGCGGGGTCCTCCTGGCGATTTTCGATGGAGCTAACCAGTCGTAACAGATCGCCGGCTACCTGAGCCCGGTAGGTGCTCACGTGAAACTCCAGGATCTCTCCGTTCGTGATTCGCCGCTCCTGGTCGTTGTGGCGGGAGGTCAGCTGCACCACCGCATCTTCCCTTTCCGGAGCCACTTGCTGCACCACGGACCGTAGCTGCACCAGGGCAGCATCGATATCGGGTAAAGCAACGAGGTCTCGAATCTCCTTAAACGCGGAGGACATAGTATGGGTAGGCTGTGATGTAGTCGGAAAAATACAATGTTTTCCGTCAATTGCAACGGCGTGCGGGTGCCGGGAATTTTGGCAAGGAGCAAAAATGATGGGGCGGGCAGCCCAAGGGTCGCTTAATTCCCACTAACCTGGCCATCCGGGCAACCCTGGCACCTGCCCCTCGGGCCCACTAAATGGACGACTTTGCTCGGCTTCTTCTCGCTTGGTTTCAAGCGCTTCAATGCTGGAATCGCTGTGTCCAAAAAGAACAGCCGGACGATGGGAAGACGTGCTCCAGATAATGAAATGGCCCGGAAAGTGAGTAGGATATTCCAACTTCTTTCCGGGCCATCGTCACCTTACGATCTTCTCGGCCTTAGAGACGGTAGAAGAAGGTGCAGAGGAAGTAGCGACCGAGGGCGTCGCTGGTCGTTTCGGAGTTCACGAAGGCCTGGGCCGTCCGGTTGATGACGGTGTTCTGATCGAGGAGGTCGAAGGCGGCAATCCGGAAGTAGTGACGCGCCTTCTTGAAGGGCCGTACCTCCAGGGCGGCACGGAGATCAGGAATGTCGGTGCTTCCGGTGAAGCCCGCATCTTCGAAGAAGCGGTACAGGAAGCGGGTTTCCAGACGCCAGCGGGGATTGACCTCCAGCTCAAATTGCGCCAGTAGGTCGTGGGTCACGGTTTCAATGACGGGCGAAGTATCATCACTGAAGGCGTTGCGGTTGGTGGTGTAGGTGTAGCCCAGTTTGATGAAGCTGTCCTCGTTCAGCTCCGAGGTGATGTTACCCCCGAGGGAGGCCGTGGTGGAGATGTTCGTTTGGCTTTCTCCGTCGACAAAGCCCTGGCCCCGGCTGCCGATAATGCTGGCGTCCACCCGGAATTCCCCGTTGATGAAGTTCATGCCGATGGTCGAGCCGAAGAAGGCGTTACCCGTCCAGGCGTGGCTGACGTTTACCGTTTGGTAAATCTGCTGCCCGCGGGTGAAGGTCACGGAGTTACCGAAGGCATTGTCCGTGTAGGTGGCCGAGAGGTTGGCGTTGGCGCTGATGGCGCGGTACTGATCGTTGAACCAGAGGAAGGTCCGGAAGGAGTGGCGTACGGCGGGTTCCAGATCGGCGTTACCGATGGTGACCCGACCGGTGCTTCCGGGTTGAGCGATGGTCTGCAGCTGGTTAACGGAGGGTGCGCTTACGCTGGTGTTGAAGCTGGAACTGAAGAAGCCCTTCTTCAGGCGCAGGCGGAGTCGTGCGTTGGGCAGAATGTAGTTGAAGCGTTCGCTGCGCATGACGTCGCCCTCCAGGCCCAGCTCTTTGCTCTGGTATCCCGTGCCGAAAGAGAAGTTATTGCCCCGGCCGAAGGGGTGGACCAGCGAGACGGTACCCGTGTATCCGTTCCAGGTTCTGGTCAGGAGGTTCTCGGTTTCGTCCTCGTCGAGGCGGAAGTCATAATCTCCTTCGTTCTGATCAAATTCGTAGTTGGTCGTCAATGACAGGCGCCACTTTTCCGAGAGGGGTTCGGTGAAGTTCAGTCGCCCGCCGTAGGAAGTGTTGACGGTCAGCTGGTCCTGGAATTGCTGGCCGTTGGCCAGCGCACCGGGGATGGCGAGTTCTTCGCCCAGTCCGGCGGTGGTCAGGATCAGGTCGTTGGTCGTTTCGTTGTAGCTACCGTCCACGGAAGCCTGGAAGGTCCGGCCTTCCTCTTTGCCGATCCGGGTGTTGTAGCTGGCTCGAATGTCACCTCCGGGGCGTTCGTTGGTCGTCCGCTGATCAACGCTGTAGTCTTCGGTGAAATCTTCGCCTTCAATGATGGTGTTGGCCAGGCTGTTGTTGGCCCCGCCGGTGATGAAACCGGAACCGTTTACCCGCAGCCGGCCCACGCTGTCCACTTTTTGCCGGTATTCAAAACCGATGCGGTGGCTGTAGCTGTCGCTGGCGTTGGTCTGTACGGTTTCGGTGTTTCGTTTGTCGTCGGCCCGGGTAAAGGCTTCCCGGGTGGTGGCCTGCTGGGCCTGGGTGCGGTCGAAGAGGGCGTAGTCGGCGGTCAGCTGACCGTTCTTGCCGATCGAGCGGCCGAAGTTGACGCCGGCAGCCAGGCTTCGGTTTTGTCCAGCGGCATCGCCGCCGCTGACGGGCAGGTTGCCGTCGTCACCGAAGCGGGTGAAGCGGCCGCGGCCGGAATTGCCGTTAAATTCGGCGATCTCGTCTCCGGAGAAACCTACCCGGTTGATGTTGTTGATGGTTCCGAGAATACCGAGCTGGGAAACGTCGCTGATGCGGAAACCCTTACCCCCGGCCTGGTATCGCTCCTCCGTACCGTAACCGGCGTAGAGGTCACCAAATACTTTGGCCTTGAATTCGTCCTTCATCTCCAGGTTGATGGTGGTGTTGTCCTGTCCGTCGTCTACCCCCGAGACTTCCTCGGCGTCCGTCTGCTGGTCAAAGACTTCGACGTTCTGAACGGCCTTGGCGTCAAGGTTTTGCGTAAGCAGGGTAGAGTTACCGGCGAAGAAGGGCTTACCGTTGATCAGCACTTCGTTGACGGGTCTTCCCCGCCAGGTGATTTGCCCGTTGGCGTCCACGCTCATTCCGGGAAGTCGACGCAGGAGGTCTTCCACCACGGCATTTTCGCCCACGGCGAACGCATCGGCGTCGTACATCATCGTGTCGCCCTTCATCCGGATTGGAATGCGGTCGGCGGTTACTTCCACGCCGTTGAGGAAGAAGCCGGCGGGGTACATTTTGAGTTCACCGAGACCGAGAAACTGGTCATCTTCGGTGATGTTGAGTTTTTGGTCGGGGCGCTCATAACCGAGGAAAGTCACGCGGAGCAGGTACTCTCCGGGTTTTACGTTCTGCATCAGAAATTCTCCCTTGCCGTCGGTAGTACCGAAGGCGGTCAGGAGGCTGTCGGTGCTGCGCAGCAGTACGGCGTTGGCACCCGGAAGGGTCATGCCGGTGGTATCCACCACGGTGGCACTGATTTCAGTCTGGGCCACTGCAAACAAGGACGAAAAGACTAAAAGCAGGGTAAAAAGGTTTCTCATAAGGCTGGGGTTATTGGAAGGAAAGTGAACGTGGCGATGGGGGAGCAGGCATGCCCGGAAGCATCGGTGCGGCGGGAATGTCTGCTCCTCCAGCGCAAAAATTAATTTCTACCTCTTTGCCAACTGCGGCGACGGCGTTCCATCATTTCGCGGGCACGGGCCATTTCTTTTTCGAATTTCTCGCGGGTAATGACCTGCTCGTCGGCGGGGCGCTCGATGGTCAGGGCTTCTCCGCTGGGTTGCATGGTCAGCATTTTGTACTCGGTGTAGCGGCCCTCATTTTGCACTTTGAGGTACACAATGGCGCCGGGCAGACCACCGTAGCCGCGGGGACCGACGCTTACGGGAATGCTGGGGGTGTAGTAGGCGGTGAGCGTGTCTCCCTCAATGCTTACGGCCGTGGCCAGCTTGGTGGGCAGGGGGATTTCCCGCATACCGATGTCGGCCTTGGCGATGTTCCACTTCGGGGCGACCCACTCGTCCTCCATAATGAAGGCGCGATCCATCACCCGACGGCGGTCGGTAACCGTGGAGTCTTTCAGGTTGGTGTAGTAGATGTCGGGGTTCTCCTGGTTGCGCATCCACCAGCCGCCACGACCACCTCCGCCGGTGTTTTCGGCCGGCAACTGCTGATAACTGAAGGCTTCTTCGTTGAAGGTCACCCGGCCCACCCGGTCAAATTCACCGTCGGCCATCCGCTTCATGATTTCGTCCTTGCGGTCTTTGGGCATCCAGTCGCCCATCTCAAAGTAGTAGCGTTCGTTGTAGTCAATGGTGCCACTGGAGATTTGCGCCCGAAGGGCGGGGGCAAAAAACAACATTAGCAGGGCGATCAGGGGTAATTTCGTGTACTTCATACAGCCTTAAATGATTCTTCTTTAAAAAAGATGCGCAAAACTGCGGCAAACAGTATGCTCATTGGCCGTTTTAACCGAAGAAATCGACGAACGACACTTTTTACTGGACACCCCGTATCATCATCCGTTTAACCGACCCCTGTCGTTTCTTCCATTCTTTACGAAATTTCTCCTGTCCGATCGCTTTTCCCTCGCTCGGAGGGGTAATGGACAGCGGCTCTCCGCTCAGGGAAATCCCGGTGGCCTGATAGCGATAATTCCGACTGCCATTTTTCACTTCCAGGGTAATGATGGCCCCGGGCAGACCAAAGTAGTTTTTCGGCCCTACCTGCACGGGAAGGGAGGGGGCGTAACCGGCCCGCAGCGTGTCACCGGTAGTGGCGGAAATGCCCGTGGCGACCAGGAGATCCAGGCCGGCGGTGGCTTCGCTGGGAGAAATTTTCTCCTTGGTGAGGGTCCAGTCAATGGTTTCCGTTTCGCCGGATACGAGAAATTGTTTGTCGAAGATGTAGTCGGTGTTGGTCACGGTACCGGCCTTGACGTCGGTGTGGTGATGGGTAAGGTTGGCCGGACCGGTTTCGACCACAATCGTCATGCCGCCAGCGGTTTCCATTTGGTTGCGACTGTGCTCTTTTTCCTGTTCCACGAAGTTAAATCCGTCGGGCGTAAAGGTGGCCAGATAGGTGTCCGTAAAGGCACCACTGGCGGCCATTTTGGCCATCATTTCTTTCAGCTCCTTGTTGACCGTTTCGCCCTGTCCGGCATCCACGTTAACCTGACTGGTCCGGATGTAGGTAATCGTGCCGTATTCTACCTGGGCGCTGAGGTGAAGGCCGAAAAGAAAGAATACCAGAAAGATGAGGAAGTATTTATGCATTTTGCCAAGCGTTGAATGAGTGTTTAAGGTTGTGGTTAGACAAATCGTGAAGGACTCTCAGCAGATGGCGCAAGCGCAGGTGCAATGTCCCTGGGAAATGCCGCGTATCCCGTCAGTTGACCGGAGGATTACGCCATTCGTCGTCGGGGTGGGGTGAATAACCGGCGAGCCAGAATGGATTCACCTCACCGCCAACGATTACAAAAGTAATCACGGACAACCCGCGCCAGGGTTAGCGATTCCCAAACAAGGTTAATTAAGGTTAATTTGCTTGTTTTCAGTGGTTTAGGGCATTTTCTTTGCTGTATGCAACGACAGAAAATTTCCTTCTCGCTCATCATGATGCTCCTGGCCTCCCTTTTGGTTGTGTGGTGGTATCAGTCCTTTGCCAGTGACCGCGACCAGCTGCGGGACGCCGTGGAAACGGAGGTGAACCGCATCATCAGTGAAGACTTTGTGGTCCACGGACTGCGGGCCATGATCATTAATCAGGTGGATATCGATCAGCCCAATGTGAAATTTGAGGTTCAACCGGACAGATTACCCGCCGAACTGCGAAAGCGGAAGGCGGCGGCTACCGGACTCCGGTTCCCCGACGTTAAGGTGGAGCAATTTGAAAAAAGTGAAGATGGACTGCCCAAACTGGTCACCATCTCCGTGGACCAGCTAGGGGAGCAGGTGACCTCCAGGTTTTTCTTCCGGGAAGATGGTGTTTCGCTGGATGAACTGCCCGAAATGGTAGAGAAGAAAATCCAGGAAAAATTTGGGGTGCTTTTATTCGCCATTAAAGACGGGGAGGCACCGGATAATGTGGTGGTTACCGCCCGAAGTATCAATTCTCAATTTTCGAATAATGCCCGGCAGTACGAGATGCTCGGTTACGCTCGCCAGCTAATGCTGGGTATGTTGCCGGAGTTTCTCTTTGGTTTTTTTCTCTTTGGTGCAACGGGATTTTCGTTCGCCACGGCCTACCGCAACCTTCGGGACCAGGAGATTCAGCTCCGGCAGAAGGACGCTCTGGTGGCCAACGTGGCGCACGAACTCAAAACACCGATTGCCACGGTTGGCGTGGCCCTGGAGGCGCTGAACCTCTTTGGCGCCGATGACGACCCCGTGCGGAGAGCAGATTACCTTTCGATTGGTCAATCGGAACTCAAGCGGTTGGACCAAATGGCGGATCGCGCCATCGATGCGTTGCAGGCCGGTGCGCTGGACGCCCGGCTGGAGAAGGAGGAAGTAGACCTGGAAAAGGTGATCCAGGAGTCCTGGCGGGGACTGCGGCTGCGCTACGAATTGGAAGACCACCAGTTGCAGCTGGACGTACATACCAACCCCGTACTGTGGGCGGACCCCAACTATCTTTTCCACCTCGTGTACAACCTCCTGGATAACGCCTGCAAGTACGGAGGAGACCCCCGGGATATTCGGGTGGTCCTGACCGGTGGGGAGGCTTCGCTGAGTCTGTCCGTAGCGGATAATGGCCCGGGTATTCCGCTGGCTGAACGGAGCAGGGTCTTTGAGCGTTTTTACCGCATTGTCCGTCCCGATGAGGGGCACCGGACCAAGGGACACGGCCTGGGACTTAGTTTTGTCCGGCAGATTGTCGAAGCCCACCGTGGATGGATCAGTCTGGAAAATGCCAGCTCCGTTGGCGGCGCCTTATTTACCGTAGAACTACCCCGTTTTGACCGACCTTAAGGTACTGTACGTAGAGGATGAAGCCCTGTTAGGGCGCATTGTAAAGGAAAGCCTGGAGAGCCGGGGCCTGAGTATCGACTGGTTCGTTGACCGGAAAGCGGCCAGTAAGGCCCTGGATGCCCTGGACCGCTACGATATTGCCGTTCTGGACGTACAGTTGCCGGGAGACGATGGTTTCGCCATCGGTCGGCACATTCGCGAGCAGCGGCAGGATTTACCCATTCTGTACTTGACGGCGCGAGTGGCGGCCAAGGACGCCCTGGAAGGCTTTGCCGCCGGAGGTAACGATTACGTACGTAAGCCCTTCAGTATGGAAGAACTGCTGGTAAGGATGCAGAACCTCGTGGACATGAATCGGTCAAAGTCACAGAAGAATGGCCTTGCCCCCGCAAAGCCGCGGGAAGCCAAAGCCGCTTCGGGCTCGGAAGAGGTGTATCGCTTTTCCAGTTTCCTGTTTGATTACCGTTCCCTGAAACTGCTCAGGTACGTGGGAGATGAAGTGGCCGAAGAGTTTTTGCTCACCCACCGGGAGGCGGAACTCCTCCGCTTTTTCCTGCGCTCGCGGGGGCAAGCCGTCATTGAGCGGAAACGCATCCTGCTTGACCTGTGGCAGGACGACGGTTTCTTCAATTCCCGAACCCTGGACGTTTACGTGCGCAAATTGCGCTCGATGCTCATGAAGGACACGGCGGTCAAGATTCTCACCCTCCGGGGAGTGGGCTACCGCTTCGTGGTGGAAAAGGGGAAGGATTGAAGGAGGGAGGGATTGAAGGATTGAAGAATTGCTTGGTCGAGCACTTCCAGAGCGAGTGCCGAAGGATGGAAGGATTGCCCCGGTCGAGCACTTCCAGTGCGAGTACCGAAGGATGGAAGGATTGCCCCGCCGAGTACTCCCCGTGCGAGTGTCGATGCTGACCCCCGAACCAGTTAACCCCTGCCATACCCAAATACTCTGCACCTGCGCTCCGCGCCAAAAGATGGAAGGATTGCCCGGTCGTGCACTTCCAGTGCGAGTGGGGAACGACACAACCAGTGATTTAGGGAGCTATTGGCCAAAAAGAGAATTTGACCCTTCGATTCAATCTACAGATATTGGGATTACCGTCGATGCCGAAGTATTCTTCGGCGGGACAACCAGGAGGAACGCAAAAACGTTCTACCTTTAGCCTGCAAACAAAATACTTCCCGCCATATGACGGCAACCGAACGAGAAGACTGGATTAGCCGCGTTGATAAAGCCCTGGATGACGTGCGCCCCCACCTGGCGATCGATGGTGGAAACATTGAGGTGGTGAGCATTTCGGATGCTAAGATTGTGGAAATCAAGTGGTTGGGTGCCTGTAATGGCTGTAGTATGACCGCGATGACCATGAAGGCGGGCGTAGAAGAAACCCTGAAGCGAAGTCTCCCCGAAATCGCCGGCGTAGTGGCGGTAAACTGATCGACGCCCGTGCAATTATTTTATGACCCCGACATCCGGCCGGGAATTTTTGAGTTGCGTGAGGCGGAAGCCCGTCACGTCACCCAGGTGCTGCGTAAGCGGGTGGGAGACGAGCTTACCCTGGTGGACGGGAAGGGAAGTTGGTTCCGGGCGGTGATTTCCGATTTAGGGAAGCGGCGCTGCGTCCTGGAAGTAGAACCCGCCTTCGATTATGCCCCACGGGCCAGTCACCGACTTTCCCTTTACGTGGCTCCGACAAAAAACATTGACCGTTTTGAGTGGATGCTGGAAAAGGCCACCGAAATCGGGGTAGACGAGATTTTCCCCATCATTAGTGATCACAGCGAACGCAGCCGGTTGCGTCCGGACCGGCTCGAACGGGTGCTGGAGTCGGCCATGAAGCAAAGCCTGCGCGCCTGGCTTCCGGTGCTGCATCCCGCTGGGAAATTCGCCGAGGTGATGCCGGAGTTGCCGGCAGAAACGGCTGGTTTTTTCGCCTACCTTGGTGACCGTGAAGTTCCGCTGCTGCGGGATACCTGCCCGACCGGTCAGGACGTTAGAGTATTCATTGGCCCGGAAGGCGGGTTCAGTCCCTCCGAAGCGGAGCTGGCGAAATCCCGGGGATACGCGTGGGTAAGTCTGGGGCCCAACCGCTTGCGGACCGAAACCGCCGCCATCACCGCCGTTTTGACCGTTGAACAAAAGAATTGGTAAACTATGTTGCAAAAGATGCTGCTCGTTTTTCTCCTTCCACTTTGCTTGCTGGGAATGTCTTCCTGGACGGATGCTCCCCGGGTAGAGACGGCCAATTTGCGGCTGGGGCTTTTGAAATACAACGGAGGAGGGGACTGGTATTCCAATCCCACGGCCCTGCCAAATCTGGCCGCCTTCTGCAACGACCAACTGGGCACCAGGTTCGCCACCGATTACGGTACGGTGGAGGTGGGCAGTGCCGAACTGTTTAATTATCCCTGGATTCACATGACGGGCCACGGTAACGTGGTGTTCAACGCCGGGGAAGCGGAAAACCTGCGCAATTATCTCATCGCCGGAGGGTTTCTGCACATCGACGACAATTACGGTATGGATCCCTACGTGCGGGTGGCCCTTCAGCAGGTTTTCCCGGAATTAAGCCTGGTGGAACTTCCGTTTGATCATCCGGTCTATCATCAGACCTTTGACTTCAATAACGGGCTGCCAAAAATCCACGAGCACGATGGGGAATCTCCTCAGGGCTACGGTCTTTTCTACGAAGATCGGCTGGTGGTGTTCTATTCCTTTCAGTGCGATCTTGGGGATGGTTGGGAAGACGAATCGGTGCATAAAGATCCACCGGAAATTCGGCGGGCCGCCCTGGAGATGGGGGCCAACCTGATCGAGTTTGCCTTTGAGCAATAGCCCACGGGACTATTTCCTGGACCTGGCCAACCGGGCAAGTTTCTTGTCGTTTTCTACAATCTTGTAAAAGGCATTAAATCGGTTTAGAAACCGTTTACGGTGTCGTTTGCTCAGGTCGGGATGGTTTTCCACCAGGGCAATCAGCTCTCCCTTTTTTTCCCGGAACACCTTTCCCGCTTTCATAATCTCTTCTTCGGTGACGTCCCGCCCCAAATAGATCGGTTCCTGCACGGACTCGATATCGAGGGATTCGTGGGGCACGGCATAGCTGGTGCCCACCAGTCCGCAGTAGTCAAAATCGTAGGGAATGGGAATGATGTCCAGCGACCCCTTGGGGTTGATGAATTCCACGTTGTGGAGATTGTAGACGTTCCAGTCCGTGTTTAAGATCATGTAGTTAAAGAGGGTCATGTTTACGTAGGCCTCCCGTTGCAGTCCTGCCGTACTGGCGCGTTTGGATTTCAATTCCCGGCCTTCGTACCGGGCACAGAGTTGTTCTTCATCTTCAATCAGGAAGCCCGTAATCAGTTCAGTCTGGTTGCGTTTGCCTTCGCCGGCCTGGGTGTCTCCACCATTGATGACGAGATTCAGCGGCACGATGCGATGGGTATGAGGACTAACGATACGGTGCAGGTCGTACACGAGTTTTTCGCGGCGTAGGTATCCCAGTCCCAATTCTGAATTACTGCACTGAAGCACCATTTTCAGATCGTTGATGTCGCTAAAGCCGGCCAGGCGGAGATCGGCTTTTTTCAGCTTGATCTTCAGGGAGGGGTTCTGACATACTTCCAGGCGCATATTGCCACGAGACCGGATTTTGCCACGAATTTGCACCGGGTCGCCGATCCCCATGACGGTGATGGTTACGGGTTGATAGATTTTCTTTTTCTTGTTTCGCATGAGTTGCTTCCAGTCCGTGTTCATCATAAACTGGATGTCTTCACCCTCCGCGTGCAATTTGTCGAACAGCGAGGACTGGGCGGCCAGCAGGCCGCTCATTACGAAAAGCAGGAAGAGTAGGGTAGACTTGAGGGATTTCATAAGGCGAATTTAGGCTGAGAGCCGAGGGAAAGGAGAAAAACAATGGGTAAACGTAGGGAAAACTACGACAAACGGGTGGTTTATGGTATCCCTTTACGGTGGGCGGGGATGAACATAACGGTTGATTCCTAATTATTCCCCTTAGTTCGACGCGATTAAAACACCGCCTTATGCATTTGAAAAACCGTCACATATTCCGGTTGTGGCTCATAATTTTTGGGATAGTCGGGAGCTTTACGTCCCTTCTTTGCCAGCCGAGTCTGGATACAACTGATCTGGAAGCCTTTTTGGGAGCCTATCAGGTAGAAAAGATATACGTTGCTCACGATAAACCCAGTTACGCTCCGGGGGAAACCATCTGGTGTAAAGTGTATCTGGTGGACGGCCAGCGACACCAGAGCTTTTCGGGGACTCCGGTGGTCTACGTAGACTGGATTTCCCCTGCGGGGAAGGCCATCAAAAGTTATACTTTGCAGGTGGTAAAGGGTTATGCCCTGCTCGACATTCCGACGGAAGACCGGGATACCACCGGCGCTTACACTTTGAGGGCCTACACTCAATTTCAGCGCAACTTCGGACCACAATTTTATTTCCAAAAGGAAATTGACTTACTGGATTTCCGAAGCACCAAAGAGGAGGAGCGAGCCACTGATAGCACTTCCCTGGCGGTGAGCTTTTTCCCCGAAGGTGGACATCTGGTGGAAGGACTGGAATCTACGGTGGCGTTCCGGGCGGAGAACGCCGACCGGGAGGGCGTCAATATCGAAGGTGTTCTGGTCAATCAGGCGGGTGCGAAGGTTGGTGAGGTGTTTGGCCTCCACGAGGGCATTGGTCTGATCAAACTCATTCCGCAAGCCAACGAACGATACTTCATTCGGACTACCTATGGTGGACAGGCTCATGAATTTACCTTACCCCCAGCGCTGCCCGAGGGCTTCGTGCTGAAGGTGAGCACCCGATCCAGTAAGGAGGTCCGGTTGTCCATCAAAGCCAACTTGGTGGAGGGAACTAAGGGCTGTTTGCTCGTCGGGCATCTGCGGGGAGAGGTGTTTTTGGTGCAGGAGCTGGACGGGAGCCCCGCCATGACGCTGACCCTTGCGAAGGAAGAAGTCCCCAGTGGTTTGATGCACTTTACCCTGTTTGACGGACAGGGCAGACCGGTAGCCGAACGGCTGGCCTTTAATAAAAATCCCACCGAAAGCGTATCTCTTTCCCCGGAAACCGATGAGGAGTTTTATGGTACCCGCCGGCCAGTAAGGCTGAAGCTAGAGGGCTTGTCGCCACAATTGGACTCTGCGACCACGGTAAGCCTCAGCGTGTACTACGATGAAGCCGCAACGGCCGGCATCCGGGGATTGGACATTAAAAATTACCTGTGGCTACAGTCAGAACTTCGAGGCAACATCAACAATATCGGACAGTACTTTACGGAAGATAGTCCCCGCATCAATACGTTGTTGGACCTGATTTTAATGACGCACGGATGGCGCAAATTCAACTGGCAGGACATTCTCCAGCGAAAGAAACCAAGGATTGTCCTTCCGCCCGAAGAACACCTAACGATTGCCGGAAAGGTAACCCGGCTGGAACGGGACAAACCCGTACGGGCCGAGGTGCAGCTGAGTGTTTTGTCACCCGCCTACTTTTCCGCCCTGAACGTAACTACGGAGGAGGACGGCATTTTTGCCTTCCGGGGATTTGATTTCCGCGACACCGTAGACGTTCTCCTGCAGGCCAACGTTTACAACGAGCGGCAGGTGGAAAAACTACGGGAGGGGGAATTTCGCAGAACGGGAAGTCGCTTCGTCGATATTGCCCTGCTGGATGTTGACCAGCCGGAAATCCAATTGGAGTACAACATCTCCGCTAAAATCTACTTCCCGGAAACCCTCAAGCGATATGCCTACCTGGTGGCACAGGAGCGGGCTTCGGTGCAGGATCCTACCTCGGCTTTTTCGGTCAACCTTGACGAGGTTACCGTTAGCTCCGGCCGCAACCGGGCCCAGATCAGGGAACAGGAAATCGAAAACCTCTACGACGAAAAGGGCCTTTTCTACTTCGGTACGACCCAAAAGTTCCGGGCCGACGACCCGCAATTTGCTGACTTTAAGTACCGCACGGTTTTTGATCAGATCGGCCACATTGTCCCCCGAGCCTACATGGTCACCGCTGGCGGGCGCCCGAGAGTATTATACGGTTCTCCCGTGAATGGAGTTGAGCCAACCTTAGTGGTGGACGGTACCATTGCGTCGGCTTCTTCTCTACTGAACCTTAATCCGAATGATATTGCGGTCATTGACGTACTGGAAGGGGATTACGCCAAATTATACGACGACGATGGCGTCGTGATCTCTCTGGTAACCAAGCGCCCCGAAAACATCAAGCGGCCCAACCCCGGAATCAAAACACTGACTCATCCCGGCTTTTATCGGGCACGGACTTTCTTCAGTCCGGATTACGCCACCTTTACGTCCGAAGACGCAGATTATCGTACTACTCTCTACTGGGAGCCGGAACTTAACCCCGAAGCCCAGGCTGAAGTGGAATTTTATACGGGTGATCGCCCGGGGAGATATACCGTTTGGGTAGAAGGAATCACCGCCGCGGGACTGCCGTTTACGGGGAGAACTTCATTTGTAATCAGGTAGCTGACTTCTCCGTCAAGGATTGAACTCGCTGCCTGGAATTGGGCTTTTATTTATTCTGAACATCAAACCCGGACCTTATGAAAGCTGCAGCACCTCGGGCAGTCCTCTTCCTCCTTCTATGGCATTTTGCCTTTACCAGTGCTTTACCCCTGAACGGGCAGATTACCTTCATCACCCCGGATGATATTGAGGAATACATCAGCACCTATCAGGCCGAAAAAGTCTACGTCGCCCACGATAAACCAAATTATGCTCCCGGAGAAACAATTTGGTCTAAGGTTTATCTCGTGGATGGTCAGCTGCATCAGCGCTTTGGCGGCACTCCGGTGGTCTACGTCGACTGGATCTCGCCGGAAGGCCAGGTGAAAACCAGCTATACACTCCAACTGAATGATGGATATGCGTTGCTGGATATTCCTACCGATGAACGGGACCCCACCGGGGTGTATATCCTGAGGGCCTACACCCAGTTTCAACGCAACTTTGGTCCCGAAGCCTTCTTTCAAAAGGAAATCAGGTTACTTGACTTTCGGGAGGATGCTACGGAAGCGTCCACGGCCCGCAAGTCAAAGTTTGAGGTACGATTTTTTCCCGAGGGTGGACACCTGTTGGAAGGTCTACCGTCAAAAGTAGCTTTCCTCGCGACCGACGAGCGCGGAAATGTCGTAAACCTGGAGGGCGTGCTCATCAATCAGGATGGAGAAGAAATTCTGCGGACTGCTTCCATCCACGAAGGCATCGGGCTCCTGAAGTTTGCACCCCTGCCCGCAACGAGCTATACGTTCAAAACCCGTTACGGGGGCAAGGATCAACAGTTTAAGTTACCAGATGTCCTCGGAGAGGGAGCCGTCTTGTCGATCAATTCACGCTCTTCGGAAGCCATTCAGATCAGAACGGCCGCCACAGGTGAGGAGGGCTTGTCAAAGTATTTGCTGGTGGGGCATCTGAGGGGTAGGGTTTTTCTGCAGCACGAATTTTCCGCCGGATCGTCCTTCGAGTTTTCGATTGACAAATCTGAAGTACCCAGTGGATTGCTCCATTTTACCCTATTCGACCCGAAATTTCGTCCCGTAGCGGAACGACTGACGTTTAACAAGAACCCGGCAGAGCAAGTGTTTCTGAACCTGAAGCCCAAGCACGAAGAGTACGGCCTTCGGAAAGAAGTAGTCCTAGATTTTCCCTCTGAATTTCTCCGCGAGGATACCGAGGGAAATGCCTCGGTCAGCGTCTATCTGGACGAAGCCGGAATGGAAAGCATCCGGGGACTGGACATCAGAAACTACTTGTGGCTTCAGTCGGAGCTGCGGGGAAACATCAACAACATTGGCCAGTATTTTCGGGAGGATAGTCCGCGGATAAATGAGTTGCTGGATTTGGTGCTCCTTACCCACGGGTGGCGAAAGTTTGACTGGCAGGACGTCCTCGCCGGCTATATGCCTTCGATTGAATTCTTACCGGAGGAGCATCTCACATTTTCGGGACAGGTAACGAAGCAGGGGAGAAATAAACCGGTGCAGTCCGAAGTCCTTTTCAACGTTTTGGACACGGAGTATTTCACTTCCCTATCCGTTGCGACCGAGGAGGACGGACAGTTTTCCTTCACGGGCTTTAACTTCAGGGACACCGTAGAAATTCGCCTGCAGGCCAATGTTTTGGGTAAGCGGAAAGCAGCCAAAAGATCGGAGAGTGAATTCAGCAAGTCCGGCAACAGCAACGTTGACGTGGAAGTAACCCGAAAAACCCATCCGGAAGTCTTACCCGCCCTGGCCTACCCGAACGAAGTGTATTACCCGGAAGCCCTCCAGCGGTATGCCTATGAGGTAGCAAAGGACCAGGCCTACTTACGAGATTCTTCGACGGCTTTCTCCGTTGATCTGGAAGAAGTAGTCGTCAATAGCGGACGTTCACCGGGAGAAATTCGGGAGAATAAAATCAAAAACCTCTACGAGAAACTGGAGTATAATTATTTCTCCAGATCAACCAAGGTCCTACTGGAGGAACCCCAGTGGAAGGGATTCAAATACCAGACGGTATTTGATCTGATTGCCCACGTAGTCCCCTCCGTAATCATGGACAATACCGGTGGCCGAACCACGCTAAAGCGTTTTTACCGGGTGGATCGGGGACAGGACCAATTAAGCTCTGCGTCCGGAGGAATGAATCCAAACGATATTGCTGCTTCTTCGGCGGCAAATCTATTGTCGGGAGCTGACGAGGGCTTAGTGCCCATTTTCCTGAATGGATCCCTGACGCCAATTACTTACAATTACGCCCTGCAAATCGACCCGGAGCAAGTGGCGGTAGTGGAATCATGGCTACCGCAGGGCCTGATGAATCCCGAGGACCGCCGTCCCTTTGGGGTTTACCTCTTCATGAAGGACCCCAACAATATATCGATTAAGACACCGGGAGTACTGGCCTTCAGTCACCCCGGTTTCTACCAGTCGCGTACCTTTTTCAGCCCTGATTACGCCAGCTTTTCTTCCGATCAGGCCGACGTTCGTACCACCCTGCACTGGGATCCTGAATTCACGCTAAAGGAAAAGGGGCAACTAAGATTTTACACGGGAGATCGTCCCGGACAATACACCGTGTGGGTGGAAGGCATCACCACTACGGGGATTCCCTTTACGGGAAAAACGGTTTTCAACGTTCGTTAAGCGGACTAATCTCCCGCAATCCGGTTGAAGATGGCCTCCTTGTCCCCCAGAAGCCCGCCACCGTAAAACTTGTTGTCCTGGATGAGGAGGACTTCTCCCATGTTGCCGAACTTGATCGAACTGTCAATGGCAATTACCCGTCCGTCAAAATAGGAGCGGATGGCTTCGAAGGAAGTGTGTCCCACAATTATTCTGGAGGCTCCCATGCGCTTCAGAATCCAGTTGAGGTCTTTTTCAGTGGTTTCCTCTTCCATGAAGTAACCCCGGTACCATAACGGACCTTCCCGCTGGTAGAGTAGCGCAAGCTTTCCGGATCTACCGGTGGCTTCCACAATGTTACCGTCAATAAGGTACTTATGGTAAAGGTGGTTCAGGTTGTCCAGATCATCGTCAATGGCCTTGACCACTTCCTTACTCAGGCCTCCATGTACGAAGACGAGATCGTTGATCTTTACCGCGAGCGGCAGGCTCCGTAACCACTTTCCCAGGTAGGTATCGGGACCGTACAACTGCTGGTAGGTACGCGTCATCAGCGCACTCGTGATCCGGTAGTTGCGGTGAACGTAGCGGTCATCACCCTCCAGGATCATGGTTTCGTGGTTGCCCAGCAGAAAATGGAGCTTACCCCCGGCTGCTTCGGCCTGAAGCTGCAGATTGTGCAGCAACCAAAGTGTCTGGTTCACCTGATCCCCCCGATCAAAAACGTCTCCTACCACCACAAGGTGGCCTTCTCCAAAGGCCCAGTTTTGGTTTTCGTCAATGATGCCGTGGGTTTCCAGCAGCTTTCGTGCTACCGGGTACTGACCGTGAATGTCGCTGATGGCCGCAATCTTTTTCACTCCCTTGTAAACCACGGATTCGGGCAGTTTAAACTCCCGTTCGGGGTCCACCAATTCCGGACGAAACGAAGCAAAATCGGGTAGTGCTGCCTCCGTAATCTCCGCCCAACTAACGCTTTCCTTCGTTTTCTCGTCAATATTCGCCCAGTAAGCCGTCAGTCCCTCTTCTCCGTAGATAAGGTACGGGCCGTCAGGACCGGTTGCCTCCTCCTGAGCGGACAAGGAAAAGGCGGACAACAGGGCCCAGAACAAAAGGAAGGATAATTTTGGGTAGCGCAAAATATAATCGGTAGGTTAGGAGGAGTAACGTAACAAACATTGTGACGGTTCTCTCCCTTAACCGTCACTTAACAATATGTGAAAGTCACTTCATCCCTTTTTGGGCCTACCTCCCCTTACCGAAAACAATCTGTTCCGTTGGGATAATCCGGTCATTTTGGCGGGACAAATCCGTATCTTTGCGCCCTAAAATTGAGGTTCATGCTGTATCTGACCCGAAGAGAGACCTTCAATGCTGCCCATAAACTTCACATTCCGGAGTGGTCTGACCAGAAAAACCGGGAAGTTTTTGGCAAATGTTCCAATCCCAACTGGCATGGCCATAACTACCAGTTGTTCGTAACCGTTGCCGGAGAACCCGACCCGCAACTGGGGTTCGTGATGGACGCCAAGAAGCTATCCGTGATCATCAAGGAAGAAATTATTGACGACGTTGATCACGCCAACTTTAACCTCGACGTGAGCTGGTTTCCGAAGAACCTGCAGCCCACCACCGAGAATATGGTCTTCATTTTTTGGCAAAGGATTGAGCAGCGCGTCAACGAAGCGGGCGCTCGTTTGTATTCTATCCGACTTCAGGAAACTGAGAATATTTACGCCGAGTATTTCGGCCCCGAAGGAAGAAAATAAGTTATGTCCTTTTCCCACTTGCTGCAATACGACGAAGAGACCACGGATCAACTTTCCGAAAACTTTACCCACATCATTTCGGGCATCGGCGAAGAAGTGGAACGGGAGGGTTTGATCAAAACCCCCGTACGCGCAGCAAAAGCTATGCAGTTTCTGACGCAGGGCTACGGTCTCGATGCCCGCGAAATTCTGCGTTCGGCCATGTTCGCCGAAGATTACTCAGAAATGGTCATCGTTAAGGACATCGAACTTTACAGCCTCTGCGAACACCATATGTTGCCCTTCTTCGGCAAGGCTCACGTGGCCTATATCCCCGATGGTTACATCGTTGGTCTGTCAAAAATCCCGCGGGTCATTGACGTTTTTGCCCGTCGTTTGCAGGTGCAGGAACGGCTGACCGACCAGGTGCTGCAGGCCATCCAGGAAACCCTGCAACCCCTCGGGGTAGCCGTGGTGATTGAGGCCCACCACATGTGCATGATGATGCGTGGGGTCCAGAAGCAGAATTCCGTCACCACCACCAGTGCCTTTACCGGTGCCTTCAAATCGGAGCGGACCCGCAACGAGTTCCTCAAGTTGATTACCAGCGATTTGTCCTGATCCGGGGCCAGAAGTTTCTGGTCTAAAATTGGTCGTTGACCGGGAAAATCAATCTGAATTATCCCAGAGAAATTGGGGATAATGACGGTCCCGAGTTTTGCTTCGCAGCTACCTGCGGTGGTCGCTAAGCTCGTCGGGATCATCTATTGTTATAGCATGCGGCGTCCCGAGTTCCGTTTTGCTCCTCGGGATCGCCGATTCTTATAGCATGCGGCGGAGCGCGGGTGCCGGCGTCGCCGGTAGGGCCATGGTACTGGGTAAGCACTTACGGACAGCATTTTCCGTCAGGGGTACTATCTTGACCGCCAAATGCGGTATCCCGCCAAAAAGCCCACCATGACCGACCTGTCCATCGCCAATTCCGTTACTCCCTTGCACATTCGTGACGTCGCGGAAAAACTATCCCTACCGGAAGAAGACCTTGAGCTCTACGGTCGGCATAAGGCCAAAATCCCGCTTTCCTTCATCGATCACGGAAAGATCACCAACAGCAGGCTCATCCTCGTTTCGGCCATTTCCCCTACGCCCGCCGGAGAAGGGAAAACCACGATGTCCATCGGCTTAAATGAAGGACTGAACCGGTTGGGAAAGAAGTCCGTAGTGGTGCTCCGGGAACCGTCACTGGGTCCCGTCTTCGGCATCAAGGGCGGTGCCACGGGCGGTGGTTACGCCCAGGTGCTGCCCATGGAGGACATCAACCTTCACTTTACCGGAGACTTTTCGGCCATTGAGAAGGCGCATAATCTGCTGGCCGCCATCATTGACAATAACCTGCAATCAAAAACCAATTCCCTCAACCTCGACCCTCGCACCATCTCCTGGAAACGGGTAATGGACATGAACGACCGCGCACTACGCCACACCATCGTCGGCCTGGGCGGCACCAGTTCGGGCATCCCGCGGGAGACGGGCTTTGACATTACGGCCGCTTCCGAAATCATGGCCATTCTCTGTCTGGCCGACGATTTGGAAGACCTCAAATTCCGGATCGGTAACATCTTTGTGGGCTACACCTTCGACAAAAAGCCCATCTACGCCCGGGACCTGAAGGCTGAAGGCGCCATGACCACTCTCCTCAAGGATGCCATCAAACCAAATCTGGTCCAGACCATCGAAGGCAACCCCGCCATCATCCACGGTGGGCCCTTCGCTAATATCGCTCAGGGTACCAATTCCGTTATTGCCACCAGGATGGGAATGTCGCTCGCGGATTACACCGTTACCGAAGCCGGTTTCGGATTTGATCTGGGTGCGGAAAAATTCTTCGACATCAAGTGCCAGGCAGCGGGCTTACGGCCGCGGGCCGTTGTGCTGACGGCCACCATCCGGGCACTGAAATATCACGGGGGTGCCGCCCTTTCTGACCTCACGACACCCGATCTCGAAGCACTGAAAAAGGGCCTGCCTAATCTGGAAAAACACCTGGAAAATATTCGCCTGTTCAACCTAACGCCGGTCGTCGCCATCAATCGCTTTACCTCGGATACGGACGAGGAAATCGCCCTGGTCCGGGAAGCCGTTACGGCACTGGACGTACACGTTGCGGTGGCTGAAGTTTGGGCCAAGGGTGGGGAAGGTGCCCTGGACCTGGCCGAACGGGTCCTGGAGGTCATCAAGGAAGACGCAGACTCCTTTACTCCACTCTACGACTGGAACATGAGCGTTAAGGATAAAATCGAAACGATCGCCACTAAGATTTACGGCGCCAAATACGTCGATTACGCCGCTAAGGCGAAAAGAGATTTACGCACCATCGCCGATCTCGGCCTGGACCATTTGGCCGTTTGCGTCGCGAAAACCCAAAAATCCTTATCGGACAACCCCAAACTACTGGGGCGCCCCAAAGATTTTGTCATCACCGTTCGCGAAATTGAAATTGCCGCCGGTGCCGGATTCCTGATCCCCATCACCGGTAACATCATGCGGATGCCCGGACTGCCGGCTCATCCGGCCTCCGAGAATATTGACATCGATAACGAAGGTAACATCACGGGACTGTTCTGAATTCAGGTTGTTCCGTGAGGTTTCATCTGCGATTCCTGCGGAATCGCGGCAGTTCGGGGAGACGCACGGTAGCGGCAGGGATTTTGTGGGATGGCATAGAGTTATACCCCTTCTAGAAGCTATAGTTTGTCCCGTAATATTTTAGTCCAAATTTTCTGGGTTCTGGAGTTCTTGAAAATCTTGATCACCTGAAAGTCGAAATCATCCACCCTAGGGGTAAATGCCTGGTGTCGCCTTTCCCCGAAAGGCGACCACTCCATCAAAGAAGGAAGAATTGTACAAGATCGATTGGCCACATTCTTTCGCGGAAGGTCCTTTAGTTATCCCAGTCTGATTCGGTTTCCTTTCGGGGAAAGGAAACACCACCTGCCTCCAATCATTTGATATTTCCTTAAGTGGGAGTCAAGATAAGTCTGTAGTCTGTCAGACTACTGGCCACAAACCTAAAGGTGAAAAAAGTATTCGTGGGGCACAGAGTACAAAGCATACTACGGTCGTAGCTCTACGCCACGGTAAGGGTTATAACTTTGCGCTAACCCACAATTTTCCTGCCGCTACTAGAAAATTCAAGGGCTTGGTTGCCGAATGATTCATTCACGGAGCAGCCTAGTTCTAAAAGGTAGAGACCAAATTCTCCCCGGACGGCACTCGGAGCGTCAGCTCGTTTGCCCCAAATGCTGGATTTCAATACGGTTCCTCCCCAGCTTGATCATTTCTCGCTTTTCCATGGTTTTGAGCAAGCGCGAGATGGCTTCCCGACTGACGTGTAGATCGTCAGCAATCTGCTGGTGGGTAGTGGAAATGGTCGTCCCGTCCGTCAGGGAGGCCTTTTTAGTCAGGTAGTCCAGTAATCGGGAATCCAGCTGGTTGAAGGTGACCTGATCGATGGTCGTTACCAGTTCGTTCATCCGCTGGTCGTAGGCCAGCAGGACAAAATTCTTCCAGCTTTTGTACTTCATCATCCACTCATCCAGCACCCGTTGGGGCAGAGCAAGTATCGTGGTGTCTTCTTCGGCTACCGCCCGGATCTCACTTTGCTTGTCCATCATGCAGCACGAAAAGGTCATCGTACAACTGTCCCCCCGGGTTAAGTAGTAGAGGAACAGCTCAGTTCCGTCTTCGTACTGTCGGCTGATTTTGATGGTCCCACTCAAGATCAACGGAAGCATCCGTACGTAAACCCCGTAATCCATAATTACCTGGCCCTCCCGGAAGCGGTGAATTTTTCCCATTTCTGCGATGGCGTCTTGCAGTTCAGGTTCACTGAAGTCAGGAAAATACTGACGGACCTGGTCGGGAGTAAGCTGGTCTTGCATTTGATAAATTTTGGGAGAATAACGCATGAACATATGAAGGAGTTTTCATGTATTGGCTCCAAACGGAAGATTTTTGCACCCTGCACTCCGTGCCCAAAACACGGCCTTACTCACTCGCCAAACTCTGCTCCATGTTGTTGAGTTCTTCCTTGATTTCGGCGTAAGTTCCCTCAAGAATGGCGAGGTTCTTTTCTTCCCGGGCGAGCATCTCGTCGAAGCGGCCAAAGTTCCCCTCAATCCGCCGACTCAGGGTGCTGATGTAGCTTTTCAACTTCTCCTCCAGTTCACTGGCCAGTCGCCCGCGACCTTCCTGGATTTCCTGTTCGAAACCCTCCACGATTTTTCGCCGCTTTCCCCGGGTACTGAACCCGGCAAACAGCACGCCGATCGTGGTCAGGATCCCCCCGGTAATGTCCAGTACCGGCAGACTGCCTACGGCCATCAGGATTACCCCCAGGGCCGCAACGCCACTACCGGCGGCGAGGTTAGGCGCCAGATTTTCCTTGCCGGCGAAGATGGACTCGTCGGTGAAGTTTTCCGTTTTGGAGACAAAGCGGTTGAACTGATCCTGCAGATCGCGGAGCACGTTTTCCCTCCGCTCGGCAATGTCGCTGAAGATGTCGTGGTCATTCTTGAGGATGGTTTCACTCGACCGGATTTTCAGGTCAATGACCTTGACCATCTGTTGAATGGTCTCCGCCAGGTCCACCACGTTGTCGTTCAGTCTGGCCTTCAGCTTGGTGTTCAGTTCCTCTTCCAGGGAAGAGGCCAGTCCCTCCAGCCAGTCTTTGGCCCCGGGCGTACTGCCAAAAGTGCTGGCAATGCTGCGGCGCATCAGCCCCAGAATGCTCAGTCCATTCCGGACTTCATTGACCCGTTCACGGGTGATGCCGTCGTAGGTGAGCAGTAGGTTTTCTACCATCAGGTCAACCTGCTTGTTGCTCTGGCCAACCTGTTCTTCCAGGGTTTCCTGGATGTCCTTGCGAAAATGAGTATCCGCCTCAAACTGCGTCCTTCTGATCATGAGGCCGTCGGCGATCCTGCCGTTGATGGTTTGGGCGGTGGTCACACTGTTGATGAGCTTCAGGCGGGGGGCACGCCCCCCGGTAATGTTCTGGCTGATGTAGTCCCGCAGCGGCGCAAAACCGGTATCCGCTCCTCCCTCCTGTTCCGCCTTGGCGCTGACGGCGAATACCTGCGGGGTCTCAATACCTTCCTTACGGGCCTTCTCGGCCACCCCTTCCAGGTTGACGCGCAGTTCCTCTGCGGTGGCCAGGTCCTTCTGTTGCAGCACGAAGACGATTTTCTTCCGCCAGTCGCCGTGAATAAACTGAAAGAAATCCCAGGCCGACTGCCGGTAAGGGTTCTTGGCCTCAAAGACGAAGACGATCAGGTCACTGGCGGGAATGAATTGTTCGGTGATCTCCTGGTGCTTTTCGACGATCGTATTGGTGCCCGGCGTATCGACGATGGCAATTTCACGCAGAATGTCGACGGGGAGGAAGATCTTTTTGAGGAAGGGATTGACCATCACTTCCCGCTTTTCCTCTCCGTAGATGATTTGCTGGATGGTGTCCGTCATGGGCTGAGGGGCCGCCTTGGCAATTTCCTCCCCAGTTGCGAGCAGGGCGTTGACGAAGCTGGATTTTCCCGCTTTCACCTCCCCGACGATGACGAACATAAAGGGCTCAAAGATGCGGTTTCGCAGCTCGCTGACCGTCTGGGCCATCTCTTCGTGTCCGATCCGGATGGTGAGCTCGTGGAGATTTTTGATGATCTCCTCTAATCTGGCCCGTGTGGCCTGAAGTTTCGCGTCGATTAATTGCGACATGGTGCTGTTTTATCTACCGCCCGAATTAGGGTGGTGACTCGGTATTTCCTTCGCCGTAAGGTAAGCATTTGCCCAACGACCTTCGCGAAGGTAGGCGGTTACGGAAGCTAGGACGATGAAATGAGCGCGGAGTAACATCGAAGTGTTTGCCGGTGACTTCAACGGAATAGCCGTTTATCTTTGACCACAAATTATTCCCGCATGTCACTCGTCCATCATTTTGTCATTAATACCAGGAACATAGCCTTATTGGTGTTCCTTTTCGTGCTCTTCCTCCCCCTCACCGCACAAGACGCCGAGCAGTTCCGGGAAGGCGCCCGCCAGGCTCTCGAGGCTTTTGACGCCCCCGGTTTTGCGGTGGGTATCATTAAGGATGGGGAGGTCGTCCTCTCCGAGGGCTTCGGCACCAGAACGATCCGCAAGGAGGAGCCGGTGGACGGCCAGACTCTATTCGCCATTGCCTCCAATACCAAGGCCTTCATCGCTACGGCCATCACTAAGTTGCACGAGGAAGGGCAGTTGGACCTGGATGCACCAGTGCAGACCTACTTGCCCTATTTTCAATTGTACGACGAGTACGTAAGTCAGCACACTACCGTCCGGGATTTACTCTGTCACCGGGTCGGTCTGGGTACCTTCAGCGGTGACGCCATCTGGTATAAATCCGAGAAGAGCGCCGAGGAAATCGTGCGCCAGATCCGTCATTTGCCGCAGGCCTACGAATGGCGGGGCGGCTACGGATACACAAATCTGATGTTCATCACGGCCGGTGAGGTGATTCGGGCGGTGACGGGCAAAAGTTGGGCGGAATACGTGCGCGATAATTTCCTCGATCCGCTCGAGATGGCACGTACCCAAACCAGTGTCTTGCCGTTGAGCAACATGGACAACGTCGCCACTCCGCACATCACCCAACGAAACAATTTGCCGATCAACATGGCTCCCTGGGAAGCCTCCGGAGCGGCGGGCGGCCTCATCTCGTGTACCGACGACATGCTGAAGTGGCTGGGTGCTCAGTTGGACCCTCTGCGGTCCGAGGCTGAGGGTATTTTTCCCGCCGAAGCGCGCCATACCTGCATGCGGCCCCACAATCCGACCGGAAGGGATAATTTTTACAGTGCTGGCCTGGGGTGGTTCCTCTACGTCCATGGCGGCGAAATCATCGTGACCCACGGCGGGGGATACGACGGGATGTATTCCAACGTGATCATGATCCCGAGTCGTAAAATCGGCATCGTGGTGTTGTCCAACAGCATGACGGGGGTTGCCTCGACCCTGGCCCGCTACATTCGGGATAGCTACCTCGGCCTGGACACAGAAGGCTGGTTGGAGACCGCCGTGAAACGCGAAGCGAGGGGCCGCGAAGCCTGGCAAAAGAAGGTCAGCGCCCCCGCTGAACATCGCGTGATGGGCACCAGGCCGAGCCTTGCCCCGGAAGAACTCGTGGGCATTTATCAAGACCCGCTCTACGGCGAAATCTTGATCGGTACCGGTGAGGATGGCCGCTTGACGCTGTCTTTCCAAGGCGCACCTGCGCTGAGCGCACGGCTCGATCACTGGCATTACGACACCTACTGGCTAGACTGGGAGGAAGAACACGCCTGGTTCAAGGAGGGCACCGTGCGCTTTGACGTTGACAATAATCGGCAAGTAACGGGCATCCGGTTCGACGTGCCAAACGACGACATCTTTTTCGAGGAGATTAAGATGGAGAAGGTGGGGGAGGAGTAGATGCCAAATGATGCATCGTAGGAAGTCGAACATTCTTTTATCAAGCAATAGAGCATTCTCCTCCTAGGCGTCGAGTCAAGGGGCGGACGCAGTCGCCTATTGACGAGCTCCTCGGAGGTGTAATGCAGGATCAAGGATCAATTTTATTTGGGCGCGCAGCGCAGGTGCAAAGAAGTTGCTATTGGCGCATTATTTATTTCGGTTTGTTAAGCGATATGCTGTCCATCCGGTTGATCGTTCCCATAATGAGTCAACGACTCGTAAATAAGATAACCATACACCTTAAGCGTAGATATGTTCCAGATGGGTTCCTCCCAATTTATTTTCGGTGCCCTCACCGTAATCATTATGGGAATATTTTTAAGGTCGCCTACTTCTACGACCTCTATGTGTTACACCGTAAAGGGCTTCAATCTTTACGCATACGATACAACCCCCAATATTTTCGAGGCAAAGGTCCTCGCGGAAGGAAAGGAAGTATACCAACTGGTGGACACTACGGGAACTAAAAATCTTGTGGAAGAAAATGTGGTTTATTTGTGCCAGGTTGAGCGTGTCTTCAAGGGGAAATCCATCCGTGACACCATAGTGCTTTACTGGAAAATTGATTTTCAAGTGTGGTGGATACCAAGAGTAGGTAAAGAATATATCCTTTACCTGGATTTCGCTCGGGAAATTACCAACGGGGGGAAGAGCATTTACGAATTTGGCTCTTGCCACCCCGATTTGTTGGCGGGAACTGATGAATACGCAGAGTACGTGATGGCGCTTAACCATTTGAGCAGGAAGGAATCGACTCGGTTTACTTCAAGAACATCTTTTGTAGAATACTATGATGACCCTTCGGCCCCAAATATCAGGACCCTGACCGGCGGATTCAGGAACGGGCGGCGACACGGAACGTGGATATTTTACAAACCCTACATCAATTTTTTGAGCGATTCTATCCCGGAGCCGAAGGAGGCGCTAACCCTTACTTACGAACGGGGGCGATTATTGGACGTAAAGGCCCAGATTGACGATGACCTTACCGCGCCTTTTGTGTCGGGTTGGTATAACCATTATCGGAGTAAGTTAAACAAGGAATGATTTTATTTGGGCGCGTAGCGCAGGTGCCAGGTACGCCCGAATTACATCCTTTTACATTCATTTACGGTGGAAAGTAGGACACCCGGTGACCCCAGGTGACTTTAGCGAAAAATCTGACCACCCATGATCATTTCGCTTTCCCGTAGATGCCTTACCCTGACCCTGCTCTGCTTTTCTTTCCTGTTCTCGGCTTGCCACGGACAGGAAGTGCCCGACCCCGGTGCTGCGGACGCCCCCCAGCTCCAGCAAATCCGCGAGCTGGTGAGCACCTACGCCGACTACGGCGAATTTAACGGCGCGGTGCTGGTTGCCCACCGGGGTAAAGTAGTATTTCAAGAGGCCTACGGCCAGGCCAACATGGAATGGGATATTCCCAATACCACCGATACCCGATTCCGGATTGGCTCCATTTCCAAGCAATTTGCGGCGGTGGTGGTCCTGCAACTGGCCGCAGAAGGAAAACTCGATTTGCACGTTCCAATCAACACCTACCTGCCGGACTATCCGGCGAACAACGGCCAGCAAGTAACCCTACACCACCTGTTGACGCATACGGCCGGTATTCCCAATAACTACCCCTCCACTAAGCCAGCCATGAATCGACCGGATGCCTACACGGCCCACATGCTAGTGGAGGAATTCGCCGCCCTTCCGCTGGAGTTCACCCCCGGCGAGCGCTTCGAGTATTCCAACGCAGGATACAACCTGATCGGTTACCTGCTGGAAATCGTGAGCGGTTCGTCCTACGAAGAGCTTCTCCAGGAGCGGATCTTCACTCCGCTGGGTATGAAAAACTCTGGCTTCGAGCGGCACCGCGCACTGTCCGATCGCCGGGCTTCGGGATACTTTCAGGCGTGGGGAGAATACTACAACGCCAACCACGTGGATATGTCCACCGTCTTTGCGGCCGGTGCCCTGTATTCGACCGTGGAGGATTTATTCCTCTGGGATCGGGCACTGTACTCCGGGGACCTGCTCCCCGAAGCCTACCGTGACCTCATGTTTGAGCGCCACGTCCCGGACCCGAGTTACGATGCGCACTACGGCTACGGCTGGAGCGTCAAAGAAAAACCCCTCGGCGATTCGGGGGAGGAGGTGCTGACCCTCAGTCATGATGGCGTGATTGACGGATTTTGTGCCCTTCTCACCAGGATTCCCTCCCGGGAGGCCATCGTAATCCTGCTCAGCAACGTGCGGCGGGCACCCCTGAATACCATGACCAAAGGGCTCATGGGCATTCTCTACGATCAGCCCTACAGTTTCCCCCGTCGGTCCGTGGCCTATTCCACCCTGGAGGTAATCAATGCGGAGGGAATAGAGGCAGGAATTCGGTATTTCCATTCGGTTAAGGACGACGAAGGCCACTACCTGATCGAAGACGAGCTCAACATCATCAGCTACCGGCTGCTGAACGCGGACCGGGCGGACCTGGCCGCCCGGGTCCTGGAACTCGGCATCGAGCAGTACCCCGAGGCCTTTAACCTGTACGATAGCTACGGGGAAGTCCTCCGTAAACTGGGCCGGATCGATGGCTCGATTGCCAACTACCGGAAGTCACTAGAGCTCAATCCAGAGAATACGAATGCGGTGGAGATGCTAAAGGAAATGGGTGTTACTCCAGATTAGGATGTTTAGATGGTCGAGGAAGGTTATTTACTTAAATAGTTGCCGCCATCGGCCCCAAACAAAACAGCGCATCCAGCACCGACAAACCCCCCAGAAAACCGTGCCGCTCGGTGAAGACCTGGGGGTATTCCGGCGGCTGAAACTCCCGGAGGCGTTGCGCTGATTCCCGCAGGAGCGTAAGCGAGAATGCTTCACTGGGCTCCGGGACGACCGGCCACTGGAGGAGGCGACAAACGGTGGCCGTCAGGCTTTCGTTGAGCGCCCACAGGGTGGGGGGGCGCTGGCGGGCGGCGGCGAATACCTCCTCGGCGTAGTACTCGAAGTAAGGGGCGCGGCCGTAGGCCGTGCGGATGGACTGCTCGTGCTCCCGCCACCAGTCGCGGCGGTAGCTGATGCGGACCTCCCGGATGGGCATCTTCTGGTGCTTTCCCTTCTCCAGGGGGACGCTCAGTGGCATCCGGCCGTTGGGGCCGGCGATGTGGCACCGGTTGCGGAGGCCGCCCTTCTGGTAATTTTCTTGCGCTTCCCAGGTCCAGGCACCTGCGCTTGCGCCCAAAAGAAACCACGAAAATGGGGGAAAGTACGCCGTGGTGGTGTGAAGTGAATTTGACATAACAAAATGGCCGCTATCGTGTTAGAAGGCAAAGCTAACGCAATGGACGAGTCCTCCACCTCAATATTCGAACGCAACGTTGATCCCATTCACCAGGCACTCTTTACCCTGGGGGCGGTGTTGGTGGTGGACATCCTCGGTTCCGGGGTGGCGGCGGCCACGGAAGACGTCGAGACTAACCTTTTTCCCTGGCTCTGTGCGGCGAGCTTCCTCCTGTTTTTTGCCCTGTTTAACGCCATTCTCTCGGCCTCCGCGCCCAATATGCTGCGCTACTGGCAGCGAAGCATTTACTCCTTCATGGGACTGGCCCTGGGATCGGGCCTCCTGGCCTGGGCCTTCAGCTCCCTGACCATTTCCGAAGCGGGCTCCTACCGGTGGATTTTCATTGTGGTTACAGTGGGCTACTTGGTGTTTCTCTCCATGATTGCCTTCCTGAAAAAGATCGTCACTTTCGCGCAAAAGGAGGAGTGGAACAAACCCAAATTCCGGCAGAAGAAGCGGCGGTAAGGTTGTTGACCACGCAGCGACGGATGAACGGTGATAAACTTCCCGTTCCCCGGGGGCGTTAGCTTGCCATTCAAGTTACCCCCTAATTACCTCCGACCATGATCGTGAATTTGCGCCGCATTGACGATGACTACAATATTGAAGCCACCAATGAAGACGGCCTGACCGTGCAGACCGACGGATCACCGGACATCGGTGGCCACAACGCCGCTTTTCGCCCCATGCAAATGCTGCTGGCCTCCCTGGGGGGCTGTTCCTCCATTGACGTCATTTACCTGCTACGCAAGCAACGGCAGCAGCTGGACGACCTCCAGGTTCAGGTAAGCGCCCAACGCCGGGACGAAGAACCGCGGATTTTTACCGACATCCACGTTGCCTACAAACTGTACGGCGACCTGGACGATAAGAAAGCCGAACGCGCCTGCCGCTTGAGTATGGAAAAGATGTGCTCGGTCAGCCTCATGCTTAAGGCCGGTGGGGTGAAGTTTACCTGGGACTACGAAGTCCTCCCCGCCGAGAAATAGTAGTCCATGTTGGTGCGGGAATTAAGGACCGAGCGTTTGATTCTCCGGCCGTTCCGGCCGGAAGACGCCGAGGCGCTGTACCGCCTGAATGGCGACCCCGAAGTCATGCGCTGGCTACCCAAAGACGAAATATTCGCTTCCCTAGAGGAGGCGGAAAATTTCCTCCGGGATTACCTGCGGGCCGCGGAGACCTGGCCCTTTGCCCGCTGGGCCGTAACCGCGAAAGTTTCCGGTGATTTTCTGGGCTGGTGCGGTCTGCGGGAGCAGGCTAACGGACGGGTGGACCTGGGCTACCGCTTGCTGCGGGAACACTGGGGGAAGGGCTACGCCACGGAATCCAGTCAGGCTTGGCTGGCCTACGGTTTCGACCAGGGAGGGCTTACGTCTATCATCGCGCGTACGGCTGCCGGCAACGCCCGCAGTCAGCGCACCCTGGAGAAGCTGGGCTTCCGCCTGGAGGGATCGTTTACGGACGAGGACGAGGGTTGGGAAGGATTGCTTTACCGGTGTGATCGATTGATCAACCCCTAGCGTAATGCGATTCCTTGGGAATCGCAGCCGATAAAGATGATGCACCGTAGGGACAAGGCATGTGTTGGTTAGCACAAAGTTGTAACCCATGTAGTGGCGTTGAGTTACGACTGTATATTGCATTGTACTCTGTGCTCCATGAAGTATTTCCTTTGCTACCTTCAGGTGTGTCGGATCGTCAGTGAACCGTAGCCATTAGTCTAATGAGTTAATCACCTATTCTGAATTATTCCTCTTGAGGAAATTAGCAAATAATTGAGGTTAAATGGTGTTTCCTTTCCCCGAAAGGAAACCGAATCAGACTGGGATAACTAAAGGACCTTCCGCAAAAGAATGTGACAAATCGATCTTGTCTAATCTTACTTTCTTTGCTGGTGTGGTCGCCTTTCGGGGAAAGGCGACCACACCAAGATTTTCCAAAGGGTGGGTGATTTCGACCTTCAGATGATCATACCTATCAAGACGCCCGGAACCTAAAAATTTAGACTACAATATTACTGGACACAATTTAGCCTCTAGAAGGTGTATAACTCTACGCCATCCCACACATACCTTGTCCCTACTGTGGCGGAAGATGTGCCTTGTCCCGATTGTGGCGGAAGATATGCCTTGTCCCGATTATAGTGAAAGGCCCTGCAAAAAAGAATATCGATCTAAGATCACCAGAAGCAGGACCAAAGGTGCTGCGTACCCTTTGAAGAACGTAGGAGTGATCCCTACTTCCCCAACCGGTCTACCGCGGCGGACAGTCGATTGATCAGCTTGGTCTGGGCCGCAATGGTTTCCTTGAGGTCCTTCATTTCGTCCTGCACGTAGCGCTGGATGTTCTGGGGGGAGGGGAGGAAGGGCGTGATTCTTGCCCGGACGTACCAGATTTCGCGGAGGTCAGACAGCGATACCCGGTAGGGTTCGTAGAAGTTGTTGTCCGCAAACAGCTCCAGCTCCTTGCTTTCGGCGATGAAGTTGTGCACCCGCCGGATGGCCACGTCGCTGCGCGTAACGATGATGTAGGCGTAGTTATCCTTGATTCCGCTTTCCCACAGGGTCGGTTCCAGGAAGGAGCACACCACTTTGTCGCCCTCGAAGAGCGTGGGCTCCATACTGTCTCCCGGAACGTCAAAGCTCCGGTGGGTGCCGACCTTATACTTATAGTCGGGCAGGCTGTAGGTGGGCAGATCCTGAACGAAGGAAGGATCCCCTAATTCAGAAGCGTAGACGGACTGGGCGGGCAGTGGCACGTGCACGATGAGTTCGTCGTCGTTGGGGGTCTGGATGGTGGTCAGAACCCGGAAACTCTGGTTGGTTTCCTCGGTCATGAACATGGGGCCATCACCGGTCATGATGTAGACCGGGTTCATTTTGTAGGTGGCGATGGCCTTGCGGAGGAGCTCGATGGTAACGTCGCGCCGCCCCTTGAGGATTTCCGAAAGGGACTGGGGGAGGTAATCCAACGAGAGGGCAAACTGCCGACTGGAACGAACGCGTTTCTCTTCCCGCAGCTTGTTGTGGCACTTGATGAATCGCTGCGAGACGACGTTATTCATAATCGGTGAGTAGTTGGTTAGCCCTGAGTGTGATTCAAATATAAACGCAAAGAACGTTACTCCAATAGTGACGAAAGAAAAAAATCGCACTTTTTTGCGAATAAGATGAAAACAATGATTTTTCTTTTCCCAATTCCCGAATTCCGGCTGGGTTTTATCTTGCCCTCATGACCATCCGTTCCAAACTTCCTACCGTCGGGACCACCATTTTCACCGTCATGAGCAGACTGGCGGCGGAACACGGTGCCATCAACCTGTCTCAGGGCTTCCCGAACTATGAAGTAGATCAGCGACTGAAGGATCTGGTCAACCACTACGTACAACGGGGCTTCAATCAGTACGCCCCCATGACCGGGGTACCCGAACTGCGGGAGGCCATTGCCCGTAAAAAAGAAATCGTCTACGGCGCCTCCTTGGACCCCGACCGGGAAATCACGGTGACCAACGGCGCCACGGAGGCCATCTACGGTGCGATTGCGGCCCTGATCCATCCCGGTGACGAGGTCATCATCTTCGAGCCGGCCTACGACAGCTATGGCCCGGCCATCCGCCTCAGTGGGGGGAAGGTGGTACCCTTTCGGTTGCTCAGTCCGGATTACCGCATCGACTGGGCGGCCGTACGCCAAAGGGTAACCGACCGCACCCGGATGATCATCATCAATTCCCCCCATAATCCGACCGGAACCACCCTAAAGTCCGCCGATCTGGAAGCCCTGCGGACAATCGTGGCGGGAACCGATATACTGATTTTGTCCGACGAGGTCTACCAGCACCTGATTTTCGACGGCGAACGGCACGAGAGCATTCTGCGGTATCCGGATTTGTACCAACGGGCCATCGTAACGATGTCGTTCGGGAAAACCTTCCACGCTACGGGATGGCGGATTGGCTACGCCATCGCCCCGCCGGTCCTGACGGAGGAGATACGAAAGGTCCATCAGTTCAATACCTTCAGCATCAACCGACCGCTCCAACACGCCCTGGCGGATTACCTGGCGGAGCCCGATCACTACCTCCAACTGGCGGACTTCTTCCAGCGCAAACGCGACCTGTTTGCGGCCGCCATGCAGGACACCCCCTTTGAGATGCTGCATTCGTCCGGAACCTACTTCATGCTGGCCCGTTACCGCGACCTGCCCGCGCTGGATGATCAGGCCTTTGCCCGGTGGCTGACCCGGGAACGAGGCGTGGCCGTGATTCCGATGTCTTCTTTTTACTCTGATGAAACCGACGAAAAAATCATCCGTTTCTGTTTCGCCAAGACGGATGACTTACTCCTGGAGGCGGCCAATCAACTGAAGCGTCGCTCATAACTTCCTCCCACAAAAAACGTTGCCCTTCCATGAAAGACCTCACGGTAAGCCTCCTACAATCTAAACTCGTATGGCACGACCCGGCCGCCAATCGCGCTCGTTTTGATGCACTCATTGGCCGGATTGCGGTCCCCACTGATTTGATCATCTTGCCCGAGATGTTCACTACCGGCTTTACCATGGACGCAGCGGCGAATGCGGAACCCATGGACGGGCCGTCGATGCAGTGGATGCGGGAAAAGGCCGGGGAAACCAGGGCGGTGGTCACGGGTAGCCTGATCATTAGCGAGAACGGTAAGTATTTCAACCGCCTCGTGTGGATGACGCCCTCGGGAGCCTACCAAACCTACGATAAACGCCATCTGTTCGCCATGGCGGGGGAACACGAGCACTACGAGATGGGGCAGAAGCGGTTAACCGTCGAATTATCGGGTTGGAAAATTTGCCCCCTCATCTGCTACGATCTGCGCTTTCCCGTCTGGGCGCGGAATACGGACGCTTACGACCTGCTGATCTATACGGCAAACTGGCCCGACCGTCGGGCCTACGACTGGCGCACGCTGTTGCGCGCGCGGGCCATCGAAAATCAATGCTATGTGGTCGGAGTTAATCGGGTAGGGGAAGACGACAGTGGTCATCACTACCGGGGAGACAGCTGTATTGTGGACCCGGGGTGGCGTCACGTTCTCTTTCAGGCGGCAGAGGAGGAAGTCGTGCATACGCAAACCCTGTCCGCAGCTCACCTGCAGGATGTGAGGGCAAAGTTGCCCTTTCTGATTGATCGGGACGACTTCACGATTAGCTGATCGTATCAGCCTACGAGTAAAGTAGCGGTTTCCCCGCGCTGCCCGAGGCGCATCTTGTGTTCCGCCTCTTGTTTCTCCTCTTCCTGCACGGAAGACTTAATGGGAGCAACGTCTTTTTCCAAAAGCCCCAATTCAATGAGGATTGGGAAATGATCGGACCCAATAGACTCTAGCCGCTGCAGGCGGCCCACGCCCAGGTCGTGAGAATGAAAAATATGGTCGAGCGGCCAGCGGGCCCACCAGTGATCAGCGTGGAAGGTGGAATATAATCCCCGACCCAGTCGCGGGTCGGAAAGACCACTGATTTTACGGAACAGTCGGGTGCTGTGTGACCAGGCAACGTCGTTCAGGTCACCGGCGACGATGGCCGTCCGCCCCGCTTCCTTTACTTTCTTGCCTACCATGATGAGTTCGGCGTCCCGACTCGTGCTGGCGTAGGCTTCCGTGGGGCTGGGCGGCATCGGGTGGACGAAATAAAGATCAATTTCTTTACCACTTGCGAGCTGGATGGTGGTCTCAATGCCCGGGATGTCGTCCTTCACCCGGTAAGTGACCTGCGGATCCTCCAGTTCCATCCGGCTGTAGAGATGCATGCCATAGAGGTTATCGAGGGGTACCCGGACGGCGTGTGGGTAATCTTCCCCCAGTGCTTCGTCGAGTTGTTTCTCCCACCACTCGTTGGTTTCTACGGTAAGCAGTAAATCCGGTTGCTCACGGCGCACCAGATTAATGAGCAATTCACTTTTGTCGTTGGTCTGCAGCACGTTACTGACCATCAATCGCAGTTCGGCCCGGTCCCGGGGCAGCCCAATGGATGATTTCGCCCAGATGCTGGTGTAGGGAAGAATACGGTAGAACTGGTATAGAGTGGCGGAAAGTAGCAGCAGACCGATCGTCCAGTGGTACCAGTCTCCTTGTTCGTTGGCGTACCACCAACAACCACCGGCCAGCGCCAGAATGACGACCATTTGGAGGCGGGGATAATCAAATCCCCGAATCCACCAGTCGTCCCGGGGGACGAGGGGTAGTAGGGTTCCGACGAAGCCGAAAATTCCGAGGGCGTAGGCTAATATGGTGATGACTAATGAGATGGCGGTTTGCTTTATTACTGATAAGGGAAAGCGGAATTAAATTGTTCGTTTTTGGTGATTTGGTCGCTTTGGGGGAGACAAAGTGAACACCAGTAGGGTCCGGGCAATTAATTAGGGGAGATTCACCGGCATCCCCGAAAGTAGCCCGGTAACTGATTATCTTCACCTTCGTTCTTCCATCTACACCCCACCTATTATGCGGCATTCCTTTTTCCTGGTTTTTCTCCTGATGATTTGCTCTTTCTCCCTGCTGGGACAGCGCTCCGACGAACAGCTTCGGGAACTGGTGCAGCAATTCCGGGAGGATCCCCGTGGTCCCTATCAGGACATTCGCTGGTTTTGTTCCGACGGAACGACCCGGGAAGCGCGGGATCCCTGTCCCGATGACCCGGACGCTCACCAGCACGCGCGCTACAAGACCCTGGTCAAGGATATTGCCGCGTCTCAACAGTTGTACTTCGGGCAGATTCTGACCAACTCCAGTGAGCGCGCCTTTTGGGACGCCGACGATGACCACAGCCGCATTAAGCAGTACCTGCTTGGGAATTATCTGGTGGCGGTAGACGACGGGTGGATTCTGGAAAAGGCCCGTTTTTACCGCGGAGCCTTTCAGGTGGAGGACGAAGAAGCCTGGGGACAAAATTTCTTCCGGTGGCTGCTTCGTGACCGGAAGCGGCTGGCCGAGCATTATTTCCTGATCGCTCAGGCCGCCCGCGACGTACCGCACCGGGGGGAAACGGACGTCACCCAGCGCGTTCGCTCCGTCTCCCGCGTCATCGCCGATAAGTATCCCGAGTTCATGGATTTGCGAATCAAAATTCACGGCAGACCATCGGGCGAGGACGCAGGTGCCGTGTCCGACTTTTTGGCCGAGCACCGGGAAGCGCTCGCCGAGCTGGACCTCGTAGATGACGCCGAACTCCTCATCAACGACATCCGGGAAACCTACGGGGGCAACGGACTGAGCCGGATTGCCGGCCTCCAGAAACTCCTCCGCCTGAACGAGGAAGAAGCCCAGCCGGTCAAAGAACGTCTCGCCGCCTTTTTATCCACCCAGGAGAAAAGTGGCATTATCGACCGGCTTACCGCCGCCACCGAGTTAAGCCTCTACCTCCGGGAACAGTTGGTCAACAATGCATCGATCGGTTCCACTGACCGCATGTATCTGGTGGACATCAACAACGAGCTGGGGGATCTGGCCTTCCGGGAAGCTCCCAAGTGGGAGCCGGGCAACGCCCGGGAGCGGATGGAAAAAATCTGTTACCTGTCCCAGGCCGCCGCCGGAGCCGGACTGGTGGAGCTCTGGGAATACGACGAAGCCAGCCAGCAGCTGGCCGATCTTAACTATCAGTACGTCTTTCCCGCCACCATGGCTACCTACGTGGACAATGCCCGGCGAGTAGTCGAGTGGGGCACGGCCACCAACCGGGCCACCTTTGGCGAGGTAGTGGAAAAATACGCCGCCTTTGAGCCCAAGGCCTACGGCTTTCTGGACAGCCGCATCCGGGCCTCGGTTCTCCTGCCCCTCGGCGACGAGGTGAGCAAGCTCGGTGCCTGGCTGGCCAACCACCAGGAACAGGGTAACGCCCTGCTGGACCTCCCCAGCCAGGCCCAGGCCCGCGGACTGAACCCGGGCTTTGCGCGGGGAAAACTGCGGGTAATTGACGGTAATCCCGAAGCGGTGGAAGTCAACCCCGACGATATCTTCGTCTTCAGCCGGCCACCGGCGGACCTCAAACCCGTCGGGGGCATCCTGACCGTCAGCGAGGGGAATATGGTGAGCCACGTGCAACTCCTGGCCCGCAACCTGGGCATACCCAACGCCGTTTTGACCAGCGATCAGTTTGAAGCCCTGGGCGACTACGACGGGGAGGAAGTGTTCTACGCCGTATCCAACGCCGGCACCGTCCTGATGAAGATGACCGACGAAATGACGGATACGGAAAAAGACCTCTTTGCGCAGCGGGAGAGAAGCCAGGAACGCATCAGCGTTCCGGTGGATCGCATCGACCTGAATACGCGCTCGGTACTGAACATGCGGGACGTCAGCTCCGTGGATTCCGGCGTCCGCTGCGGCCCTAAGGCCGCGAACCTGGGGCAGCTCAAACGCCTGTTTCCCGATAAGGTAGTGGAGGGACTCGTCATTCCCTTCGGCATCTTCCGCGAGCACCTGAACCAGCCCATGCCGGGGCAGTCCGGTAAGTCCTACTGGGCCTTCCTGAACGAAGGCTTTGCGGAGGCAAAAGCCATGGAAGAGGATGGCGCTTCGGCCACGGAGGTAGAAAACTTCACGCTGGGTCGCCTGGCCACCCTGCGGGAGGCCATCGATGAGATTACCATTTCGCCCGAGCTGGTGGCCCAGCTCGAAGAAGGATTCCGTTCCGTGCTCGGGGGTAATCTTGGCAAGGTGCCCGTCTTCCTGCGCTCCGACACCAACATGGAGGACCTGGCGGACTTCACCGGGGCGGGCCTCAATAAAACGGTGTTTAACGCCGTGGACCGCGACCGTATCCTGCGGGGCATCAAGGAAGTATGGGCCAGTCCGTACACGGAGCGGAGTTACCGTTGGCGGCAACGCTACCTCCTCAATCCGGAGAACGTCTTCCCGAGCATCCTCATCATTCCCACGGTGGACGTGGATTATTCTGGGGTCATGATCACCAAAGGAATCACTTCCGGGCACCCGGGTGACGTGACGGTGGCCTTCAGCCGGGGTGCCGGTGGTGCCGTGGACGGCCAGGCCGCCGAATCTTATTTACTGGATCACACCGGCCGCTTTACCTTGCTGGCACCTGCGCGCGAGCGCCTGCACCGCAGACTGCCCGTAACGGGGGGAAGCGTAATGCTACCGGCCACCTTTGAGGAGCGCGTGTTGAAACCCCAAAACCTCGTGGACCTCTGGCAACTTAGCCAGGAGGTGGAAAGGGTGATGCCTTCCTCCCCCGGGGTGGAAACGGAAGGTCCCTTTGACGTGGAGTTGGGTTTTCAGGACGATAAGATATGGTTGTTTCAAATCCGACCCTTCGTGGAAAATGATAACGCCATGAGTTCCGAATACCTGGAGAGTATCTCTCCGGCCCAGCGCGATGGCGTTTGGTTGGATTTGGAGGCGGGATAGTCCGGAAAATTTCGTAATTTTTGCGGATGGAGAAGGCAGAAAAGATTTTCTTTTGGGTTTGTAGCGGATTGATTCTCGCCTGCATCATCGTAGGGCTCGTCAGTGGATTCCATTCGGGGCTTTACCTGACGATGTTGAGTCAGGTCCTCCTGATTTCAAGCATCTTCGTGGCCCGCCAGGAGCGCTTGCGTAAGGAAGACTGATGCCGCCGCACTTCCCCGAAGTAGATAATATCTGGGGCGGTGCGCATATTTCCGGCAGGATTCCTAACTTCCCTGCATGGGAGTAAAGCTTAAGGATCGGGTCCTGTCCGTAGACCTGCTGCGCGGACTGACCATTGCGGCGATGATATTGGTGAATAATCCGGGGAGTTGGGGGAGTGTGTACGCTCCGCTGCTGCACGCTGACTGGCACGGGTACACGCCGACCGATCTCGTCTTTCCGTTTTTTCTGTTCATCGTCGGCTGTTCCATCGCCTTTGCCTACCGGGGAAAGGAACCCAGTGGCGCCGTTTACCAGAAAATCGCGGTCCGTTCGCTTAAGTTGATTGCGTTGGGACTGTTCCTGGGCGCCTTCACGCTCACCTTTCCCTTCGTTAAGGAGTGGGAGGAAATACGTTTTCCGGGCGTGCTGCAACGCATCGGCGTTGCCTTTTTCTTCGCGGCCCTCATTGCCCTGCACGCTAACTGGAAGGTCATTCTTGGCGTGACCGTCGCCCTGTTGCTTGGCTACTGGGGGATTATGGGTTACCTGCCCCTGCCCGACGGCAGTGCCCCCACCTACGAGCGGGCCCCGAACAACTGGGCCATGTACGTGGATAAGCTCATTTTGGGCACCCACACCTGGAAACCGGACTACGACCCGGAGGGTATTCTGAGTACCCTGCCGAGTATCGCCACCACGCTGATTGGGGTGATTACCGGACGGTTTTTGAATTCCCGGCAGTCGAATAAATCCCGGGCACTGGTGATTGCCGGGGTGATCATGCTGGCCATCGGAGAATTATGGAACCTCACCTTTCCCATCAATAAGGCGCTGTGGACGAGCTCCTTCGTGCTGGTGACGGCCGGCTGGGCCCTGCTTTTGCTGGCCCTGATCTACTTTCTCAACGACGAAAAAAAGATCAATTTCGGCAGCACTTTCCGGATGGTGGGGGCCAACGCCCTCATCCTGTACTTTCTCAACAGCTTCATCGCCAAAATTTTTGGCCTCATCAGTATCGGGGATACATCCCTGAAGGGCTGGCTCTATCAGAACATTTACGTGCACGACTTCCTGCCTCCGAAGTTGAGCAGTTTGCTGTATGCCCTTACGGTGGTTGCCTTTTACGTGGCGCTCGGCGTATACCTGTACCGTCGGAAAATTTTCATTAAGGTGTAGTGCGGCGTCGGCCGTGCGCGTTTGTCGTCAATACCGTGTTTTCTTTTACCGGGAAAGGAAATTTGCGACGGAATGATGTTAAGACAAGATTTTTACCCGGAATCCACGACTGACCACCGTGTTTTTCCCAATCTTTGTGTCCCTAACCAAACCAAACCATGTCTGAAAAAATTCTTGTGACCGGCGCGAACGGTCAGATAGGCAAGGTGTTGACCGCGGCCTTGCGGGAGAAGTACGGTCGGAAGAACGTGATCGCTTCCGACATCGTCAAAACGCCGGCGGATAACGAGCCTTACCTGTTTCTGGACATCCTCAATAAGACCCGGCTTTACGAGATCGTCGAGGACCACAACATCACCCAGGTCTTCCACCTGGCGGCCATTCTTTCAGCCAACGGGGAGTGGAACCCGCTGAAGACCTGGAACATTAATCTGAACGGACTGATCACCATTCTGGAGTTGGCCAAAGAGAAGAAGCTTAAGAAGGTCTTCTTTCCCAGCACCATTGCCGTTTTTGGCCGCACCACGCCGAGGGTGGATACCCCGCAGGCTGTCCCCCTGGAACCGGAGACGATCTACGGCATCAGTAAGGTATCCGGTGAGTTGCTCTGCAATTATTACCACCAGAAGTACGGCATTGACGTGCGGTCGATCCGCTATCCGGGCATCATCGGCTACCAGTCGATTCCTCACGGCGGGACCACGGATTATGCAGTGGAAATTTTCCATTCCGCGCTCAAGGGGGAAACCTATGAGTGTTTCTTGGCTCCCGATACCCGCCTGCCGATGATGTACATCCCGGATGCCATCCGGGCCACCATCGAACTCATGGAGGCTCCCGTAGAGAACATTAAGACCCGCACCTCCTACAACCTGGCGTCGATGAGTTTTTCTCCGGCGGAGATTTATGCCGAAATCAAGAAGAACCTTCCCGAAGCGCAGATTACCTACCAACCGGATTTCCGTCAGGAGATCGCCGCCAGCTGGACCGAGAGCATTGACGATAGTCAGGCGCGGGCCGACTGGGGCTGGGCCCCCGCCTATGACCTGTCGGCCATGACCAAAGATATGATTGAGCAAATCGAAAAATTATACTTTCAGCATCACTAAGCATTAAAGATGAACAAACAAGAAATGTACGCTGACCTCCAGACCGAACTGGATCAGCTTCGCGCCGAAGGACTTTACAAAGAAGAGCGCATCATCACCTCCCCGCAGGCCGCCGAGATTGTCACGCAGCAGAACCCCTCGGTCCTGAATTTCTGTGCCAATAATTACCTGGGACTTTCTTCCCACCCCGACGTTGTGGCCGCCGGGAAGGAAGCTATTGACGGCCATGGGTTTGGTCTGTCTTCCGTGCGCTTTATTTGCGGCACCCAGGATATCCACAAGGAGTTGGAGGCGAGAATCGCCAAGTTCGTAGGGACCGAAGATGCCATCCTTTATGCGGCGGCCTTTGACGCGAACGGCGGACTCTTTGAGCCCCTGCTCGGGCCCGAAGACGCCATCGTCAGCGACCAGTTGAATCACGCCTCCATCATTGACGGTATCCGCCTCTGTAAGGCCAAGCGCTACCGCTACCTGTCCAATGACATGGACGATCTGCGTGCCAAGCTGAGCGACGCCCGCGCGGCGGGCGCGCGGCGCATCATCGTGGCCACCGATGGGGTGTTCTCCATGGATGGCGTCATTGCTCAGGTGGACAAGATCGTAGCCATCGCCAAAGAGTTTGGTGCCCTGGTCATGGTGGACGATTGCCACGCTACGGGCTTCACCGGTAAAACCGGCCGGGGATCGGCCGAACACTGTGGAGTATTTGGCGAGGTAGACATCATCACCGGCACCTTCGGGAAGGCGCTTGGCGGCGCTTCCGGGGGCTTCACGGCCGCCAAGAAGGAGGTGGTGGACATGCTGCGGCAGAAGTCCCGTCCCTACCTGTTCTCCAACACGCTGGCACCCTCCATCGTGGGCGCCTCGATCAAGGTGCTGGACGTTCTTTCCCACTCCACGGAACTACGCGACAAGCTGGAATCCAACACCCAGCGCTTCCGCGAAGGGATGACGGCCGCCGGTTTTGACATCATTCCGGGCGTGCACCCCATCGTACCGGTTATGCTCTACGATGCGGCGCTGTCGCAGAAGTTTGCCGATGCCCTCCTGGAAGAAGGCATCTACGTCATCGGGTTCTTTTACCCGGTCGTGCCGAAGGGCAAAGCCCGAATCCGGGTGCAGATTTCCGCCGGCCACGAACCCGAGCACATCGACAAGGCCATTGCGGCCTTCACCAAGGTGGGTAAGGACCTGGGGGTAATTTAGGAAGGGGCGACGGTCCCGGGTTTTGCTTCGCAGCTACCTTCGGTGGTCGTTCAGCTCGTCGGGATCACCGATGCTAGTAGCATGCGGCGACGCGCAGGTGCCGGGTGGTGCCGGTATGGCCTCGGACTGAGTTTCCGCGACCGATTGCCCGCCCGGCCGAGGAGCTCTGCTCCGAGAGCATCTTGGGTACGAGTTTATTTCTCCGCTACGTCCTCGGACTGGAAGTCCTCGACCGATTGCCCGCCCGGCCGAGGAGCTCCGCTCCGAGAGCATCTTGGGTAAGTATTTACTTCCCCGCTACATCCTCGGACTGGAAGTCCTCGACCGATTGCCCGCCCGGCCGAGGAGCTCTGCTCCGAGAGCATCTTGGGTACGAGTTTATTTCTCCGCTACGTCCTCGGACTGGAAGTTCTCGACCGATTCCCGCCCGGTCGGGGAGCTCCGCTCCGAGAGCCTTTTGCGAAAGGATTTATTTCTCCGCTACGTCCTCGGACTGGAAGTCCTCGACCGATTCCCGCCCGGTCGGGGAGCTCCGCTCCGAGAGCATCTTGGGTAAGTATTTACTTCCCCGCTACATCCTCGGACTGGAAGTCCTCGACCGGAGGAAGCTAACGCCCTCGGACTGGAAGTCCTCGACCGGAGGAAGCTAACGCCCTCGGACTGGAAGTCCTCGACCGGAGGAAGCTAACGCCCTCGTACTGGAAGTCCTCGGCCGGGGGGAGTTTGTTTATGCAATTTGCGGCGAGGGGGCATCTACCTCTAAAAAAAACATGCCCACCTTACTCAGATTTCTTTGCTTTTCCCTATTGCTTGGCACCTGCGCACCGTCGCCCGCATTCGCGCAGACCGATGATTCTCCAACCCCGAACACCTTCTCCGGCTGTATTCAGGAGGAGTCCGGAGAACCCCTGATTGGTGCTTCCATCGTGGTCAAGGGAACGACCACCGGCACCGTCACCGACATGGAGGGCTGCTTCTCCCTGGAGTACCCCGGGGAAACCGTGACCCTGGAGATTCACTACACGGGCTACCGCACCTTTACCATCGAATGTACGGCCGGCGAAAAGCAAACCTACACGATGGAAGCGGAAGTGGAGACGCTGGAAGAAGTTGTGGTCGTAGGCTACGGAGTCTCCCGAAAGCGATCGGTCTCGGCGGCTGCCGTCAGTATGCCGGCCTCCTCCGTCGCCCGCGAATCGGCCCCAAGCCATCGTGCCTACGAAGACGCGGCTGCAGATACGGAAAGTGTATCCGTGCCGGCGGCTGATCGTCCTGCGGCCGGACAACTCACCGCCGGCGAGGTCAACGATTTCGGCAAGTGGGAAATGTGGCACGACATCAGCCAGGAAGACCTGGCCGAACACCGGGCCGTCTGGCAACTGTACCCCGACCACCGCTACCCGGTGCAGCTGACCTACGATAATGGCAGTCCCGCGATGGACGTGCCGGTGGGATTGTATACGGCATCCGGACAGCTCATCTGGGAAACCCGCACCGATAATCACGGACGTGCCGAGCTGTGGCGTGGCCTACTGGATCAGAATAAGTACGAACAGGACCGGCTGGAAATTCGGGCAGTGGTTAATGGAAGGGAACTTCGGTTTCCTACGGCCCATCCCGTGAAATCCGGCTTCAATTCCCTGGCATTAAAACAACCCTGCTACCGGAACGCCGCCGTGGACGTGGCTCTGGTGGTGGACGCCACCGGAAGCATGGGCGACGAAATCGCCTACCTGTCCAGTGAACTGGAGGACGTGGTGCGTCGGTCCGCTGATTCCCTGGCGGGCGCTGACCTCCGCTTCGGCAGTGTGTTTTACCGCGATGAAGGAGATGACTATCTGACCCGTCACGCCGACTTTACGGATGACGTTGAAAAGGCGGTTTCTTTCGTCCAGGAACAATCAGCCGGCGGCGGTGGCGATACGCCCGAGGCCGTGGACGCCGCGCTGGGGGTGGCCCTTGACAGCCTGAGCTGGAGCGATGAGGCGGCAGCCAGAATCCTGTTTCTGGTGCTGGATGCTCCTCCCCACAGTTCCGATCAGCACGTGGCCCGTATGAAAAAGCTGACCCAGCGAGCCGCCCGCATGGGCGTTCGGATCATTCCGGTGGTGTGCTCCGGCATGGACAAATCCGGAGAGTATCTGCTGCGGAGTATGGCCCTGGCCACGAACGGAACCTACACCTTCCTGACCGACCACAGCGGTATTGGTGGCAAGCACCTGGAGCCCAGCACGGACATCTACAAAGTTGAGCTGCTTAACGATTTGCTGGTCCGTCTGATTCATCAGTTTGGTCGGACGCAGCCCTGCCAGAACGTCGATCCACTTCCCGTAGCGGAGATTGAAAAGGAGGAATCTACTTCCTTCCGGGCGTACCCCAACCCTACGGCTGGCCCGGTGACGATGAATTTGCCCGGTAAAAAGGGGCACGTGGACCTGATCGACCTGCAGGGAAAAATTATCCGCCGGTACGCAGTGAGCGCCCGGCGGATGGACATAAATCTGGCCGCTTTAGCGACCGGAACGTACATTTTACGGCATACCTCCCGCAAGGGAGTTCTGAGCAGTCGGCGAATCATTGTTGATCGCCACCTCGCTCGCTAGGGGAGGCGATTGCACAATTATTGCATGGCCAGCAAGTTGGTCAATTCCGGGTTTTTGCTCGCGGTGACCGTGGCGGCTTCCAGATAGGGGGCTGCCGCGGTTTTTTCGCCCCGTGCCACCAGCAGGCTACCCATCATCAGGTTGACGTCAATATTGGCGGGTCGCTTGTCGTATTCCCGTTTGGCGTATTCGAGGGCTTTGTCGTAATCCTGCACGAGGTCGCGGTAGAAGGCCGCATACTCCAGGTTCATGTTGTGGCCGGAGTCCACGTCGTCCTGTAACATGACCAGGATTTCTTCCTGAATAGCGGCAAGTTCCGCCTTACGATCGGTAGCCGCGTAGATTTCGGCGAGTTGCTCGTAGAAGCCCACTTCGGGAATGATGCTTTTGGCTTCGTGAAGCAGTTTTTCCGCTTCCTGGTAGTCCCCGCGGTCCATGGCCAGCTGGGCCAGGCCGGCGATCGCGAAGGGGTAGTCTTCGCGTTCCGCCAGGATTTTCCGGTATTCCAGTTCCGCGGCCTCGGGGTCGCCGTAGCGATGATGGATTTCGGCCAGCGTCAGGCGGGCCCAGGCGGTGCTTTCGTAACCGGGATAACCGGCCGTTACGGCCATTTCCATGGCTTCAATGGCGCCGGGAATATCGCCGTGAATTTCGCGTAAGTAGGATACCCGCGAGTAGGAACGCAGGTCCGGACGGATTCTAGTCATCTTGTCGGCTGAAGCCACGGCCGCCTCATAATCTCCCAGCTCTACCTGGGCGTCCACCAACGCACCGTATATCTGGGCGTTGTGGGGGTTGAGGGTAATGGCCCGTTTGGCCACGGTCAGGGCTTCAGAAAAGTCGTGCTGCGATAACAGCAAGCTGGCCTTGGTGGAAAGGGCTTCGAATTCTAAATGAGGGTCCAGGCCCTTGTTAATGTCCAGGGCTTCGTTGACCATCTGGAGGGCGGCCGGGTAGTAATGGCCGTGCTCACCGGTGACGCGGGCTTCGTTCGCAAAGATTTGCGCGAGGGTAATCCGGGGTTTTATGGCCAGTGGGTCCTCTAGCCGGAGCTTACTGCTCATTTGCATGTATCCGCTCTGGGTTTTGTCCCATTCCAGGGTTTGCTGCAGTTTGGCCGGACGGGGGAGTAATTCGGGGATGTTTAACGCCAGGGCGGCATCATCCACCGATGATTCTTGACTACCGCACGCCAGTAACAGGCAAAGCAGTAGGTAGCAGTTTAGTTTGAGAATATTGGGTAACATTTGGGTTGATTTTTTGGGTTTTTATGGGAGACCTATAGTATGTAGTATGGTTGATTCAAGTGGACGGTTTCTCCGTTCGGAGAAACCGCCACTTGATAATCAACCCATAATCTAGTTCGATTTGACCATGCGAATGGTCTGGAGGATGTTGCCATTCCCCCCGCTCACTACGGCGATGTAGGTACCCTGGGGCAGGTTGCCTACCTGCACGGGAACGTTATGCTCACCGCTGCCAAAGGTGGTCCGGACCAGGTTCTTGATCTGACGACCGTTGATGTCGAAGAGGTCAATGGACACGGCCGTTGGCTGGCGCACCCTCAGCTTGATGGTGGTCTGCTCCTGGAAGGGGTTCGGGAAGTTCATCCCGACCACGTTCGGGGCATCCATGCCCACACCCTGGTCAAAGAAGTTGGCCGTGGAGGTGGTGATGGCTCCACTACACTCCCCCTTGCCGCTGTTGGGCATGGCCAGGAAGGGGAAGCTGCCGGTAAAGGGCTTATCGTTGGCCTCAACTCCGGTGGTATAGGTCAGCACGTCCAGCAGATCGGTGGTTACCGGGCTATCACTATTGGCGGGGTCGAAATCGTCGTACCAAAGGCCGATGGCGGCCAGTACCACACCACTGACGGCCTGCAGCTCGATGCGCGTTACGTCATCTTCCAGGCGGCGACCGTTGGGGAAACCGTCCATATTGGGAATGAACTGTAACGTATCGCTACCGGCGTAGGCCGGGTCGGTCAGACCAAGCACGGCGGCCTGGACCAGTCCCAGAGAATTGAAGGCTGCGTCGTCGCGGGGCGTGACGGGCACGGCCATGTTAAGCCGCAGCATGTCGCCGCCGTTGGGCAGGAAGTTATTCACGAAGGGCTTACCCGCGGCCAGCGGGTCACCACCCTTGCCGGTGGCGAGCTGGTAGGGGCGCACGTTGGGCACGCCGGTGTGGAAGGCGGGCCACAGGTCGACGGACCGGGGCAGGCCAGGACCGGGAAGCAGCAAGGTGCCAAAAACGGCATCGTCGAGGGCCGTTCCGGCCACGGCTTCGGAGCCCTTCAGGCCCCAGAGGCCATCACTGCCGTTACCGAAGTCAAAGGCACCAAGGCTATTGCGCTGAATCCGGAGCGGCGCAAAGGCCGGTACCGCCGGGCCAAACAGGGAGTCGTCCATATAAAGCGCCAGTTCGGGGTTGTAGAAGAATCCGTCCAGCAGCGTATCGGCCAACTCATCGTAGGGGGAAAGGGCGTTCCAGTAGTCCTTCATCCCCACGGGAATCACGGCCTCGTTGGTCAGCGGCATTCCCAGGCGGGAAACTTGAATCCAGTCGCCGTTTACGGTGGGTTTGCTACCGTCTGCCTGTAGGGTCCGGATGGCCGGACGGCTGGCGGAGGCCCACACGCCGATGACGTAGTCGCCGTCGAGGATGCTGGTCGGTTCGTCGGCAGCTCCCTGCTTCTTCAGCAGGTCAATGGGTACGTTGAGGGCGATGGCGCTGGTGTTGAAGCAGGCCAGACCGTCAATTGGGTCTCCGTTCTGCCGGGGCGCATCCCCGAGGTCGAAAATACCACCCAAATCCACGAAGAAGGGATCGTCAACGGGACCAGCAAATACCCGTTCGCCCGTATTAGCGGTGGTGATTTTACTCATCCAGTATTCGCCGTAGGAGTTTTGTCCCAGACCTACCGCCGATTCAATCGAACGGGGGCCGATGTTGGGAGCCGGCACTTCTCCACCATTAACGATGGTGATAAAGCTGGCACCACCGTCGAGACTGCGTTCGAGGGTGTAGGTGGTCTTCAGGTTTTCCTGCCCCAACCGGATGTTGAAGAAGGTCGTCGGGTCCTGGTTTTCCCGCTGGAAGGTGAAGCGGTAAATGATCTCGTCACCGGGAACGGCGGCGTCATTATCCACGTGAATTTCGTAGCGGATGTCCTCCCCGAAGTGGTAGTAGTTGGGGCCTCCGTGGGGAAGCTGCATCGGGATGTAGGTGGCAATCAGCGTCACCATGCTGGGGTCTTCCGGTGACCGGAAGGCATAGACATCGACGTTGTCCGCCAGGGGGTCATCCGCGATGAGCGGCGCCTCCCGGTGGCTGGAGGCATTCAGCGACATACTCACCCCAAAGAGGAGCATCAGGAGCAGCGCATAAATGCATTTATTTACGGTAGAAGGTTTCATATTATATTTTTGCTCGCTGTTCCGGCGCGCCGGAACAGCGGATTGATTAGATTATGGTTAGTCGTCCAGGTTTACGTGATTCACCTCCGTACCACGCCAGGGGCTGGCTACGTAGGGGAAGGAGGAATTGAAGGGCCGATCATTGGCCTCCACTTCCGTCGAGTAGGTCAGGACGTCCAGTAAATCCTGGGTTACGGGACTGGTGCTCGTGGCGGGATCGTAGTCGTCGTACCACAGTCCGATGGCGGCCAGTACCACCCCGCTTACGGCCTGAAGCTCGATGCGGGTTACGTCATCCTCCAGGCGGCGACCATTGGGGAAGCCATCCATGTTGGGAATGAATTCCAAGTCGGCGGTTCCGGTATAGGTCGGGTCGGTAAGTCCGAGGACGGCAGCCTGGACAAGTCCGAGTGAGCTGAATCCATCGCTGGCTCGGTCCGTGACGGGCACGGCCATGTTCAGCCGCAGCATGTCGCCGCCGTTGGGCAGGAAGTTGTTCACGAAGGGCTTACCCGCGGCCAGCGGATCACCCCCCTTGCCCGTAGCCAGTTGATAGGGACGAACGTTGGGCACACCGGTGTGGAAGGCGGGCCAGAGGTCCACCGAACGGGGTACTCCCGGACCGGGAAGCAGCAGGGTGCCGAATACGGCGTCGTCCAGGGCGGTGCCCGCGACGGCGGCGGAACCCTTCAGGCCAAACAGACCGTCTTGGCCGTTGCCAAAGTCAAAGGCGCCCAGGCTGTTGCGCTGCACGCGCAGCAGGGAAAAGGCCGGTACGGCTCCCCCAAACTGATCGTCGTCCATGTAGAGGGCCAGTTCCGGGTTATAGAAGTATTTATCCAGCAGCGTATCGCCCAGTTCCTGGTAGGGCGTCAGGGCATTCCAGTAGTCCTTCATGCCGATGGGGATGACTGCTTCGTTGGTCAGGGGCATACCCAGGCGCGATACCTGCACCCATTCGCCGGAATACGTGGAAGTGTCACCGGCCGTTAGGGTCCGTACGGCTGGTCGGCTGGCGGAAGCCCACACGCCGATCACGTAGTCGGGGTCGAGGATGGAGGTGGGCGTTGCGGGTGCTCCCTGCTTGAGGAGGGTCGTGATGGGAATTTGCAGGGCAATGGTGTGCACGTTGAACTGCGCTAAGCCGTCGCGGCTTTCCACGTCCTGTCCCTGGCGGGGACTGTCGCCGAGATCAAAAATCCCGCCCAGGTCCACGAAAAAGGGATCATCGGACGGACCGGCCCAGACGGACTCTCCGGTGGAAGCCGTCACGACGGCATCCATCATCAGGTCTTCGTAGCTGGAGTCCAGACCTACGGGACCCTCAATTGAGCGGGGGCCGATGTTGTAGGGGGGCACCGGACCATCGGTGACGATGGTCTCAAAGGTCATTCCACCGTCCAGGCTTCTTTCCAGGGTATAGGTGGCCTTAAGGTTCTCCTGCCCCAGCCGGACGTTAAAGAAAGTGGTGGGGTCTTCGTTGACCCGCTGAAAGGTGAACCGGTAGGTAATTTCATCCCCGGGCACCATGGCGTCGTTGTCTACGTGAATTTCGTAGCGAATGTTTTCGCCGAAAGTGTAGTAGTTCGGTCCACCCTGCGGCAGTTGCATCGGGATGTAGCTGGCCAGGATCGTGATGGTGTTGGGGTTGTCCGGGCTTCGAAAAGCATAGACGTCGGTGTTGTCGGCCAGGGGGTCATCGGCGATCAGCGGAGCTTCCCGGTGGGAAGACGCCAGAAGGCCAGTAGACACCACCAGTACCGCTAGAATGCTTCCGAAAAAGCGTGTAATGGGTGATTGCATTAGATGCAGGTTTTAGTGAAAAAATGAAGTCCAGCGTTCCGGACGTACTTAGGTACGAGGGAAAGGGGTAGGGTGGATTCACCAACCGGCGAGAAATTGTGATTTATTTTAACCGTAAGTGTTTGAGCATAAATAGGAAAGGCCATTTGGCGTGGCCGCAGGTGCCGTGCCATTCAGGAAGCGCATTGTTAGGGTGGGGGAGGTAAGCAGCGTGGGAGAAATGGAATTGGTATCCCGTAGATCAGGAGGAGCAATACGCGATGGTCTTCTTTTGTACTTACTGTCCTTTGAGCTCTCCCGGATTCGCGACGGGAGTAAATGCTCTGTCCGTTGCGCTTTTAATCTCCGAAGTGGCTACCTTTATTCGGTACCCATTACTACAATATCATGGCGATCAGGCAATTGAAACTTGTATTTCTCCTTCCCCTCTTTCTGGTAAGTTTCGCCGCCGGCGGAGCGGCGGTGGCTCCAGCACCGGCCAACCAGACGGCCGGCATCACACTTGCCGATCTGGACAAGGATAGGGTAGAGGCCCGCCTGGGGCGTAAGCTGAAGTTTCGGGAGAAGGTTGGTTTATGGATACTCAAGAAGCGGGTTAAGCGGCAGGAGCGCCGGGCCCGCCGCGCCCAGCGCGGCGCGGGGCCAGTGGATGGCCTGGCCCTGGCCAGCTTCATCTGCGGAATCCTGGGTTTCCTGATCGGCTGGCCGGCCATTGCGGCCTTGGTGTTAGGGATTGTTTCGCTCTCCGGCTTTAACCGAAACCCCGGATTCCGGACGGGTAAAGGATTCGCGATTGCCGGCATTGTCCTGGGCGGGGTAGTCATCCTCGCCGTATTGACGGTCGTGGCGATTTTTGCTTCGGGTGGATTTTTATAACTCAATTACCACGCTGAACATGTTCTTTTCGGCTCCGTTAGGAGATAAAAGTCAAGAACATGAGAGTATTCACTTTATTGCTCCTCACCCTGATGCTGTGCACCTGCGGTGAGCGCCCAACCGAGTCCCAAACCGAGGAGATGCCGGCAACCACCGAGGTGGAGGAAGCCCCGGAGGCCAATGATGATGCCTTCGGCGACGTCACCGTGCACCCCATTTACCACGGTTCCGTCGTCCTGGAAGCTGCGGGGAAAACGATTTTTGTAGACCCCCACGGTGGAGCGGAACGCTACAAGGATTTTGCGGCACCCCAGCTGGTGCTCATCACCCACACCCACGGAGACCATATGGACAAGGAAACGCTGGCGGGAATCGACCTGTCCGGAGCAACCCTGGTGGCCCCCGCCGCCGTGATGGAAGGACTGGAAGACGTTGAGTTCGGTGGCAAAGTTAGCCTGGCCAACGGCGAAAGCGAGCGCGTCCATTCGGTGGGCGTGGAAGCCGTGCCGGCTTACAATTTGCCCAAGGCAGAAGACGGTTTTCACCCCTACGGGAAATTCAACAGCTACCTCGTTACGGTAGACAACCAACGCTTCTATTTCTCCGGAGATACGGAAGATATAGAAGAGATGCGGGCGCTGGAAAACGTCGACGTGGCCTTCATTTGCATGAACCAGCCCTACACCATGACGGTAGAGCAGGCGGCCGATGCCGTCGCGGATTTCAAGCCCCGCGTGGTGTATCCCTATCACTACCGGAACCAGGGAGGCACCAAGAGCGACGTCGAAAAATTCGCCGCCATTCTCAGTGAGTCGGCCCCCACCGTAGACGTTCGCCTGCGGGAATGGTATACGGAGGCGGAAAGTAAGTAGGCCCCGAATTTCCCCTTAGAGCTTGTTTGGAATTTAGTAATCGACCTCCATTTGGCCTTTTTTGGCACTAGCCGCGTTGGGAAAATCCTCATTTAGCGCTGCTAAACTCCGGCTTTCCCGCCTTGCTACTACCAAAAAATTCTCAAATTCGGCCAGACGACCAAAATCCAAACAAGCTCTTAGTTTTTCAAAAAAGGGCGGTATCGAAACGTTTCGATACCGCCCTCGTTATTCCTTCGTTAAAGCGATCAGTACCCCAGAATCTCCAGCATCGATTCGGCGGTTTGTTTCGGGTGCAGGACCCGATCCACGAGATTGCCGGCATCGTCCAGATCAATGATGATGTGCTGCGGACTGGGGATCATGCAGTGCTTGATGCCCCCGTATCCGGAGATGTTGTCCTGATAGGCCCCGGTATGGAAGAAGCCCAGGTAGAGCGGTTCTTCGTCTTCGGGCTTGATCATGGGCAGGTAAACCTGACTTTCGTGGATTTCGCTGTTGTAGTAATCCGAGTTGTCGCACGAAAGTCCGCCGATGTTGACCCGGCGGTAGTTGTTGTACCAGTGGTTGATGGGCAACAGGATGAAGCGCTCGCCGATGCCCCAGGCATCGGGTAGGGTGGTCATGAGCGAATTGTCGATCATGTACCACATCTCACTGTCGTTCTGCTGTTTCTGAGCCAGCACCGAGAAAATGGTTGCACCACTTTCCCCCACGGTGTACTTGCCGAATTCCGTGAAGATGTCCGGCTCGGGAACGTCCATTTCCTCGCAGGCCTCCAGGATGTTGGAGACGATTTCCCGGACCATGTACTTGTAGTCGAACTCGAAGCCGAGGCTGTTGCGGATCGGCATGCCGCCGCCGATGTTCAGGGCGTTCAGGGATTCACTTTCCTGCTTGAGCTCGCCGAAGAGGCGAACCGCTTTTTTCAGTTCTCCCCAGTAATAAAGACTGTCTTTGATGCCCGTATCCACGAAGAAGTGGAGCATCTTTAGGTTAAACTTCTCGTTGTCCCGGATGCGGTCCCGGAAGAGGGGGACAACGTCCGCGCCCCGCAGTCCCAGGCGGCTGGTGTAAAACTCAAAGTTGGGTTCTTCCTCGGTCGCGACCCGGATGCCGATGTTGCAGGTACCCTTTACGTGCTCCTCGTAGTAGTCGAGTTCGTGACCGTTATCGACGACCGCAATCAGGTTTTTGAACCCGTCGTTGATCAGACTGACGATGCCCGCCAGGTAGTTTTCGGGTTTGAAACCGTTGCAGACGATGTAAACGGATTTGTCGATTTTGCCCCGCTTGTGCAGCCGGCGGATCAGGTCCACGTCGTAAGCTGAACTGATTTCCAGTTGCACGTCCTGCTCCAGGGCTTCTTCCAGCACGTGGGCAAAGTGACTGCTCTTGGTGCAGTAGCAGTAATAATATTTCCCCGTGTAGCCCTGGCTGCGCATGGCGCGCCGAAAGAGGTTCCGGGCGGCCTTGATTTTCCGGCTGATGCTGGGCAGGTACGTCAGCTTCAGCGGCGTACCGTATTTCCGGATCAGGTGGATCAGCGGGATGTTGTTAAACGTCAGGTAACCATTATCCAGATCAAAGCCTTCCTGGGGGAAGTAGAAGGTCTGGTCAATCAGGTCAAAATATTTGTTGGCCACGGCGAAATTTTGAGGGCGCAAAAATACGGCGATTCAAAATTTAAATTTTGAAAAAAACGACGCTTGCCCGGGTGGACGCTGTTAGCGGTTGATCCTAAATCAATTGTGAAGCGGGCGGGAAAGAAGGACCTGGATACGTAAGGGAAGTTAACCTTATCGGGAGGTACTGGGCCATCCTTACGGCTTTCCGGTGTTCAGCGTTGGAAAGGTGGTAATTAGTCAGAACCAACCTCGTAGCGTAATCGGGGTCAGTAGAGCACTACGTGCGGGTGCCGGGTTGATCCGGGGCGCCGAATTGTTTGGTTTATTCCCGTGGGGACGCCAGGTTCTTTTTCGTTAAATTGCCCCCGAACCCATACCAACAGCATGCTGCGATTGAGACGACTACTGCCCCTGATGGCCTTACTTTTATCCGGTTTCCTGACCGCCCAGGTGGACCAATTTGAACGGCTGCCCCTGCCGGATAATGAGGCCGACATTCAGTCACCGAAAGACTTCCTGGGCTACCGCCTGGGCGAACGCTTTACCGAATACGCCCGGTCGGTGGAGTACTTCAGGTACCTGGCGGAGGCAAGTCCCCGCATTCAACTGGAACAGTACGGAGAAACCTACGAGAAACGCCCCCTGATCGTCCTGACGGTCAGCGACGTGGCACACATGCAGCGGATTGAAGAAATTCGCCAGAATAACCTGAAGCTGGTGGACGCTTATCGGGCGGACCGGGATGAGGTGGCGGCCCTGGCCGCCGAGCATCCGGTGATTAACTCCTACAGCTACAACATCCACGGAAATGAAGCTAGCAGCACCGAAGCGGCCATGCAGGTGGCCTACGAACTGGCCACCACCAAAGATCCGGAATTGCTGTCCGCTCTCAAGCAGACGGTCAACGTCATGTTCATCTGCATCAACCCGGATGGCCGCGACCGCTACGTCTACTGGGCCAACTCCGTGGCCCGCGCCACGGGCGGAGAGGAACCCCGTGACCTGGAACACTACGCTCCCTGGCCCAATGGCAGAACGAACCACTACTGGTTCGACCTGAACCGCGACTGGATCTGGGGCGTCCACCCCGAAAGCCGGGGCCACACGGCTCACTACCAGAAGTGGATGCCGCAGGTGCACACCGACTACCACGAACAGGGCTACGACGCCAATTATTTCACGGTGCCCGGCACCACCCCGCGCAACCTGCTGTTACCCGAAGCCTACGAAACCTGGGCCGATACCTTTGGCCGGGCCAACATCACGGAATTCAACAAGAAGGGACTGAGCTACTTCACCCGTGATCGCTTCGACTTTTATTACCCCAGCTACGGCTCCAGCTATCCCGCCGTGATGGGCGGCATCGGGATGCTGACCGAACAGGGCGGCATCGGTGGTCACCGGGCCATCGAAACCGAGGATGGCTACGTCCTGACCCTGCGGCAGCGGGTGTACGATCACTATACCACCAGCCTGGCGCAGGTGCGGGCGGCGGCGCGGAATCGCCGCGCCCTGATCGACTACAGTATGATGGCCTGGAACCCCTTGTCTAGCAAGGCGATGGCTACGGCCTACCTCATTGAGGATGACGGAAGCGAGTATTTTGGCGACGTGGTGAATATCCTCCTGGCTAACGGAGTGGAGGTGGAGCGTACCACCGAAGCCCTGACGGCCTCCGGCGCCAGTTACCGGGACGGCGGGCGCGTAGCCCGCCGTACGCACCCCGCGGGAAGCGTGATCGTCTCCACCGAACAGGCCCGCCACCTCTTCGTCAACAGCCTGCTGAGCAAGGATATGCAGATCGAGGATAGCGTGATGTACGACATGAGCACCTGGTCGGCGCCCCTGGCCTATAACCTGGAGGCCTTTTCTTTCCGGGGACCCCTTACGGTGGACACCGAGCCCGTTACCAGCCCGATGTCACCGGAAGGCGGAGTCTTCCGCGTGGACGGCAACGGACCGGCTTATGCCTACGTAATTTCCTGGCACCAGCGCCACGCGCCCAAATTCTTATCGGCCCTCTGGAAGGAAGGCATCCGCGTCAGGAGTGCGGTGGAAGGATTTACCGCCGATGACGGTACGGAATTTTCCGCGGGCAGTCTGGTGGTGCTCGCCGGAAGAAACCTGGAAAAGGAGGCCTCGTTGGACGGCACCATGACCCTCCTGGCCCGTAAGTACGGGGTGCGGGTGCACCGCTTCACTACGGGACGGATGGCCTCGGGCAATGACCTGGCCAGCACCCGTAACTTCCCCGTCAAGATGCCCCGGGCGGCCCTGTTGGTGGAGCCTCCCTTCAACACCTATACGAGCGGACAACTCTACTTCCTCTTTGATCAGGAAACCCAGCTCCCCGTGGAGCGCATCCGGGCTTCCATCCTGAGCCAAACGGATCTGCCGAAATTCGGCACCCGCTACGGCACCGCCGACCTGAACGACTACGACGTACTCATCCTGCCGGACGCCGGCAACCTGGACGCCGTGTTCGGAGAATCCGGGCAGGCGGCCCTCAAACGCTGGCTGACGGCGGGCGGAACGCTGGTGGCCGTTGGCAGCAGCGCGGAATTCTTTACCGAACGCAGCGGCTTCCTCAAGGCTCAGAAACTCGACCGCCCGGATCGCGACACCTCCGAAGAGGCAGCGGGACTGGCCTACGGAGACCGCACCGACTACTACGGAAAAAAACGAATTCCAGGTACGGCCCTGCACGCCTCGGTGGACGTCTCTCACCCGCTGGCCTTCGGGGTTAAAGGAGAGGTGTATACCCTGAAATTTGGGAGCAGCGCCCTGACGCCCGACGCCAGCCTGCAGTCCGTGGGCCGCTACGCCGCGGAGGCCGAAGACCTCCTGGCCGCCGGCTACGCCAGCGCCGACAACCTGGATCACCTGGCCGGCAAGACCTGGGCCGGGATGCGAACCTTCGGCCGGGGAAAAATCGTCTACTTCCTCGACAATCCGCACTACCGGATGTTCTGGCGCGGCCCCAGCCGGATGATGCAGAACGCCGTGATGATCGTGCCGGGAATGTAGGCGTCTTCGCGACACCTAGGTAGTACAGCCGGTCCTCCGAGCAGTCTTTACTGGGCCGTTGGCCTGGTATGCTGCTCGTCGGTCTCGGCGTAGACCTTCCGTGCTAATCCATGTTTTTTACCGAAGCTTTTCGATGAGCTCCTTGGGTTTGAAGGGCTTGGACAGAAAATCGTTCATGCCGGCCTCCATGGCCTTGTGGACGTCCTGCCGCATGGCCGATGCGGTCAGGGCGATTATCCTGGTGTCCCGGTTGGGGTTGGCCGTGGACCGGATCTTTTGTGTTACCTGGTAGCCATTGATTCCCGGAAGCTGAATGTCCATCAGGATGACGTCGAATTTGGTCGCGGCGGCTTTCAGCAATGCGTCCTCCCCGTTCTCGGCCAGCTCCTGTTGCACGCCGAGTTTTTCGAGCAGTTTGATGATGTATTTCTGGTTGATTCGGTTGTCTTCCACCACCAGGATGTTCATGTGCTTAGTGTTTTGCGAAGTAATGGGCGCGGGCCGCTGGTCGGCCCTGGATTCCGGGGCCGCTGATTCCGGGACGACCAGCGGGATCCACACGCTGAAAGTACTTCCCTTGCCCCGCTCACTTTGGGCTTCAATGCGCCCTCCGAGTAGGCCGACGAGTTCCTTGGTGATGGCCAGCCCCAGCCCGCTGCCGCGAATGTTGGCCCGTTCGTGGGCGTCGATCTGTTTGAATTTCAGAAAAACCTGATCCAGCTTATCGGCCGGGATGCCTTCGCCGGTATCCCAGACGGAAAGTTGGAGCATGGCCTGATCCTTGCCGTTCACCACCCTGGCCGATAATCCGATTTCCCCCTGCCGGGTGAACTTCTCGGCGTTACTGAGCAGGTTGTTGAGGATTTGCTGCAGGATTACCGGATCGGTGAGCACGATGTCCGGAAGCGCGGCGTCCTTCTGCAGCATCACGGAGACGGGCTTGGACAGTACCTTATTGCGGTAGGTGGCCAGCAGGTTCTCCATCAGGTTGTGCAGTCGGACCTCCCGGACGACGACATCAATGGAGCCACTCTGAATCTTGGCGATGTCCAGGACGTTGGAAATCAGTCCGTGGAGGAAATTCGCCGAGTGATCGAGGGTCGTCACGTAGTCCAGCTGCTCCTCACTGAGTTCGGTGTCGTACAGGAGGTTTACCATGCCGATGACGGCATTCAGGGGGGTGCGGATTTCGTGACTCATGTTGGCCAGAAAGGCCTCCTCGGCCTGCTGGGCGTTTTCGGCGAGTTGCTTGGCGGCCAGAATCTCTTGCTCATTCTCCTTCCTGAGCGTAATGTCGGATTCGATGGCCATGAACCCCTGGACCTTGCCCTCCTCGTCGAGCATGGGGTTGCAAATGATCTTAATCCAGTAGGGCTCCCGTTGCTTATTGTAGTTCAGGACCTCCACGTCAAAACCCCGGTGTTCCTGGATGGCCTTCCGCATGATCTCGACCACCTCCTGGTCGGTTTCCGGACCCTGAAGGAAATCTCCGGGCCGCTTGCCGATGACCTCCTCCAGCGTGAAGCCGGAGATTTTGGTGAAGCCTTCGTTGACCCACTCCAGGTATCCTTCCTTGTCGGTAATGATGACTCCGTTGGTGGTTTGACTGGCGACGAGGGAAAGGCGTTCCAACTCCTTGTTCAGTTCCCGTTGCCGGGTGATGTCCCGACTGATGCCCACGATGCCGGTAATTTTCCCCTTACCGTCAAGGAAGGGGAATTTGCTGGTGAGCATCCAGGCCTCTTTGCCGAAATCATTGTGGAGTATTTCCACGCGATTCTCCACGGGAATGCCGGTCGACAAAATTTCTTCCTCAATCAGCTTAGAGTTCTTTCCCGTGATGGAAAAGACTTCTTCGTCCGTCTTCCCGAGAATGTCTTCCGGAGCCGTGAAGCCCGTATGCTTCAGGTCCGCCGCATTCGTCAGGACCTTTCTTCGCTGCCCATCCTTTAGGTAGATGGCGTCGGGGAGGTAGTCAAGGACGGTTTTCAGCAACCGCCGGTCGGCTTCCGATTCCTGCTCCGCGGCCAGGCGTCGGTCCTTTTCCCGTAGGTTCTGGTAGGTATTGATCAGCAGGCATACGATCGGACGCAACTCCTTGATCTGAATGTCCGCAAAAGGCACGCTGCGTCTGAGAATCAGGGTCTGATCCGGGGCCGGGGAAAATACGTAGATCCACTGGTCGTCCAGCGGAACGACCTGATACCCACCCGATGTTTCCAGAAGGTGCTTAGAGGATAGAATTTCCTTCCCGACGGAGGACCGGGGGAACATCCCGGGAACGGCAAAAGTGTACTGATGCTGGCCATCCGAAGCGGCGCTGGAGATTAACCCACAGGCATTGCATTCCAATCTTTTTAACAGCAGCGGGACCGTTTTACGGACCAGCAGCCGCTCGGAAGTTTGGTTGCCGATGGCCAGCGCAATTTCCAGCAGGATATCGCTGAGAATCGGAGAATGCTTATTGCTCGAGGAGTCCAACTACGGCCGTTTTGTTGTAGACGTCAAGATACGAATCTCCGTTATTGGCAATTTCTCCCAGGGTGAGGGCTCCGAAGGCGTTGGCTTCGGGGTCGAGGGCCAGCAGCTCCCGTTCGAAGTGATCGCCCATGAACAGCACTCGCGAAATACAGTCAATGATCAGCGTTCCTCCCCCCAGGTTTCCGGAGTCGGTGGCCGCCTGCCGGGCCTGGCCCGCCCCGGCGATGAGGCTCTCCAAATCGCCGTACAGGATTTGGACGAAGGAACCCTCCTCGATGTCGTCCAGCAAAAAGATGCGCTCGTTTTCGGTCTGAAAGGGGTCGCGCACGATCATTTCGTCGTTGAGCTTTTGAATGCCGAAGGGATAGGATTTGGTGGCGTTGAAAAAATCGCCAAAATCAAAGGCTTTACCGGCGTGCTCTTCCACGATTTTCTGGTAAGTGCTCATGGCCGGTTGCCAGTTCAGGCTGATGACCTGATTGCCCTCCGCCTCGGTTACCTTCATGGGCTCACTGATGGGTTTCCACCCGTGGGCGATCCCCAGCGTAATGGGTTTTGGCATGAGGGCCACCACCGCACTGCCGTGGGTAACCCCCGCATTGCTGATGATGCAGGGAAACGGACGAAAGGCCAGGGAGCCCGCTCCTCCGCCAAGGTAATTGGGGAGAGATCCGTACAGGTTATACAGGGTATCCAGTAGTTGGCTTTTTCCCCGAACCAGCGCATCGATGAAAATGAAGATGGAGGCGTTCTCGATTTCGGGGACGTCAAAGGCAGTGGTGATCTTATCCTCAATCGCTACTTCGTCGAAGTCGAGAATGGTCACACTGGCCATCTCTTCCCGTAGCCCCAGGATGATACTCTTGTCGCTAAAGCGCTGCCCGTCGATGATCACCTCCGGGAAGACCGCTCCGATGACGGTGGTTTTCATTTGGCGCAATTGCTCCTGCAGGGTGGCTACGTCGAGATTCACGTCTGCGCCGACGTACATCAGGATGGAGTTGACCGAGGTAGTGGCCTCAAGCTCTCGCAGCACCTCCGTTAATTGATGAGCTTCCTCCTGGGAAACAATGCGCTTTAACATAGTGAACAGCTTTCTAACTAAGGGTAAGGTCCCGGATGGGCACCAAATCATACAATTCCCGACCAAAGTATTCAATTTTGGCGGGACTTTCGTCCCTAAGCCACCCAACGGGATGACAAGTCCTTTTAGGATGCACTTTTTCGGTGATGAACGGATAAAACCCCGTTGGCCGCCGTGCAAAATTATCCGGTAGGGGATTCAGAGGTTGGGTAGGGGTTGGAATAGTTAGGGGCCTGCCGGCCGGGTGCAAGGTGGAACCTTCCGGCGCAGTGGTTCCGGGTTGTTTGGTTGCCGGGTGGTCTACCGGTGACTGAGGGAGCATCTTTTGCATACCGGACGTAGGGTAATAACAATCCAGTCTTCTGGCCAGAGGTAACCCGTGGTCGGCGCTGTTTCGCGAAGGCGTAGCCGAGCGAAATGGCGTCCGAACTCTATTTGATGACAAAATTTTTCTCACCCTACAATGCATGGGTGGCCGTCGGGAGGATTAACGGGGGAGGAACCACGCACCCCTTCCCTCAAACTCCTCACTCCGGGTAAGGCGCGTCTGATCGCTTCCGTCCGGGCGCATGAGGTAGAGTTCTCCGTCGTAGCCGTGGCGGGGATGAAATAGTATCTGGTGCGTGATTTTTCAATTTTAATCGATTCCTGGCCAATAAGTTGGTTCCGCTGGACCTGGTTGGCCGGACTACCTGGGTGAACGGTATCTTCCTCGGGGGCTGGCTGTATGTGGGGAAATTACCGGTGGTTGAACAGGAAATACTTGTCGGCGGGGACAATCGTGACGAATCAGTATGCGTCCGTGGTCTACCAAAAAGTATACAACTCCCGTAATCGTGTATACGCCATTCAGCTCCCCAACCCTCCACCTTTGCAGTATTCCTAACTTAAACAAGTTCCCAATAATGAGTGCAAATTCTCAATTCGGTAAACAGGGCTGGACCCCCGCCCGCATCGATTCCCTTGCCGGGAAAACTTACCTCATCACCGGTACCACCTCCGGCACCGGATTCGAGGCGGCCAGGATCCTACTCGGTAAAGGCGCCGAGGTCGTCATGCTGAACCGCAACGAGCAGAAAGCGGCCGGGGTGATCGCTGATCTGAAGCAACGGGTGGGAGCGGGCTCAAAGGTGTCTAACGTAAAAATGGACCTGGCGGACCTGGCTTCCGTACGCGCGGCCGCTGAAGAAATTCTGACGAAAGTGCCCAAAATCGACGCGCTGATCTGCAACGCCGCCATCGCGCAGGTGCCCCAACAGCAGCTGACCAAAGATGGCTTCGAAAGTCAGCTAGGCGTGAATCACTACGGCCACTTTTTGCTCTGTAGTTTGCTGTTTGACCGCTTGAACGAATCCCGCGGACGCATCGTCGTCGTGGCCAGCGAAGGCTACAAGATGGGGAGTAAAACTATTCAGTTCGACGACATGAACTGGGACAAAAATTACAGTCCCAATGCCGTCTACTCCCAGAGTAAACTGGCGCAGATGATGTTCGCCTACGAACTACAAGACCGCGTAAAAGCAGCCGGTAAGCAGGTGACCGCCTACGTTTGCCACCCCGGTGCCTCGGCAACTTCGCTGATCGAGAACAGTGGCAGCCGGATGTCGAAAATTATCTTCGGGCTGATGGCGAAGACGCCGCTCGTGCAGTCGGCCGAAAAGGGTGCGTATGGCCAGGTGATGCTCGCCACCGAGCCGACAGAAAACCTGGACCAAAAAGCGTACTACGGCCCGACGGGCTTTCAGAACTTTACCGGTCCGGTTCGGGCCAGCGAGGTGGCGCCCCACGCCCAGGATAAGGTGACGATGGAGCGGCTTTGGTCGGTTTCCGAGAAGGCCGTAGGTTTTACCTGGAATATTTAAGCTAAAACATATAATATGGATATCTTGAAAGCAGCCACCGACTGGGCTAAAGCCGAACTCGTTTCCACCCCCTTCTTCGTCCTCGCCGGCCTCCTCTTCCTCGGGGCAAGCATCGGTTTTTGGCAGCTGGGCAAGACCGAACTGGCCCGGGCCTACATCATTCCCACGCTGGTAGCTGGCGTTCTGCTGGTCATCATCGGGACGGGGCTGTACTTCACCAACCGCGCCCGGCTGGCCGATTTTCCCGTCGCCTACGAGCGGGATGCCCCGGCCTTCGTGGCCGCCGAAAGCGAGCGTGCCGCGGCGACCCTGAAGGAGTATAGCACTATCGTATTCACTGCCATACCTCTTATCATTGCATCCTGCGCCCTCGCCCTTATGTTTCTAAGCGGCCCTAACTGGCGAGCGGCTTTGATCACGACCATCGCGATGCTGACGGTCATCTTGCTGATCGACGGCACGGCCTACGCCCGGATCGCCGCTTATTACGAACAACTCAAAGTCGCGGGCGAAACGCTGTAATCAAATTTCTCAACATGCAACACTTCAAAACCCTTGCTGCCTACTTCGCGTACATGGGGATGCCCCGCCCGGAGCACCCCATGCTGAGCGTGCTGACGGCGGGGGCGGATGATTTTCTGCCCTGCCCCAAAACCAGTTCCCAACCGATCACCACGGGCTGCTATTCCATCAGCCTGAAAAAAATCGTCAGGGGAAACCTCACCTACGGCAGGACGAAGTACGACTTTTCCGGCGGGGCCCTGATCTTCATCGCTCCGGGTCAAATTTTGCAGTGGGACGAAAGCGTGGTCTTTGAACGGCAAAAGGGTTTTTCCATCAACTTCCACGAAGATTTTCTGCGGGGAACGGAACTGGCCCGTCAAATCAAACGATACGGTTTCTTTTCCTATTCCGTCAACGAAGCACTCCATCTTTCCCCCCGGGAAGAACGGCAACTGGAAGCCATTGTCGGGAGCATCGAACTGGAGTACCACAACAACCAGGATGCCTTCAGTAAGGACATCATCATCTCCCAGCTGAGCACCCTGCTGAAGTACGCCGATAGGTTCTACAATCGGCAGTTTCTCGACCGGAAGGCGTTGTCAAACGACCTGCTTACCCGGTTCAACCAACGGCTTAGGGCCTACTTCGAGTCGGGGCAATTGGAGGGGCAGGGAATTCCGAGTATCGAGCGAATGGCGGCGGAGCTAGCGGTTTCCCAGCGTTACCTGAGCGATACACTGAAGAAGGAGACGGGGAAGACGACCACCGAACATCTGCAATTGTACCTGATCGATGAAGCCAAAGAAATGCTGTTGCAACCGGACAGAAGTATCGCGGAGGTGGCGTATGCCCTCGGCTTTGAGTACCCGCAGTACTTCTCGCGTTTATTTAAGCAGAAGGAAGGTTTGAGTCCGTCGGCTTACCGGGATAAGTACCGGTTGAATTGAACTAAAGGGTGAATTTGCCGGTACGTCAGCCCCCCTGTAACCGACGCTTCTTTACTAATTATGCTCGTCCAGCCGCACTACTTCGTCTTCTGGCTACCATAATGCGAACGATTTTGAATACTACTGGGATAAGTGTTCCACCAAAGTCCCCGAAGGGGCGGGCAGTGGGCCGGCCCTCATCCTTTCTGAACGCTCCAATTGAACGTTAGATCAATCACCTTCCAACCTCCCCCTCGCTCCCCATCCCCCGCAACTTTCCACCTCCCCACTACCGTTCCTCCACCAACATTAAGCCAGTAAATGAAGGATTCTCACTATTCGGTAAGGCGTTTGCGCCCCGGTCGCCGACGGCGACGCCGCCGCTGAACCGGCCTTTGACGGTCGGTCGGATCGCCCGGGCGTGCCCGTGGACGGACCGCGAAAAAAATGGTCTGACTAGTCTCCCAATCCTTATTTACTCCTTAATTTTGCGCCCCTTATGGCACATTCCCTTCCCGAAATTTTGACGTCCGGCGTGCAGGCCGCCCTCACGGCCCTTTATGACGTTGACGGATCCGCACAAGACATTACCCTGCAAACCACCCGGAAGGAGTTTGAGGGAGAGTTCACCGTGGTTACTTTTCCCCTCACCCGCCTAGCCCGGAAAAAACCGGACGAGATCGCCGGTGACCTGGGTAACTACCTGAAGGAAAAGCTCGCCGAAGTCAGTGACTTTAACGTCATCAAGGGGTTCCTCAACCTGGTCATTGCGCCCACTTACTGGCGGGACTTCCTCCTGAACGGACCCCAAAAGGCCGATTTTGGGCGGGGCGAACGGAAGGGAGAAACCGTGGTCGTGGAGTTTTCGAGCCCCAACACCAACAAGCCCCTGCACCTGGGCCACGTGCGGAACATCCTGCTGGGGTGGTCCAGCAGTCAGTTGCTGGAGGCCGCCGGGTACGACGTGAAGAAGGTGCAGATCATCAACGACCGGGGAATCGCCATCTGCAAATCCATGCTGGCCTGGGAACGCTTTGGCGAAGGCGCGACCCCGGAAAGCACCGGGGTGAAGTCCGATCACTTCGTGGGCGATTTCTACGTCCTTTTTGAGAAGAAGTTCCGGGAGGAATACGCTGCCTGGCAGGAAAGCGCGGAGGCCCAGCGCATCCTGCAAGAAAAGAAGAAAGCGGATCAGGAGGCCAGCGCCTTCTGGAAGGGCTTCAAGAACCAGTACTTCAACGAGCACAGCAAGCTCGGCGCGGAGGCCCAACAGATGCTTCTACGGTGGGAAGCCGGCGACGAGTCGGTGGTCAAGCTGTGGAAAAAGATGAACGCCTGGGTCTACGCCGGTTTCGACGAAACCTACGACCGGCTGGGCGTGAGCTTTGATAAGCTCTACTACGAATCCAACACCTACCTGTTAGGTAAGGATATGGTGGACAAGGGCTTGAGCACCGACGTATTCCAGAAGCGGGACGATGGTTCGGTATTTGCCGACCTGACCGACGCCAAGCTCTCCGAAAAAACGCTCATGCGGGCGGACGGTACGAGCATCTACGTCACCCAGGATTTGGGTACGGCCCGTTTGCGGTACGACGACTTTGGCGCCAAGCGGATGGTCTACGTGGTCGCCGACGAGCAGAACCACCACTTCCGGACCCTCTTCGAGTTACTGAAGCGGCTGGAGGAACCCTACGCCGACGGCCTCTTCCACCTGAGCTACGGCATGGTGGACCTGCCGTCCGGCCGGATGAAGAGCCGGGAAGGCACCGTGGTGGACGCCGATGACCTGATGAATGAGGTCATCCATGAGGCGCGCCTGGCGAGCCAGGAACGGTCCGCCACCGAAGGACTCAGCGAAGCGGAGCAGGAGGACATCATCCGGCAGATCGGCATGGCAGCCCTGAAGTTTCACATCATCAAGGTCGGCCCCCAGAAACGGATGGTCTTTGACCCCAAGGAGAGTGTAGACATGCAGGGGCAAACCGGCCCCTACGTGCAGAACGCTTACGTCCGGACGCAGGCCGTCTGGCGGAAAGCCGGTGCGGACCGGGACGTATCCGCCGCCGGGGACTACCGGGATTTGGCTCCCGCGGAGCGGGATCTGATCGCCCAGCTCTACGCTTACCCGAACCTGATTCAGGAGGCCGCCGAGCAGTACGACCCGAGTTTGATCGCTATGTACTGTTACGAACTGGCCAAAAACCTACACAAGTTCTGGCACGACCACAGCATCCTCAACGCCGAAACCGAAGCCGCCGTAGCCTTCCGCCTGCAACTCTGCCGGGCCGTGGGCAACGTGCTGAAGTCGGGGATGTTGCTGCTGGGCATTGAGGTGCCGGAGCGGATGTAGGAGTAGGAGACGTAATGGCCTAGGCTGTTCCGTGAATTAACCCTTTGGCCATCAAGTCATTGAATTTTCCAGTAGCGACAAGGCATGCCTTGTCGCTACCGTTTGCCCCTCTGAACTGCCGCGATTCCGCAGGAATCGCTGATGAAACCTCACGGAACAGCCTACCTAATGGCCTCACCGCTATTTTCCTTAAAAACAAACTGTTAAATCCCGGAAACCCTTCTTTAGGCTCGTTAAGCTGGGCTTAAAGGAGGGTTTTTGCGTGGGTCCTGCGGGGTGGGATGGTAGCTTTATTGCAACCGGACGAAGCGATTTTCGTCCCTTTCCCCACAAAAACCCATCAAAATGCCTGTATCTCTACGTTCATTATTCCTTGGCCTGCTGTTGCTCCTGCTGGCCTTCCCCGCACAGGGTGCCATGTTGGCCATCGCCACGCCCGTCACCCCCGCCGAGGCACCCGCCGCTACGGAGCAGCTTCTCAACCTGAACCGGCAGGCCCTGGAACAACAACTGGGGCGTAAACTGACCTTCAAGGAACGCCTGGCGCTGGGCGCCACCAAACGAAAACTGCGCCAGGAACAACGGCGCGCGCAGAAAGGAAAGGCCAAAAAGGGAAAGAAGAAAGGCTTCGGCATCTTTGGCTTCGTCCTCGGACTGGTGGGCCTGATCCTGGCCGGCATCCTCCTGAGCGTCATCCTGATCGGTTCGCTGGCCATTGTTGGCGTGATCTTCGTCTTTGCCCTGCTGTTTTAGGGAAGAGATCAAATGTACCTTAAGTAGGAGGTTGTGGTCGGAAGCCTGTTTTGCGAAGGCGTAGCCGAGTGAAATGGCGTCCGAACACTAATTGATGTATAGCTCAAGCGTGAAATTTTTATCACCCTACATCAAATTCGTCTTCTCCCAACAAATTCAACGGGAATCCTTGCCGTTTTCAGATTAGGACCTATCTTAGCGCCATGCAAACGATGACCAACAAAAACTGGTGGTGGCTGCAGCGTACTTTCCGAGTAACCTGATGCGGTCCGTTTGCCAATTGCAAAGAAACTTTAAGCCCGTCGGTTACTCCGGCGGGCTTTTTTTATTCCCGTAGGAGTAGTCGAGTAAATTCTCTTCATTTTGTCTTTTCCCCTTACAACTTCCCGGACGATGAACATCAAGGTCAACAGCAGACGACTGACCGCCGATCAGCTGACGCCGGTCATGCTGTACCTGTCCGTCCGTGACGAATTTTCGGACCCGGTATTGCTGGAGTCCAACGAAACCCGCGACAACGAGCATTATTACTCCATCGTCGGTCTGGAAACCCTCGCCAGTTTTCGGGTCACCGAAGGCGTCATTAAGCGTAATATTCTGGGGGAAGCCCTACCCGGAGAGACGGTCAGCGACGTAGATGCGGTGTCCCAAAGCCTGCACACCTTCCTGTCGGACTTTAAACTCGACTACACCCACGCTGACCCCCTGGTCAAGTCCTTCAACGGCCTGATTGGTCACACCAACTTTGAGGGCGTGCAGTATTTCGATACCCTGAAGTTCAGTAACGACCAGGTTCTGCGGTCGCCGGACCTACGGTACCACCTCTACCGCTTCATCCTCGTCTTTCACCACTACCGCGATGAGCTCCTGATCACCGAAAATTTACCGGAGGGCGAGGAGAGCAGGATGGAAGAAGTCATTGCGGCCATTCGTCGGGGTGGGGGAGTTCACCCCTTCCGGCGCCACGGCGCGGAGAGTAGCAACCTGACTGACGAGGAGTACAAGGAACTGGTGGCCCGTGGCAAACACCACTGCCAGGTGGGCGACGTGTTCCAAATCGTCCTGAGCCGGCAGTTTCAGCAGGGATTCCGCGGCGATGAGTTTCAGGTGTACCGGGCGTTGAGGAGTATTAACCCCTCACCGTATCTTTTCTACTTCGATTACGGAGATTACCGTATCATGGGCTCCAGTCCGGAGGCCCAGATGGTGATCCGGGAGGGCGTGGCCCGCCTCAACCCCATCGCGGGAACCTACCGCCGGACCGGAGACGACGCCAAGGACCGGGCCGCCACGAAGGCCCTGCTGGAAGACCCCAAAGAAAACGCCGAGCACGTCATGCTGGTCGATCTGGCGCGCAACGACCTGAGTCGGCACACCAAAAACGTGCGGGTGAAGAGCCTGCGGGACGTCCACTACTACAGCCACGTCATTCACCTGGTGAGCACCGTAGAGGGCGAATTGCACGAGGAGGGACAGGCCGTCAGAATCTTCGGCGACACCTTCCCGGCGGGAACCCTTTCGGGAGCCCCCAAGTACCGGGCCATTGAGCTGATCAACGAATACGAGAACCAGCAACGCGGTTTTTACGGCGGCGCGATCGGGTTCATCGACTTTGCGGGGGGCATGAACCAGGCCATCCTCATCCGGTCCTTCTTTAGCCAGGACAACCAGCTGTTCTATCAGGCGGGCGCCGGCATCGTGGCGGCCTCTAACGCGGACAGCGAATGCCAGGAGGTCTACAACAAACTCGGCGCACTGACCAAGGCCATCGACAAGGCCGAAACCTTCCTGTAATCACATTTTACTCATTTAAAATTTTCTTGCTATGAAGGTTTTAATCCTTGATAATTACGACAGCTTCACCTACAACCTGGTGCAGTACGTCGAAGAAGAACTGGGCCACTCGATTGACGTTTTCCGCAACGACGAAATTGATCTTGATCGGGTGGGGGAATACGATTTGATTATCCTCAGTCCCGGTCCGGGAGTGCCCAGCGAAGCGGGCATCATGCCCGCCCTCATCAAGCAGTACGCCCGGGAGAAGGTGATTTTCGGGGTGTGCCTCGGGCACCAGGCCATTGGGGAAGCCTTCGGGGCCTCGCTGATTAACCTCGACCAGGTGCACCACGGCATCGAAACGGAAATGCAGCGCACGGACGGTGACGATCCGATTTTTTCGGAGGTCCCGGACCACTTCAACGCCGGGCGCTACCACAGCTGGGTCATTGATCCGGCAACCATGCCCGAGGAACTACTCGTCACCGCCACGGGAGAATTCGGGGGAATCATGGCCCTGCGCCACCGGGAGTACCCCGTTTTTGGGGTACAGTTTCATCCCGAAAGCATCATGACGGAACACGGACGCCTCATGATCAGGAATTTGCTGAACTTTGCCCGGCAACGGAGCACCACGGCTGCTGCCTGATGACTTTGCACCTGCCGTGATGGCCATCGTGACGTCCCCTGACTTCGTCCAGCGTGCCGTCGCGTGATCGCGAAACTTTACCGTTTAGAAATAGGCTATTCCATGAATGAATCATTTGGCCATCAATCCCTTGAATTTTCTAGTAGCGGCAAGGCATGCCTTGCCGCTACCGGTTGCCCCACTGAACTGCCGCGATTCCGCAGGAATCGCTGATGAAACCTCAAGGAACAACCTACGTTTAGAAAGACCTTTTGTCGCTTACAACTTCTGCTCCATGCACACAAAAGAAACTATCATGAAAAATCCAGGCATCGACGTCGATGAGCGGGGATATTACGGCCGCTTTGGCGGGGCCTACATTCCCGAAATGCTGCACCCGAACATTGAAGAATTGAGGGCCAACTACCGGGAAATGACCGCCGATCCTGCCTTCAAAAAAGAGTTTGATGCGCTGTTGCGCGACTACGTGGGTCGGCCCAGTCCGCTTTACTACGCCAAGCGGCTCAGTGAGCATTATGGGGCGAAGGTCTACCTGAAGCGCGAGGATCTGAACCACACCGGTGCGCACAAAATCAACAACACCATCGGCCAGATCCTGCTGGCCCAGCGACTGGGGAAAACCCGGATCATCGCCGAGACCGGTGCGGGGCAACACGGCGTGGCCACGGCCACCGTTTGCGCCCTCGTCGGACTGGAGTGCATCGTCTACATGGGGGAAGTGGACATCGAGCGCCAGGCCCCGAACGTGGCCCGGATGCGGATGCTCGGCGCCGAGGTGCGCCCCGCCCGCAGCGGCTCCAAAACCCTGAAGGACGCCACCAACGAAGCGATTCGCGACTGGATCAATAATCCCGAAAACACCCACTACATCATCGGCTCCGTGGTCGGCCCCCATCCCTATCCGGATATGGTGGCCCGCTTTCAGTCGGTGATCTCGGAGGAAACCAAATGGCAGCTTAAAGAAAAGGAGGGACGGGAGCACCCCGATGCCGTCATCGCCTGCGTGGGCGGGGGCAGTAACGCCGCCGGTGCTTTCTACCACTACCTGAACGACGAGCGCGTCCGGCTCATCGCCGTCGAGGCCGCCGGACTCGGAGTGGATTCCGGAGAATCGGCCGCCACCAGCGTGCTGGGCACGGAAGGCATCATCCACGGAAGTCGTACGTTGTTGATGCAAACCGACGACGGGCAAATCGTGGAGCCCTACAGCATTTCCGCCGGACTGGATTACCCGGGCATCGGACCACTCCACGCCTTCCTGATCGACTCCAAACGAGCGGAAGCCATCAGCGTCACCGACGAGAAAGCCCTGGAGGCGGCCCTCTTCGTCACCCGCACGGAGGGCATCATTCCCGCCCTGGAAACGGCCCACGCCTTTGCGGCCTTCGAGCAGCTGGAATACGGTCCGGAGGACGTCATCGTCGTTTGCCTGAGCGGCCGGGGAGACAAGGACCTGGCCACCTTCACCAAATATCTTGACCAACTAAAGGACCGCGATCATGAATAGACTCACCCAACTCTTTCGGTCCGGCACCCCCGACCTGCTCAACGTGTACTTCACGGCGGGTTACCCCCGGCTGGACAGTACCGTGCCCATCATCACCAGTCTGGCGGCGGCCGGGGCCAACCTCATCGAAATCGGCATGCCCTATTCCGATCCGATGGCCGACGGCGAAACCATCCAGCGGAGCAGCATGCGGGCCCTGAAGAACGGAATGACGCTCGACCTCCTGTTCGAGCAGATCACCGAAGCCCGTCGGCAGACGGAAATTCCCCTCGTCATGATGGGCTACTACAATCAGGTGATGCAGTACGGTCCGGAGCGCTTCGTATCCGCCGCCGCGAAGGCCGGCGTGGACGGACTCATCCTCCCGGATTTGCCCCTGCACGAGTACCGGCAGGACTTCCGCCAGCTGGCCGAGGCCGCCGATCTGCAGGTCAGCTTCCTGATCACGCCCCAGACCAGCGAGGCCAGGGTGCGGGAGATCGGCGCGGTGAGCACTGGTTTCATTTACGTGGTGAGCAGCAGCAGCATTACGGGCAAGAGCGGCGGAATCACCGACGCGCAACAAGCTTATTTTGCCCGCATCAACGCCCTGGATTTGCCCCAGCCAAAACTCATCGGGTTCGGCATCAGCGACGCGGCCAGTTTCCGCACGGCCTGCGCCTACGCCGACGGAGCCATCATCGGCAGCGCCTTCATCCGGGCGCTGGCCGGACGCGAGGATGACGTAGAAAAAGCCACGCGGGAATTCGTGGAGGGCATCCTGCAACCGGTGGCCTGATGCCGGATGCGAAGCCCCTCCTGATCGTGGTCGGCGGACCGACCGCCAGTGGCAAAACCGGCCTGGCCATCGACCTGGCCCGGCATTTTTCCACGGAGATCATCAGTGGAGACAGTCGACAGTTTTATCGTGAAATGCGCATCGGCAACGCCCGTCCGAGTGAGGAGGAGCTTGCCGCCGTGCCCCATCACTTCGTGGCCGACCGCAGCATCACCGAGCCCCTCACGGCGGGGCGCTTCGCCGAAGAGGCCCTGGCCCGGCTGGCGGATATCCACGCAAGACACCGGGTGGCGGTGCTCGTCGGGGGCAGCGGGCTGTACCTCCGCGCACTCTGTGCGGGACTGGACGAGTTCCCCGAGGTGACGGAAGCGGCGCGGACGCAGGTGCAAAGACTCTACGAAAGCGCGGGCCTCCCGGCCCTCCAGCAACGATTAGCGGAGCTGGATCCCGCATATTTTGCGGAAGTGGACCGGCAAAATCCCCGACGGCTGATCCGGGCCCTGGAGGTGAGCCTCTCGGCCGGGAAAGCCTACTCCTCCTTCCGGGGCCAACAAAAGCCCCGGCCCTTTCAACCCCTCTACCTCAAGCTTCACCCCGACCGGGAAGTGCTCTACGCCCGCATCAATCAGCGGGTGGACGAGATGCTGGCCGAGGGCCTGGAAGCCGAAGCCCAGCGACTCCGGGACTATCGTCACCTGCCGGTGATGCAAACCGTCGGCTATCAGGAATGGTGGCCCTATTTCGACGGGGAATACGACCGCAGCACCGCCGTGGAATTGATCAAACGGAACAGTCGTCGCTACGCGAAGCGGCAGGTAACCTGGTTCGGTAAGGGGGAAACCTACCGGGCGGTGAGCAATCTGGAAGATGCCCTTCGGATCGTTGGTGTCCACTGGTCTTGAAGGTCTTGCTTAAGTAGCGCTCCAGGTAAGGCAGTATCGCCGGTCCTCCTAGCTGTCTTTACTGGGCCGGAGGCCCGGATTGCTGCTCGGAGGTCTCGGCATCCTGAACAATAGTCTCTTAATGCTTACTAACTGAACAGCCTACGTCTGCCCCCCCGGGGAGAGCCTGGTGTCACCATTCCCCGAAAGGCGACCACACCCGGTTTCCCGAAGCAGTAAATAAGTCTCACTTCCCGAGAAGGGAAGGGTGATTGCCGTACTGAAGCCGTTGAGCGAGCATCTTTCGCCGGATAAATCCGGCGCTACTGAATTGAGAACGCGTGGGAACCGCAAGCGGGGAGCGGTCGGCGGCCGAAACGCGAGGTACGAGGGGAGAGTTGGCTGACCGTTAGTGACGGCACGAGATGAACAGCCTCAGTCTAACGCCCCCTTGTGAGAGCTTGGTGTCGCCTTTCCCCGAAAGGCGACCACACCCGGTTTTCCGAACCCGGAAATCAGTCTCACTTCACGAGAAGGGAAGGGGGATTGCCGTACTGAAGCCGTTGAGCGAGCATCCTTCGCCGGATAAATCCGGCGCTACTGAATTGAGAACGTGTGGGAACCGCAAGAGGATAGCGTTTGGCGGCCGAAATACTTATCATCAACTGGTTGCCCGCTAAAATATCCCGATTTACCGCAGGGATTTCCCCCTGAGCTTCTTGTCGAATACATTCGTGGTTTCCTTCACGAACTGGACCACTTCGTAGTAGAAGTCGGGGTTGATTTCGGAGAAGTCGTCGCTCGGCTGGTGGTATCCGGGGTGGTCTTCCACGCCAAAGTAGAGGTAGGGGATACCCCGCTTGAGGAACATACCGTGATCACTGGACATGGTCCAGTTGTTGGCCCCCGTGTACTCCGGGCCCTCGTGCATCTGGGTGACGGTGAGGTCCGTTTTTTTCTTCGCCTTCTTCAGGAATTTTGCCAGTTCCGGGAAGTCGTACTGGCCGCAGATGTTGATCGTCCGGTCGGGATTGCGACTGACCATGTCCATGTTGATGTTGAGGAGGATTTTGTCCCGGTCTACGGGGGGATCTTCCACGAAGCGGTCGGCGCCCTTAAGGCCCATTTCCTCCGCGTCAAAAAAGGCGAAGATGATGGAGTGTTTTGGTGGGTTATTCCGGTAGTGCCGGGCCAGCGCCAGCAGCGCACAGGTTCCGGAGGCGTTATCGTCGGCGCCGTTGTACACCACGCCGTCACGGGTGCCCACGTGGTCGTAGTGGGCAGACAGTACGATGTAGCGGTCGGGATATTTTGTGCCGGGCACCGTGACCGTAATATTGTGACCGGTGTACTGTTTTCTCAATCGGTTCAGAAAGCCGAAGGTATCCACCATGGTGGGGTAGGAGGAAATGAACTCGGAAAGGGCGTCGAGGAGGTAGGTACGGGCCAGTTCGTTTTCTCCGGTTTGGCGACCGCCGTACTCGTCTGAGGACAGAGTTTTCAGGTCGGCGAGTAGTTGCCCGCGATCAATTTGGGCGAAGGCCCACTGGTGACCGGCCAGCAGGAGGAGAATAAGGAGGGGGCGAAGGGCTTTTTTCATAAGGACAAAAGTACGGTACCGTGGAAGGATAGTTACGAACAAAGCGGGAAACAAAGACATTTCAGGAGTAGTCAAAATCTGGGGTAGTTGGCTACCTTCCCCGACAACCATACCACCTTCCATGCAGCTTTCCGACCCAACTTTACTGCGTTCATCGGCTTACGTCAACGGTGACTGGCATCCCGCCGGGGCATCCTTTCCCGTCCTTAACCCCTTTAACGGTGAATTGCTGGCGGAAGTGGCCGACGCGACCGCAGCGGATACCGAAGCGGCCGTCACGGCGGCCTCCGCGGCCTTCCCGGAGTGGAGTGCCCGGACGGCAGCCGAACGATCAAAAATTTTACGGCGCTGGAATGACCTGATCCTGGAGAACCTGGAGGATCTGGCGCAGCTATTAACCGCCGAGCAGGGTAAGCCCATCAACGAGGCCCAGGGTGAGGTGCGCTACGGAGCCTCCTTCATTGAATGGTTTGCCGAGGAGGGAAAGCGTGCCTACGGGGACGTCATCCCGGGCCACGGCCGGGACAAGCGCATCACGGTCGTCAAGCAGCCCGTAGGGGTGGTGGCGGCCATCACGCCCTGGAACTTTCCCATCGCCATGATTACCCGCAAGGTGGCTCCGGCCCTGGCCGTCGGGTGCACGGTGGTGGTGAAGCCCGCCGAGGATACGCCCCTGAGTGCGCTGGCCCTGGCGGAACTGGCGTCGCGAGCGGGCTTTCCGCCCGGAGTATTCAACGTGCTCCCCACCAGCAACCCTAAGGCGGTCGGCGCCGTACTGACCGGTGACGAGCGGGTGAAAAAGCTGAGCTTTACCGGCTCAACGGCCGTGGGTAAGCAGTTGATGGCGGACTGCGCGGGAACCGTCAAGAAAGTATCCCTGGAACTCGGGGGCAATGCCCCCTTCATCGTGTTTGATGACGCCGATCTGGCGGCGGCGGTGGAGGGAGCCATGGCCAGCAAGTACCGGAACGCCGGGCAGACCTGCGTGTGTGCCAACCGTATTTTCGTCCAGAACGGCATCTACGAAGACTTTATCGCGGCCTTCACCAGGGCGACCCAGGCGCTTACCGTGGGAGACGGTAGCCAGGAAGCCACCGAGATCGGACCACTGATCAACGAGGCTGCGCTGGAGAAAGTCCAACGCTTGCTTGTGGAGGCCGAGCGCAACGGGGCGGAAATCCTGACGGGTGGCGGGCCAGTTGAGGGCCAGGAATTATTGTTTCAACCAACGGTGGTCGGGGGAGCAAGTACAGACATGCAGATGAGTAAGGAGGAGATCTTTGGCCCGGTAGCGGCCGTGTACCGTTTTGAGACCGAGGCGGAAGCCGTTGAATTAGCCAACGCGACACCCTTCGGGCTGGCGGCCTACTTCTACGGGCGCGATTACGCCCGCTGCTGGCGAGTGGCCGAACGCCTGGAATACGGTATGGTGGGCATCAATACGGGCATGATCTCAACCGCCGTTGCGCCGTTCGGCGGGGTTAAGGAAAGTGGTTTCGGCCGGGAGGGCAGTAAGTACGGCCTGGAGGATTACCTCATGACCAAATACCTCTGCTGGGGCGGGGTGGAGTAGGGCGTTTCGCGCTGCCGGAAGGAGCATAGTGGATTAGTTCATTACCTTCATGCCATGACTAAGGAAGATGCGTTGGATTATCTGGGGCCCACCGAATTTGCGGTCTACCAGCAATTCAATCGTAAAGCGGACCTGGAGGAATTGCTGTCCCTCTTTCGGGAACACCAGATTCCCTTCACCACCCACGATCGGGAGCAAAGCCCGGGAGTGGGAGCCGTCATTGTGGGGGATCCGCTGCAGCCCCGATTCTGGGTGGAGATTCCGAGTAACCTCTTCCAGAAGGCCAACTTCCTGCTGGAGGAGCACGCCGAGGCAAGTCTGACGGAAGAAGACCTGAGCCACCATCCTTTCGCTGAGTACCGCCAGGAAGAACTGGAGGAGGTCATCATTAACGCCTCCAGCTGGAGCCCCGAAGCCGTGGCGGTGGCCCGGGTGCTGCTGCAGCGGGAAGGCAAGTCGGTTGACCTGGCGGCCCTCCGCCAGGCTTATCGGGAACGACTGGCGGAAAAATACCGGGCCCGATCCCTTCCCGTTGGCTACGTAATCCTGGCTTCCATAATCGCTGCGGTCGGTGGCTTTACCTTGTCCTTTATGCTGTTTTTAGGCGCCTTGGGGATGCTGCTGTATTACCGTTTCGGCCGCCGAATTGACCCCAACGGAACCCCCCACGCCATATTTGACGTGCCGACCCGGCGGAGAAGCGGCTACGGTATCCTGCTGGCGCTGGTCGGATTGCCCCTGGGGCTGCTGAATTACTTTACGCTGCACTGGTACGATATTCCGACCATTGATCCCTGGCTTTGGCTGTGGTTCTGAGGAGGTTAGGCGTTGTTTGCGCCCCTGACGCATTACGGAATACGGCGAATTATTGTTAGAATCATTTGCTTGTGTGACAAACGTCACACGCTGCCGGAGGATTGATGCCTAGCTTTAGCCTGCTTAAAGCGATATACAACATGCAAAATCACCATAAAGTACTCATCATCGGCGGCGGAACGGCCGGCATCATGGTTGCCGCCCAGCTCATCGAGCAGAAGAATTTTACTGACGTCGCCATCATCGAACCGGCGGACACCCATTACTACCAGCCCGCCTGGACCCTGGTGGGAGCGGGTACCTACGACTACGAGAAAACGGCTCGCCCCATGGCCTCCGTAATCCCGAAGCAGGCTACCTGGGTGAAGGATAAAGCGACTGGCTTTGATCCGGAAAATAATACCGTGCATACCGCAAATAGTGGTGACCTGACCTACGACTTTCTCGTCGTTGCCCCCGGCCTGACCTACGATATGAGCATGGTGCCCGGCCTGGGAGATGCCCTCGATAAGGGAGTGGTTTGTAGTAACTACACCGACCCCGAGCATACCTGGAAGGTCATCCAGAACTTCAAGGGAGGAACGGCTCTATTTACCCAGCCCGCGACGCCCATCAAGTGTGGTGGTGCGCCCCAAAAGATTATGTATCTGGCCGAAAGCCACTGGCGGAAAACCGGCGTGACCGATAAGACGGACATCGTGTTCGCCACCCCGGGTACCGTGATTTTTGGGGTGCCGGAAATCAAGAAAACGTTGATGGAGGTAGTAGACCGCAAAGACATCAACCTGCGGTTCTTCCATAAACTTGTCGAGCTGGACGCCGAAAACCAGATCGCCTGGTACGAACTAACCAAGGACCCCGCCGGGGAAGGGGTAAGCCTCACTTCCGGAGAAGATTTTAAAGACCTTGAAGGGACCTTTGTCCACAACTTCAAAAACGTGAAGGTCACGGTGAAGGACGGTCGTTTCGGAATTCACTACGATATGCTCCACACCGCTCCTCCTTCGGTAGCGCCGGAGTTTATCCGCAACTCGTCCCTGGTGAATGATGCCAAGTGGCTGGAGGTAGATCAGTACACCATGCAGCACAAGAGGTTCAGCAACATCTTCGGCCTCGGAGACGTCGCCGGACTACCCACGGCCAAGACCGGGGCGGCAATTCGCAAGCAGGTTCCCGTGGTAGTGGACAACATCATCACGCTCATGCAGCATCAGCAAACGGGCAACAAGGAATACAACGGTTATTCCTCTTGCCCCCTGGTCACCGATTACGGAAAGATGGTGCTCGCCGAGTTTGATTACGACAACAAATTCACGCCCGATCCCAAACTGAAACAGATGCTGGTCTTCAACAGCGATAAGGAACACTGGCGGCTGTGGATGCTGAAAAAATACATGCTGCCGTACCTGTACTGGAACAAAATGATGCGCGGACAGGATGTGTAGCGGGAGCGTATTAGTAAACCATCAGCGAGGATATCAGTGGCGGGGCTTCCTGTTGGGAGCCCTTCTGCTGGTGTTACTTGGCTGTGAGGTCAGGGATACTCCGGAGACCAAGTCATGGGAGCCGGCCAAAGCCTTGGTTTCCGCTGAGGTACTGGATTCCCTACTGCGGACCGGTGAGCCTCATTTGCGCATTATTGAGGTCAGTAAGGCTAGGGACTACCTGGCCGGACATCTCCCCGGAGCAGTCAATCTTTGGCGCCCGGATTATGAAAGCCAGGGCGAATACCCCTACGAGGGGATGATGGCTTCCCGGGAAGCCATGGAAAAACTCCTGGGAAAGCTGGGGGTGTTACCCGAAGACCGCCTGGTGTTGTACGACCAGAAGGGGTGTGCGGATGCCTCCCGCTTGCGGTGGATACTCCGGCAGTACGGCCACCCGAAGGTGTTCCTGCTGGACGGTGAAGAGTACCGATGGAAGCAGCTAGGCTTCTCTTTGGACACCAGCACTGTAGCCATGACGGAGTCCTCTAACTACAGGTTCCCGGAAAGTCCCCGATTAAGCAGCGCGCACTTTGGCGACATCCTGTTGGCCCTGGCGGACACCAACCACTTACTGCTGGACGTGCGGGAAAACTATGAATTTGGGGGACTTCCCTTCCGGAGTGGTGAGAAAATCCACCACTTCAAGGCCGGAGCCTCCGACGCGGGCAGTATTCCCGGCGCCATTCACCTGAATTGGTCAGACGCCGTGGATCTGGCGGGTGATCACCGCTTCAAATCCCCGGAGGATTTGCGGCAATTGTACGAGGGGGTCGGGGTTCGTCCGGACAAGGACATCATCGTATACTGCCAGTCTGGCGTCCGGTCCGCGAATACTACTTTCGTGCTGGCGGAATTGCTGGGGTACCCGCGGGTCAGAAATTATGACGGTTCCTGGATTGAATGGAGCTATTACGGTAAACACGGGTTTCATTTCCCGATTGAACGCCACAGCGACTCCACGGCCGTGGCGCTCGCTTACCGTGCGTTGAGTGAACAGTAAATCTATCTCCTTATACTTAAATTGATGACATGGAAAAGTATTGGAACTTATTTGTTGAAGGATATCGGGGGTACGCGGACTACTTCTGGCAGGAAATTACCAGTCCGGCCTGGAACAACTACTTCTACTGGTTGATCGGGGTTTCGCTGTTCTTTCTGCTGCTGGAGGTCGTCATTCCCTGGCGGAGAAATCAGCCGGTATTTCGGCGGGATTTCTGGCTCGATGCCTTCTACATGTTCTTTAACTTCTTTCTCTTCTCGTTGATCATCTACGCGGCTGCTTCCAACGTGGTGGTGAACCTGTTCAACGACATTATTATGTGGGCCACGGGAGGATTCAACCTCCAGGCCAACAATCCGCTGAACACCTTCCCGATGTGGGCCGTCTTGTTGATCGGCTTCGTGGTGCGGGATTTTGTCCAGTGGTGGATTCACCGCTTACTGCACCGTTCCGATCGCCTGTGGGAGTTCCACAAAGTGCACCACTCGGTGCAGGAAATGGGGTTTGCGGCCCACTTGCGGTACCACTGGATGGAGAACATCGTGTACCGGACCCTGGAGTACATTCCTCTGGCCCTGCTCGGCATTGGTCTGTACGACTTCTTCATCATTCATATTTTCACGCTGGCCTGGGGGCACTATAACCATTCCAACATCAGCGTGAGCGGTCGGCTGACCGGCGGTATTCTGGGCGGACTGATTGGCCTGTTGATCGCTAATAGCTTACTGGACATCAATCTGCTGACGGATCCTTCCTTCCTGACCAAAGTGACCGTAGTGGCGGGTTCCGCCGGATTGGGGGCACTCTTGCTGGGGGGCATCATGAAGTATGTCTTCAACAGTCCGGAGATGCACCTGTGGCACCATTCCTACGAATTGCCCAAAGAACGGAGATACGGGGTTAATTTTGGCCTCACGCTGGCCCTGTGGGATTATATTTTTGGCACGGCCTACATTCCCCACAACGAGGGCGACATTCGTCTGGGCTTCCCGGGAGTAGAGGAATTTCCGGAGAATTTCGGCAGCCAGTCTGCCCACGGCTTTGGCCCGTTGAAACAATAATTATGGCGACGGAGCGCAGGTGCAATAATAGGATGTAGGATCAAGGTTTTAGGATTTAGGATTACGGCTACTTAACTGAATCCTCAGTCCTTAAACCTCAATCCTAAATCCTGCATTTCCCCGGCACCTGCGCGCCGTCGCCCCATACGCTACCTCACTCATCAATCTACTGGCACGATTAAGTTTTGCCTTATGCACAAGAAAGATAAAAAGGGAATCCATGAATTGTACGCGGAAGACCCCCTGGCCGCCGATAAGCAATTATGGGATCGGGAACCGCTGCCGAACACGCGGCGGGGATTTCTGAAAAAGGGTGCTCTGACGGCCATGAGTCTGGTCCTCGGGGCCAAAATGGTCCACGCAGAGCATTTTCCCGCGGGCATGATCCCGGCCGCGCTGGCCGGTTCGGACCAGCCGTTCGCCCTGCCTGGCAAACACCCCGGCCTGATCGTGCTCAATGACCGGCCCATCAACGCCGAAACCCCGCCGGAACTGCTGGACGATAAGCTGACGCCGAACGACCGCTTTTTCGTGCGGAACAATGGCATTCCCCCCGAGAACGTCGATTTATCCACCTGGACCCTGACCATTGAGGGGGAGTCCGCCGCCCAGACGAAGACGTATACCCTGGCGGAGTTAAAGCAAAAATTTACTCCCGTGACCCTGCAGCTCACCCTGGAATGCGGGGGCAATGGTCGCAAGGAGTTTAATCCTCCGGCCAAGGGCAATCAGTGGTCCACCGGCGCGGTGGGATGCGCGGCCTGGACCGGTATTCGTCTGCGGGACGTGCTGGAGGACGTGGGCGTAAAGTCCGATGCCGTTTACGTGGGCTACTACGGAAAGGATACCCACATTTCGGGGCAGGCCGACAAGGTGGTGATTTCCCGTGGCGTACCGATTGACAAGGCGATGGAGGCCGAAAGCCTGATCGCCTGGGAGATGAACGGTAAGCCGATTCCGATGCTCAATGGCTACCCCCTGCGCCTGGTCTTTGGCGGCTATCCGGCCTCGGCTTCCGGAAAGTGGCTCTCCAAAATCGTCATCCGGAACCAGGTACACGACGGTCCGAAGATGACGGGGCAGTCCTATCGGGTGCCCTGTAAACCCGTGGCTCCCGGCACCAAGGTGCCCGACGAGGAGATGTGCATCATCGAGGGGATGCCGGTAAAATCGCTCATTACCTTCCCGAAAACGGGGGCAACACTCCGGCAGCGCCAGGCGCTGCCGATCCGGGGGAAAGCCTGGACTTCGACCGAAAAAATTACCCGGGTGGACTACTCCATTGACTTCGGGGCGACCTGGCAATCCTGCACCCTGGAGCCGGCCGCCAACCGCTATGCCTGGCAGCAGTTTTCGGCCGACATTCGGTTCCCCGAAATAGGCTACTACGAGGTGTGGGCTCGGGCCACCGACGCCAACGGCATCGCCCAGCCGATGCTCCTACCCGGTTGGAATCCCCGCGGATACCTGAACAATGCCTGCCACCGGATCGCCATTAAAGTCACCGCCTGATGAGGGAGCCATTCGATAACTTAAGACCGATTCTGGTCACGCTGAACCTCTCCGTCCTCGTCCTGATCTTCTGCTTTGGCTACCTGCTCATCGGCGATCAGGTCGTTGCGATGTTTGACCAGCCGAAACCGATGGACATGGATGCCTACCGCGCCTCCGCCGCCACGGCGGCCGCGGAAGATGTCGATCGCATCGAAAACGGCATTCACGTACAGAGCGGGCTGATCTACGCCGAGGGCTTCGACATCGTGCGGGGCACCTGCACGGCCTGCCATTCGGCCAAGCTCGTCACCCAGAACCGGGCTACCCGCGAGGGCTGGGAGCAAATGATCCGCTGGATGCAGGAAACCCAGGGCCTCTGGGACCTCGGCAAAAATGAAGACGCCATCCTGAGCTACCTCGCCCAGCATTACGCCCCCGAAGAGGTGGGCCGCCGGGCAAACCTGGACGTGGAAGCCATTGAGTGGTACGTGCTGGACCTGGAGTAGGGAGGAAGAATTAGGATTTAGGCTCAAGGAATTAGGCTTTAGGATTTAGCTTAACAAGGAGGAACTGGAATAGGCTTGCTCCGCAAGCCGGTCTACGCCCAGCCTTATGCCCCAAAGAAGTGGGCCTCCGTAGCGGCAAGACATGTCTTGCCGGAGACTAGGCACCCCATCATCGGAGCGCGATTCCATCGGAATCGCGTGGCTCACCTGCGTAATCAATCGGGGCTACCGGAATAGAAAAAGTTGGATAACAAACTACGGTCGGCGGACTACCCCCTTCGTTCCTCGCGTTTCGGCCGACGACCTCGCCCGCTCCGGCCTGGAAGGCCGTTCCTAGCTGCGGAGCGTGGTCTGCCGCCCGTTCGCAGAACGGCCAGGGCCACGCGACCATAGCGGTGCCCGGTGTGCCCACTATTTCAATAAAATAATTGGAATATTTTCGAGAGGTGCGATATTTAAATATGGCCAAACATGAAGCGAACTTGAGAGTAATACCTTTGAATGCGAGTAATGTATGATTACTAAATTAAATTATGGTCATGGATAGGTTGAAATACTTTTTAATTGGTTTGCTGATCATTGTTCCATCCTTCCTACTTTATTGCCAGAATTATACCGTAAAATCTTTTGATTGTGTAGATGTCGTCGGTGTAGGACAGTCCTATATACAAGCAGGCACGCAAATGGGGGAGGGGAGGTTAGAAAATCTACCTAATAGGTTTTTTAAGCTTGATAAAATAGGTAGGGAAGGTTTTCATTATCTAACCATTAGTGTCGATAGTATTGTTGGTGAAAGTTGCTTGTTTATATCGTTTCCTTTGTCTTCACCAAGGTTGCTTGTATCAGAGTTGATACAAAGTTTGTCAGACAGTCTCAGTATTAGTTATTCAATTAAGGTAGATACTTTTAAAGCTGTCGAATTTTCGAATGAGGAAAATCTTTATAACCTTAATGAAGGAATGGTTAACTGCCTATATGGAGGAACAGATAGAGGAATATTGGGACCAACCCCGGTTTTCTTGCGGATGGTAGAGGATAGGAAACTAAATTTTCGAGTAATTAATAGCGTAATTGAAGCTCTTCACCAAAACTTTACTCCTGCTACTCTCGAGTGGATTTCTAAGGAGTATGCCCTAGTAAAAAGAGAGGTTAAATATAATGTTCTACATGCCCGCTTTTTTAAAAATAGTTGTAGGCAGGAATAATTTGGGATTTCTTGGGTTTAGGCATAATAGATTATCCTTGTAGGTAATTATTGGGACAAAGCTTTAGAAAACTTCATTGAAAGGGAAGTGCACTAGATGCAAAAAGCGGGGCTACGTCAAGACGCACTATGCAATCGTCTTTCCGTAGCCCCGCAGTAATTCCCAATTACGAGCTATATAAAATCGTAGCTTAACAGTTTAAAGTTCGGTGGTTTGCTCCACGTAGTCGGTCCGTTCCAGGTCCGTTTGCTTCAGGGCGTCGAAGCCGCCCTGGATGTTAACCAGGTGCTGGAAGCCCCGGGCCCGCAGGATGGAGGCGGCAATCAGGGAGCGGTAACCACCGGCACAGTGCAGGTAATACTGCTGCGCGGGGTTGAGGTCCTTCATGCTGGCGTTGATGAAGTCAAGCGGAAAGTTGACCGCCCCTACGAGGTGCTCGGCGGCAAACTCACTGGCCTTGCGGACGTCGACCACTTCGGCGTCGCCCAGGGGCATCGTCGCGAACTTCTCCGCGGAAACTTCCTGGATGATGTCAACGTCCTCTCCGGCCGCTTTCCAGGCGTCGAAGCCGCCCTTAAGGAAACCGATGGGGTTGTCGTAACCCACCCGGGCCAGACGCGTAACCACTTCTTCCTCATCGCCTTCGTTAGCGACAAAGAGAATGGGCTGCTTGAGGTCCGGGATGAGGAGGCCGACCCAGGGGGCGAAGGTACCGTCCAGTCCGATGAAGATGGAGCCGGGGATGAATCCCGCACCAAAGTCCTCCTTGGTCCGGGTATCAATCACCAGAGCCTCTTCTTCGGCCCAGGCGGCCTTGAAGGCGCGCACGCTCAGGGCCTGGGTGCCCTGCTTGCGGACGTCCTCAAAGCTGGTGTAGCCCATCTTGTTCATCATGGCATTTTTCGGGAAGTACTGGGGCGGCGCCACCAGACCCGTAAGCACCTCTTTGACGAATTCTGCCTTGGTCATGTCGGCCCGCAGGGCGTAGTTGAACTTCTTCTGGTCGCCCAGGGTGCCTTCGGTTTCCTTGCTCATCTTCTTCCCGCAGGCAGATCCCGCTCCGTGACCAGGGTAAACGATAACGTCATCGGCCAGGGGCATGATCTTGTTGCGGAGGCTTTCAAACAGGAAGCCGGCCAGATCCTCTTCCGTGATTTCGCCCTGCTTGATGGCCAGGTCGGGGCGGCCAACGTCGCCCAGGAAGAGAGTGTCTCCGGTGAAAATGGCGTAATCCTTGCCGTTTTCGTCCCGTAGGAGGAAAGTGCTGGATTCCATGGTGTGGCCAGGAGTGTGGAGCACCACGATGGTCACGTCGCCCACCTTCAGCTCCTCACCGTCTTTGGCAACGTAGGCATCAAAGTTGGGCTCGGCGGTTGGGCCATACACGATGGTTCCGCCAGACTGCTTGGCCAGGTCAAGGTGACCGGAGACAAAATCGGCGTGAAAGTGAGTCTCCAGGATGTACTTGATGGTGGCACCGTCTTCGGCGGCACGCTCCAGATAGGGCGCCGTCTCCCGCAGGGGGTCAATGATCACGGCCTCGCCCTTGCTTTCAATGTAGTAGGCGGCCTCCGCCAGACATCCGGTATAAATTTGTTCGACTTTCATGCTAAAGGTTTTTAAAATATTTAGGGTGGTGGAAGGGGAGAATCCCTCCCGATTACCTTAGCAAAATTAGCCTGCTGACCCGCCCGTGAATGTGTATGCGATCACACAAGGAAGTGATTGAAATCATCTCCGGCAATGACAAATGCCGCAGTTTAATCATGGGACTTAACCAATACTGCTAGACAAATGGCCGTTTCGGTTCCTCTCCAGCGTAGCGAAAGGGAGAGGTCAGGAGAGGGAGAAAACGCATTTGTCTAGCAGTGTTGGGCTTAATCCTATAAGTGATGCTACCGGAATCGGCCCCTCAGGAGCTCCCCGGCGCTGCTTTTGGATTGATGAAAAACCAGAAATAGGCCAGGCCGATGAGGTAGAACGGATAGTCCCAGGGATCGTGTACGAACGCAGGATCCAGGATGGGGAAAATGATTTCTCCCAGTACGATAAAGAATGTTCCGGCTACCAGCGTGAAGGCGGCCGTTAGTCGTGGTCGGCCAAAGAGCCAGCGTAGGTCAATCAGCCAGAGGGTGAGGAGGATGGGCAGAAAGCAGAGCGGGTCGAGATAGTGGTCAAGGAGTGTCCAGTGAAGGCGCAGTAAACGCTCGAGGATCAGGTGGCCGCCAAAGAGCAGGAACGGAATGGCCGCAGCGATGAGGTGTTTTTGATTCATCTACAGCACCGCCAGGAAGGCAACGATCAGGCCCAAGATTAGGAGGGGAGAAAGGATAATCAAAATTAGGATGCCTACGCCCCGGATCAGTAATTTCAGGCCACCGAGCCACCAGGGGTCTTCGGGGTGAAAGGTGGCCAGGTGATCCCACCACTGGTAAGCGGCCTTGGCTTTATCCGCCATCGCTTCGGCGGCGTTCGGTTTTGGGTCTTCGGGTGCTTCGTTGGTCATGGTGGCACGGTGCGGGGGCAGAGAAATGGCTGGTACGATTCAACATTGATACAAAATACATCCACCCGGAGTTTTCTTTCCGATCATCGTTTGGGCACTTTGTTTGGCGTCGGAGCGCAGGTGCAAAGCGGAATATTCAGCTACTGTCGCTGCAGCAGGGAATCGAGCTTTTGCTCTACCGAGTCTAATTTCCGAAGCAAAGGTTCGGGGCTTTCGGGCCTCAAACCCTCCCGGATATACTGAAACAAGTTGCGGATGGTGGAATCCGCGAACATACGCCGTGGATGGACCAGGAGCAGGGTGTCTCCTTCCCGCAGGTAGTCGGCCGCATTTCCGTTCGATAATTCGAGCGCAGTTTCTCCGAGTAGACTAATGGTCTGGGAGGCCATCTGCGCATCCCTGCTAATGTTGACGTCCAGGATAATCTTCAGTTCGGAAACCACCGTCAGGTCGGGCTGCAGGTTTATCTTGTCTAGATACCCGATCTCAATGCCCGAAGCGTAAACACTCATGCCTTCCTTCAGTTGGTGCGCGGTCTCCGATTGTAGATATACCGTCTTTTCGCCCGCATCACAGGAGGTCAGGAGAAAAAGCAACGGGAGCGAAAAAAGGAGGGCGGGTTTCCGGCGCAATGGTTCGGGAAGTACTTACGGCACCAAGATAGGGAAGCTCCGTGAATCACTTTGGCATACTTACCACCCAAAATCCCCGCAGTTCGTTGGCCGCATAGAATAGGGGACGGTGGTTGTAACGACAAAGGTATCCGGGGAAATGAAGTAGTCGCATGACCAGTATCACTCAGGCCGTTGCCGGATAGCTAAATGTTGTATCTACTCCGAAACCGTTATCTTGTATTGGTTATCAATCATCCCACCTATGTATTATCCGTTATTGTTTACCGCTATTTTTGGGGTATTTTCTTCCCCAGGCCCAGAGACTATCTCCCCGCGGCCCGATCGTGATCGAGCGCTTTTTTTTGCGGTCAATGAATACGATAATTTGTCCGATTTGAACTTCCCCATCTCGGACGTAGAAACCATTGCTGGGGAGCTGGAGGAGCATTATGGATTTACGGTGGAGATCGTCCATAATCCTACCCGAAAGCAAATCCGGGATAAAATTCTGGAGTACGACGGAAAGTATGCTTCCGGAGAATACGAACAGGATGGTCAACTGCTAATTTACCTGACGGGGCACGGTATTTCTAACGAGTCATCCGGTAACGGATATTTCGTGCCCAAAAACGGGGATGAGGAAGACCTGGCGGCTACGGCCATCGAGTACGATTGGTTAAGGAGTGAAATTGACCATATTCCTTGCCGCAGAATTCTGGTCACCATTGATGCCTGCTTTTCTAACAGTTTTGACGAGAATTGGCCTTCCAAGAGTAGCCGACGCTTTGGCCGTCGCGGTAGCCAGGATAAGGACCAAATTATGGTGGATTTCGATAATTATCGCACCCGAAGGTACCTGACGTCGGATGCCGAGGATAACGAAACCCCCGACAAGTCTCAACTGGCTAATCGGATAATCGAGGGGCTCCGGTTGTCCAATCCCGCTAACGGATACTTTACCGTGGAGCAATTGCACGCCAATCACCTGCGTAAGGCCGCCCCAACCCCCGGCCTGGGTTCCTTCGGTTCCCACGAACCAGCGGCACGATTCCTCTTTTTTCGGGACGGAAGTGCCCCGCCAATTCAGAAAAGCCCGGAGATGCTGGCCTGGGAGGAAGCTCAATCAGTCAACAGCTGCGAGGCATTTCAAAAGTATTTAGATGAGTTTCCGGAGGGCAATTACAGTATCCTGGCGAAGAAGAAAATGGAGGCCTGCGCCCTGGCTAAAAAAGAGGAAGATGCCTGGGCCATCGCGAAGCAACGGAATAGTTGCCTTTCCTACCTGGCTTTCCGCCAGGCCTACCCCAAAAGTTCCTACGGTGAGGTCGCCGAGGCCAAAGAGGAGGAGCTGGACTGCGCGCGGACTAACCCTAAGAAAAGCCAAATCTACGTGGCGGGCGGAAGCTTTAGGATGGGAGATTTTTCCGGAAACGGAAGTGAGTTCGAGCGGCCAGTGCGCACGGTAAAAGTGAAAACCTTTTACCTCAACCGGACGGAGGTCAGTAATGCGGAGTTCGCGCAATTCCTCAACGAAAAGGGGAATTTGTCAACCGGTGGAGGCCCCTGGTATCTCATTGACAATGCCAGAGCTGCGATTAAGAAGTCCGGAACTAAGTACGTGGTGGACTCCGGAAAGGAGCAGTATCCAGTCAGTGGGGTTAGTTGGTATGCCGCGGTGTATTTCTGTAACTGGAGAAGCGAAAAAGAAGGGTTTACGCCCGTTTATTCCATCATTAAAACTAGGGCCGGAATTGCCGTTAAGCCGAACTGGGCGGCAAATGGATACCGACTACCGACGGAAGCAGAATGGGAGTATGCTTCCCGGGACCGCGGAGAGGACCTCCGCTGGGCTGGCACTTCCTCCCAGGACTCCCTTCACTTTTTTGCCAATTTGACGGGAGGAGCGGACGGTCATCGCTACATCGCCCCCTCCGGCGCGCTCCTCGCTAACGATCTGGGGCTCGCCCATATGAGCGGTAATGTATCGGAATGGTGCTGGGACTATTTCGACGGTAAATATTATCACGAAGCCCCGAGTGACGATCCTCGGGGACCAAGTTCTGGAACTAAACGGTCCTTACGAGGAGGGAGCTACAGCCATGCCGTTAACTACGGACGAACCACCACCCGACAGGGCTGGCAACCCGCCGTACCTAACGGAATGATCGGTTTTCGATTAGCCAGGAACTGGTCTTCAACCCTGAGACGGAGTGATCCCAGAGCTCCAAATGGAGGTCGCCAAAGGGTTGGCGGCAGGGGGGAGTGAATATTTGCCTGGCTGGTGGTATCTGGATAAAATCTTGACGGGGGGACTTGAAAAATGTGCGCAAAAGTTATCGTACCAGGATCAGTTGACTGTCCTGCATGCCCTCCACCCAGTGCTTAATCATTGGCGGTATTTCCTGAAATTCACCCGCCCGAAGTTGAAGGTTTTCGCCTAGTTCAGACCCGTAGATAACTTCCCCGGAAACGCACAATAGCCAGGCCCTGACTTTTGATACGTGTTCCCGCAGCAATTCTCCCTGAAGAATTTGCAGGGAAGTGACAGTAGCCTGATCGGACCTGAATACGGGTTTAGCGGAAACTCCTTTTTCAGTTGAGTGAAATTGGTCAAGGGTCATTGCGGTTCTTTTTTCCGTAGGTACAGCTTTATTTTGGCATCCTCACCACCCAAACTCCCCGGAGTTCGTTGGCCGCATAACCGGTGGCCCGATCATCGGGGTAGCGCTCCTGGAGTACGGCCAGGGTACTGGATAAAACCTGTTCTTCTTTTTTTCCGTGGCACTGCAGGCACATGTCGTTGGTGACGATGGGGTAGTAGCCGAGGTAATGCGTAGTGGTTTCGTCCAGGTAATGTGCCTCCTGATTACCGGCCGCTAATTCCGTCCGGATATTCTCCAGGATGACTTGTTCTTCCTCGGTGGCCGCATTATCGGGGTTGCGGGGACGGTCACTAATTCGGCGGATGTCTACTCCCTGAACGCTGGCCATGCTGTCCGTCAGGGGAATGGCCCGGGTGTTACAGAAATCCACGGCGTAGGCGGCACCGCCCCGCTGGATTGCGCCCAGGAGGTTTTTGCCGAGTTGTGCTTTAGTGGCGAGCGCATACTGCCGCCCACGGGCGGCAGGGGAGAATTGGCCGGTTTCCTGCCCCATGCTTTCCCGTTCCTGCCGCTGGTGTTCCCGCAGCCACTCCGGACTATCCATCTGCGCATAGAACACGTAGGTGGCAATGTCCGCTAGTTGATCGTCAGGCAGGGGAAGGGCGGGCATCAAGCCAAAGCGGCGAATGGCGCCGGGCATCTTGGCGTAGTAGGGGTTGGGTTTTTGGACCGACCGCGTAAACGCCCACGTAAAGCCCTCCAGGGTGGAGGTGTCACTCAGGTAGTGGTCCTTGACCGCCACCATCGGTGGCGCCAACCGGCCGCCCAGCGAGTCGCTGGGGTGGTGGCAACTCTCACAGTTGATCCGCAGTAGTTCCTGGCCCCGGTCCATGGCCGCCAGGATGGCCGGATCGGAGGGAAGCTGGGCTTCTCCGGCGGGATCGGTTTCGGAGCAGGAGAAGAAGACGAGGAACAGGAGAAGGAAGGAGAATAGTTGCTTCAACATGGCTGGGTGGTCATTGTCCGGTAAAGTTACCCGCCTACCGGCGCGCCATCGGTGACCAGGATCACGGACCCATCATCTTTAGAACTTTAGGGTATACTTGAGCAAATCACCTCTTTGCTGCTCATAAATGATTGGGTTCCCGTTGATGAAGTATTGATTTTTTGTCCCCCCGATAATACCCCCCAGAATGGCTCCGGGAAGCACTCCGGTGATGGCACCCCCTGCGGCCAGGAAGTCGGGATCACAAAACCAACCCGTGCATCCTGAAGAAGAAGAGTACCCGAGAATGGCTCCCACCGTGGCCCCCGAAACCGCTCCAATCAATATTCCCCTACCGGTTCTTCCCTTACGTCGGAATTTGAGGTACTCAATATTGCGTACCCGCAAATCATTTGGCTCCAGGTCCAGTCCCGTTCCTATGACGATGATGCTGTCTTCCAGCTGGAGCAAGTAGCCCTGGATACGTGGAGAATCATCCTTTGAATCCACCCAGAGGTTGAAGGGTTTCTCCCTGACCTCGGTGATGGTCTGGGCCATCGAGAAATAGGGCAGGGCGAAAAGTAGCATCAGGGATAAAGTGACCCACTGCTGTTTGGCGTTGATGTGCATGATGACCTAATTAATTTGAATAGTAATGGAGGGACTGACCTAAAACTCGAGGGTATACCGGACCAATTCTCCGCGTACCTGCTCGTATACGGCCGGATTGCCGTGGAGGTGGATCACGGTTTTGGGTTTGCTGATGGCCGTACCCATTGCCGCGCCAAGTGGCGTAGTAATGAGCGGCAGGGCAAGAATCAGGGGGCTAGCTTGATTTACTGGCGTTGCGGCCAACACGGCTAAACTTATGGCCAGCCCGCCGGCGGCTCCTCCCAGCAGGGCAAAACCATTGCCACGTGCTTTTCTGAACTCCAGGTAATCAATATTCAGAACGGGAACGTAGGTCCGGAAGGATTCCTGATCATCCAGAAGAACAAGTCGGTCTTTCTCTGCCTGGAGTAGGAAAGCCTTTCGCATTAAGTGCCCCTCAAATTGCTTGACCCGGACGTGATACTTCACGCCCGGAGGTGCTTTGGTCTCCTGGGCTTTGCCGGGGATCACGCAACCGATGACCAGCAAAAGGCCCAGAAATTTACCCGGAAGTAATTTCATTGCTTACCCTTTTGGTTGCCAAAAAGTAAGCGTGATCAGGGGCGCTCCCGGTGATGAAGGTCATCCCGTAAGAGGAAATTTCGCAGCCTGTCGGCTGAAGGAGGCTGGCTAAAAAGTCTTCCCTACTCCCAAAGCAAAATTCCACGTATGGTAACCATCCCCGAGCCGCTGATCGTAAAAGATGCTGGGCGCCAGGTCAAAGTGTCCGCCGATGGGGATTTCGTACTCTACGCCGAGGCGAAAGAGCGCAAAATTATTTTCCCGCTCCAGTTCAATGCCCGGACCGGCAAGCAAAACTACGCCACTGCGGGTGCGATACAGGGCGTCCAGGGTGATCACCAGTGGATTGATCCGCTCAATTTCTTCCCCTTCTTCGTCGAGAAAAATGAAACTTTCGATTTCAATATCGTTGTGTAGCCCGACCCCCAGGCGGGAAGAAAACCAGTATTCCACGTCCAGTCCCCAGGAGGGCACGAAAACGTGGGCGTCAGCGCTTTCGGTGGGAACGAGCGTATGCCCGATCAGGGCGGCTACCCGAAATCCCCGGTGGTCGTCATCGTGGTGATCAACCGAATGGTGCTGGCCGTGGGCCAGTGAACTGCCGAGCAGGACTAATAGAAAAAGGTAGGGGTACTTCACGGTAGTTCTTTTTGCGTCTGATTAGAGAATGATCACCCAACCCGCGCCCACATAACTGCCCCGTGCAATGGTACCGACGCCCGATTGGAAATAGAAATTGTTGTTGATGTCCTGCGGGCCTACGGCACCCATGCTCCCGTGCCGGTGGGCATAAAAGAGGGAAAGCTTGGTGTTGGGGTTGAAGTAAAGGTTGGCCCCGATATCCAGGCCGCCGTCCCCGCCGGCAAAGGACCGGAGTGCATTGGCGGCCGCCACGTCTTCTGCTTCTTCCGGTCCCCGGAAGTACCAGTAACTCACCACCGGTTCCAGCACGTAGCCCCGGAAGACCGGTAGGTTTTTTCCTGCGCGAACGTAGCCGGTAGCACTGTGGGTGGAGGTGCCCGTCAACCCCGTTCGGTGGAGCTGAAAGTATTCTCCGTCGAGGTGGAACCCATGGGTGTTGTAGAGCCATTCGATGCCGTAGGCGGTGTTCTCCCGAAAGAGGTCAGATTTTCCCTGTCGGGCGGCTGCCACCCCGAGGGTCAGGCCGTGTCGTTTCCCAAAGTAGTTGACGCGGTGGCCAGAGGCATATCCGGCGCTTTCCGGATCCCCGAAGTGGACCGCCATGCGGCCGACCAGTAGGGGGCTATAGGCCGCTCCGGTAGAGTTTCCGGACAGCGATTGGAATACCGGGTTCAATACGGCGGCTTCATACGTCAGGTGCAGCGGGTGCTGTTTTCCGGTGAACTGTCCGGCGAGCATCACCCCCGTAGCCCGACCGGGACCGGTTCCCACCAGGTGGCGGCGCAGGTAATTTTGCGACCAGGCCTTCTCAAAGGAATTGCTGCGCAGGGCCGCCGTGGTGCTCTCCCGGCCGATCGGTGCCGCCATGTAGCCGGCCAGGAGGTTGAGGCGATCGTCTTCTGGCCGGATTTGCCACCGAACGATGGCGTTCCAGAGGCGAAAGCCGGGGGAGGATCCATTGTTCGTGCCACCCTCCGTTGCGGCCAGGAGGTCGTGACCGACGAGGTCCAGGGCCGCGGTGAGCTTAAAGCTCAAGGTTTGGTAGGGTTGACCGGAAATACTCAACCGACTGCGGCGGAGTTGAGGAGTGAAGCGATTGTCTACCGGCAGCAGCTCCCCACTGTCCTCGTCCAGCACGCGCATCCCGTGGGTATAGGTTCCCCACAGTTGGAAGCCCACGCTTGCCCGGATGTTGAAGTCCTCGAGCACTTTGGTAAAGGCAGAAGAATCGGTTTGGGCATAGGAAGGACTGCCCATCAAGATGATGGGAAAAAGGAGAAGTACTACACGAAACATGGTTATTCAGGTTAAACCTGGCACCTGCGCTACGTCGCATTCTATTAGAATCGACGATCCCGACGAGCTGAGTGGAACTCGGGAACGTCGCAATACTTATTGGGCGCAAACGCGCAGGTGCCAAGTTGATTAGTGCGGCAGTTTTGGTCGGAAGACGCCGTAGAGATAGGTGCCGAGTACCGCGCCGAGAATGACGATGCCGATCATCCATACCCCGTGACCGAGGAGGGTGAACATCGGCCCCGGACAGGCACCCGTCATGGCCCAACCCAGGCCGAAAATGGTGCCCCCGAACAGGTAGCGGGGGATACTCATATTCTTAGGGTTGAGCTTGAGTTCATCCCCGGTGATGGCTTTGATCTTGAGTTGCTTGGCGAGAAAAACCCCCAGGGCACCCGTCACGACAGCCGTGCCGATGATGCCGTACATGTGGAAGCTCTCGAAGCGAAACATTTCCTGAATGCGGAACCAGGATACGGCTTCGGATTTGGTCATGATGAAGCCAAATACCGTACCGATAAAGAGATAGAAAAGCGTACGCATGGCTCAGATTATAGTTGAAGGATGAAGGGAAGGATGAACCAACTCATCAGCAGTCCGCCGATGAAAAATCCGATGACGGCAATCAGGGAGGGAAGCTGGAGGTTGGACAGGCCGCTGATGGCGTGTCCACTCGTACATCCACCCGCCCAGCGGGTACCGAAGCCAACCAGTAGGCCGCCGATCAGGGCGTAAAGGATGCCTCCGAGTGAGAAGATTTTCTCGGTGCTAAACAGTTCGGCGGGAACAAAGTCGCTTTCCGCCGTTGGGCCATCAATGCCGATGGAATTCAGGTAGGATACCGTTTCGGTGGATACTTCCGCCGGAGCACTGGCGGGAAGGACCGAGGTGGCCAACCAGCCGCCAATCACGGCACCGCCGATGAACAGCAGATTCCAACGTTGGGCTTTCCAATCGAAGCGGAAAAACTCCACGTTCTTTCCGGCGCCGGCAATACTGCACATCGTACGCAGGTTGCCCGAGACACCAAATTCCTTGCCGGCGTAGAGCAGGACAAACATCACCGTGGCAATGGCGAATCCGCTTACGGACCAGTGCCAGGGTTCTGAAATTAATTCTAGCATAGTTTCTTTTTTGAGGGAAGGGTGGAGGCCGAGGCCTCCACCCCTATGTTGTTGTGTTGTTGAATATGATTAAACAACAGCGGCAAGGGCCTCATCGATGACCTCCTGGGACATCTTGCTGGGGCACAAATAGTCGGTTTTTGACAATTCGGTCTCTTTTAGGCCCTTCCAGCCTTCCCGAATGTTGACCAGGTGCTCAAAACCGCGGGCCCGGAGGATGGAGGCGGCGATCACGGACCGGTATCCACTACCACAGTGCAGGTAGTAGGTTTTGTCCCGGTCCAGTTTATTCATGTTGCTGTTGATGTAGTCCAGAGGGAAGTTGGTGGCATCCGTAAGGTGCTCGGAGAGGAACTCCGTGGGCTTGCGGGTATCGAGGATTTCTCCGTCCAATTCCTGCTGGGCCTTCTCCACGAAGGCTGCGGGATCGATGTTGGCGATGGTGTCGATTTCCTTGCCCGCGGCCCGCCAGGCTTCGATGCCTCCCTTCAGGTACCCGAGGCTGTGGTCGTAGCCCACGCGGCTGAGCCGGGTGACGACCTCTTCGGCACGTCCCTCGGGAGCTACGATCAGAATGGGCTGGCGAATATCAACGATCAGCGCGCCCACCCAGGGAGCGAAGCTACCGTCAATCCCGATGAAAATACTGTTCGGGATGTGGGCCTCGGTGAAGGCCTCGCGGTCGCGGGTGTCCAGAATGAGGGCTTCCTCCGCTTCGGCGATGGTCTCGAATTCTTCGGGACTCAGGGCACGGTCTCCCCGTTGCAGCACCTCAGTGAAGCTGTCGTAGCCGGCCTTATTCATCATGGCGTTTTCGGCGAAGTACTGAGGGGGAGGTAGCAGGCCCGCCGTAACCTCCGCGATAAATTCCTCCCGCGTCATGTTCTCGCGGAGCGCGTAGTTGGTTTGCTTTTGTTCTCCGAGCAGGCCGAAGGTTTCCTTGCTCAGGTTTTTACCGCAGGCAGATCCCGCCCCGTGGGCGGGATAAACGATAACCTCGTCGGCCAGGGGCATGATCTTTTCCCGCAGGCTGTCGAAGAGGTATCCGGCCAGATCTTCTTTGGTCACCGAACCCTGCTTGATGGCCAGGTCGGGGCGACCAACGTCACCCAGGAACAGGGTGTCACCGGTGAAAATGGCGTAATCCTTGCCGTTTTCGTCCTGCAGTAAGAAAGTGCTGGACTCCATGGTGTGACCCGGAGTATGCAGTACTTTGAAACTGATGTTGCCTACTTTAAGAATTTCTCCATCCTTCGCGGAGTGAATATCATAATTGGTTTCGGCCATGGGGCCATACACGATGGTTGCTCCCGTTGCTTTGGCCAGGTCGAGGTGACCGGAGACAAAGTCGGCGTGGAAGTGCGTCTCAAAAATATACTTGAGTTTGGCCCCCGTTTTTTCCAGTTTATCCAGGTAGGGCTTGGTCTCCCGGAGGGGGTCAATGATAACGGCTTCTCCCGCACTTTCAATGTAGTAAGCTCCCTGGGCCAGGCAGCCGGTATAAATTTGTTCAACTTTCATGGTTAGTCATTATTTGATTGAATACTGCAAAATTATGGGTGACGGAATCCGGGAATCGGTGATGCCCGTCACATTAGGCGATCGGATCGGTAATTATTTGATGAATGGGGACTACACTCCCCTTAGAATCACCGAACCGCTACGTGCCTAAAGGTTGGCTTGGGTCGCGTATTGGGGGGGCAGACGGGTTTCGGCAACCTTATCCACGGCGGCACCAACACTGAGGTAGAAGTTCTCCCGACCGACGATGTCCGTCAGGCCGTCGCGGGCGAACAGGTCCCGCACCGGGCCGATCAGCCCGGCAAAAACTACCCGGAAGCCCTTAGCCTTTTGGTCGGAAACGAAGTTGTGCAACTCGTGGAGCGCACTGCTGTCGAGGCTGGAGATGCCCTCCCCGTTGATGATGATGGTGTGCAGGTCATCCTGGCGTTGTTCCACCAGCGCTTTGAGCTGACTCTGGAAGTAGGCAAGGTTGGCGAAGTAGAGACGACCATCAAAGCGGACGATCAACGTCCCGGGAATCTCCCTGGCGTCCGTAAAGCGCGTGACGTTGCGGAAGGCATCCGTTTCTCCGATCCGACCGAGTACGGCCAGGTGAGGACGCATACTGCGGTAGATGTGGACGGCAATGGACAACGCCACCCCCACACCAATGCCCTGTTCAATACCCAGACTGAGGGTGGCCACAAAGGTTACGGCCAGCATCCAGAAATCGGAGCGGTGGACGTGCCAGAGGTGTTTGGCCTCCTTCCAGTCGATGAGGCCGAAGACGGCGACCATGATGACCGACGCCAGAATGGCTTTGGGCAGGTAATAGAACAGGGGAGTGAGGAAGAGCAGGGTCAGTACGATCAGGGCGGCACTGACCAGGCTGGCCAGACCCGTCTTGGCGCCGGCCTGATCGTTGACGGCGGTGCGACTGAAACCACCCGTGACCGGGTAGGATTGAATTACTGCTCCGGCGAGGTTGGCCGCGCCCAGGGCAATGAGCTCCTGGTTGGGGACGACCTCGTAATCTTTATGTTTGTTCTGTACGGCTTTGGCCACGGCAATACTCTCCATGAAGCCCACCAGAGAGATGGTCAGGGCGGTGGGAATGAGGGCCTCGATTTGATCCCAGCTAAAGGTGGGGAAACTAAAGGAAGGCAACCCGCCCGGTACGGAGCCAACAATTTTGACGCCCTGGTCGTACAACCCAAACCCAAAAACGGCCAGAATCCCGAATACTACCGCCAGTAGCGGACCGGGAATTGCCTTGTTTACCTTCTTGATGCCGATGATGAGGCCGATACCGACCAGTCCGATCAGTAGGGTCATGGGATTGGTTTCGGCGATCCGTTCGCCGGCGGCAATCAGAATTTCGTGAATATGGTGGCTACGGGCCAGATCAATACCCAGCAAATGCTTGAGCTGACTCAAGCCGATGATGAGGGCGGCCGCCGAGGTGAAACCACTGATTACGGGGTGGGAAAGTAAATTGACCAAAAAGCCCAGACGCAGCAATCCCAGTAAGAACTGAATGACGCCCACCATGAGGGAAAGGACAATTGCCAGAGTGAGAAAAGCTTCGGTGCCCACCTCGGCAATGGCGCCAACTCCGGTAGCGGTCAGGAGGGAAACCATGGCCACGGGACCAACGGCCAGTTGCCGACTGGTGCCCAAAATGGCATAAATGGCCAGGGGAAGGGTGACCGCATACAAACCGTGGATCGGGGGAAGGCCCGCCAGCATGGCGTAGGCCATGCCCTGTGGAATCAGCATCACACCCACGGTGAGGCCGGCAGAAATGTCTCCCTTTAACCAGGAACGTTGGTAATTTTTGATCCATTCAAGGGCGGGGATCCATCGCGCAACACTATTCATTATTTCTAAGCTTTGCGCAAAGATCAGGCGCCAAACTTCCGCAAATGGTGATCGTAGTCACACTGTAGGACGCGCGTAATTGGGCCAGCCTTGGGAATGATTCCGGATTGCGGTTTGTACCACGGCAACAACAAATGAGGTTAGAATTTTTTTACTCATCCAAAGATTTCTTACTTTGTCAACATTCAAGTAATGTTCGGACACCATTGCACTTGGCTACGCCTTCGCGAAACGGGCTTCCGATCACGGCTTTGCCCTGGTCAGGACAGTGGATTTTTATCACCCTGGTTCAGATGAGCACCGGAGATAACGACTGCCTTCATTCCCGACGAGCTTCCTTGCGAGCGCGTTTTTCCTGCTTCTTAAAGTATCCGCGGAAGAACCAGTTCGATTTGAGCGCTTCCATATTGGTGACAAACTTTTCGGTGCCGACATCCAGGTTAGCGAGGGTGGCGCTGAGGTGGTTGGCGGCGGTAGAGTCACGGAGTAGGGTAGTGATGACCCCTTCCCCGGTATTGATTTCCATCAGTAGGCTTTCCACCTCCTTGCTGGAGGCCAGCAGGGAACGGGAAGTGTGTTCCAGCTCTTCAAGAATGGGTGCCGTGCGTACGCTCACAAGGGTGTCAAGGTTGTTGCTCAACTGGTTTATTTCTGCCTCCAGGGTGTTGCCTTTCAGCAAATACCCCAAATTTCCCCGTCCGTCATTGATGCCGCTAACCAGGGAGGCAAAGTCCCGGGAAACCTGGTTTACCTGCTGCGTACTCTGGCGTAAATTGAGGGTGGTAGTGCTCAATTCCCGAGCCAGCTGACCATCATTCAGAAGAAGGGAAAGCGTGCCCTCCCCTTCGTTCATTTTCTGGGTGATGGCCAGTAGATTTTCGGTGATGGCGGCAATTTTTTCGTTGGTGGCGTCCAACTCGTCCAGCATGCCCGCAATGGCCATCCGGGGTTTATGAACCAGAAGGTCTCCGGCCTCAACCGCCGCCGCTTCGCCCTCGGCCGGACTAATGGAAACAATCATGTTCCCCACCAGGCCGTCGGTGGCGATGTCGACCGTGGCATTTTTGCGCAGGTATTCCTTCACTTTGGCGTCGAGTTCCAGTTGAACCCGAATGGTGCGTTCGTCCCGAATCACAATGTCCTTCACCTCCCCGACACCGATGCCGGCGAAGCGGACGTTGTTCCCCACCTGCAAGCCCTTGACGTCCTGAAAGTGAACGTAAACGGGAATGGTTCTGCCAAAAAGGTCAAACCCCTCGCTGATGCGTAGCAGGCCATAGATGAAGAGTACGGTGGCGATGGTGACGAAGATGCCCAGCTTGACGTTGTTTGCTTTAGCCATGTAGTCGTTCGTTGATGTCTTTGAAAAATGCCCGGACCTTCGGGTCCTGCGACCGGGAAAGTTCATCGTAGGTGCCCTCGGCGTAGTTGATGCCATCAAAGAGAATGATGACCCGGTTGGAGATTACCCGGGCGCAGTCCATGTCGTGGGTGATGATCAGGGAAGTAGTACCCAATTCCTTCTGCAATTGCAGGATGAGTTGGATGATTTCGTTGGAGGTGATGGGGTCCAAACCGGTGGTGGGCTCATCGTAAAGAATGATTTTAGGGCGAAGAATCAGCGTCCTGGCCAGGGCCACCCGGCGCTTCATGCCCCCCGATAATTCGGCGGGCATCAGGTCGATGGCGTCCTCCAGTCCTACACTGCGCAGGGTTTGGTGGATCAGTTCTTCCTCCTCCTGTCCCCGCTTCCGTTCCGGGTGCCGTCGCAGGGGGAAGCGTAGATTTTCTCGTACCGTCATCGAATCGTAAAGGGCACTTCCCTGGAAGAGGAAACCCACCTCGGTACGCACCTGGTCGAGGGTTTTCTGATCCAGGTGGATGACGGACTTGCCCAGGATGGTAATTTCTCCACTATCCGGCTCCATGAGGCGGATCAGGCACTTGATTAAGACGGATTTGCCCGACCCGGACTTCCCGAGAATTACGACGTTTTCACCCGGAAAAAGCTGCAGGTTGAATCCGCACAACACCTGATTATTACCGAAGGACTTGGTGAGTTCCCGGATCTCAATCAGGGGTTTCTGGCCGGAGCTATGTTCGTTGGCTTCCATCATATGGCGTAGAAAATGTCCGCGGCAAGTACGGCGATGAAATCCACCAGGAAGAGCAGCAGGCTGGAAATGACTACGGCGGAGTTGGCGGCCGAACCGACGCCGGCGGTTCCCTTGCTGGAAAAGTACCCCTTGTAGCAACCGACGATTCCGATCACCAGTCCGAAGAAGAAAGTTTTTATCGTGGCGGGAACCAGGTCCCCGACGGCCATCGCGTGGAAAGCCCGGTTGAAGTAGAGGGCCAGGGTGACTTCTCCCCGGGTGGATTCAATGAAGTAGGAGCCCAGCATGCCGACGGCATCGGCGGCAATGACCAGCAACGGAATCATGATGATGCAGGCCCACACCCGGGTGACGACGAGGAACTTGAAGGGGTTGGTCCCCGATACCTCCATCGCGTCGATTTGTTCGGTCACCTTCATGGACCCCAGTTCGGCGCCGATGCCCGAGCCGATTTTACCGGCACAGATCAGTGCCGTAACTACCGGACCGATCTCCCGCACAAAAGCAATGCTTACCATGTCCGGCATGTAGGCCGAGGCCCCGAAGTCAATCATGGTTGGTCGGAGCTGGAGGGTGAGCACCAGTCCCATGATGAAGCCGGTAGCCAGTACCAGGAAGAGGGATTTGTAACCGATCTCGTAGCACTGCCGGATCAGCTCCTTCCACTCGAAGGGGCGGCTGAAGGCCGCCCCAAAGAACCTTCCCGTAAAGGAGGATAACTTTCCTACTTCCTCAAAAATCCCCAACAAGGAATACCGAATCTTCTCCATATGGTGGTATGCTAACGCTACAATAATGGGTGGGAAAAGGAAAAGGAAGGGTGATGATTGTCACCGCTACGGCTGATCTGTCTCCGCCCGGCGGCCGAAAGTCTGGCATTGGGACTACTATTTTGGCGGATGGTGGAAGGGAGATGCCTCCCTCCATGCGTTATCTGCATATCCAACCTACCGACGCTTATGACCAGATTCTCATTCGCTCTTTCCCTGTTCCTCCTGGCGGGATGTACGGCTTCCCCCGATGAAGTTCCCACGGTTGCTCCGCAGACTGCGGAGGTCTACCCCCGCTACTCCCTGGGGCAATGGTCCTTCCACCGGGAACTCTTCTCCGGGGAAATGACCAGCATCGATTTTGTGGAAGCGGCGGCGGAATTGGGCTTCGACGGCGTAGAGTACGTCAATCAATTCTTTCTGGACCGGGTGGAAGACCATGCTTTCCTGGACAGCCTGGCGGCCGCCGCCGCGGCGGCGGATATTGCGGGCGTGATGCTGCTGGTGGACAATGCCGGCAACCTGGGCGCCTCCGATCCGGGAGAACGACAACGGGCCATCGAGCAACACCTGGCCTGGGTGGGCGCAGCCCGCCAGCTTGGTTGTCCGATCATGCGCGTCAACGCCCACGGAGACGGAACGCCCGACGAAATTATGGCGGCCTGCGAAGCCGCCATCCGCCCCCTGGCGGTGGCCGCCGGTAGGGAAGGAGTGCAGATCGTGATCGAGAATCACGGTGGAATATCGAACGATGGGGAGTGGTTGGCGGAACTCGTCGGCCGCCTGGCGGACGTTGGTGTGGGAAGCCTGGCCGATTTTGACAACTGGTGCGTAGAACGGGAAAACGGACAGCTGTGGGGAGCTCCCTGTACCAATCGCTACGATCGGTATCGGGGAATGATGGACCTCATGCCAACCGCCGTTGGCGTGAGCGTGAAGGCCTTCAATTTTGATGCGGCGGGAGAGGAGCCCGACATCGATTTTGGCACCATGTTCGACATCATTCACGCCCACGACTACCGGGGATTCCTCGGCATCGAATACGAAGGAGACGCCTTACCGGCCAGGGAGGGCATCGCGGCCACCCTGGCACTGGCGAAGCAATCGTGGAAGCGGCGACCGGTAGTGGACGCTGCGGCCGTTTCACGTCTGGACAGCACCCTGGCGCGATTTGTCGAAACGGGCGGCGTGGCCGGGGTCTCTTCCCTAATCTACGAGAAGGGAGAGGAGGTGTACTTCAAGGCCGTGGGAATGGCCGACCGCGAACGGTCGGTACCGATGGATCGCAACACCATCGTGCAGATATATTCCATGACCAAACCGATTGCCGGAGTGGCCCTGATGCAACTCTACGAAGCGGGAAAGTTTAGTTTGGACGACCCGGTGGATAAATACGTACCCGAACTGGCGGACGTCCGGGTGTTTGACGGACTTGACGCCTCCGGAAAGGTGAAGACGGTGGCTCCGGCCCGGCCGATGACGATCCGGGACCTGACCCGGCACACGGCGGGTTTCTACAACGGCAGTGACGTTCCGGGCTTACGGGAAGTTTGGGCGGCGGCGGACGTCCGCAACCCGGACGTTACCCTCACCGGACTGGCCGAGAAACTGGGAAAAATTCCCCTCTTGTTCCATCCGGGGGAGCAATGGGAATACGGCATCAGTGTGGATATGCAGGCTCTGGTCGTGGAACGTATTTCGGGTCAACCCTTTGGAGAATACCTGCGGGAGCACGTGCTCGATCCCCTGGGGCTTGAGGACACCCGGTACTTCGTTCCCGAGGAAGATCGGGGGCGGATGTCGGGAGCATACCGTCGGCAGGAGGATGGCTCCCTGGTGCAGTTGCCGTCGGCGGAAGCTCACGCCTTCAACGTCAACCCACAGACCTATACGCCGGGAGGATTCGGGCTAACGTCGACGCTGGGCGATTACGCCCGTTTCGGACGGATGTTGGCCGCCGGCGGAAAACTGGAGGGCGTACGAATCCTCGAACCGGAAACCGTTCGACGGATGGCGACGAATCACCTCAGCAGCGAGGTGACGGAGCGCTTGTGGCTCCCCTCCAAGGGACAGGTGGGCTTTGGGGTTGACTTCGCCGTGCGCCTGCGGCCCCCCGTTTCGGCGGAGGAAAACCCTGGCACCGTAGGTGAATTCTTCTGGGATGGGGCGGCCAGCACCCTCTTCTGGGTCGATCCCGCCAATGATCTCGTGGCCGTGTTTTTTGTACAGCTTTTCCCCTACGACCCCATCGGCTTGCACCACGGTTTCCGACGGGCGGTGTACGGGCCGTTTAAACCGATCGAATAACTAAGAGCTTGTTTGGCCACACCCGGGGCAAGGCACCTGCGCTTTTGCGCCCTCCTGATCGGCTTCCTTCTGATGGCGTGACCGCAGGTGCCGAGAATGACCCAGGACGGCCGTGGTCTTCAGATGCTTAAGGATACTTATCTTGTTGGCAACAAAGCGTCTCAGGTGTTTAGAAAAATTTTTCTGTTTGCGGCCATCATCTTTTGTCCTGGTTGGTCTCTGCTGGTGGCCCAGAACGTGCTGCGGGTTCCGGCCGGCGAAACCCACAACCTGAAGGGGGAATATCATGCGATTGACACGCTTTATCTGGGAGCTGGGGCTACCCTGGCACTTGATCAACCGACAGTGAGGCTGCTCATTGAAGTTGCCTATCTGGAAGGAGATGCTACCATCGACGGTCGGGGGGAACCCGGAGTAGACGGAAAGGATGGTCAACGCGGCAGGGATGGCACCGCTGAAACGCCGGCGACGAACGGTGAAAAAGGGGAAAGTGGTGGATCGGGTGGTCGAGGAACCAACCTGGATCTTTACGTCTCCTTTGCTTCCGTGGCGGGTCAATTAACGATTGACCTCAGCGGCGGATCGGCTGGCAGCGGCGGCAATGGTGGTGACGGCGGTGATGCCTACGTTTTCTGCGGGCAATATATCCGGGGGACTTCTGGAGGAGATGCCGGAGCGGCCGGATCGTCTGGAGTTCCCGGAAATCTGCGATTAATCGTCACCAGTGAGCTGGGGCGTGACAGTATCGTCCACCAAAAAAGGTATGGATGGCTGGGAGAGGAGGGGGAAGCCGGCCAGCCCGGCGGTTTCCTGCCGTACAACTGCAATAAGGATGACGGTCAACCGGATCTCGTGTACGGCCAACCGGGAGAGGTTTCGGGTAGCTTCCCCTCTATTGGGCCAGAATCAAATCTCCCCGACGATCATCTGAATTTCGGCACCTTTCCGGAAAACCCACCGGCCGCTTCCGACCGATTGGCCAATTTGCCCATGGGGTTGCCCCGCGGGGCAACTTTTGGTGACGTCTACCGCAGGATTATGTCGGCTCTCGAGTACGGGCGGTATCGCCCACCCAGCGTTCAGCGCTGGCGGGATGGTTTTGCGCTCATCACCCAACTGGAGCAAATTTATCCCGACGGCCGGCCGCTGGATGGCCGGGAGCGGTGGAGCCAAAGTATCAAAGTGGCCCATTCGCCCTCCATTCTCAGTTACCTGAAGTCGCTCATTTTTGCCCGCCGGGGATACTTTCGGGTCATGGTCTTCCTCGTGGGAAAACGGGACGGACTGCTGACTACCTCCCGACCGGTGAGCAGGGAGGAGGCCCTGGCGTGGTTCAAGACGAGTGTTGGAGAATTGCCTTCGGATCTGCAGAGTAAAAGCTTTGGCCCGGATCATCGCGTATCCGTCCTGGTTTACGAGTTTGTCAAGCGGGAAAACTACGAAGAAGCCTATATTACCGAGCCGGTGCGCCTGCCGGTAACGGATCACCTGGAACGGTCTTACTTACTGGAACGACTCCGAAAATCAGAATAGGAATGGCCAGAAACATTAGCCTGGGTATCTTGGGATTGTTGCTGATTTTTCTGCTCCTGCAACTTATCGGAAGCAAATATAATCCGCAACCCTTCTGGGGCGTGGCGTGGATTGTGCTGGCCATTGCTCCCGTTTTCCTTTCGGTGCTGTTGGAGCGACGGTATTTTTCGGCCCGCTACCTGTTGTTCTACGCTTTGTTGCTGCTCGTAACCATGATCGCTCAGGGACCCCTTTACCAGTTGCAGGGCCTGGATGCGCTGCCGTACCTCAAGATGTCCTTCGCCTGGGTGCTTCCCGCCCAGGGGCTGCTCTGGTTTGCCGGAAGGGACCTTGGACGTAAGCGGCCGGCCACGGCCCGGCCGGCTCCCCTGGACCCGGAGGTGGTCCGCACCATCCACGAAGAATTGCTTCCGCAGGATTTGACCGAGGAAGCCCTTAAACTCCTGGCCGCAGAGGATGGCCTGTTCCCGGACGAACGGAAGACCCTGAAACTCATCCAGGCCCGGAACTCGGCCCTGCAGCAAAAGATCATCAAGAACCTGATTGAGCCCTCCGAAGCGGGAAGGGAACGGGCCAAGATCAATGACGCCCTGCTCACCTTGATTGAGCACATGGGGTAGGGAGTGGGCGCGGGGGTTCCCTAGAAGCGTCAGGTCCTGGCCCTGCACTACCAATGAAATAAAGAACCTGAAGGGTGGAGAGACCGTACGTAATCCACATCACAGGAAGGGGAGGTTCATGGCGGTAGTTTTGCACTTGAAAATGATTTCATCATACAATTCAAGTAATATGCAAACGACCATTGAAACCGCCATCACTATGCCCCGCATTGGGGACCAGGCGCCGGACTTTACCGCGGTAACCACCACGGGTAAGTTGACCTTCTCGGATTACGCCAAGGATAGCTGGGTGGTGATGTTCTCTCACCCCGCAGATTTCACGCCGGTGTGCACCACCGAAATGAGTGCCTTTGCGAAGGAAGCCGATTGGTTTGCCGAACGGGGGACGAAGCTGATGGGCCTGAGTATCGATAGCGTACACTCTCACCTGGCCTGGGTGAACAACGTCCGGGAGAAAACCGGCGTATATATGGAGTTCCCGATCATTGCCGATATTGACATGAAGGTGTCGAAGCTCTACGGTATGCTCCATCCCGGAGAAAGTGCTACGGCGGCCGTACGGGCGGTGTTCTTTATCGACCCCAAGGGCGTTATTCGCCTGATCATGTACTACCCCATGAACGTCGGCCGCAATATGCACGAAATCAAGCGCGCGCTGGTGGCCCTGCAGACGTCCGATGAATCCAAGTGTGCCATGCCGATCGATTGGCGCCCCGGTGACAAGGCCATCGTTCCTCCCCCCAAGACCCTCCGGGAAATGGACGAACGCATCGCCAATACGGAATACGAGAAGATCGACTTTTACCTGGCGAAGAAGGATATCTAATCGCCGCAATCACACTCCCCTCTACGGAGTGGAGCCAATAACAATCGTGTCCTGATCGGCGTGAGCCACCAGGTTCCGTGCCGATCAGGACCTTTTTCCGGTGACGTTGGGTATACCAACGCACCTTTCATCAAGCCATTCAATCAACATTTATCATGATCGATTACATCAATAAATTACTCGGATTTTCTGGCCCGGACATCACCGCCGAGCAAGTAGCCCAGGGCACCATCGTGGACGTAAGAACCCGCGGGGAATACGCTCAGGGACACGTGGCGGGTAGCATCAATATTCCGCTGCAGGAGCTGGACCGATCCGTTGGTAAGTATCGTAAAATGAGTCAACCCATCATCACCTGTTGTGCCTCCGGCAATCGGAGCGGAGTCGTGGCGGGTAAGCTGAACTCCCTCGGGATGGAAGCCATCAATGGCGGGGGCTGGCAAGGATTAAATCGAAAGCTACGGGAACTGGAAAGGAAAGGATAAGTGAAGAGGTGAATTTATCATTGAAGAAAGCTTTTTCGTGGGCTGCGAGACCTGGTCTCGTAGCCCATTTTGGTGGTGGGGGTAAGATGATGCTGCTTCCCGCTACAACGAATCCCGATACAATATCGAAAAGGGGTTCTTGACCCGTTCCAACCGCTTCTCCCCGAGGAGCTCGGCAGTTTTGCGGCCCATTTCCACGAAATCAGTGGATACGGTGGTGATGCCCAGTAAGTCCTTCAGGGGCGTTTCGTTGTAGGAAATGATGCCGATGTCTTTGCCCGGTTGGAGGCCCTGGTCGCGGGCGCTGCGGACCAGGTTGACGAGGTCCGCTTCGGGGATCGTCAGGTAGAGCGTGCCTTTTTCCAATACCATGTCCTCTCCGAATTCTTCAATGACCTCAAAGGGAAGTTTGGCCTCAACGCAGAATTTCCGGAAGCCGTGAAGTATCCGTCGGGGATAAGGATAAACGGAGCGCGACGGATAGGCAATGACGAGCTTCCGGTAGCGGGCAACCCGCTCATGTCCCTCCTTGAGGGCTCCGTAAATGTCTTCCTTGAAGTCCTGGTACACTTCGGCGTACTCGCCGGTCAGGTCGAACAATTGATTGTCTAGGATGAGCAACTTGTGCCGGGGGATGGTGTTCAGGGCCAGCATGACCTCCTCCGTGGCACTGCTGTGACGGAGTGAAGACGTTTTGAAGTGAGGCATGATGACGTAGTAATCGTACGCTTTACCACCCTCATCGAGAAAACTCAGAAACAGGGATTCATCACAGTGATAGACCTGAAGATTGGTGTGGGCGCGCTCCCCAATGGTATTCAGAAAGGAATTGTAGATTCTCATCTTGTAGGCACTCAGCTTATTGATGAGGAAGAGAATCTTTAGTCGGGAGCTGGTGGGCGTTTTGGTCACGTAATAGCCCTTTCCCTTCACCGAAGTGATGATCCCCCGTTCTTTAAGGATGTTGTAGGCTTTTTCGATGGTGTCCCGGGAAAGATCGAGCTCTTCGCTGAGCAAGTTGATCGAGGGAACGCGGTCGTTGAGCTTGAGCTTGCCGGCCAGGATGATGTCAATTATTCCATCAGCTACCTGGCGATACTTGGGGTTCCGGGAACCTTCGTCAACGTCGATGTGGGCCGATAATTTCATCTGAGGGGGAAAAGCTTGCGTGATTAACCGGGATGAGCATAAGCTTCCGGCGGATAAATGTAGGGAAGCAGCCGGGAAAACGGTCCCGCCAAAATTACAACCCCGGCCAGATAAGTTTCCGCCAAAACGAGGAAATGGTTCCTGCGGTTCGGACCGCTCCGGAGCTAAGCACCGCCGTGAAGAAGAAATTGAAGGTAGTACGGATTAAATTTGGCATATGCGGGATGGTGCAGGACACCAACGCTCGACAGTCTCCCTAACTTAGGGGCCACAATAGCACGAATACCACTTGAGCTTGCGGTCAGGCGATCTTATCGGCATTCCAGGACAATCGATTTCCCAAACGATTGGCTAACGAATATCGCTACGGGATCCTGCAACCTTACCATCCATCAAATTTTCCAGCATCAATCATGACCCCCGCAACCACCTTCCAACACGTAGACTACCTCTGGGACACTGATCACGCCGCTACCCTGGGCGACGATCAGGTCGCCCTGTTTTTGTATCGATCCAATATTCTGGGGGCCGACCTCCGCATCACCAATTACGGAGGGGGGAATACCAGCTGTAAAACCGTAGAGCGTGACCCCATCACCGGAGAGGATACGGAGGTTATGTGGATCAAGGGCTCGGGCGGAGACATTGGTACCCTCACCCGCAAGGGGATTGCGGGCCTCTACACGGAGCGCCTCCGCAACCTCAAGCAGGTATATCGCGGACTGGAGGACGAAGACCGGATGGTCGGGCTGTTTAACCACTGTATTTTCGACCTGGATTCGCGCGCGCCTTCCATCGATACGCCCCTACACGGACTGTTGCCCTTCGCCCACATCGATCACCTGCACCCCGATGCGTTGATTGCCGTGGCCGCAGCGAAGGACAGTGAAAAAATCACCCGGGAAATCTGGGGGGATACGATGGGGTGGGTACCCTGGCAGCGTCCGGGCTTTGACCTGGGGCTCCAGCTCAGGAAGTGTCTTGCCGAAAATCCCGGTATCCGGGGTATCGTGCTGGGTAGCCACGGACTTTTCACCTGGGGAGACACCAGCTATGAATGTTACATGAACAGCCTGGAGGTGATCGAAATGGCCAGCGCCTACATCGAAGAGCGGGTAAAGGCGCAGGGAGATCAGGTGTTTGGTGGCCAGCGGGTCGCCAGCCTCCCTCCGGCTGAACGCCGGCAGCGGGCCGCCCAACTGATGCCCATTTTGCGCGGGCTGACCAGCTCCGAAATTCCCCAGGTGGGCACCTTTCAGGACACGGAGGTGGTCATGCAGTTCATCAACTCCCACGATCTTGATCGCCTTGCGCCGATGGGTACCTCCTGTCCCGACCACTTCCTGCGGACCAAAATTCAGCCCCTGGTATTGGATCTGGCCCCCGATGAGGACCTGTCCGACTCCGCTGCGGTGCGGGAGAAACTTGACGGCGCCTTTGCTGATTACCGGGCGGCCTACCACCAGTATTACGAAGCGCACAAGCACCCCAACAGTCCGGCGGTGCGGGACCCTAATCCGGTGATCATTCTTTATCCGGGCGTAGGGCTTTTCAGCTTCGCCAAGAACAAACAGACCAGCCGGGTAGCTTCGGAATTTTACATCAACGCCATCAACGTGATGCGTGGGGCGGAGGCCATTTCGGAATATACCGCCCTTCCCCGGCAGGAAGCCTTCGACATTGAGTACTGGTTGCTCGAAGAGGCCAAGCTGCAGCGGATGCCGAAGGAGAAAACCCTGAGCCGCAAGGTGGCGCTGGTCACCGGAGCGGCGGGCGGCATCGGCAAGGCCATCGCCGATAAACTGGTGGCTGAAGGTGCGGTGGTGGTGCTCACGGACCTGAGCGAGGACAACCTCCGCGAAGCTCATGGTACCTTCAAACGAGATGAATCAACCTACGTGGTCTGCGACGTCACCGATCCGGCTTCCATCAGTCAGGCATTTGATCACGCCGCCCTCACTTTTGGTGGTGTGGACATCGTCGTGCACAGCGCCGGACTGGCCATCTCCAAGCCCCTCGATCAGCACACCGAGCAGGACTGGGACCTGCTCCAGAATGTCCTCGTCAAGGGGCAATTTATGCTCGCCCAGCGCGCCGTGGCCACCATGCGTGACCAGGGAATGGGGGGAGATTTTGTCGCCATCGCCTCCAAAAACGGCCTGGTTTCTGGTCCCAACAACGTCGGCTACGGCACGGCCAAGGCGGCCCAGCAGCACATGACGCGCCTCCTGGCCGCCGAACTCGGTGGGGACCGCATTCGGGTCAACACCGTCAACCCGGACGGGGTCATCATTGGCTCCAAAATCTGGGAAGGGAAGTGGGCGGAAGGCCGCGCCAAAGCCTACGGCATCTCCGTGGAAGAACTGCCGGCGCACTACGCCAAACGCAACCTGCTGCAGGAAATCATCCGCCCCGAAGACATTGCCGACGGGGTCTTTGCCTGCGTTGGCGTATTGTCCAAAACGACGGGCAACATCATCAACGTGGACGGCGGTATGGCCAATGCCTTCGTCCGATAGCGGGTGCATCACCCCTGGTGCTGGGAAGCACTTTTTTTGGCCCCGGCGGGCGGGTGCCGTGCCAATACGGAGGGAGCCAGATGGGTGGGTAATCGTCCATTCAAATCCCTGGCTGGTTAGGAATTACCCGGCACCTGCGGTGACGCCCAAGTCCTTAATATTTAGATCATGCAACTGAACAAAGAGCAAATAATCGCCGTAAACGGCAGCCTGGAAGAGCACGAAACCGATTTTGATCACCTGGCGGATAAACTGACGCGTCGGGGCGTTGACGTAGGCGAAGTGGTAGCTCAGCTGGCGGCCTTTCAGGTGGCCATTCCCAGTTGGGCGCTCGGTGCCGGAGGGACCCGCTTCGGGCGCTTTAGTTTTGAAGGGGAACCCGGAAGCCTGGAACAGAAAATGGAAGACATTGGCGTACTGCACGCCCTGACCCAAACCGCCGGTGCGGTCTCCCTCCACATTCCCTGGGATACCCCGACGGACTACGCCGCCGTCCGCGACATCGCCAAACAGAACGGCATCGTTTTTGATGCGGTAAACTCCAATACCTTTCAGGATCAACCCGACAATCAATTCAGCTACAAGCACGGCTCGCTGGCCAACACCGACGAGCGTATCCGCGCCCAGGCCGTAGCCCATAACCTGGAGGTGGTGCGCATCGGTGAACAACTCGGCTCCAAAAGCCTGACCGTCTGGCTGGCCGATGGCACCAGCTTCCCCGGGCAACGCTCCTTTCAAAAGGCCCTCAGCCAGACGGAGAAAAGTTGTCTGGAAATCTACCGGGGGCTCCCCGAGGACTGGAGCCTCCTGATTGAATACAAGCCCTACGAACCCAATTTCTACAGTACCGTCATCATGGATTGGGGAACCAGCTTCCTGCTGGCTAATGCCTGCGGTAAGCGTGCCTACACCCTCGTTGACCTCGGCCATCACCTGCCCAACGCCAACATCGAACAGGTCGTGGCTACCCTCATGTCCAAGGGGAAACTGGGGGGCTTCCACTTCAACGACAGCAAATACGGAGACGATGACCTGACGGTGGGGAGCATCAAACCCTACGCCCTGTTCCTGATTTTCAACGAGCTCGTTTACGGCATGGCCAACAATCCCCAGAACCCCGAGTTGGCCTGGATGATTGATGCGAGCCACAACATCAAGGACCCGCTGGAAGATTTGCTTCAGAGCCTCGAAGCCATTCTGGAAGCCTACGCCAAGGCGCTGCTGATTGATCAGGAGGCGCTCAGTACGGCCCAACTCGAGCACGACGTGGTGCGCTGCCAGGAAATTTTGCAGGGCGCCTTCCGCACCGACGTGCGTCCCCTGCTCCAGCGCGCCCGCCTGCAGGGCGGGGCGGCCCTGGATCCCCTCAGCGCCTACCGCAAGCTCGGCGTGCGGAAACGACTGGTGGACGAACGCGGCAAGCACACGGTAGCGACCGGACTTTAAGCGCCAAAATGATTGAGTGAAATGCTGCCCGTCACCGCCATATTCGACATCGGACGTACGAACAAAAAGTTCTTCCTCTTTGATGACTCCTTCCGGGAAGTACATCGGGAGTACGTCAGCCTGCCCATGATCGAAGACGAGGACGGCTACCCCTGCGAGGACATCGATAACCTCGTGGACTGGATGCGATCGGTTTTTCATCGGGTGATGACCGAGGGGGAGTATGCCGTCAAGGCGCTGAACTTTTCCAGCTACGGCGCCAGCCTCGTCCACCTTGACGTCCACGGAAGGGTAGTGGCCCCACTCTACAATTACACCAAGCCACTACCGGCGGGATTGACCGAAGACTTTTTCAATACGTACGGCCCGCGGGAAGACTTCCTAGTCCGGACGGCTTCGGACGACGCCGGAATGCTGAACTCGGGGATGCAACTCTACTGGCTCAAACACCGTAAGCCGGAGGTCTTCTCCCGCATTCGGTATTCGCTTCACCTGCCCCAGTTTCTCAGCTATCGCTTTACGGGAATTCCGGTCAGTGAATACACCAGCATCGGCTGTCATACCTTCTTGTGGGATTATCCCAGCCAGGACTACCACCCCTGGGTATACGCGGAAGGACTGGACAAATTGTTTCCGAAGACTGTCCCGGCGGATACCACCATTACCGGGGAATTTTACGGCAAGCGGGTGACCGTTGGGGTCGGTATTCACGATAGTTCGGCGGCGCTTTTGCCCTACCTGAAAACGGCCGATGAACCGTTCATGCTCCTCTCCACGGGGACCTGGAGTGTGGCCCTGAATCCCTTCATCAGCGGGAAACTCGAAGCCCGCGACATGGCCGCCGGATGTATCAACTACCTGCGGCCAGACGGCCAACCGGTCCGGGCGGCACGACTGTTTCTCGGCGAAGAATACAAGCGACAAACCCGGAAACTGGCCGACCATTTTGGCGACGAGGCGCCCGCTCCGGACCGGGTCTTCTTCAATACCCAGGTTTTCCGGAGGCTCAAGAATGATTTTAGTCCCTGGTTTGGGTGGGAAGTCCTTTCCGGCGGCACTTCTCCTTCCCTCAACCTTCCTCCGGAAACCAGCTACGTGGAGGCCTACCATCACCTCATGATGGAATTAGCTACCCTGCAGGCGGCGAGCATCCGGGCGGCCATTGGGGAGGAACAAATCGGTAAGCTCTTCATTGATGGAGGTTTCAGTGATAATGAAGTGTTCGTGAACCTACTGGCCCATGATTTTCGGGGGATGAAAATCCGGACTACGGATGCCTCCTTGGGGTCCGCCCTGGGGGCGGCCATCAGTATCGCCGAGGGTGACTTGCCCGACGATTTCTTAACCAATAATTATGGGCTTCGAGAGCACCAGCCGTTTCCGTCGGCCCCGAACCGCCGACCGTAGGTTTCCTTACCTTTCACACCCACAACCTATATCCGCAGCGCTATGGCAAACTATTTTAATGGGCAATATCCTTCCGTGGAAGACCTCCGATCCCGGGCCCGGAAACGCATTCCGCGTTTTGCCTTCGAGTATTTGGACGGGGGGTGCAACGAAGACGTCAACCTGCACAAAAACACGGCGGAGCTGCGCGAGGTAGAGCTCATCCCACACTATCTGCGGGACTTCTGGGGATCTTCCACAAAAACCAGCCTCTTCGGGGTAGAATACGACGCCCCGGTCGGGGTGGCCCCGGTCGGTTTGCAGGGATTGATGTGGCCCAAGGCCCCGGAAATCCTCGCCCGGGCGGCCGTAGAGCACAACCTGCCGTTTTGCCTCAGCACGGTTACGACCAGCAGCATCGAAACCATCGGGGAGATCACGGAGGGCCGAGCCTGGTTTCAGCTGTACCACCCAACGGAAGATAGCCTCCGAGACGATATCCTGCGCCGGTGCCGGGAGTCGGGGTACCAAACCCTGATCATTCTCTGCGACGTGCCCACCTTCGGCTACCGGCCCCGAGACATTCGCAACGGGCTGGCCATGCCCCCGAAAATGACCCTTTCCAATATGATGCAGATCCTCGGTCGACCTAACTGGGCGTTGCGCACGCTGCTACACGGTCAACCTACCTTCAAGACCCTGACGCCCTACATCCCGAAGGGGCTCGACATGGCCCAACTGGGTAAGTTTATGGACCAGACCTTCAGTGGTCGCCTTAACGCGGAAAAAATCAAGCCCATCCGTGACCAGTGGAAGGGGAAGCTGGTCCTGAAGGGCGTAGCCAACGAATCGGACGCGGCGGAAGCCATCCGCCTGGGGCTGGACGGTATCATCGTCAGCAACCACGGTGGCCGCCAGCTCGACGCGGGGGAGTCCAGTATCAAACCCCTCACCCGGATCGCCAAAAAGTACGGCGAGGAGATTGTGGTGATGCAGGACAGTGGACTGCGCTCCGGGCCCGACATTGCCCGCTCCATCGCTTCGGGGGCTAAGTTCACCTGGATGGGGCGATCCTTCATGTACGGTACCGCCGCCCTCGGCGATCGTGGCGGAGACCACACCATGACGATGCTTAAAAAGCAGCTGCAGCAAGTCATGGAGCAACTCTGCTGCGAGCGGGTCGAAGATTTGCCGAAACACTTAGTCGAAAAAACGGCCCACTAGCGCGCCCTTCAAATTACGCACATGCTACAGAACGTCACCGAAGAAGAATACATCGAAGACCTCGCCGGAGGTGAATTTGAACGAGAACCCGTTCCGCAGTCCCAGCTCAAGGGGTGGCGAAGCTTCCTGGGCATGTACGCCGGTGAACACGCCGCGGGTACGGAATTCATGATTGGTCCGCTGTTCCTGACGGCCGGCGTAAGCGCCTTTGACCTCATCGTTGGCCTGCTGCTCGGCAACTTGTTGGCGGTGCTGAGTTGGCGTTTTCTGACGGCGGAAATCGCGGTAAAGAACCGACTGACGCTCTACTTTCAGTTGGAAAAAATCAGTGGTCCGACCCTGGTCAAATTTTACAACGTGGCCAACGGGGTGCTCTTTTGTTTTCTGGCGGGTTCCATGATTACCGTTTCCGCTACGGCCATCGGGGTGCCGCTGAACATGGAAATGCCGACGCTGGAAGACACCCTGCCTAACGGACCTACCTACATCGCCGTGGTGCTGGTGGTGGGGGCCGTCATCGCCCTGGTGGCCTCCCGGGGCTACGACATGGTTTCCCGGGCCGCCAACTGGATGTCTCCCGTCATTGTCCTGGCCTTTCTGGCCTGTGGCGTGGTGGCCCTGAATCAGTTGGGCGTGAGTAGCTTCGGCGAGTTCTGGGAGCTGTGGGGCTCGGGCAGCGAGCCCTTCCCCGGGCAAATCAAATATACCTTCTGGCACGTGGTGATCTGGAGCTGGTTCGCCAACGCGGCCATGCACATCGGGATGTCCGATCTTTCCGTTTTCCGGTTCGCCAAGCGGGCCAGTTCGGGCTGGACGACCGCCGCCGGGATGTACGTGGGTCACTATATGGCCTGGATTGCGGCGGCCCTGCTCTATGCCGTTTTCCTCGAAACGCCCGCGGCCCAGGCGATGCTGGCCGGAGGGGAAGCTCCCCCCGTTGCTCCCGGCCCCCTGGCCTACAACGCCATCGGGTGGTTCGGGATCATTGCCGTGGTATTGGCGGGTTGGACGACCGCCAACCCAACGATATACCGCGCCGGACTGGCCTTCCAGACCCTGATGCCAAAGGTGTCTACCTTCTGGGTGACCATCCTGGCGGGTAGCCTGGCCACCGTGGCCGGTTTGTTCCCCGCTTTTGCCATGAAACTGCTTGGCTTCGTAGCCTTTTACGGCTTCGTCCTGGCCCCCTTCGGTGCCGTAATCGTCTTCGAACATTTCTATCACCGGCAGACCGGTATCCGGAAAAACTACGCCGAGTTCGCGGGCATTCAGTTCAATCCCGCCGTGTTCTGGGCCTGGGTCGTCAGCTTCGGCCTGTTCTACTTCCTCTCCTGGCAATTCGACATCTTCCTGAGCTTCGTCACGCTGCCCGCCTGGTTGCTTTGTGGTGTTCTATTCCTGGCCTTCAGCCGGCGCTGGCAGAAGGAAGCCTGACGGAAGTAACGTATGACTGGGGCCCGGGGGGCAGGTGCCAGGATTTACCCGGCGGCCGTGGACTTAGGGACGGCGACTGACGACCACCCTGGCCGCCCCCCGATAGCTCGCTGAACTGGAACGCACCAGGTAGGTCCCGTCGGGCAGATTCGTAGTCGGTATCCGGACGGACTGCCGACCCGACGAGAAACTGGTGGGGGCTTGCCGCCAAATGACCTTTCCCTGGAGATCGAGTAACTCCAATAATAAGGTTTCCCGCTCCGGCATATCCCAGGTTACCGTGAGGGGGCCCGTGGCCGGGTTGGGGTAAACCGTCAGGGGCAGGGTAGTTACCGCCCGGGGGGAGGTAGTGCTGATCAGGTAGTCCGGAGACAGCGCGGCGTACGTACGGGCCAGGATCAGGTTGTCATAGTCTACCAACAGTGGGGGAGTACCCTCATTCTTGAGCTGCACCCCGTCAATTCCGATGTTGAGTCTCAGGGCCGGGGAGGAAGTCCGGGTGATGGTCAGGTCGGCCGACGCATCGGTGGGCTCCCCGTTGGCGTCGAACTCGTCGGGGTCCACCCACAGCCAGGCTTCCTCGTTGTCGGTATCGCCGCTGAACCGAATCCGGAGCACCAGTCGGCGGAGTCCCTCCGCGTCCACGTCGGTATTGTAGTTGGTGGCGTTGTGAAAGACGAGACCAATCTTGCGATTCCCGAATTTACGTCCGATGGCGATGGCTTGGCTGCCGGCCCGGGTCAGGGTCAGGTTGGCTACGTTATTGGCGGCCGAACCCGGGCGGAAATCCATGTCTACGGCGACCCATAGGTCGTTTCCGTCGTCCTGAATCCGGGTAATGGGCCGGTTGTAACGAATTCCCGCCCGGATGAATTCCAACGTGGCGCGGTTTCCCAGATCCGTAGCTGCTCCCGTTTCCCCCAGGCTTCCCCGCAGGATGATGGCGTCATCGCCGATCTCCCGGGTCCAGGGGCCCAGGAATCCATCCGTGGTGTCTCCCAGGCAAAACATGGGGTTTAGGGCTGCGTAATCGAACACCTCCCGCACGAGTTGCTCGGATTGCCCGGTGAGCACCAGTGTCTGAACTAATAAACCGTAGAGCAATAGAAGACGGGGATAGTACATAATGCAAATGTTGTGGGGCGGATGAAAACCTCTATTCACAGGCTTCTCCGGAGAAATTGGGGTTGGGTACCATGTAGCGCGCTCCAAGGCTGTCGCGCCAGGCCTGCAATTTGTTGGCCAGCTCCCTCGTCCGGTCGTTCATGAAGTCACGTTGTTCGATTTCTTCGCTGATGTCTTCGTTGAGCTGGAAATAGTAGGTGGAATCCACGTCCGAATACCATTCGATGTACTTGTCGCCGTCCTCAATGATGGCTCCGGCGGGAATACCCCGTTGGGGGCTGTAGTGCGGGAAGTGCCAGTAGAGCGCCCGGTCGGTTTCGGGGGCGCCGGTCAGACTGGGAATCGGCTGTCCATCCGGAGTGGTTTCGGCCGTACCCGCCAGGGCGGTAATCGTGGGATAGTAATCGGTATTGACGTTCGGGTAATCCTCGACGCTGGGCGCAAACATGGCCGGACAGTACACGATGAGTGGCACCCGCAGGCCGCCCTCAAAGATCTGGCCCTTCCCGCCCCGCAGCGGGAAACTGGTGGTGGGTGGGGTGTGGGCATCGAAGCCCGGCACTTCCTTCACGGTCAGGGCACCGTGATCCGAGGTAAACATGATGATGGTGTTTTCCAGAAGTCCGCGGGCCTCCAGACTATCGACGATCCGGCCCACCATCTGATCGATGCGCTCCACCATGGCGGCGTAATGGGGGCGGGGTAGGGCGTTGGGGTCATCTCCGATGATGCCTTCGTACTTCTCCACCAGATCGGGAGGCCCGGCGATGGGCACGTGCGGACTGTAGAAATTGACGTCCATGAAAAACGGTTTCCCGTCCGTGGGCAGGGCATTGATGGCCAGGGTTGCGATGGCGTCGGTCAGGTAGTCGTCTTCTCCGGCGATGGAGTTTAATTCTGGATAGGGATTCCCGTTGAAAAAAGGTCGGAAGAAGGAGCGCGGAAGACCCTGAGGGCCAGCGGCGTAGCTCTGGTCGTATCCATGATTGGTGGGGCCGTAATTCTGGCCGCCGAGGTGCCATTTGCCCACGAAGATGGTTTCGTAGTCCTGTTCCTGCAGGGCTTCGCCGATGGTGCGGTAGGAATAGGCGAGACGGCCGGCATTTTTGGGAGCAATGAGGGGCTGGCAATCGCGGGGCCGCGGGGTTCCGCGGAGGTGTTCGGTCATGCCGATCCGGACGGGATGCAGGCCCGTTTGGATGGCCGCCCGGCTGGGCGAGCAAATGGGGGCGGCGCAGTAGGCCGCCGTGTAGCGAATGCCACCCTCCGCCAGGGCGTCAATCCGGGGCGTTTCGATGATTTCATTCCCGTAGCAGCCAAGATCATTCAGGCCAAGATCGTCGGCCACAACCAGCATGATGTTCGGGGTGGTCAGTGACTTGGTCCGGACTTTTGCCTCTCCCTTTTCGGTGGTTTGGGAAGTGGTACAAGCGGAAAGTACCACGAGGAGTACCAGCGGCCATAGTTTTTGCATGATTTGTGCTTTGTAATGTCCTGCTAATTTCTTGATGGTTAGATGTTTAAGTGGCAATTGACTCTGCATGGCACCTGCGCGCCAGCGCCCGGTTTATTGTCACCATCGATACCTGAAAATGACAGGGGGTCAACGTCATCTGAACCGAAGGTAAGTGGAATCTTCCTGCCCGGAAACAGGATACTACAGGACGCTAATGCGCCCCGGTTACCGGTTCCTTTATTAGCAGAATTCAGCAAAACTCACCTTTGCTCTTCTTTGATTTTTACTCACTACGTGTTAAACGAAATCACGATCATGCAAAAAGTTATACCGATATCCGTGGCCCTGTTTATGTGTCTTCTTTCGGCCACCGGTTTTGCCCAACGGGTCATCACCGGCAACGTCACGGACACGGACCGAGAGGCCCTCATCGGAGTCAGTATCTACGTCGATGGCAATACGACCATTGGTACGGTTTCTGACCTGGACGGTAACTATGAGCTGACCGTCCCCGAGGGTGCCAAACGCCTGGCCTTTTCCTACACCGGATACAAGCGTAAGGTGGTTACTCTGGGAAATCGTACCCGACTGAACGTGGTCATGGAACCCGACACAGAAATTCTTGATGAAGTGGTCGTGATTGCCTACGGTGAGGAAAAGAAGGCAGACGTGATCGGTGCCACGGACAACATTACCAGCCGCCAACTGGAGAACCTTCCGGTGCCCAGCTTTGACCAGGCGCTGGCCGGCCAAATTCCCGGCCTGCAGGTAAGGACCGGATCGGGGCGCCCCGATGCGGGCTCAGAATTACTGATCCGGGGAATCGGAACCACGGGGAACAACGCCCCCCTGATCGTGGTGGACGGCGTGCCCTACGGGACCTACAACAACTCGGAGCAGGACAACTTCCTGTCACTCTTCAACCCCAACGATATCGAATCCATCTCGGTCGTCCGCGACGCTTCCGGTAAGGCGCTCTACGGCGCCCGGGCGGGCAACGGCCTGATCCTGATTACGACCAAGAAGGGTAGAGCGGGTAAACCACAAATCAACGTCAACACCTACACCGGTGTGTCCTCCATCATGGAGCGGGAAAAGCCGGATATCCTCACGGCCGCCGAGCTCGCCCAGTTCCAGCGGGAACGAATAGAAGACGCCGCCGCGGCGGCGGGCAACGAGCCCGTAATTCCGGATAACCTGCAGAATCCGGAAAGCTACGGTCGGGGTACCGACTGGTATGACCTGATCACCCAGGATGCGGCCGCCTTTAACCTGGACCTCAGCATCCGGGGCGGAACCGAAAAAACGAAGTACAACATCTCGGCCGGTTACTTCAACACCGAAGGGGTCATCAAGACTACTGGACTGGAGCGCTATACCCTGCGGGCAAATCTGGATAGTGACATTACGGACTGGCTGCGGATCGGCATGATGCTGGCACCCTCCATGACGGTGAATGAGTCCGGCAACACCGACCCGACGCAGGGACAATTCCAGGCTTACCACGTGCTGCAGGTTGCCCGCTGGGCCGACCCTTCCGCACCGGCCTTCGACGAAAACGGAAACCTGACCGAAACGACCAAGGGAGATTTGCTGCCCTTCTTCCAGGCTAACCCGCTGTACAAGCTGCAAAATCAGAAAAACCTCTCGGTCAACCGACAGATTCAGAGCCAGGTTACGCTAACCGCTAAATTCCTGAAGCACTTCACCTTCACCCAAAAGGCAGCCGCTAACCTGATTTTCAACCGGGGAAGAACCTTCACGCCAGGGTCCGTAGTCGGTGCCGGGCTTACGCCGGCCAATACCAATCCACCCAGCAACAGTGGCGTCAATACCCGCCGGAGAGAAGAACTCCGGCTGCTCTCCGAATCTATCTTACGGTTCAACCGGACCTTCGGAAAGCATAAGGTAGAGGTGCTGGCGGGCTACAACGCCGAGTACTACCAGCTGGACCGCTTCAGCATCGGGAATAACTTCCTGATCAACGAAGATTTTCAGTTGTTCAACACGAATAATGTCTGGCTGATTAACCCCGAAGATCTCCAGAACCCCACCATTGAAGATCCCATCAACCGGTATTATATCAACGGTAATGAGGAGGTTCGCCAGCGCGCCCTGATTGGCATCATCGGTCGGGTACGCTACGATTTTGACGATCGCTACGCCATCACCGGCTCCGTTCGCAGAGACGCTTCCAGCCGGTTTAGCCCCGATCGCCGAAACGCAATTTTCCCGGCAATCGGACTGGGCTGGCGGGCATCCAACGAACCCTGGTTCCCGAAGTCTGGCATCATCAACAATCTACGCTTTGAACTTTCCGTAGGGCAAACGGGAAGTCAGCAGGTAGACGAATCCTTCTACCAGGGGCAGGTCGGACGAAACGACTACGTTTTCGGCGGACAAAACGCCGTCGGCTTCCAGGTCAACCGACTACCGAACGCCCAGCTTCAGTGGGAGACCATCAAGCAGATTGACTTCGGCGTGGACATCGGTTTGTTTAACGACCGGATGGACATTGAGGCCACGGTCTACCGCGCCCGGAACACGGACCTACTCTTCGGTAACCCTCAGCCACAGGTTTCAGGTTTTGGCGTCCAAATTAGTAACCGCGGAGAGATCAAAAACGAGGGCATTGAACTGTCCATTGGCGGAACGCCCATTCGGAAGTCTGATTTCGTCCTGCAGTTCAAGGTCAACGGAGCGGTTAACCGCAACGAGATCGTGCAGATCGGAACGGCCAACGCGCCGATCTTCCTTACGCCCGGTGGGAATGGGGTACGGGTCAGCAGAACCTTCGTGGGTGGCCCGGTGGGCCAGTACTACGGTCTTCAGCTACTCGGGCTCTACACACCAGAAATGATTGCCGACCCCGAAGTGCCCAAGTACAGTGGTGCTACGGTGGGATCACCCTTCTACCTGGACGGCGACGGTGACGGCCGACTGGAAGTTGGTGAGGACTACGTGTTCCTGGGGAACCCCCTTCCGGATCTGACCTACGGTTTCAGCACCTTTGTTACCTACAAAGACTGGAAGCTCCGCATCAACGCCAACGGTGAACTGGGTGGCCTGATTTACGACCTTCGCCGGGAGATCGAGCTGAACACCGATGGCGTGTTCAACATGCGACGCGAAGTTCTGAACCGCTACCGGTTCGGTTCGGAGGATTACAGCCTGCGTGCCCCCACCACCACTACGGCGGCCTCCAGCCAGCGCTACCGGACGCCCACGAGTGCGGGGGTGGTGAGTGGCGACTTCCTGAGAATCAGCAACATTACGTTGAGCTATGATTTCCGGGAGTTGCTTAAACGGCAAAATTTGCTCAAAACCCTCACGGTATCCCTTGGGGTCCAGAACGCCCTCATCCTGAGTGAATTCCAGGGTAACCCCGAGGTGAAACGTCAGGGTAATCCCTTTGAGCGAAACATCGCCTACAGTTCTTACCCCATCACCCGGACCTTCACCTTCGGGCTTAAGACGAGTTTGTAGATGTCCCGGCAGCATTGCCCGAAATCCGGCCCGACGCTTCGTGCGGGCTTGGCCATCGGGACGATTCCACCTTTACCAAAAAGAAAATCCGCTTTCATGCGTACCATTAATAAGTTCTTTGTTCTGTTCTCGGCCCTGACCACCTTGCTGACCGTAGGATGCAACGAGGACGAATTTCTCAATTACCAGCCGCAGGGCCGGTATTCCGTGGAAAACTTCTTCCAGACCGAAGAACAAGCCCTGGGGGCCGTCAACGGAGCCTACGTTCAGCTGCGTGAATTATACAACGTGGCCCTGTACCGCACCGTAGAGATGCGGTCCGACAACACCACCTTCATCCCCAATCCCAACGACCGGGGTTCCCTGGCCGTAGAGGAGATCGACTATTTTGCGTTAACGGCCTCCAGTGGTATTCACGGAAATATCTGGGGGCCCGCCTACCGGGGAATCTCCAAAACAAATTATATCCTGGAGCTGATTGACCCCATTCCCTTCTCCGACGAAGCGGATAAGGTGGCCATCAAGGGCCAGGCGGCATTTCTTCGTGCCTTTTACTACTACATCCTGACCCAGACTTTTGGCGACGTCGTGCCGGTAACGAACATCATCGAAAGTGAAGACCAAGCTGCGGAAATCCTGGCGCTGCGCCGGGCCCCGCGGGAAGAGATCATCAGCCAGATTATCATTCCGGATCTGGAACTGGCCATCAACTCCCTGCCCGAAGTGTGGGGGAACATTGATCGCGGACGGGCCACCAGGGCGGCGGCCCAGATGCTCCTGGCCAAGGTGTATTTCGCCGACCGGAATTATACGGCGGCCATCCCCCTGCTGCAGGCCATCATTGACTCAGGCCTGTACAGCATCGAGCCGAATTTCCGCGACGTCTTCGGTCCGGGCAACCAGGAGAGTACCGAAATCATTTTTGCCAACCAATTCAGCGTGGCGGCCAGCCAGGGAGCTGGGTTCTTCATTAACTGGTTACCGTACCAGTCGGGACAAACCCTGACCCAGGGGATTTTTGTCAGTCCCAGCGCCGCCAGTAAGAATATGCCCACCAAGGACTTAATTGCGGCCTTCGAACCCAATGACCGCCGCTTTGCGGGCAGTATCGGCTATTACGACGAGGATCCTAATGATCCCGACAACGAACTCATTGCCTATTCCACCAAATACTTTTTCCCACCGGTAACGCAGGGAGGAAGTGATCAGAATTATCCCGTTTTCCGCTACGCTGACGTGATCCTCATGCAGGCCGAGGCCCTGCTGGAAACGGAGGGTGGAATCCCCAACCAGGTATTTGAATACGTGAACCTTATCCGTACCCGGGCCGGACTTCCGCTCTACTTCCCCGGCAACCCGGTGCCGGAACTTGACATCAGCACGGAAGAGGATCTGCGTCAGGCCATTCGTCGGGAAAGACGGGTGGAGCTGGCCTTCGAGAATCACCGCTGGTGGGATTTGCAGCGCTACGGCAACCTTTTGGAGGTAATGACGGCCCATGGTGCGGAGCAGCGTGCCTGTCAGGACTACCTCGATCCCTTCGCCGACGCCTACCAGAACATTCGCATCCTCTACGCGATCCCCTTCAATGAAGTAGAACGATACGGCTACACCCAAAATCCGGGCTGGGAATAGTAATTCACTGTCCCGGCCAACAAGCACTCCTCAACCTAAAAATCACCGATTATGCACAAAAAAATAACCTTTCTTCTTTTGACCCTCCTGACCGGAGCGGGGCTGTGGGCGCAAGCGGCCTCCGACGGTTTCGATTATCCGGCCTCCGCTACGCTGGCCGGAAACGGAGCCGCCGGCGATGGCTGGTCCTCCGGCTGGGTGGCCACCAGTGATGCGGATACCTCCCTGGTCGCTACCGGTGGGGTGCTCAACGAAACGCTGCTGGCCCGGACGTCGAATAACCGGGCCGTAATTGTTTCCACGGGGCCGCAGAATCGGTACCAGCGGTACTTTACCGCTCCGATTACGTCGGCCACGGGTGATTTCTGGTTTAGTGTGCATCTCGCCGTTGAGGGCACCTCCCTGGCGAATGCTGCCACGCTCTCCCTGGTGGATACGACGGACAACTCCGAGCGCGTAACCTTTGGTAAGCGCTTCGGTAATCGTAACGTTTTTGCGACGGGCGCGGGCGCAGGTGCCACGAATTCCGGACTACAGTTCCAGGGCACCGACGCGCGTTGGCTCGTGGGCCACATGACCTTCGATACGGACAACGACCAGTGGCTCCTTGATCTTTGGGTCGATACCGATCCGGCCGCTGAGCCCCAAGAAGCCGACGCTCAAATCATGAATAAAGCCTACGCCAACCGGCCCTTTCACGCCATCCAGCTGAAAGCAGAAGGGGGCGCCGGCGTAGACCTAAGCGTGGATGATCTCTACTTCGGCAGCACCTTCGCTGAAGTGGTGCCCTCCGACTTGATCTCCATCGGTGAATTCTCACCGGGAGCCACGGAAAAGTTTGCCTACGAAGTGGGTGACAGTCTGACGCAAGTTGGCGCTGGCGGCACCGGCTGGGACGGCGACTGGATGCTGCGGGCCGGATTGAGCCCGGTGATGGAAGCTACCGGCATTACCAGCGACATTCTGCAGCGCCAGACCAGCGGTACCAACGCTACGGTGTCCACGAGCACCCGGGTGGTTCGCCGCCTGGACGGCCAGTACGGCGACGTTGGCCGGACCTTCTGGATCGGATATTGGTTTCAGACGGTAAACGCCGGAGGTAATGTCTCTCACTTTGTCCTCGCCGATGAGGCCGCCCTGGCGGACTCCGGTGGCGGTGGCCGACTGGCCCAGATCGGTAGTGGGTTTAATAACCCTAATATTGCCATCGTCCAGGGGGGACCCCAATCCGGCACGGGCATCAGCTCGGCGGAAGCACGCTTCGTGGTGCTGGAGGTCGTAACCAACGGCACGGCCGCCAACGACGAAATTTACGTATACATTGATCCCGATCTGGACGCTCCCCCGAGTCGGGAAGACGCCAACGCCGTTGGCCTGCGCAACCTTTCCGACTGGAACGCCATTGCCCTGCTCCAGGAAGGTGGCCCCGGCGTAACCTCCCGCTGGGATGACATTTTGGTCGGCGATGCCTTCGCTGACGTCGTCCCCGACGACCTGATCGATACGTCCATTCCCCAGACGGCCATTGCCTTCGAGCAGTTTAACTACGCCACCGGTGATGAAGTTGTCGGTTCCGGTGAAGCGGAAGATGGCTGGGCCGGTGCCTGGGATACCATTGCGACCGATACCACCTTTGCGGTAATCAATTCCGGAGGACTGGTCAACGAAAACCTGTTGGCCCGCACCAGTTCCAACTCCTACGCTGCCACCTCCGCCGGGGAACCCAATCGCGTGATTCGATACCTGGAAACGCCGATAACGCAGGAGAACAACGGCACCGTTTGGTTTTCCACGCACATGGCCGTCTCGGGCAACGTGGGTAATAACGTGGGAACCCTGGTATTTGCGGATACCACCCAGGACAACTACGAACGCATCATTATCGGTAAGCGCTTTGGCAACCGCAACCTCTTCGCCACGGGCGGTGGCGTCGGGGCCAATAATTCCGGTGCCCTGTTTGAGGGGAATTCCGCCCGCTGGGTGGTAGGCCGCCTGGTGGCCAGCGATACTTCCGATCAATGGATACTTAACGTTTGGGTTGATCCGTCTCCGGCAGAAATGCCCGCGGACACCAACGCCAACATCGCCAATAAGCTGTATCCTACCGCCACCATTCATGGGGTATCCCTGAAGGCGGAAGGCGCTGCCGGACTGATCTTCACGGCGGACGATATCTTCATCGGCCAGACCTTTGCCGACGTCGTGCCGGCAGATTTTGAAGTTGTACCCGAAGCTCCCGCGGGAGCGATGGAAACCTTTGATTACGCCATGGTGGACAGCATCAACGGTCAAACCGGCGGCTCCGGCTGGGACGGTGCCTGGACCCTGGTGGCCGACGGCAACCAACCGATCACCGAGGGTGGGGTAGAGAACTTCAACCTGCTCAAACAAACCAGCGGCAACAAAGTAAGCTTTACCGCCAACGGAGTGGTGGCCAGAAGGCTCGCCGGAACCTACGGCGACCAGGGACGGACCACCTGGGTCGGCTTCTGGTTCGATTCCGAAAACGGCGGCCCCAACGTAACCAACCTCGTCCTGGCCGATTTCGACCAGCTGCCGGTAGGTGCTCCCGGAGAACTGCTGCAGGTGGGCCGCTCCTTCAATGGTTCCAACCTGCGGATCATCGGGCAGGGTACCAGCGACGCCAGTGCTTCCGAAGGCCACTTCGTGGTCCTCGAACTGGATACCGACGGTACTTCGGCCAATGATGCCGTTTACATGTGGGTGGATCCCGACCTCAACGCCGCCCCCAGCCGGGACACGGCTGACGTAGTGGGCTCCGCCAACCTCACCAATTGGGATGCCATTGCCCTGAAGGTGGCCGGGAACCCCGGCGTAACCGCCGTATGGGACGACATTTACCTGGGGGCTTCCTTCGCGGACATCGTTCCCAATGACCTCCTGGACATTCAGAACCCCACGGAACCCGTGGTGGCCACCGAGCCCTTCGATTATCCCGCCGGGGAAGACCTCAACGAACAGAATGGCGGCACCGGATGGCTCTCTGGATGGGAGCAAATCGACGGCAGCATAACGCTGGCCGAAGGATCGATTGCTTCGGACCGGGTAGACGCCACCGGCAATAAGGCGTCCGTTTCCCAGGTGGGCGACGCAGTAACCTACGAGCGTCCCTACTTTGCTCGCTTTGCCGAAGATTCTCCCGCAAAATCCACCGTTTGGATGACCTTCCTTACCGACGTCACCGAAAGTGGCATTGGTAACAACGGCGGCATCAGCCTGGTGGACGGAGATACTCCCGTGCTGACCATCGGACGGACCGGAGGGACCACAAACCTGGCGGTGACCTATAACGGTGCCTCCCAGGCTTCCCCCGTACAGACCTTCAACGGAACGAACTGGGTCGTGGTGCAGTTGGACATCTACGGCGCGGGCGTTGCCGATACCGCCCGGATCTGGGTTAATCCGCTTTCGGACGTCCTTCCCGACCCCGAGGAAGCGGTATTCACCCTCACCGATCTGGCCATCGAAAATGGCTTTGATCGCCTGCGGATCTCCGCGGCCGGGGCCACGCAACTGGACTTCTTTGCCGACGAGATTTACACCGGCTTCAGTTTCCGGGACGTTTCCCCCAACTTCGGGTCCGATGATCCGGCCCTGCTGGCCTACGAGCCCTTCAACTACGATGCGGGCCTGAGCCTGTTTGGCACGGGAGGGATCAATGCCTTCTGGGATGGTGTTTGGACCGACGCGTCCGGCGCCGGAGAAGTTAACGAAGTGACCATCACCGAAGGAAGCATCGACCTGCCCGATCTCGAAGAGGTAGGCAATAAGGTAGAGTTTGGCTTCTTCGAATCGGGACGGAACATTCGTGCGGACCGCAAACTGGCCTTCCCGCTGCTGAGCGACGGCCGGACCTACTGGATGACCTTCCTGATGAACACCCTGGAGCCGGACGCGCTGGATAACGTAGCCAACGTGACCTTCCGCAGCTCGGGCATTGCGGCCAACGGCGGCCAACGCCTCTCGGTGGGTCGGCAGTTTGGTGATGGCCTACTGGGCTTCGTGACGCCTCCCTCCGGCAACTCCCGTCGTTCTGAAGTAATGGACGAAGGCCTGCACTGGCTGGTGTTCCGCGTACAGACGGCCGCCGATGGTGCTCCCGATAGCGTGGCCATGTGGATTGATCCGCCCCTCAACGTGGAGCCCGATACGTCTACGGCCTTCAACTACGGCCTGACGACGGTTTTCGACGGTGCGCCCATCGATATCATCCGTATTCGGGTCGACGGTGATGGAGCCAATCAGACGCCCTACGTCACCACCTTCGACGAGCTGCGAATCGCCACCGAATGGCAATCCGCCCGCCTGACGACCAACGTGATTGAACCGGAAGAGGATGACGTATTCTACCTCGGGGCTTATCCCAACCCCTTCGGTGAAGAACTTAACGTCACCTTCCAGGCGCCCCGGTCCGGCCGCTACGATCTGCAATTGTTTGACCTGAATGGCCGCGAGGTCTCCCGGATTTTCTCCGGGGAACTCCCGGTGGGAGAGCAACAGCTCCGGTGGAACAATACCGGCCTGGCCAACGGTGTCTACTTCCTGCGAATTGTACACGGTAACCAGTCGACCGTCAGAAAATTGATTCTGTATCGTTAAGATGTGCATGATCAATGCGCTGCGGAATGCCTGATGAGCGCCGCTACGCAATTGAATTGATGGAGGGCCCGGTTGGCAAGTGTCGGCCGGGTCCTCATTTTTGGTTTGTTTCCCTCCGGCTTCAGGTGGATGGTCCACCTTAGACCTAATTTGTCTTACTATGCGTTTTTTGCTTTACTTAATCCTCGTCGGTTACTTGCTATCCTGCTCGGTGGGGGAGCAAATCACTCGGGAACCCAATACCCCTTCGGCGCAGTGGATCACGGTGCCAGCATTTCGGGACAGTTCCCTGGCCAACAGCTGGCTAGTCTTCGAGAAAAACTTTGATTGGTCGGGCGCCGACGCGCAGGTGCCCGGTAATCGGTCGGAGCAGCGGAGGCCCGTGATGGCGCAAATTGCCGCAGATTCAAAATACTGGCTCTGGGTGAACGACTCCCTGGTCATTCGGGAAGGAGGACTGAAGTGGGGGCCGGTGCCGGGAGGGTATTACGTGGATTCAGTGGACCTCAGCGAGCACCTCCGACCGGGACGAAACCGCGTGTCCGTCCTGGTGTGGTACTTTGGCAAAGACGGCTTTTCTCACCAGAACAGTGGCCGGGCCGGGTTATGGTTTCAAGCCCCACGGTTAGGGCTCGTATCGGATACCTCCTGGATGGCGGGGCTTCACGAGGCCTTCTCAAGAAATTCGGGGCCTCCCTACCCAAACTACCGTTTGCCCGAGTCCAACGTGGCCTTTTCGGCCCAAAACGCCAGTCCGCTGTATCGGGCAGATCAAACCCTCTACGGCTATGCGGGAGACCTGAAGCCGGCCATCAGCTTTTCCCGCGACGGCCGGGCCGTCGCACGGCCCATCCCCCAGTGGAAAGATTTTGGCCTCCAGGCTTACGCCAACGCGCCGACCTTCCCCTTCACCAGTGACGGCACTCCGCTGGAGCTCCAGCTTCCCTACAACGCTCAGGTAACGGCCATGATGACCATTACTCCTCCGGCGAATGCTGCGGTGGATACCCTTGACGTGCGCACGGACAATTACCGGGGGGGTGGCCCGCCCAACGTCCGCACTATTTACTTGCCCAGACCCGGCATTAAGCAGACTTTTGAAAGTCCCGGATGGTTTAACGGCCACCACGTGATCTACACCATTCCGGCCGGTACGGTCGTACACGATCTGCGGTTCCGGGAAACGGGTTACGCCACCGAATTTACCGGGGCCTTTTCCGCCGACGATCCCTTCTACAACCGCTTGTGGGACAAGGCTCGCCGAACGCTTTACGTAACCATGCGGGATAATTACATGGATTGCCCCGACCGCGAACGGGCCCAGTGGTGGGGTGACGTCGTGCTGGAAAGCGGCGAAACCTTCTACGCCCTGGACCGGAGCAGCGATGCCCTGACCCGAAAGGCCATCCGAGAACTCATGGACTGGCAGCGGCCGGACAGCACCATCTACAGTCCGGTGCCGGCGGGCAACTGGGACGGCGAATTGCCCACCCAGATGTTGGCCAGCGTGGGCCTCTTCGGCATCTGGAATTATTACCAGCATACCGGTGATGCCGACCTGATCCGGGAGGTATACCCCGCCGTGAAGCGCTATTTGGCCATCTGGCAGCAGGACGAGACGGGACTCGTCGTACCCCGCAAGGGAGGCTGGACCTGGGGTGACTGGGGAGACAACAAGGACATGCCCCTGATCTTTAACGGTTGGTATTACCTGGCCCTGCGGGGCCTGGAGGATATGGCCCAGCTGGTGGGCGATCAGGAAACCCACACCCAAAGCCTTGCCAAAATGAAACGACTGAAAAAGGCCTTCAACGAGCAGTTTTGGACCGGCGAGGCCTACCGGAGCCCGGCCCACCAGGGCCCGCCGGACGACCGGGGAGCTTCCCTGGCGGTGGTAGCGGGGATCGCTCCGAAGGAGTATTTCCCGGCTCTGAGGCGAGTGTTTGCCGAGCAGCGCCACGCCAGCCCCTACTTTGAGAAGTACGTCGAGGAAGCCCTCTTTCAGATGGGGTATCCCGAAGATGCCCTTACGCGCATGAAGGAACGATTCGGGCCGATGGTCAATGGCCCCGGAACTACTCTGTGGGAAGGCTGGGAGATCGGCTCGGCGAAGTACGGCGGCGGTACCGATAACCACGCCTGGAGTGGGGGAGGACTGACCCTGCTGTCTCAGTACGTCGCCGGAGTTGCTCCTCTGGAACCGGGATATCGTCGGGTGCGGATACGCCCACAACTCGGACCGTTGCAACGAGTGGAAGCTACCGTAGATACACCACTTGGGCTCCTACGAGTAGAGGTACAGCGGAAGGGGGAAGAACTACTGATCGAATACGACGCTCCGAAAGGGATGGCGGTGGAGGTAGTAGAGTAGCGGCACTCCACCGTAAGTGTCCTGTGGTATCCTGAGCGATTATTGGGCCGCAGCACTTAGTTTTCGGGTTATGATCCGAACCTTCACTCTGCTCTTTGCTGCACTCCTTGGCACCTGCGCGCTGGCGCCCTCCTGTTCCTCCGGCGAAGCCACCCAGGGCCCACCGGAAGCGGGTAAAACCGTGACCATCTCCAACCTGGAGCCCCGCCGGACCACCGACGGAAACATCGTCGATGCCCACGATGGTAGGGTGATCGAATTTGGGGGGACTTACTACTGGTACGGCACCCAGTACGGGAAGACGAATGGCTTCACCAAGGCCAATGAATACCACGTGTACCGCAGTGACGACCTGGTGACCTGGGAGCACCTGGGACCGGCGCTGATTGACCCTCCTTCGGGGGTGTATTACCGGCCGCACGTGATTTTTCACGAGGCCAGCGGACAGTACGTTTTCTGGTACAACTGGTATCCGGAACTCTGGGATGGACACTTTGGCGTAGCTGTTTCGGATTCGCCCGGCGGACCGTTCACCATCCAGAACCCCGACGTCAAGGTGGCGCACTCCGAGCTGGGGGTGGGGGATTTCGGTCTGTTCGTCGACGACGACCAGACGGCCTACATCAGCTACAATACCATCCAGGGGCACCGGGTATCCGTAGAAAAGCTTAATCCGGATTATACCTCTTCCAGTCTGGAGAACGGCGGCTACATTGCCCAGTACTGTGAGGCGGGCTCCATGTTTAAGCGCAAGGATATTTATTATTTACTCACCGACTACACCTGTTGTTTTTGCAACCAGGGAGCCGGGGCCCGCGTGTACGTGGCCGACGATCCCCTGGGGGAATGGACCCTGACGAATAACATCAACCGCCTTCCCGGCCGGCGGGCCCACAAGCTTACGGACGGCACGTATTTCACCACCGACTACACCGCTCTGAACCGGATCGATTCTACCTTTGAATCCCTGATCCTGGATGTTCCCGATGAGGGAGACCGACTGACGCTCCATCACTTCACCGGGGACCGTTCGGGGCAGTGTGGACAGGTAGACAACCCCCAGGTCCATCAGCTCATTGAGCTACCGGGCTTCAGCGTGGAGTTCTACGACCACGGTTGGCGGCCCGCCGGGGAGCTGGCCCCGGAGGTGACCCAAAAGAATATGCTGCAGGTGCTGGAGTTTGACGTTTCATCACTCGCCGGAAAGCGGATCCGGATGCGACCCCGGTCGGACTTTCCGTACGCCGTGCGGCTCACGGAAATTATTGGAAGTGAAGGGGAGATTTATGTTTCCAATGACCGTCCCGGCCCCGTCATCATTCCCGCCCAGCAGACTTACGTGATGTCGCTGCAAACGGAGGGGAAGACCGAATTTATCTGGATGGGGGACCTGTGGGGCTCGGCGTCCGATAACGTGAAGGGCCACGATTTTCAGTACTGGAGCAGTCCCCTGCAGTTTGATTCGCTGGGTTGGATTGCTCCGCTGTCGTTGGAGGAGGAATGGCGGACAACTTTGCCATAATTTTACTCATCCAAAATTTTCTTCTTTCCAGTTGTCTGGCTAATCGCTGTTCTAAGACATCCAGAATTACCCCTTCTCCGGGGCCTGGCTACGGGGAAACAACAGGAACGTCCAGGGGCGAACACTAATTTCCAGTAATAGGCGGCCCAGCAGGCTAAAGGTTCTGCCGAAAGTGATGCTGCGGGAGCGCAGGGCGATGTAGAGGGTGATGCCGAAGCTGACGACGAAGTTGGTTGCTCCGATGATGAGGATACTCAGGGATGCGAGCAGCAGGGTAGGGAGGGTAAGATCGATGGTGGCCAGGGCAAAGCCAAAGTTGGCCGAGCTGAAGGCAATATGTCGGATGTCAATGGGCAGGCCAGTGAGGTAGCCCAGGTAGCCGGCCATGCCGAGGAAGAAACCCAGGCTGACGTTGCCACTCAAGCCTCCCAGGTTTTTACAGAGGTAGGCCGCAAAATTTTTCCGGGTCTCTTCGGGAAGCAGCCACCGTAGGAGCGGGTGGTGATTGAGTCGGGTTTCCATTTCACTGGCCACCACTTTGTTGTCGAGGTAGCCGGAGATCAGGCCAGCGAAGGCCAGGAAAACGCCGGCGATGGCCGCGAATCCTAGTCCGTTTCCGGCGAAGGGCCAGAGGTCGTGGACCAATTTTTCTGCCTTTTCCGTAGTGACAAAACTGATGCCGTTGACGTAGAAGGATGCCCTGGCAATCAGGACCGCCAGCGGAAGTGCCGCGAAGATATTACCCACAAAAGAGATAAACTGACTCCGACTGGCCTGTTTGATCAAAGAAACAATTTCTTCGATTGCGCCCAATTTCAGGTCATTATTCTGATCAATTTTTTTGATGATCGTCGAGGCGACCATGGCGGGCTGCTTGGTGGCAATGGTGCCCCCAAAGACTTTGACCAGCACGAAACACATGGCGTAATTGATGCTGAAGAGCAGCGATTGTGGTAGCTTATCCGTGGGTAACTCGTACAGGCCAACCTTTACTGCCGCGAAAATGGCAATCAGCAAGCCCCCCAAAAGGCTACCCCGTAACATGCCATAATATTCGGACCGATTCTCCGCAATGTACTTCTCGCCGGAACGGGCCGTACGCTTTACAATTTCTAACGCCAGCAGGTCCAGGTTTTCGTTAATGAAGCGACCGATGTGCATCCGGTGAACTTCCCCGCCCGCAGCCGTTTCAAATACCCGCAGCCAGTTACTTTTTTCATTGGGCGCGGCGCGCAGGTGCAGGAGCTCTTCGAGAATGGCCAGGCTATCCAGTGCCTTTTTGCTTTCGAAGGTGAGCTTGAGCGTGGTGCCGATCTCGTTCTTCCGCAGCCGCAAGCTGATGATGTTGGCCCGTACGGCCTTCAGTAGCCGAAATATACTTTCGGTATCCTCCGGGGGCGCTGGATCCGAGACCACTTCCTGAAGCCGGGCAAACGGCCGGGTGTCTAGGTCGAGCCGCCGGAAGAGCTGCCGCACCCGGTGGTCCAGTCCGAAACCACCAATCTTCACCCCAAGCGACTGAATGGATAAATTCAGTTGCTCCTCCACCCGTCGGGTATCCAGTTGCACCTGGTCCGGGCCAAAAAGCCGGTCAAGACCGTCCGCGGGCAGCTGTCTGATCCAGGGGAGGTCCTCCTTTAGCCGGAATACCGTCAGTAAGAAGTGCTGGATGTCCGTTTCGGGAGGAACCCGGGGAATCACCCGGTTCTTAATCCGCGCCCAGATTCCGAGGAGGAAGCTACTCTGGTCCAGGAAGGAGTACTGGGTGAAAAAGGAGAAAAAGTCGTAGTGCTGCAGGACGTAATTCATCCACTTCAGCAGCCCTTCCCGAAATTTCGGTTCGGTCTTCAGGGCCTGTTCCAGCTCCAGGAAGACGCCGTCAATTTTACCCGTTTCCCGGTAATTATTGCGGAATATATCCACCAATTCAGTCATTACCTCCAGGCGGCCGGGAGGTGCATCGGACATACGTAACAAAATCCTTTCGAGGGAGCTGGGCAAAGTTGCTGGGGGGATTTGTGGGCTAACAGTTGATGGCCGCGAATGGTTTGTTCGTTCTTATGGATGTCCGGAGTAAAACTATTTGGTTTACTACCTTGCTTCGCCGAAAAAAACAGCCTTTGGTCCCACGTCAGTTTCTTTTGTGGTTACACGTATTGTGGTGTGCTCCCTACTTCCTGGGGGCCCAGGGCCCCCTGCCTACTCCCCGGATTCACCATTTTGCCGGAGAGAATTTCGTGGGCGGCGTACAAAACTGGGACGTCACTCAGGATGAGGCGGGCTTCGTATACGTGGCCAATGCCGTCGGCGTTTTGCGCTACGATGGAGGAGGGTGGCAGACCCTTCCCCTGCCCAACAAGCCCACCGTGCGGGCGGTGGCGGCCTCGGGAACCAAGGTATACGCTGGTGGCTTTGGGGAACTGGGGTACTTCGCGGAGGCTGCCGGTCTGAGCCCGCAGTGGCGGTCCTTATCCGGGCAGTTGATGCCGGAAGATAAGGACGAAGAGATCTGGCACATCGAAGTTTTGCCGGACGGGCGGGTGGTCTTCCAGTCCTTCGGACGACTGTTCATCTACGACGGAGAGAACATGGAAACCGTTCTTCCCCCCGGAGTCATGATGTTTGCTACCGTGGTGAACGGCGAGTTGCTCGTGCCGGTTACCGGAAGTGGCGTCTACCGCTGGGAGGGCGGTGATCATTTTGTCTTGCTGCCCGGAACGGAAGGTCTCGGAGAAGGGGAAGTGATCGGCCTGACCGAAATAGATGGCGTACTCCTCATCGGCACCGCCGATGCGGTTTACCAACTTGATGGCGGCCAGCTGCTCCCCTGGTGGGAAGCCGTGAATGAATTGCTGGCCGAAACCCAGGCCAACCGCCTGTGCCGCTTGCGCGACGGTCGTCTGGCCATCGGAACCATCAATGGGGGAGTCTTTTTTGTTGACCCGCAGGAGGGATTGATCACCAGGCTGAACGAACGATCGGGCCTGGCCAATAATACCGTATTGGCGATGCGGGAAAGCCGCTTTGGTAATCTTTGGCTGGGGCTGGACCGTGGCCTGGACATGGTGGACCGTTCCCGGGCGGTGCGGTACCACCAGGGAGAAGACCGTCCGCCCGGAACGGTTTATGCCGCCGCCAATTTCGGGGAACTTACCTACTTCGGAACCAACCAGGGCCTGTACTGGTGGTCGCCCCGACAGAAACAATACCGACTGGTACCGGGTACGGCTGGTCAGGTCTGGGAACTGCGTCCCCTGGAGGAGGGGTTGCTTTGTGGCCACAACGAAGGAACTTTTCTGGTGCAGGACTCTACGGCCAGGCTGATATCCGATCGCTCCGGCGGATGGTGCACCCTGCCCGTCGCGGATAAGCCCGGCCAATTGCTGCAGGCCACCTACACCGGACTCCAGCTCCTCGAAATCGGGGAAGCCGGAGTTAGTACCCTCAGCATCGATGGATTCTCTCAGCCCATCCGTTACCTGGCCCAAACGGGGAGGCGAGAATACCTGGCGCTGCATGGCTCTCGGGGAGGCTTTCACTTTTCCCTGAGCGAAGATTGCCGGACGCTGGTCAGTCTTGACACGCTGCCGGCAGCCAAGCTGGTCAAGGCCAGCCTCACTACTTTCGGGGACACGCTGCTGGTCCAAAATGCGGAAGGGGTATGGCAGTTTTCGGAAGGAGAACTCCGGGAGTTAGAATCGTTTCGTGGCGTCCCGCTGAAACCGGGAAATTACTGTTTGAACGGTCGTTCGGAAGGCACCTGGTTCCTCTACCAGACCGACCGGATCGGAGTCTACCGGGGAAGCAATAAGATCATAGAGCTACCCATTCGCTTGCGGTTCCCCTTCCCGGAAATCATCCCCTGGAATGAGGAGGAATTTCTTTTTCTGCTCACGGACGGCTACGCACAGGTCAGCATTGCGCCGGAAATCAACGATAACGCCCCGCTGCGGGTGAGCGGCCGTTACGGAACGCCAAAGGCTCGGCGGGAACTACGGGTAACGGAGGAACCCGCTGTGCTCGACTACGTAAACAACGATTTGGTCTTCCGTTACAGCTTGCCGGTGTACGACCGGCCGGTAAACTACCGGACCCGACTGGTGGGGTATTCGACCGGGCAGTGGTCTAGCTGGTCTCCCGTGGGGACCAGATCCTTTACGAGTTTGCCGGCCGGCAAGTATTGCTTTGAGGTGGAGGCCAACTGGTTCGAACGGAGCGCCAGGGTTTGTTTTGAGATTCTTCCACCCTGGTACCTTTCCGTTTGGGCCTACGCAATTTATACCACCCTCTTTCTTGTCCTGCTGATTCTACTGTATCGGTGGCACCTGGCGCGCTTGCGGCGGCAGGCCCGGCGGATGGAGGTACAACGACAGCGGGAAGTACAGCGAGAACGGATTCAGGCCCGTAACCGGGAGCTCCGGGCAGACGTCCGCCGCAAGAGTGAGGAACTGGCCAATACCACCCTCACGCTGGCGAAGAAAAACGAGATGCTCATCGTGCTGAAGGAAGAAATCGCGAAGGCACGAAAACGTCCCGAAGGCACGATTGACTACCGCAAAATGGAGCACCTGATCGAGCGCAACCTCAACCACGAGGAAGACTGGGCGATTTTTGAATCCCACTTTAATGAAGTACACGAGGCATTCCTGGCGCGCCTGAGGAAGGCCTACCCAAAGCTCACCACCGGTGACCTCCGACTGGCAGCCTATTTGAAGATGGACCTGAGCTCCAAGGAAATCGCTCCACTCCTCCATATTTCCTTGCGTGGGGTAGAAAATAAGCGGTACCGGTTAAGGAAGAAATTGGCGCTGGACGCTACCGATGACCTGAATCGATTCCTGCTGGACTTTTAGGCTGGAAAAATTGATTGGTGAGGTGCTTTGTGGTAGCTTCCGTTTCGTTTTTCGTGTGCCTTAGTAGATAAATGGTTGAAATTTAACTATTTGTGATATTGTCTGGACAAGTGTTTTTTGGACTGAAATGCAAAATGGCGTAGTGGTGGTGAGGTGATTTATTAGGAAAATCATGGCGTGATTGCCGAAATTGGCCATCAGTTGATCATGGGAATGATTCCCCCGCTTGGGCAATCATTTTGAACGAAGCACAATTGATGGATCGCTACGAAAAAGTATTCTTTCCGGTATTCCTGTTGTTATTCTCGGCCGCGCTGTGGTCTCAACCAGCGGCGGTAACCGGGGTGTCGGCCACGGCCTACGATCACCACATCGAGGTTTTTTGGAATCCATCCCCTAATCCCTCGGTCAATAATGTGCGCATATTCGGCTCCCATGACGGAGGCCCCTTTGAATTACTGGGCAGCGTCAATAACGTCACGGGAAATTACGTGGACTTCGTGGGCGACTTCAACGTCAAGGGGCGCTACTTCATCCGGGCCATAGGCTCGGGCGGACAGTTGGGAGAACCTTCGGATACCGTATCGGCCACCACTTTCGAAATGACCGATTCCATGTTGTTGGACATGGTGCAGGCCTATACCTTCCGCTATTTCTACGACTTTGGCCACCCCACCTCCGGCATGGCCCGGGAACGCAATACCACCGCTACCGTTACCACGGGGGGAAGTGGATTTGGTGTCATGGCCCTCATCGTCGGGGCGGAGCGAGGGTTTATCACCTACGAGCAGGCGCTGGATCGGACGACGAAAATTGTGAATTTCCTCGGGACGGTTCCTCGCTTTCGGGGAGCTTTTTCTCACTGGATGAACGGCACTACCGGGGCGGTAATTCCCTTCAGTGCGCTCGATGACGGTGGGGACCTGGTCGAGACGGCTTTTCTCATCCAGGGCTTACTTACGGCCCGGGTGTATTATTCCGGGGATAGTCCCGAAGAAATCGCCTTGCGGGAAAACATCACCGAATTATGGGAGGGCGTCGACTGGAGTTGGTACCGCAGAAATAACGAAGATTTACTCTACTGGCACTGGTCTCCTCAGCATGAGTTTGCCATCAGTTTACCGGTGCGTGGTTTTAACGAAACGCACATCATCTACCTGCTGGCGTTGGGAGCACCCAACCCCGACTACGCCATTCCGCCCTCGCTTTACCACACCGGCTGGGCGGGAGGTGCCTACGAAAACTCCCTGAGCTATTACGGCATCCCACTACTGCTGGGACGCGGGAAGGGAGGCCCGCTTTTCTTTACGCACTACAGCTACCTGGGCTTTGATCCGCGCGGAAAGCGCGATCAGTATGCCAACTACTTTGAGGTGGGCCGTAACCACAGCCTGATCGATTACGAGCACTGCATCGATAATCCCTACAACCACGAAGGCTACGGTCCGGAATGTTGGGGGCTGACGGCCAGTGATGACCCCGATGGCTACCTGGCCCACGCTCCGGATAACCGGAGCACGGACAACGGCACCATTACGCCCACCGCGGCCCTGAGCAGTATGCCCTACACCCCCGAAGAGAGCATGGCTGCCCTGAAGCACTTTTACCGGGAGATGGGCGATCAGCTCTGGGGTCCCTACGGCTTCTACGATGCCTTCAACGAAAGCCGGAACTGGTACGCCCGCAGCTACCTGGCCATCGACCAGGGACCGATCATCTGTATGATCGAAAATCACCGGAGCGGATTGCTCTGGGATTTGTTCATGCAAAATCCGGAGGTGGACGTGATGCTGGAGGCCGCCGGATTCGTGGCGGACACCACGCCCGTCAGCGTACCGGAACTGCCCGGATTCCTGGCCGCCGCGCCCCGGGTTTTCCCCAATCCCGCCAGCGACGTGACTACTCTGGAACTGCAGTTGGCGCAGTCGGCGACGGTGAGTGTGGAGCTGCTTTCGCTCGATGGCCGTAGCGTCCATCAGCTCCAGTCGGCTACCCGGTTCAACCCCGGCCTTAACCAAATAAGTTTGCACCTGCGCTCCGGCGCCCAGCGTACTAACACAGGGCTTCCGGGGGGATATTACCTGCTAAAAATTAACGGCCCGGGTGGCGTGACCACCCTGCCAATTTTGCTCGATGAACGATGAGCACCTATTTCGCTTCAATTAATCAACCGTATCATGCAAAGAGTTTTACTTCTACTACTGGCCGCCTTTTGCTGCGGCACCCTAACGGCCCAGGTCCTGCTGGAGGACTTTGAGGGAAACATGGCCGATCTGCCGTGGAACGCCATTGAGGGATCTTTTGAGATCGTGGCCAACCCCGACGATACCACCAGCAACCCAAGTGCCTTTGTGGGCTCCTACACCAAGCAGGGCGACCGGGCCTTTAGCCTCTTCCTGGCGGAGGTGGCAACCCCGCTTGACCTGAGCGTCAACAACCAGTTTTCTATCCAAATCAATGCCGGAGCCGCCACCCAGCTGCTGCTGAAACTGGAAGGCACCGGAGAGGCCATTGAGCGGACCGTCAATATCCCCGTGGCGAACCAGTGGCGCACCTACAACTTTGATTTCAGCGCTGCCGCCGGCTTTACGACCATCAATAAAATCATCCTGTTCTTCGACCCCGGAGTGGAGACGAGTACGGATACTTACCTGTTCGATAACCTCATCGCCAGCCCGGCGGGGGTCTGTGCCGGTACCGTTCCCGATCCCACGATTTTGGACGACTTTGAGTGCCAGCGCAATGCTTCCTACAGCGTAGGTTTCTCCGACATTGAGGTGATCGCGAACCCGGACATGGACGGCAACCCCAGCGATTCCGTCGGGCAATACACCGACCGCGACGGAGCTTTCTACCCCCTCATCATCGACTACAACGGTACCGTCGATCTTTCCGTCAATAACCAGCTTTGTCTCAAGGTGTGGACGGAAGTAGCCGGCAACCTACTCATGAAACTGGAAGGTGGTGTATCTGCTCCCTTTGAGGTGCCCGTAGCCCTGGATGGCTCCGGAAGCTGGGTGGAAGTCTGCGCCGATTTCAGCAGCCAGTCGGCCGCCAATCACGGACAAATCGTACTCTTTTTCAATGCCGGGGTAGACGCCGCCGCGGGCGACATCTACTACATCGACGATCTCAGCCTGACGCCCGCACCACCGGCCGAGGCCCTGGAAGACTTTGAAGACGGCGCCAACCTGGCGTGGATGCCTCTGAACGGTGACAACACCCTGCACGGCACCTTTACCGGTCCGATCGCGAACCCCGACATGACGGGTAATGAATCCGACAATATCGGTCAGTACGTTCGGGGTAACTCGAGCTTCTCCACTCTGACGGCCACCCTGCTGGAGGGCATTGACCTGAGCACCAACCCGCAGTTGAACCTCGACGTCTGGGCTCCGGACGGCGCTACGTCGGTAACCATGCAGCTGGTCAGTCCCATCGACGGTGCCCGCAGCGTCGAGGCGGATATTCCGGCCACAATGAGCTGGCAGACCCTGAACTTTAACTTTGAAGAGTTTTCCGGCGTAACCGACTTCGATCAGATCAACCTCCTCTTTGATCCCGAAACCAGCGGTAACGGCACCTACTTCTTCGACAACCTGATTCAGGGAGAAAGTACCGTGGACCCCTGTGCCGACGTGGTCGCCGACCCCGACATCATTGATGACTTTGAGTGCCAGCGGAACGCTAACTACACGATCGGCACCATCACGGCGGTGGATAACCCCGACGTTTCCGCGGGTAACCCCAGTACGCGGGTAGGGGAGTTCGTCGATCCTCCCGGAGCCTTCAACGTGCTGTTGATTTCCTTCGACGAGCCCCTGGACCTGAGCGTAAAGAACCGTCTGCAGGCGAAAATCTGGTCACCCGTCGCCGGGCAGATTTTGTTCAAACTGGAGCAGGGAACCGGTCCGGATACCGAAGTCTTTGTGGACATCCCCGCCACCAACGAGTGGGTGGACTATGAGGTCGACTTCAGCGCGGTGGCCGACGGTGGTTACCAGGCGTTGGGCATTTTCTTCGGCGCGGGAACCGATAACCCCGAAAACAATACCTACTACGTTGACGACCTGCAGTTCGCCCGGGCTCCCTACACCAGCGACTGCGTGGTGACCTTTGAATCCGAAGATCTGACGCTGAGTTCCTGGCGCTACTTTGCCAACGGTGCCTTCGAGGGCAACGAGTTCATCATTTCCGATAACCCGAACGTCAGTGACGGCAACCCCAGTGCCAAGGTGGGTACCTTCGAGGAGGCGTCCGACGGACTGGAATTTGCCGGTATGTTCGCCGATCCCGACGCACCGATCATCCTGCCCGTGGATAACAAGATTGTGACCATGAAGGTCCTCATGGACGTGGCCGGGGAGATCGTCCTGAAGTTGGAGGGTGGCCCCGATGAGGCTCCCCAATCCGGAGACGTTTTTGCCACCTACGACACGCCGGGGGAATGGCAGGAGTTGACCTTTGACATGAGTGTGCTGCCGGATAATGCGGCCTACACCCGCATCACCCTCATCCCGAACTTCGGGGTGATTCCGATGGAGAACCTGACGCATTACTTCGACGACATCGCCGTGGGCGGTGGTAACTGTGCCTCGACGAGCATCTTCAATCCCGTGAGCATCAACTCCCTGCGGGTGTACCCGAACCCCGTGAGTGAGCTGCTGACCATCGAGAATAACGACGGTGCGGTGTTTTTTGAACTGACGAACATGCTGGGCCAGCGCGTCAAGCATTTGAGCGTGAATCGGGCGCAAGCGCAGGTGCAGTGGCCACTCGAAGGCATTGCCCGGGGAACGTACGTGCTGACCGCCCGTGACGCCAACGGTATTCCGGTAGCCCGCACCATGATCATCCGCGAATAGATAAGCGTGAAATACCTGTTTTTACCCCTCCTGCTTTGGGGGGTGATCGCCTGCCAGGGGCCTTCCGCCGGAGTTGCCGAAACTCCGGGGGAGGCCCCCCGGGAGGAGGCCGATCGTGCCTTCTCCGTGGATGAACTGCAGCGTCGGACCTTCAACTACTTCTGGGAAACGGCCCTGCCCGGTAATCATCAGATTCCCGACCGCTGGCCCACCGAGCGTTTCAGTTCCATTGCCGCAACGGGCTTCGGACTTACGGCCTACCTCGTCGGGGTGGAGCGTGGATTCGTCACTCGGGAGGAGGCCGCCGTACGTACCCGACAAACCCTTGAGCAGCTGTGGTCCCTGCCGCAGGGAAAACACGCTGCCGGAGTTGCCGGACACCGAGGGTTCTTCTACCATTTTCTGACCAACGACAATGCCCTTCGTTACCGGCAGGTAGAATTGTCCACCATCGACAGTGGCCTGCTACTGGCCGGGGTGCTTTCCAGTCAGAGTTACTTTGACCGGGACAACGAAGAAGAACGCCGCATCCGGGCCCTGGCCGACAGCCTCTACCTGCGGGTAGAGTGGGACTGGATGCTCAACGAGCAGGGACGCATCAGCATGGGGTGGCACCCCGAGCGGGGCTACATTCCCGCCGACTGGAATGGCTACAACGAAGCCATGATCCTCCTGGTGCTCGCCATGGGCTCGCCGACGCACCCCGTTCCCGATAATGCCTGGGAACGGTGGACGGAAGACTATCAGTGGGCCGAATTTCAGGGAAAAGAACACCTGAATTTTAGTCCGCTGTTTGGCCACCAGTACAGCCACATGTACATCGATTTCCGCGGCATTCAGGACGACTACATGCGCGAAAAGGAGAGTGACTACTTTGAGAACAGCCGGGTGGCGACCCTGACCAACCGGGCCTACTGCATCGAAAATCCCGGTGGGTTCGTCGGGTACGGACCCAATAACTGGGGCCTGACGGCCTGTGACGGGCCGGGTCGACTGGACACGGTCCGCAACGGACGCCCCGTTACCTTCTACGATTACCGTGCACGGGGAGCATCGGCCCGCCACATCATCGATGACGGCACCATTGCGCCCACGGCGGCGGGAGGATCCGTACCCTTCGCTCCCGAAGAATGTCTGGCGGCCCTGGAGTATATGTGGACGACCCACTACGATAGTCTGGTGGGGCCCTACGGCTTCAAAGACGCCTTCAACCTCAGCTATCCCGATCCGGATCGCCCCGGGGGATGGTTTGACGTGGACTACCTGGGGATTGACCAGGGACCCATCCTCATTCAGCTGGAGAATCATCGCAGCGGACTGGTCTGGGAGCTGATGAAGAAGAACCCCTACATCCGTAAAGGCCTACGGCGGGCTGGTTTTGCCGGCGGCTGGCTGAATCGGGAATCCTGACGCAGGCAAACATCCGAATTTCCCGGCCAGGGTAGGGGAGCGGGCTGCTGACCTGGCTGGCCCACCGCTGGTCCTTGGGGGGAATGACCTCCCTCGCTGACCATTACTTTAATTCGTCGCGCTTTTCGTTGCTTTCCGAAGGCCGGCGATCACGAAAACTTATCGGGGTTTTCCGGGCCGAGGAGTCCGTGACCATTACCCCTCAATAAACTCCTGAATATGAGCTTACGAACGCTATTTTTCTTTGCCCTGCTGGGGGGACTTTGCACCTGCGCTCGCGCCCAAACGGTCGTCACCGGAACCGTGACGGGAGACGGAGACCCCCTCATTGGCGTTACCGTGCAGGCCGTGAATTCCACCACCGGAACGGTGACGGACCTGGACGGAAGGTATTCCCTGACCGTTCCCGCGGGCAGTGACAGCATCCGTTTTTCTTATCTCGGATTCTCGCCCCAGACGCTGGCCATTGGCAACCGCAATCGGATTGACGTTGATCTGGCCGAGGCCTCCGCAGTGCTCAGCGAGGTGGTCGTGATTGGTTACGGCGTGCAGCAGAAGGAAGACCTGACCGGCGCCGTGGCGGTAATTTCCAACGAGGACATCGTTGACATTCCCACCCAGTCCCTGGGGCAATCCCTGCAGGGTAAGGTTGCGGGGCTGCAGATTATTCCCGGCTCTGGTGCTCCCGGCGCGGACGCGATCTTCCGTATCCGCGGCGTGGGTACCCTCAACAACGCCGATCCGCTCTTCGTCGTGGACGGGATGATCCTTAACGATATTTCCTTCATCAATCCGCAGGACGTGGAAAGTGTCTCGGTGCTCAAGGATGCCTCGGCGACGGCGATTTACGGCGCGCGGGGAGCCAACGGGGTCATCATTGTGACGACGAAGCAGGGCGCGGACGCAGGTACCGGGCGGGTGACCGTAGGAGCCTACACCGGGGTACAGGAAGTGGTGCGCACCATCAATCTGGCCAACGCCACCCAGTACGCTACCCTCATCAACGAAGCGGACGCCAACGAAGGCCGGACGCCCCGATACGCCAACCCCGAGCAATTCGGTGAAGGAACGGACTGGCAGGACGCGGTCTTCCAGCCCGCTAACATTCAGAACATCCAGGTCGGTTTCGCGGCCGGTAACGACCGATCGTCCATCAACGTGAGCACCAACTTCTTCCGGCAGGAAGGTATCATTCAGGGGTCCGATTTTGAGCGCTTCACCACGCGGGTGAACACTACGCGATCCATCAAGAACTGGCTGAAAATCGGCACCAACCTCAGTTTGATTCTGGGGAGTTTGGATAACGTCAACGCCGGAGGCATTTTGCTGAACGCCTACCGGTCGGATCCCATTACCGAGCCAATCGATAGCCTGGGGAATTTCGGGAATACGGCCATCCGCGGTAACACGGGCAACCCCCTGGCCACCATTGCATTCGCCAATAACCGCAGTCAGGATTACCGTGCGGTCGGCAACGCCTTCCTGCAGGCTACCCTGGCGGAGGGGCTAAGCTTCCGGACGAGCTTCGGGCTGGACTTCAACTACGCCCGAAACCGAAACTTCACGCCGGTATTCTTCGTCTCGGCCAGTCAGCAGAACCAAATCAGCAACATCAGCGTATTCAACGCCTACCGACGGAACTGGCTTTGGGAGAACACCCTGAACTACAACCGCAAGGTCGGGGAACACAATTTTGACGCCCTGGTGGGGATAACCTCCCAGGACAACTTCGGTGAATTTCTTTCCGGGGCCCGTCAGGATCTGATCGGAGAGGACGAAAGCCTGCGGTACCTGAACGCCGGCGATCTGACCACGGCGACGAACAGCAACGGTACCTTCGGCGGTAACTGGGGCCTGGTGTCCTACCTCGGACGCATCAACTACACCTACGGCGGGCGTTACCTGGTGACCTTGTCCGGACGGATTGATGGTTCTTCCCGCTTCGGCGCCAACAATCGCTACGGCTTTTTCCCTTCCGTGGGGCTGGGCTGGAACGTAAGCCAGGAAGATTTCTGGAACGACGGCGGCGTCATCAGCCGCCTGAAGCTTCGGGCCAGCTGGGGGCAGACCGGCAACGACCGGATCGGGGACTTCGGCTTTACGCCACTGGTGAACAGCGGCATCAATGCCGTTTTCGGCGTGGATGAAGTCCTGTTGCCGGGAGCGACCCTGACGACGTTGGCTAACCCTGACCTGCGCTGGGAATCAACTACCCAGACGGACTTTGGCGTCGAAATCGGGCTCTGGGACAACCGGCTGCAGCTGGAGGCGGACGTATACCGCAAGGTGACTAGTGGCGTGCTCTTCAACGCGCCGATTCCCAACTACATTGGTGCCGGTGCCGCGGTGCGCAACATCGCCGAGGTGCTCAACGAAGGGGTTGACCTGCGGATTGAGTGGCGGGAAACCCGGGGCAAACTGAGTTATTCCATCGGGGGTAACCTCAGCCTGGTGCGCAACGAAGTACTGAGACTCGACGGTGAGCAGAGCGACTTCTTTGCCGGAGGCCTTGGGGTCGGCGGACAGCTGGGAACGAACTCCCGGGCCGGCTTTACGGCCGGCTCCTTCTGGGGCTACGAACTGGACGGAGTGTTCCAGAACCAGGAAGAAGTGGATCAGTTTCCCACCCTGGGTACCCAGCGGCCGGGCGATCTCCGCTTCCGCGATCAGAACGGTGACGGGGTCATCACCCCCGACGGAGACCGGGTGGTGCTGGGCAACGCCATCCCGGACGCCATTCTGGGGCTGAACGGTTCGGTTAATTATGCGGGCTTCGACCTCACCTTCGACTTCACGGGGCAGTTTGGCAACCAGATCGTCAACGCCAAGAAGATGTCGCGTTTCGGGGCCTACAATTACGAAACCAGCTTCCTGGACCGCTGGAACGGTGAAGGGACCAGTAATGCCGAACCCCGCGTCACGCTGGCCGGACAAAATATTGAAACCCTGTCCTCTCGCTTCGTGGAGGATGGTTCTTACGTCCGGCTGCGCAACGTTACGCTGGGATACCGTATTCCAGCGCACCTTGTCCGGAAACTGCGCCTGGAATCCTTCCGTTTGTACGTGAGCGGGACGAACTTGTGGACCTCTCAGGAATACTCGGGCTACAATCCCGAAATTTTCAACGGCTCGGTGTTCGACAACGGCATTGATCGCGGAAATATCTACCCGATCTCCAGCATCCTCACCTTTGGTTTAGATCTTCAATTTTAGTGCATAAAAGTATGGTCATCATGAAATCCTTTCATCACCTCCTCCTCGTTGCGTTCTTCCTGACCCTGGTCTCCTGTACGGAGGTACTGGACCGGGTTCCGCAGGGCGAATTCACCCTGGAGAACTACTTCAAAACGGAAGATCATGCGGTGCAATCCGTAAACGCCATTTACAACCAGCTCCGGGAATGGCAGGTCCACGTGTTCAGTTTCATCGGCATGACGGACATCGTCAGTGATGATTCCGAAAAGGGGAGCTTCCCCTCCGATGCCTTCTTCCTGCAGGAAGTCGAAGACTTCGAGTTTACGGCCTCCAACATTGCGCCCGCCTCCGTCTGGGCGGGGTATTACGACGGCGTTTTCCGGGCGAACCTGTCCATTGAGCGTATCCCTCAGGTGCCGGAAATGGACGAGGCGCTGCGGGAAAGATTACTGGCCGAAGCGCGCACGCTGCGGGCCTACTTTTATTTCAACCTCGTGCGCTGGTTCGGCGACGTTCCGCTGATCCTGGAGCCCTTTCCCGCCGATTTCGCGATTCCGCGGAGCGACCAGGAAGAAGTCTACGCCCAGATACTGTCCGACCTGGAGATGGCGGCTACCGTGCTTCCGGAGCGGAGCGAATACGGCAGTGAGGACCTGGGGAGAGTTACCCGCGGCACGGCCATTTCTTTGATGGCGAAAATTCAGCTGACCCGGGGCAACTATACAGAAGCTGCGGATCACGCGCTGGAGGTCATTAACGGTGGGGAATACAGCCTGGCACCGAGTTACACGAGCATCTTTACCCAGGGCGGGGAGAACGGTCCCGGCAGCATCTTCGAGGTGCAGGCCGCCGCGTACGCCACCGGCGGCGGTGGAACGCAGTACAACGAAGTACAGGGCGTTCGGGGAGAGCCTAATCTCGGATGGGGATTCAATCGTCCGAGTGACGACCTCATTCGTGCCTTTGAACCGGGTGATCCGCGCCGCGAAGCTACCATCCTCAACGTGGGGGAGGTCTTGCCAGACGGCTCCGCTTTAGTGGTTGGCGACGACAATATCGTCGGGGAGCGCTTCAACCAGAAGGCTTTCGTGGTGGATCATCCCGGGGGTAACGGAAACGGCCCGGGGAACATCCGGATTTTCCGCTACGCCGACCTGCTCCTGATCGCGGCGGAGGCCCTCAATGAAACCGGAGAACCGGAAGCTGCCCTGACTTACCTCAACCAGGTAAGGGCGCGCGCCCGCGGCTCGAACGCCAACATCCTTCCGGACGTGACGACCACCGATCAGGCAGCACTACGGACGGCAATCTGGCGGGAACGCCGGGTAGAATTGGCGCTGGAACAACACCGTTGGTTCGACCTGGTCCGCACCGGCAGGGCGGCGACTGCCATGCAGGCCCTCGGCAAGGCTTTCGTGGCGGGTAAGCATGAGTTATTCCCCATTCCCCAGGGGGAGGTGGATCTGAGTGAGGGGGCGTTGACGCAGAACCCCGGCTACTAGAATTAGGTAAGGATTGAGGGATTGAATTACGGAATGATTGAATAAGGGGGGAGCAAACACTTTCTTACTTATTCAATCCTTTTGTCCTTCTTTCATTCAATCCTATACCACACTGCACCTGTACCGGCTGAGCCGAGTATTCCGTTGCACTTCACGCTCCGCGCCCCAGGAAGCTTATGCAATCATTTGAGGCTATAGGTCGGGGCTATATTACTCATCCAAAATTTTCTTGTTTTGCTTGCCTTGTATTTTCGACCATACCATTTACGACTAAGTTAATGCTACAACGGTTCCTAACAAGGTGCTAGCGTATCTGGCTGGGAGCCTCATCGCGGGCTGGTGATGCTGTTTATCTTTCCTTTCTGACGACTTACCCATTCAAATGTGCGGTTCCACCCATTATCGCCGGAATGGTCGGAGAAAGCCCCCGATAGGGGGTTAATTTTGAGCGCACTTAACCAGAAAGGGTAGTGGGGTCAATGCGAAATTTTCGGTGATATGGTGGTGATTCACTACATCGAATTTTGGCGAACCGGGTATCTGCTCAACCACATCTTTTTTGCGTAACCTGCGTTTCGAGGGGGCAGGCGATCCGGTGGGTTTGCCGCAATGAAAATCCAGTATGAGAATTACATTCATTTTCCCATTAGTCGTGATGGGGCTTTTTCTGTCGAGTTGCTCCCAAGACCAGGAGCCTGAGCCCGAAGTTGTCCGGGAGGCCCCGAAGGCGCTGGTGGCGGAAGTGGTACTACCCGGAGTATCGGACTATCGCCAGCAATCCACCGCTACCGGCACCTTTATCGCTGAAGATCAGGTCCAGATTTCCTCGGAAACCTCCGGCTACCTTCAGGAAGTGTTCTTTCGGGAAGGGTCGTACAAAAAGAAGGGTGATCTGCTGGCCAAAATCAATGACGTCGAGTTGCAGGCCCGTAAGAAGAGATTGGAAGTCGAACTGGCCTACGCCAAGGTTCAGCTTACGCGGGCCGAGGAACTGGGGGAACTTCAGGCGATTGCCGCCGAAGAAATAGATCGCCTCAAAAATGCGGTGGACGTCATTGAAGCGGACATCGCCATCCTGGATGCCCAGCTGGCCAAAACCAGGGTTTATGCGCCCTTTTCCGGAAGGGTAGGGCTAAAGCTGCTGAGTGAAGGAGCATACGTCTCTCCGGGGATGGGGATGGCGGAACTGCTACGGTTGGATCCCATTAAATTAGAATTTTTCGTGCCGGAAAAACATGCCGGAAGCGTGGCGGCCGGTGATGAAGTATCCTTCACCATCCCGGCAAGTAAGGACACCTTTCGGGCGGAGATCTATCTGGTCTCGCCTACGCTCGACGAAAACAATCGTTCCCTGCGGATGCGCTGCCGATTGAGGAATCCCCGGGCCATATTTTATCCGGGTGGGTACGCCGAAGTACGCTATGATTTGAAGCGGCAGGGAAACGTTTTGCAGGTGCCGGCCGAGGCGATCATCCCCGTCCTTAACGGACAAAAGGTAATGGTCGTAGAAAACGGCAAGGTGGTTTCCCGTCCCGTGGAAGTAGGGATGAGGACACCGAGTTTCGTACAAATACTCAGCGGACTTTCCCCGCAGGATTCCGTCATGGTGACGGGTATTCTGGGGGCAACGGATGGCATGCAGGTTGAGGCCAAATTAAAAGAAGCGCGCTGATGAATCTATCCTCGCTGAATATTGAGCGGCCGGTATTATCGTCGGTCTTTTCCATCGTGATCGTAGTCTTTGGGGTAATTGGTTTCACCTACCTGGGCGTGCGGGAATATCCGTCCGTGGACCCTCCGATCATCTCCGTGGTGGCCAATTATCCCGGGGCGAATGCGGACGTCATGGAATCACAGATTACCGAGCCGCTTGAGGAAAGCATTAACGGTATTTCCGGTATCCGTACCATCTCTTCCGTCAGCTCTGACGGGCGCTCAACCGTCACGGTAGAATTTGAACTGGACGTCGACCTCGAGGCGGCCGCCAACGACGTGCGGGACCGCGTATCCCGCTCCATACGGTCCCTCCCTCCGGACGTTGAACCGCCCATCGTAAACAAGGCAGACGCGGATGCGACCACCATCATGGCCCTGACCATTCAGTCCAACAACCGGTCGTTGCTGGACCTGACGGACATGGCCGATAAGCTCTTTAAGGAACGACTGCAAACGGTGCAGGGCATCGCCAATATTCGGATCTGGGGTTCTAAAGAGTACTCAATGCGGCTCAATCTCGATCCGGGGAAAATGGCCGCCCTGCAGGTAGCGCCCACCGATATTCGCGATGCGCTGAGTCGGGAGAACGTGGAATTACCCACGGGTAAGATTGAGGGCTATCGGCAGGAACTGACCATCCGAACCTTTGGTCGCCTCGAAACCGCAGAGCAGTTCAATGACCTGATCATTACTGAGCGGGAGGGGACGATCATCCGACTCAAGGACGTGGGGGAGGCCCGGATCGAGGCCCTCAACAAACGAACGCTCCTGCGGGGAAAGAACATCATCCCCATGGTCGGGGTAGCCATCACGCCCCAACCGGGGGCTAACTACATTGAGATTGCCGACGCCATCTACGAAAGGGTAGCGCGGATCGAAAAGGAACTCCCGGACGATATCCAGGTGGGATACGCCTTTGACAACACTGAACCCATCCGGGCGGCCATTGATGAGGTACAGAATACCATCTTTATCGCCTTCGGACTGGTGGTGCTCGTGATCTTCCTTTTTCTGCGGGATTGGCGAACCACCATCATTCCGGTGATTGTGATGCCCATCTCGCTGATTGGTGCATTCTTCATTTTGTACCTGATGGATTATTCCATCAATATCCTGACTTTGCTGGGCGTAGTGCTTTCCACCGGTTTGGTGGTGGACGACGCCATCGTGATGCTGGAAAACATCTACCAGAAGATCGAGGAGGGAATGGAGCCCCGGCAGGCGGCGCACGAAGGAGCTAAAGAGATTTTCTTTGCCATCATCGCTACTTCGGTGACCCTGATTGCGGTTTTCATGCCCGTGATTTTTCTCTCCGGACTCACCGGGCGTTTGTTCCGGGAGTTTGGCTTCGTGGTGGGGGGAGCCATCGTGATTTCCACCTTCGTTTCGTTGAGCCTGACCCCCATGCTGTCTTCCCGGATGCTGAAAAAACGGGATAGCCACCACCGCTTCTACGAAGCCACCGAAGGCTTTTTCGTGGGGATGACGAACCTCTACCGGAAAAGCCTGAACCGCTACCTCGGCGTTAAATGGCTATCGCCACTGATCATCATTGCGGCCTTTGCGGGAATTTATTACGTAGGGAAATCAATTCCCTCGGAGCTGGCGCCGATGGAGGATAAAAGTGCTTTTCGGGTCTTTGCGACGGCACCGGAGGGCACCAGCTACGAGCTGATGGACGAGTATATGCTGGACATTCTCGGCGTATTGGATACGCTTCCGGAGCGGGAAGCTTACATCTCGGTCACCTCTCCGGGCTTCGGATCTTCGACTTCGGTGAACTCAGGATTCGTCTTCATGAATCTGTTGAACCCCAAAGACCGGGAGCGCTCACAGCAGGAGATCGTCTCGAGTATTACCCCGTTGCTGCGGGAAAAGAATTTCGCCCGGGCCTTCGCTATCCAACCCCAAACCATCCAGGTGACCCGTTCCCTGGGGGGCCTGCCGGTGCAGTACGTACTTCAGGCGCCAACCCTGGAAAAGCTTAAGGAGGTACTGCCCGATTTTGTGTCCAAAGCCGAAGACAATCCTGCCTTCAACGTCGTGGACGTCAATCTCAAGTTTACCAAGCCTGAATTAACCGTGACCATCGACCGGGAGAAGGCCCGCACGATGGGTGTTTCCGTACGGGACGTGGCCAGTACGCTGCAATTGTTTTTTGCCGGACAGCGCTACGGGTACTTCATCCGGGACGGAAAACAGTATGAGGTTATCGGAGAGGCGTCGCGACTGTTCCGGGATGAGCCCCTGGACCTTACGATGTCTAACGTACGGGCCGATAATGGTCGGCTGGTAAAGCTTTCCGAGGTAGTTACGCTCGAGGAGACTTCCAGTCCTCCGCAGCTATTCCGCTACAATCGTTACGTATCGGCTACGATTAACGCCGGACTGAACGACGGCTACACCATTGGTATGGGCATCGAGGAAATGAATAAGATTGCCGATGAGTTACTGGATGAGACCTTTTCTACTTCCTTGTCCGGTAGTTCCAAGGAACTGGAGGAAAGCTCCAGCGGTCTGTTATTTGCCTTTGGATTGGCGCTCCTCCTGGTCTTCCTGACCCTGGCCGCACAATTTGAATCCTACGTAGACCCGATCATCATCATGGTAACGGTTCCGTTGGCTATTCTGGGGGCGTTGTTATGTCTTTATTTCTACGGACATACCCTGAATATTTTCTCTCAGATTGGCATCATCGTTTTGATCGGTATCGTAACCAAGAACGGCATTCTTATCGTGGAATTTGCGAACCAGAAAATGGCCACGGCGAGTTCCAAACGGGCGGCCATTTTGGAAGCATCCGCTTCCCGTTTACGTCCGATCCTGATGACTTCCCTGGCCACGGTGCTGGGGACCTTACCGATTGCGCTGGCCCTGGGGTCGGCTTCTACGTCGAGAATCCCGATGGGGGTAGCCATCATCGGAGGACTACTCTTTTCCCTACTCCTTACGCTGTACCTGATTCCCTCCATGTACTTACTGATTTCGCGCAAGCGGGTAGCTTCAACCAAAGAGATATGATGATGAATAAGGTAGCTACGGTAAAGGCGATTGGTTTACTTTTCTTCCTTTGGGGAATGGTGTACGCTCCACTGCGGGCGCAGTACCTAAGTCTTGAGGAGGCCGTGGAAATTGGACTGCGGGAAAACCTGAACATGGCCCTCGCAACCTCTCAGATTGCATCCCGGAAGATCAACACGGGGCCGGGGGCGGCCGGGATGCTTCCCTCCGTGACGGCACAGGCCAGCGGGGCCTTTACCCTGGATAATGCTACCCAGACCTTCCTGGACGGGCGGGAGAACTCCATCGTCGGTGGCATCGATTTGCGCTTTAACGGAAGCGTGAGAATGGACTGGACAATCTACGACGGTAAGGCCATGTACCTCCGGCGGGACCAACTGCAGGATAGCTACGAACTGGCGACCCTGGAAAAACAGAGACAGGCCCAGGAGCTCAGTGCCACGATCGTACGGGCTTATCAGGAACTGGTCTTGCAAAACAAATTGCTGGCCATCCTGGAGGATGAAATCGTCTACCTTGAGGACCTGCTTGAACTCACGGAGGCCCGCCTTTCCATTGGCTCGGCTTCCCGACTGGACGTTCTTCAGGCTAAAACCGACCTGAACGAACTGATTAACGCCCGGGAACTGGCGCGGATGCAGTACGACCTGGTCGCCGGCGGGCTCAACCGGGAACTCAACCGGAAGGCGGATACACCCATCATGGTTGATTCCAGCTTTCTGCAATTCTCCGGTCTGATGCCCTATCAACAATGGGCGGAGATGGCCCTGCGTGGTAACCCCGACATCCAGCTGTCGAACAAAGAACTGGTCATGGCCGAGCGGGAAATTGCCCTGGCGGAGACTGAGCGGCAGCCCCGCCTGGACCTAAATACCGGTCTGAGCTTCAGCTACCTCACCTCCAATTCGGGCTTCCTGATCGGAAACCGTGCGTACGGACCCTTCATTGGCCTTACGGCCAGCTACAACATCTTTGATGGGAACCGCGTCAACCGGAACGTCGAGCAGGCCAAGCTCAACGTTTCCATCGCCCGGCTGGGCCTGGACCAGGCTTCCATACTAACGACGAATGCCCTGTACCTGCAGTACCAGCAACACAACTATTTCGTGGCCCAGGCCAGGCTGGAAAGGGAAAACCTCGACCTTTCTGCGGAAAACTTCGCCCTGGCGGACGAGCTCTACCGTAAGGGTCGGCTGAATCAGTTTGAACTCCGGCAAGTCCGGCAACAGCGGCTGGCCATTGATCGCCGCCTTGCCCAGGCGGAATTTCAACAGGTGGTCACCTACGTTGGGTTGCTGGAGTTGAGTGGACAGCCATTCCTGTAAAAGAATCAACCTCTTCCGGAATCCAGCCTGACCCCTCTGCGTTGGGGGTAAGGCTGGATTCCGGAAGAGGTCCACCCTTACTGCTTGATAAATTTCCGGGCAACATTACCACTCTGGATGATGTACAGACCGGCGGGGAGATCATTAAGATGAATCGTTATCAGGTCGCCCCGGACTAGGGAACGATCGACTGATTTCATAAGTTGACCGTTTAGAGTGAAGATACGGATCGGTCCGCTGCCAGCGGGCAAACCTTCCAGCGTCAGATCACCCGTTGTTGGGGTAGGGTAGATGCGGAAGGTGGACAAGTTGTTGTCTGGGGCCAGAACATTGGTAGGGATATCCACCATAGGATCAGAATCTCGAATCACGGAGTTCAGGTAGTCCAAAGCGGGACGAGGCTGACCAGTACAGGGGTCGATCAGGTATGCTTCGGCATCGTTCTGCCATAAGCCGGGGCGCCATCCCCAAAGGGTAATGCCGATGACGGAGGGATGGTACCAGTAAAGGTCAAAGATTCGCTGAAATTCGGCTAGTTGGAAGCTGTCCTTTTGCTCCTGAGTTCCTCCATCTTGCGGGAGTCCTTCGCTATCAAAGAACATATTTCCCTCAATGTCCATTTCCGTTACCATAACGGGGAGGCCGGTACCTGCTAGGGCTTCGAGGTTACGACTAAGCAGGTTATTCAGGTCTTCGTAAGTACCACCGTACAACTTGGTGCTAAAGGTGTGCCCCTGCATCCCTACCACATCGATGAGATTATCCTCCTGTAGGCGCTCTACGATAGAAACGTAGTTGTCGGTCAGGGAGGAAGTGTTTGCTAGACCGTACTCGTTAATCATCAGCTGTGACTCGGCGGGAAAATACTGACGAGCTAGTTTAAAAGCATTCGTGATCCAGTCGTATTCCCAGGGTTCCGTATCGAGTTCCTCGTTCAAAGAAGTCAGTGCTTCACGGTAGATCGGAGGTGCGTTGAGTGGCTCGTTGACGACTTCCACGTATTCCGGAGCATTTTCTCCACTGTAGCGGGTCGAGACTGCTTCAAACCATTCCCGGATTTCCTCTAACTGTTCCGCTGGGGTAAGACTCTCCAGCCAGGCTGGCTGCTGTGACCCCCAGAGCATTACGTGGAAGCGGAAGGGGAAATTGTTGTCACGGGCGAACTGCCGGGCCTCGTCAAGTTGCGTCCAGTTGAATACGTCGCGCTCACCTTCCACTGATCCCCACTTACCGGAGTTTTCGGGGGTTACCTGATTGAAGTATTTTTCAAAGTCGGGTAGGGCGTGACCAGCATAAATATTACCCAGGAACTTTTCCTTTCCCGTGGCGATGGGCTCCTGATCTTCGGGGGCCGTAAAGTCGGTTCCACAGACGGTTTCCACGCAAACCTCGTCGAGGTAAAAAGTATTGGCCGTTTCACCGCCTAGGTTGAACGTTACGAGCGTACGGGCGCTGGAAGCGGTAAACTCGTAGGTAACCTGCATCCATTCTACCCCAATGGTGGTGGCGGAAGTGGTATACTGACTTTCGGTATTAAAGGGGTCAGCAGCTTCGCGGACCGAAAACTGGATGGTGTTAAGATCAGCCTGTGCAGCCTTTACCCATACGTTGAGCCGGTAAGTTCCACCGGCAAGGGTATAGAAGGAGGGGCTGGCGATTTGAAGATCAAAGGTCTGGCTCCCGGCGGCGTTGTTGGCAACCAGAGCGTTTGCGCCGGCGTACACGTTGCCTACTTCCATTGTCACGTCGAAAGAACTACCGTTGTTCTGATTATAATACGTCCAGCCGATAAAGGTTCCGCTGCCCGCGTCGTAGGCTTCGAAGCCACTGTTGTCAACGGCTGCACAGTCGTCAAGGGTTTCGGGAGCAATGACGCATACTTCGTCAATATAGTAGGTGTTTGCCGTAGCATCTCCTAAATTAAAGGTGATGACTGTACTGTCGTCGATGGCCGTGAAGCTGTATTCCACGAGCACCCATTCGCCACTGATGGTGGTGGCAGAGTTGGTGTACTGCCCCTCGTTTTCCGCGTTGCGGTCGCGGACAGAAAATTGAATGGAATTAGCGTCGGGTGTCTCGGCTTTGATCCAGAGGTTGAGGGTGTAGGTTTGCGAGGTAACGGTGGGGAAAGCGGGCGTTGCCAACTGTAGCCCCCAGCGCTCGATACCGCCCAGGTTATTGGCCTGGATGGCATTATCACCGGCATAAGCGTTGTCTGCGGTCGCCAGTGCGAAGCTGCTACCTCCCAACTCGTTAATGAAGGTCCAGCCAGCGAAGCTATCCACGGATTCGATGTAGGTTTCAAAACCACCGTTCTCGAGGGGCTGGCAGCTACCAGTGCCGCCGGGAAGGCCATCGAGCGTCATGTCGTCGAGGTAATAAGTGTTTACTTGTGCTCCGAGGTCCAGGACAACGCGGGTCATTTGTTCGTTGGCAGTAAAGGTCCATTCGAGTTTCGTCCATTCCGTACTAACCGTATAGTTCGTAGAATAGAGCGCGCTCGGTTGGGTGGAAAAGCGAATCTCCGTACCGGCCGTTGCGGCCTTTACCCAGACGGAATAAGTGTATTCTTCTCCAATTTGAGTAGGGATGAGGTCGCTGGCTAACTGTAGATGCCACGGCTCACCGACCATGGTAACTGTACCAACGAGCCCTCTTGCATCACTGCGGAAGTCACCCTCAGCAGTCCCTTCGGAGAAGGTTCCACTGATTTCATTGAAGATATTCCAACCCGTAAAAGTATTGCCTGTGCCTTCTTCAAAGCCAGGATTCGGGATAAGATTTTGTGCCTGACTGGTCGTGCCCGAAAATAGAATAAGGACCAGTAGAAAGAAGTAATTTCTTTGCATGTGATTTAATTTTTAATGGGAAATTGTAACAGTCAATGGGTCGTTGAAAAGCTTTATCTATAAGTTTAGATTTTAAAGCCAGGGGCAAAAGAGCCAAACAATCGATTTTGCACCGCTAGTCAAAGACAGAAGTAACTTATTTTCTGGAGTTAGGATCCAAAAAGCCGTTAACTTCCAACCAGTACGTGAAAGCATCAAACCAGCGATTACTGGTGCGGTCGGGGTTGCCCAACCCGAACCCATGACCGCCGTTTTGGTAAAGGTGGAATTCGACGGGAATACCAGCTTTATACCAGGATTCTATTACACCAAACTGACCCCGGAACAGAAAATCATCGGTAGCAATCACGCTGAACATCGGCGGTGCATTTTCGGGAACCTCTACTGGGCCCATGCCTCCATAAACTGGTCCAATGAAAGCCAAATCCATAGTTTTGGAATGCAGGGTGGAATGCATCGTGAGACCGGCACCGGCGGAGAAACCAATCATTCCGATCCGGTCAGTATCCACGCCCCACTCGTCGGCCCGATCTACGATCATCTTGTAGGCCGCCTCAGCGTCGGCCAACTGATTGGATAAATCCCACCGTGGGCGGGGATCCGGAGTTTCCTCTTTATTTGTGTCAGGTTGAGGTACTCCCCGAGGTCGGTTCATCCAGGCAGTGAAATCTTCTAATTTTTCAGCGGTGGGGTGCAGCCGGTACTTCAGTACAAAGGCGGCGATACCCTGCTCGGCAAGTGCTTCGGCTACTTCCCAACCCTCGTTGCCCAGGGAGAGCCAGTGGAAACCGCCCCCCGGAGCGACGATTACTGCCGCACCGTTAGCTTTACCCGGTTTTGGCAGGAAAGGGGTAAGCGTAGCAGTTGTAATGTTACGGGCCATTGGGTCCCCCCATTGCCTAAACCACGACTCTGAGGCTGGTTGATCTTTAACACCACCGGTGCCAAGGAGAATGGCGTTGGGTTCTTCGGGTGCTTCAAGAGGGTAGATAGTCCCGTCCTGCGCCGGCAGAATTAGCGCACAAAACAGCAAACATCCCAGCAGGACGGTTTTAAGTTGAAATGAATTTGGATGAATCACAATATAATGATTTTAATAAATATTTAATTTGTTTATGTTAAAGCCAAAAGCCAAAGGGGAGTGCTCGGGTTCATGCTTTGCTACCCAGGGGATCGATGAGGAACCCAACTACTTAACGATCGATTTAAATACCGATCCAAAGATCAGATAGCTGGTGTTACCGCCGATGGTTCCCTCGTTCTGGCCCCAGAGGAAAGGCCAGTCGTCGTAGTTCTCGAAGTGGTCTGGCTGGCGGAAGAGAAGTCCCGGCGCTACGTTACCCGGGATGAAAGAAAAGTCGGCACGATTATTCCCGTAGAATACTTCCTTGGGCCGGGTAGCCCCCAGGGTAGATACCAGTGAATAATTGTGGTAGGGGTGGCAACCGAAGAGCCAGTTGGTAACCCTGAAGGCGGCTGCTTTGTCGACGATGTCGGGGAAGTACTTGTTGGCAAAGCTTACCGTAGTACCAAAGCTGACGATCTGGCCGCTCCCCGCCCAGTTCCTCCGGCTGATCGGTACCCCGTATGGATTGTCTTCCTCGAGCCCGTCAATGTACTCCTTGTACTTCATGACGTAGGGCCGCAACTTTTTCTTGTAAGCTTCGTCCATTTCCGGAATAGCATCCATCGCCGTCAAAAGCAACCAGTTGACGTTCTGATCCAGCGCCGGCCATAGTAACTCCTGAAACTTATCGGCATATTTTTGCTCGCCGGTAGCAATGTACAACTGTAGATTGGAGCCAATGTCCGCGCCCGCTCCCCAGCGTCGTTCCCGACTGTCAGCCGATTCTTTGGCGAGCAGTTCCGTTCCTTCTTGGAGCAGACGTTTCGATTGAGTTAGCGCCCGCGCTGCAAGCTCATCGTTGTACCCCCTCAGCGAACGGCTGGCTGCTGCCAGGGTGGTGGCCGCACGGAGATCACGCCGGGCGCTCCGACTGGTAAACGCCCACATATCGTCTTTAACCCCGCTCGATCGGCCATCTGTGGCAACCTCATAAGGGCCCAGCTCAGGGTTGTAGGGAAGTCCGTCGGTGATGGAAGCGGCATCGCCGAGGTGATGGTAATTATCAAGCACAGAGTTCGAAAGGGTTTGTGCCATATGTCCCAGAATCTCCGCCTGGGCAACCAGGTTCAGCGTACCGTGCTCCAGGTATTGGAGGATGTCAGGGACGCCATCCGGACGGTGAAGGTCAACGTAGCGCTGGTCCTCATCAACAAAGGTCTGGTCACGGGTAGGCTGGAAGTACTCCCAGGTCCGGGCAAAGTTTTGGACAACGCCGAGGTTTGACCCGGTTTCGATATCAAAATCACCAGCATCAAAGAAGCCGCCTACATTGAGGCCGGGGATGTGTTCTAGGGCCTTGTACTTTGTGTCGGTAGTAGGCCCCTGGGCGTGCAGGTCAAAGTGATCGGTATTTGGCGGAGCCTGGAGGTACCCCTCCTTGAACGGTTCCCCGTGCCACATCCGGTAGCCTTCGTTCACGGCCATGTGGTTCATGTGGATGGGAATCCAGACATCGCTGGTCGCATCGGTGATCTCATCGTAGACGTTTTCGCCGATGATGAAATTATTTGTTTTCACGTCGCCATACTGAATGAAGTACACGCCGGGATCCGTCACCTTAGTGAAATCAAACTTGACGTAATGGTACTTGAAGTAGTCACCCCACGACTTGACGGGGCCGATGAAGGCCTCGGTTACGGTACCGTCGATTCCAATTTTATGAAGGGAAGCGGTGGCCAGCGGCTCACTGTTTTTATCCAGTTCAATGACGGAGATTTTCGGCTGCACGGGAAGGTAACCAACCTGCGAAAGGCCGACGTTGGGTTCTCTAACCCAGTCTTCAATGGTGTTAGGTGTTACGACCCAGCTCAGCACTTTGCCGGTTTTCCCTGCGGGAAGAAGGCTACGCACAACGTACCAACCGTTCTGGGCCAGGATACGACCATCAAAAAGCATTAGGTCAGTATCTTCCGAGGTGATCCTGACCAGTCGTTCGGGATCATCGGGAGCCAAGAGTAAATCCCGTCCGGTTTCTAGGGGGAGTGGTTCGATGAACGAGCCGGTGCCCCGGTCATCGGCGGTAACGTAGCCCAAGAACTGCTTAAGCTTTTCTGAATTCGGTCGGGTTATTGTGTTGCCAACGACGTAGCGGGGAAGCCGGTTAAGGCGCCCGTCCATGAGGTATACTTTATTCCAGTATTGGGATGGTAAGAACTCCAGGTTGAAGCCGGCGTTTCCTTCCAGTTCGGCGGGAATGGCTTTGTCCAGGTAAACCGAAATCTCCACTCCTTTACCTTTTGGCATAACCACCACCCGGGATTCAAAGTCATAATCGTCGTACCGAAGAGTAGCCCCGATGGATTGGTTTACGGAGTCGACGGTTCGCTCCGGAATATCCGGCACCAAGTCCCATTGTTCTGGAGTACTGGATAGCCGGATAGCTCCGCCCTGGGCCGTACGAACGCCGTGGTGAATCAGTTCAATACCAGCGTTCTTTTCGTCGTTAAATCCACCCGTAAAGAGGTTGTTGTAGACAAGTATATTGGTGCCCCTAGTTTCAAAATACTCAAGGCTATTTAGGGTCATTTCCTGTGCGTAAGCGTCAATTAACGGCATCAGTGATAATGCAGCAAATGAAAAAAAAGCAAGTTTTCTCATGCGAATGAGTTGATAGTAAATTAAAGACTAAATGACCAGGGAAGGGGCGCAGCATTTGAACCCTGGCTGAGCCGAAGAAGTGCTCGGCATCAATTACTTACGGAAAATAGCGTCATCTCCCGAGTAGCGGAACCAATCGAAGGAGGCTGTGTTCTTGGACTTCGCTCCCGAAGAAGTCGCATACATCCCGATGGTAACCCCAACAAAGCCACCAGCTTCCTGTGTGCTTAGGTACTTGCCGGGCACCCCTTCGACAAGCGCGGTAAAGGCACCATCCTCACCAGCATAACTGAAGTTGTAAGCGTCGTTGACGAAGGAAACCTTTAGACGCAAAGCGCCATCAGGGGCGTTTGCGCTGGCCAAATCCTCGTTCCCGTCTTCGGTAGCCTTGAACAGCTTAACCACTTCTTTACCGTCGGCCATTGTCTTGACAAAAGTGTAATTGTGGCGTGAATTTTGGAAGACTACCAGCCCAGCTTGCTCTCCCGAGTTCGCTGGGTCGAACGTTACCATGGTAGAAGCCTCACCCACTAGGTGGTGCTGGCGGAAACCTACGTAGCTGGGGTTCGATAGTTCGTTGACCGTAGTTGGGCGCAATTGAAGGTTAAGCGAACCGTTTTCTATGGCGTACCATTTTTCGGTGGGGGTTCTCATCATAAGGTAGCGAAGGTCGAGTTCACTGTTTGTGAACTCATCCTTAAAATCGAAGTTGCCGGCAAAAGGCGGTAGCGTCCCGTCGGCCGCTACACCGGAAGGCATCGGGTAGGCGTACTGTACTTCCTCGAAATCGGGATTAATGACCGGCCAGCCATCTTCCGTCCAGGTAACGGGTGCCAGAAAGGTTTCTCGACCCGTGTTGAAGAAGTTGCCTTCGTAAGGGCGGACGGCCAGGAAGACGGCCCACCAGTCACCGTTATCCATTTGCACCATGTCGGCATGGCCGGCGGTAGTGACGGGGTTAGCCCGGGAAGGATCGAGGTCACGCTGGGTCAAAATCGGGTTTTGGTCCCAGGGTTCGTACGGTCCCCAAAGGTCTTTACTGCGGAAGATTACCTCGGAATGCTGGGGGCCGGTACCGCCTTCGGCACACATTAGGTAATAGTAATCGTTGATGTCGTAAATGTGTGGTGCTTCGATCCAGACCGGCTCTTTACTTAGATCGGTGCCGCCATTGATCAGAATCTTATTCTCGCTTACCACTTTCATCTCCTCCCGGTCGAACTCGACCATCCGGATCGTGCGGTGACCATTGTAGAGCGATTTGTTTTCGGGAGGAATACTGTTGTAAACGATGTAGGTTTTATCCCCATCGAATACAATCGAGGGATCGATACCATCTACCTCCGGCAAAAAGTACGGGTCCGACCACGGGCCGGCGGGATCGCTGGCCGTTACGATGTAATTCCCGCCAGCATCCGCCAAAGTACAGATCACGTAAAAGGTACCATCGTGGAAACTGATGCCCGGGGCGAAATTTCCCCTGGAAATCCCTAAGCCTTCTAATTTCATCTGGCTCGGCCGGTTCATGGCGTTGCCAATCTGCTTCCAACTAACCAGGTCGTTACTGGTAAAGATCGGAAGCCCAGGAAAGTAGGCAAACGTGGAGGTGGTAAGATAATACTGGCCGTTTGCTTTACATAGTGCCGGGTCGGGGTAAAACCCGGTTAGTACCGGGTTTTGAAAGGTTGGTATCTCCTGAACTGGATCGTTGTTTTGAGAGGGCATTTCCCCGCCTCCGCAGGAGGCAAACAATATTGTTAAAAAAAGTAAAAGTAGATGGCGCATTGTAATCTTTGAATAAGGCTTACTAGTATTGCTTACCATACAATATTATGCATTTTTCAGTCTTACTTGTATTAAACTCTCCAATTGCAATCCATTGCTTATTGATTATTTTTTTTGCAATGAATGAAGCAATCGATTGTATGACAATGAAAACCCTTTGGCTGAGGTTTAATCTATGGAGATCGCAGAAGTACTAACGTCTGGTAGTATTACTGGGATTGGTAGTATGATTGATCGCCGCCTTGCCCAGGCGGAATTTCAACAGGTGGTCACCTACGTTGGGTTGCTGGAGTTGAGTGGACAGCCTTTGTTGTAGCCCTAGAGGTGCATCACCAAAACGTCACGAAGCACTTCCCCAAACTTCCGTCAGCGGATTTCACCCAGGCCATGGGCGATCGTTCTTCCTCAATCTCTAGCCTAATCAGCGCGGCGGCTCTCCGATAGCTGATCCATTCCACCCGGGGATGCGGGGTAATGAGCCAGTCAAGTTTCTCGGGGAGGTAGAATTCCAGCGCTTCCAGTTCAGCAAACTCCCGGAAGGGTAGGTGAAAGCCAAAAACGCAATCGGGATTCAGGGGGCTGACGTCCAGGTTTTGGTTACGATAGGGGAGGAACAGCTGTCCGCGGAAACATAGCTTCTGCACGATGTCGCCGGCGGCAAGTCCGTACGGCTTCAGGAAGTGCCGGGTATTGGGATGATGAAGGAGGGGCAATTGCCGCTGCCGAATCTTGTCCAGTTTCAGCAACAAGGTATCCTTGCGGTTGGGACCGATCCAGTAGGCGAGGGGATCCGCAGGTATATTCAGCGTATCGTAGAGGTAAAACTTATAAGCGATCTCGAGATGAATCGGCACGCCGTGGTCGTAGTACAGTGCATCGAGTTCGCCGAGGGTGCGTTTCTTGGCCTGGATTTGCAGACTTTCGGTTACCCACGAAATGCCATCGGCTTGTTGAAGATCATGGATGATAAATTCTTCGACGAGCTTACCGAGGCGCTGGTTTTTCCAATGATGATCCCTAACCAAATCGGGTGAGACTTCGAGAAGCTTAATCTGTTGGAATGAGGGCATCAAGGCACTTTCCCAAAGTGCGGGCGTTTGCCGGTAGCCTTGATAGCGTAAGTAAGCGCGTTGATTGCTTTCCATGGCTTCCAAAAGTAGAACATTGCGCCGGTACCGGCTGAGTGGCTAAAGGGGAGTAAAAAAAATCGGCATTATTATGTTAAGTAGAGTTTTGTGGAAATTTTCCTCTGGATAGTGGTGAGGGGAGCGCCGCAGATTTCGGGTAAGCATTCGGTACCGAAATCGCGAAGGGGGAATCATTGCTGATTCGGTAGCCGCCTTTTGAAATACTTGCAATAATTATGTTAAGTAGAACTTCCCAGAAATATTTTCCCACCCAGCAGTGGGGGAGGCGGAGCGTATGACGAGGAGGGAGAATGCAAGGTGCGGAAGTACATCGAGACTAAAGGGTGAGTAGGGTCGGCCGTCGCACGGTAGGCAATCAACGCAGTTGTCGTGCAGTTCAAGAAAACCTTCAGGCGGCTAGATTTCCGATTGTTTTAGCCTATAATTTATATTATGTTAAGTAGAGTATTGCCCCCACTCGAAGGACTTTTCTATTGTCAAGGAGACGATAGCAAACTATTTAAGAAAATACTTAAATAGTCTTACCTTTACATCGTGAAATCACCAACCAATTCAAAAGCCTGCATACGCGCCCTGCGCGATGCAGAGCAAATTCGCCGCTGCAAAGACCTCATTCTCCAGCAGAACGAGGCAATCACTAATTCCGCCGCTACTTTCAACCTCTGCGCCAGTCCGGTACGCTTATCTATTCTAAGATTGTTGGAGGAAGAACAAGAACTATGTGTTTGCGACCTGGCGGAAATACTGGACCTAAGCGTTCCTGCCGTGTCTCAGCACTTGCGTAAACTAAAGCAGGCCGAAGCAGTAACCTCCCGCAGATCGGGTAACACGATCTATCACACTGTAAAACCTGAGTTTAGCCTGCAACTTAGCCAAGCAACCTCGCTGCTCAGTACAACCGTAACAGCATGAAAAAGTCAGCCTTAGCATCCTCCACCGGACTCCTCGCCGCGGTAGCCGCATCCCTCTGCTGCATAGCCCCTCTTCTAGCCCTCTTGTCTGGTGGTACGGGCCTCATCTCCGGCCTCTCCTGGGTTGCTCCCCTCCGGCCTTACCTCATAGGATTGTCCGCCCTGGCGCTTAGTGCGGCTTGGTACTTCCACTTGCGTCCCGCCCCGGTGGAAGCTTGCGACTGCCCACCGGAAAAGCAATCTCTCCTCCAGTCCCGTGGTTTTCTGACGGTTGTTTCCGTGCTCGCAATCGTCTTTTTGGCAATTCCTTCCTTTACTGGTGGCAATACGCCAACCACCGTCGAAACCATCGAATCACTAACCGGAGCAGAAAAACTGATGACCGCCACCTTTGCGATAGAAGGCATGACCTGCGGCGGCTGCGAAAAGCATGTCTACAATGCGGTTCACAACGTTGAGGGCGTCTATGAAATCGCCGCCTCCTACGCTGATAAAAATACCGTGGTCATCTTCAACGCTGACCAAACAAGCCCCGAAGACATCGCCGCAGCTATCGGAACAACCGGCTACGTCGTTAGCGACTTTACCACCTCCCCTACCCCAAACAACGAAGCATTATGACCCCTACCACCGTCAAACTCCAATCCACGATTACTTGCCCGGAGTGTAATCATCAAGCGACCGAAACAATGCCTACCAGCGCCTGCCAGTTCTTTTACGAATGTAAAGGTTGTGGAACCGTATTACGCCCTCACAAAGGCGATTGCTGCGTCTATTGCTCTTACGGAACCGAGGTCTGTCCACCCATGCAAGATGATGGAGGATCTTGTTGTAAGTAGATTCAACATCTCTTTCCCAACAACCTCTCTTCCTAAAGCGTTAACAGTCTAGTGCGACTCCTGACTCAAACACTCTCGCTATACATCTTCCTCCTGGCCTTCCTCCCCTGCCAAGACAATTTCTCGTTAATCCCCAACGAGGCCCCCACCTCCGTGCACGTCAATAACCCGGAGCACGACCACCCCGATTCTGAGCACGAAGACCACTGCACCCCCTTCTGTATCTGCGCTTGCTGCGGAGCCGTTCTCGACGCCCCTCCAACACTTCTCACGTTAGAAAAAGCTCAACCGCTCCCGCCCAAAGGCAACACTCAGCCCCAGGCTATCAAACACTGGAACCCCGGCATTTTTGCCGATAGCAGTTGGCACCCCCCCAGATTCGCTTAAACCAATTCAAGGGATAACTCTGTCCCTACTCCACCCATTGGTTTAATCAATGGGCTGAACCCGCGCGCTTTACAGCCAAACTTTGTGAGATCTGCCACGTCTCCCCTCTCCCGAGGAGAGGGGCCGGGAGAGAGGGCACAAGCGTACTTCAGCCCATACCCCAACAAGTTTTAATGTTCGACAACATCATTGCCTATTCCGTCCGGAATAAGCTGGTGGTCGGTTTATTCGTCCTGGCGCTCATCGCCTGGGGCGTTTACTCCCTCCGCCAAATCCCCATTGATGCCGTACCCGACATCACCAACAATCAGGTACAGGTCATCACCTCTTCTCCCACCCTGGCTACTCAGGAAGTGGAACAATTCATCACCACCCCGGTCGAGCTCGCCCTGCAGAACCTGCAGGACCTCGTCGAAATACGCTCCATCTCTCGCTTCGGGCTCTCCGTCGTGACGGTCGTCTTCGAGGAAAGCACCGACATCTACCTCGCCCGCCAGCTCGTCAGCGAGCATTTAGGGGAGGCGGAAGAAAATATTCCTGAAGGCCTCGGTACCCCCGAAATGTCCCCAATCTCTACCGGTCTGGGCGAAATCTACCAGTACGTCGTCCGCCCTGAACCGGGCTACGAGGATCAGTATTCGCCTACGGAACTTCGGTCTGTCCAGGATTGGATCGTCAGCCGCCAGCTCTCCGGCATCGAAGGCGTCGTGGAAGTCAACACCATGGGCGGTTTCCTCAAACAGTACGAGGTAGCCGTCGATCCCAAATTACTCAAATCCGTCGGCGTCACCATCAACGAGGTATTCACCGCGCTCGAGAACAGCAACGAAAACACCGGCGGCGCCTACATCGAAAAGAACCCCCGCACCTACTACATCCGTACCAACGGCATCGTCACCGACCTGGCCGACATCCGCAAGATCGTTGTCGACGTCCGCGCCGGTCGGCCCATCCTGATCGAGGACGTGGCCACCGTCCAGTTCGGTAAAGCACCCCGCTACGGTGCCCTGGTCCGTAACGGCGAGGAAGCCGTCGGCGGTCGCGTCATGATGCTCAAGGGGGCCAACTCCGCCGCCGTGACCGAACGGGTCAAGGAGCGGGTCGTCCAGATTCAAAAGTCGCTCCCCGAAGGGGTTGTTATCGAGCCCTACCTCGTCCGTGACAAACTCGTCTCCACCGCCATCGGCACCGTCCAGACCAACCTGATTGAGGGCGGTCTGATCGTCGTCTTCATCCTCATCCTGCTGCTCGGCAACTGGCGCGCCGGACTCATTGTCGCCTCCGTCATCCCCCTGGCCATGCTCTTTGCCATCAGCATGATGAACGTGCTCGGCATCTCCGCCAATCTCATGAGCCTCGGGGCCATCGACTTCGGCCTCATCGTCGACGGCGCGGTGATCATCGTTGAATCCATCGTCCACCGGCTCCAGGTCGGTTTTGCCGGCAAGCAACTTTCCCAAAGCCAAATGGACAAGGAGGTAACTGGCAGTTCCATCAAAATCCGCAGCTCGGCCGCTTTCGGTGAAATCATCATCCTGATGGTCTACATCCCCATTCTTGCCCTGGTCGGCATCGAAGGGAAAATGTTCCGCCCCATGGCCCAGACCGTCATGCTAGCCATTGCCGGGGCACTGATTCTATCGCTCACTTACGTCCCCGCCATGTCGGCCCTCTTCCTCAACAAAAAGATCACAGACAAGCGGACCATCGCCGATCGCATCATCGGCTTTTTACAGCGACTTTATACCCCCGTTCTCCGCGCCGCCCTTCGCTTCAAAACGGCTTTCGTACTGGCTACCATCGCCCTCTTTGCCATGAGTATCTTCGTCTTCTCCCGTATGGGCGGCGAATTCATCCCCACCCTGGAAGAAGGCGACCTGGCCATGCAACAGATCATGCCGCCGGGCACCTCCCTCAGTCAGAGTATCGAAATGACCAAAAAGGTGCAGGACAAGCTACTCGCCGACTTCCCCGAAATGCTGGAAATCGTCACCAACATCGGTGCCGCCGAAATCCCCACCGACCCCATGCCCGTTGAGATCGGTGACTACACCATCGTCATGAAGCCAAAGGATGAGTGGACCACCGCAGGTAACCGTCAAGACATGTTTGAAGCGATCGAGGAATCCATGGAAGTATTCCCGGGCATCGGTCTCGAATTTTCTCAGCCCATCCAGCTTCGGTTTAACGAACTCATGACCGGAGCTAAGGCCGACATCGCCATCAAACTCTATGGTGCGGATTTAGATGTGGCCTTCCAAAAGGCCAAGGAAGCCGAACGCATCATCTCCGGTATCCCCGGGGCCGGAACGGTAACGGTAGAGCAAACCATCGGTATGCCGCAGATCCTCGTTGATTTTAACTACCCCAAAATGGCGCAGTACGGCTTGCAAACGCGCGACATTAACCGTGTCATCGAAACCGCCTTTGCCGGAGCCACCGCTGGCACCGTTTATGAGGGGGAGCGCCGCTTCGACTTGACCGTACGACTCCAAGAAGGCAATCGCGCTGGCATCTCCGACGTTCGCAACCTCTTCATCCCACTCGAAAACGGTAGTCAGGTACCGCTCCGCGAGGTAGCCTCCGTTGAGCTCGTCGACGCGCCCATGCAAATCAGCCGCGAAAACACCAACCGACGCATCGTCATAGGTGTCAACGTAGGCGATTCTGACGTGGAAACACTCGTCCGAAACATCCAGTCCGCCCTAGACGAAAACATCGACCTCCCCGCCGGTTATTATTTCACCTACGGCGGCCAGTTCGAGAACCTCCAGGCAGCAAGCGCCCGCTTGTCCATCGCCGTACCGGTAGCCCTGGCGCTCATCTTCATCCTGCTGTTTTTCACCTTCGGCAGCTTCTCCCAGGCCGCGCTCATCTTTGTCGCCATCCCGCTTTCCGCCATCGGCGGCATCCTCGCCCTGGAGCTGCGTGGTATGCCCTTCAGCATCTCCGCCGGCATCGGCTTCATCGCCCTCTTCGGCGTCGCGGTGCTCAACGGCATCGTCCTGATCGGCTATTTCAACCAGCTCAAAACGGAGGGCTGGGACGACGTCCGCGCCCGCATCATTGAAGGCACCACGGTCCGCCTGCGCCCCGTCATCATGACCGCTGCGGTAGCCTCCCTTGGTTTCCTGCCCATGGCCCTGTCCAACTCGGGCGGCGCGGAGGTACAACGGCCCTTAGCCACCGTCGTCATCGGTGGGCTGATCACCGCAACCTTTCTCACCCTCATCGTGCTGCCCATCCTTTACAGTTGGCTCGAAAACTGGAAGAAACGGCCGGGAAGCGTAGCTAAAGTAGCCGTCCTCCTACCGCTGCTGCTATGTTCTTTTGGGGCGCGGTCGCAGGTGCAAGGTGAGTTAGAGGAGCAAGGGAACCCCACCCCCATCACCCTGGACGAAGCAGTTAACCTAGCCATCACCAGTAACCCGAACGTAGCCGCCGCCAACCGCCGGACCGAGCAAAGCCGGAGCCTCCAAAACCTCCCTTACTCCCCCGGCAACACCGACATCAGTTACCAGGGCGACGGACTGTTCCGCGAAAACGGCCAGCGCGTCAACCAACTCGCGATCGTGCAGCAGTTCGCCCATCCCGCTGGCATCCGGGCCACCAACGCAGTACAGGACGCCATCGTCCGCGCCAATGAACTCCGTGGTCAGCTCACGGCGGCAGAGCTGACCCTGGAAGTCCGCAACCGCTATTACGAGCTCCAGCAACGCGAAGCACTCTACCGTCTCTACCAGCGGTTGACGGCCACCTACGCGGAGTACTCCCGCATCGCCCTCGTCCGCGCTGAAGCCGGTGAGGCTAACCGACTCGAAGCGCTCCAGCTAAACGCCCGCCTCCGGGAACAACAGCTAATGGCCGAGCGGACTGAAATAGCCATCGCTTCCCTTCGCCAACAACTCGGCGTACTCATCGGTGCCGACGGAGAGGTGACCGCTTCCGACACCCTGACGTTGACCTCGCTACCGCCCGAACTGGACACTTCTGTCACAACCTTGGTTGTCCAACTCGCCGAGCAGGACATCTCCGTCGCACGCACCGGCATCGAACGGACCCGCGCCGAACTCAAACCCGGCTTCCGCCTCGGTTACTCCTTCCAACGCTACTTCGAGGGTGGCAACCTGAACGGCCTGGAAGCTGGCGTCAGTCTTCCACTATTCAACAAGGCTACCAAACGCCGTATCGAATCCCAGCAACTCGGCATAGCCGTAGCAGAATCCCAGCTGGAAGCCGCACGCTTGCGCCGTCGCGGTCAGCAACTCGCCGCCCGCGCCCAGTTACGCCAGTCCGAAGCAAGTCTGACCTACTACCGCGACCAGTTGTCCGCCGTCAACCCCGAGATCGTGCGCATTTCCCGCCTCAACTACCGGGCCGGCGAGGTCTCCTACCTCGAACTCCTTGGCGCACTTGACCTGCTGGCCGACAACCAGCTCGGCTACCTCAACGCCCTGCTGGACCACAACCAATCCGTAGCCCGGCTACAATTCCTCCACCAATAATTCCATCGCCCCGATGACAACCATAAAGCAACTAAGCACTGCCCTTCCCGCACTGCTCCTTATCCTCCTTCTTTGCACCTGCGACCGCGCCCAACCCCACGAAGAAGGGGACGGACACGACCACGACGCTCCCACCGAGAAAATGGCTTCCGATGATCACGACGGTCATGACCATGATGACGAACATGGCGATCATGAGGAAGAAGAAGGCATTCACCTCACCACCGCCCAGATCGAAACGATGGACATCGGCTTCGGCGATTTTACCGACATCAAAATCAACGATTACGTAACTGCGACCGGGACGATGGACCTTCCACCCAACGGCTACGCGGACGTGAGCGCCCGCGCCACTGGCTTCGTCCGCAACTCCCGAAACTACGTCGAGGGCGACTACATCAAGCGCGGCGCCACTCTCGGCTACCTCGAAAACCCCGACTTCATCAACCACCAGCAACGCTACCTCGAACTCACGGCCGAGCTGGTTTTCCTGCGCGAGGAACTCGACCGCCAGGAAACCCTACTTGCTGCCGATGCCGGCATCCTGAAGAACGTCCAACGCCTCCGCTCCGACGTAGCTTCCAAAACAGCCCAATTGGCAGGTACCCGCCAACAACTGGAATACCTCGGCATAAGCACCGCCGACCTGACGACCGACAACATCACCAACCGCATCACCCTCTTCGCCCCCCGCTCTGGCTACATCACCACCATCGCGATGCACGACGGGATGTATGTGGAACCCGCCACCAAACTGATGGAGCTCATCGACCAGGATCACTTCCACCTCGAACTCGACGTCTTCGAGCGCGACGTCGCCAAAATCAGCAAAGGGCAGCAACTCACCTATACCGTTCCCTCCCTCGGCCCGGGCCGCTACACGGCCGAGGTCCACGTAATCGGTAAGGAGTTCAATGAGGAAAACAAGACTGTGCGCGTCCATGCCCACCCGACCGGCGAACAACCGCCCTTCGTGCGGGGGCGCTTCGTGGAAGCTCGCATCTTCCTTACCGACCAAACCGTCCAGGCGCTCCCGGAAGAAGCCGTTTTGCGCGACGGAGAAATGGCCTATATTTTCATCGCCTCCACCGAAAGCACCGGCGACGAGGTAGAATTTGAACGTCTACCGGTCCGGGCGGGTATTACCGACAACGGATATACAGCCGTAACGCTCATCGAACCTCTACCTACAGGAATGCGCGTGGTTACGGAAGGTGCCTATTTCGTCTACGCGCAGAGCCAAGCCGGAGAATTGGAACACGAACACTAAATCGTCATGAACAAAAGTACCTATAAAGTTACCTCCATGGACTGCTCCGCCGAGGAGCAAATGGTCCGTATGCAATTAGAGCCGCTCCCCCAGGTGGAGCGGCTCGATTTCGACTTGCCCGCCCGATTACTAACGGTCTATCACCACGACGCCGACACCCCCGTCACCCAGGCCCTCCACCAACTGGGGCTGGGCGATCAGCTCCTCAATACCGAAACTGCCGAACTTCCCCTGGCAGACGGTGATAGCGCTCAGCAGCGAAAGATTCTGTGGTGGGTGCTGGGTATCAACGCCGGCTTCTTCCTGGTCGAAATGACGTTCGGCCTGATCTCCGGTTCCATGGGCCTGGTCGCCGACTCGCTCGATATGCTGGCTGATGCTTTCGTCTACGCCCTCAGCCTGCTGGCCGTCGGTGCCGTGGCCACCCGCAAAAAACAGATCGCGGGCTACAGCGGCTATATCCAGATTGGTCTGGCCGTCTTCGGTTTCGTGGAAGTTATCCGCCGCTTCGCTGGCTATGGAGAAATCCCCAATTTTAAAACCATGATCGTCGTTGCCTCGCTGGCCCTGGTCGGTAACGCCGTCTGTCTGTGGCTGATTCAGAAAACCAAGCGCGGCGAGGCGCATATGGAAGCCAGTTACATCTTCACGTCCAATGATATCATCATCAACTTCGGCGTGATCCTGTCCGGCGTTCTCGTGTACCTCACCGCTACGCGCTGGCCGGACCTTATCGTCGGCAGTATAGTCTTTGCTGTCGTGCTGCGGGGAGCTTTTCGTATCCTGAAATTGTCCAAGTAATTTTTCTAATTCTACCACCATGAGTAAGCTACAACTGGACCTCCCCGTCCTCCTACCCCAAATCCTCGATGAGCGCGACCAGTGCGTTACCCGCCTGTTATCCGCCCTTAACGCCGAAAGCGGTATTGAGAAAGCTCACCTGAAAGAAGGTTCGCCGCCGGAAATTTGCATTCATTACGACCCCGATCAACTTGCCCTGGCGAAGGTCAATGCGATCGCCAAGCGGGCCGGCGCAGAAATAACTGAACGGTACCATCATCTACTGCTCGACGTAACGGGGATTCGCCACCAGCGCCACGCCCGGCAGCTAGGAAGCCGCATAGGAAAGGCAACCGGAATACTGGAAGCCGTTGTTTCCGGGGCCGGCGTCGCCCGCATCGAGTACGATTCAACGCTGACTAACGAGCAGACTGTTCGCGCCGCCGTGGCGGAAACCGACCTAATTGTCATCGGAACCGCGCAAGCGAGCCCCGACCATGATGATCACGCGGGGCACGATCACGGACCGGGGGAACACGGAAATAATAAGAAGGACGATCATGCGGGGCATGACCACGCCCCCGGAGCGCATGGCCATAACCACGATCACGGCGGCATCTTTGGCGAGAATACAGAATTGTACTTCGCGATCGGCAGCGGGGTCTTCTGGCTCGTCGGACTTATCCTAAGTTTCCTGGGGAATATCCCTGAAGTAGTTTCAACGGTGCTGTTCGTCATCGCCATCCTGCTGGGAGGTTACTTCATTCTTATCGAGGCTATTCAGACCATCCGTCAGGGTAAGTTCGAGATCGACTTCCTGATGCTCGTCGCCGCCGCCGGTGCCTGCGCGCTGGGCGAGTTCCAGGAAGCCGCCCTCCTGCTGTTCCTCTTCAGCATCGGCCACGCGCTGGAAAACTACGCGATGGGCCGGGCGCGCAAATCAATCGCCGCCCTCTCCGACCTGGCCCCGCCAACCGCGCTGGTCAAACGTGGCGGCACCACTACCGAAGTCGGGGTCGAGGAACTCGCGGTCGGCGACGTCATCGTCGTCCGCCCCAACTCCAAAATCGCGGCCGACGGCGTGATCGTTAGCGGCACCTCCGCCGTCGACCAGGCCCCCATCACCGGAGAAAGCGTCCCCGTAGATAAGGCACCCCTCGCCAACCCTAACGCGGACGTAGACCTAGATACGCTCCCCGCCGAACACCGCGCCTTCGCTGGCACCATCAACGGTAGTTCCCCGCTGGAAATCCGGGTACTCAAACTGGCGGGTGACAGTACGCTGTCCCGCCTCGTCACCCTGGTCAAAGAAGCCGAAACCCAGCAGTCCCCCACCCAGCAACTTACCGATAAGTTCGAGCGGTATTTTGTCCCTGCCGTCATCGGTCTGGTCTTCCTCCTGCTCTTCGCTTTCCTCGTAATCGACGAGCCGTTCTCCAAAAGCTTCTACCGCGCCATGGCTGTTCTCGTAGCCGCATCCCCCTGCGCCCTGGCCATCTCCACCCCCTCCGCCGTTCTGGCCGGAGTCGCCCGCGCCGCCCGCCAGGGCGTCCTTATCAAAGGTGGTCGCCCCCTCGAAGACCTGGGTGGTATCACCGCCCTGGCCTTCGATAAAACCGGCACCCTCACCGAAGGCAAACCCCGCCTGACCAAAGTGATCCCCGCCGATGGCCTCACCGAAAACGACCTCCTCACCGTAGCCGTTGCCGTCGAGGAACTGAGCGACCACCCCCTCGCCGCCGCCATCGTCGAAGGCGGTAAGGAACGCCTAAGCACTACGACTACCGTCCCTACCGCCAAGAAGCTCGAAGCCCTCACCGCCCGCGGCGTAAAGGCTACCGTCAACGGCCAAGCAGTTCACATCGGTAACCGCCGCCTGTTCCGGGAGCTCACCGGGACCGAGATACCCGCCACCATCGACCAGCAAATGGGCGAGCTCGAAGCCACCGGTAATACCGCCATGATCGTCCACCGGGGAGATACCTACCTCGGCGTCATCGCCGTCATGGACGTCGCCCGCCCCGAAGCCAAAGCCACCCTCGCCGCCCTCAAAGAAGTCGGCATCCAGAAAATGGTCATGCTCACCGGCGACCACCAAAAGGTAGCCGACGCCGTCGCCGCCGACATCGGCATCACCGACCCCCTCGGGGGCCTACTCCCCGAAGACAAGGTCGCCGCCATCGAACGCCTACGCGCCGAAGAAGGTATGGTCGCCATGATCGGCGACGGCGTCAACGACGCTCCTGCCATGGCCAAGTCAAACGTCGGCATCGCCATGGGCGCCGCCGGCTCCGACGTAGCCCTCGAAACCGCCGACGTAGCCCTCATGGCCGACCGGCTCGATAACCTTCCCTTCGCCATCGGCCTGAGCCGTAAAGCCAAAGCCATTATCCGGCAAAACCTCGTCATGAGCCTCGGTATGGTCGTTATTCTCATCCCGCTCACACTGCTCGGTATTGCGGAGATCGGGCCGGCGGTGATTGCGCACGAGGGGTCTACTTTGGTAGTTGTGGGGAATGCGCTGCGGCTACTTGGGTACAAAGGACCAGGTAAGTAATCGAAGCGTGTGTAATGGGTGGCCGTGTTGGGAGCGGTCACCCGCATTAATAATAGACTTAATAACTAACCTTGAAACAAGAGAGAGAAGCGAATTTAAAGGGAGCCAGAACCCTCCAAATTTGGAACGTTCTCTACGACATCGTCGAAGTGATTGTCGCACTGATCGCTGGCATCACCGCCAATAGCTCCGCCCTCATCGGCTGGGCGCTGGACAGCACGATTGAAGTGATCAGCGCGGCCACTTTGGGTTGGCGACTACACGGTGAATTACAGGGAATCAGTGACGAGAAGGTTGAGCGCCGCAAAAAGATTACCCTCTATGTAATCGCCGCTTCCTTCACCCTGGTCTGTATCTTCATTTCCTACGATTCCATCACAAAAATGATTAACCGGGAAACCGCTGAATGGAGCACGCTTGGATTGGTTATTTTGGGCGTTTCGCTGGTCGTTAATCCGATCCTTATCCACTACAAAAGGAAATACGGCCATCAACTCGACAGCTCCGAATTGCTTGCCGACGCAAAGGATACCTTTATTTGCTTGTACCAAACGGTGGTGGTTCTTGCCGGCCTGCTCCTGGTCAACTGGCTCGGTTGGTGGTGGGCCGATCCAGTTGCAGCCCTGCTCATCGTTCCGTATGCGGCAAAGGAGGGCTGGGAAGCTTATCAAAAGGGAAGGGAAATAAGCTAGGATGGGGCTATTGATGATAGTAGCTTATCTCAAAAATGTAGATTCGTTAACTCCACCGTAAATTCAACTTGCAAAAACCATTGACATGAAATTTTTCTGGAAAATGCCCCAAGGTTTGACACCTCATTACCGTTCCGAAATCGAAAAACATCGAAAGGCTCTCTCCGCAGGAAATCTCCCACGCGCCTGGCAACACCTGGAACGGGCTCATATACTGGGCCAACCCTGGGCCGTAGAACACTCCGAAGTCCACTGGTTGATGCTTCGTTTCGGCTTTACCATCAAAAGCTGGAAAGAAATCCGCGGGCAGATACTGCGCCTGGTATTTGGCGGAGTAAAATCCTTTGTCGGTAAAGTTCCCACGGGTAATACCGGAGGAGCCGACGTTCCACCGCTGCAATCCATGGAGATTCCAGAGGATTTGCAGGAGATGTTGAACCCCTTCTCGCCATCCGTGAAAAGTTAAAACCAGTTAAGTATGAACATGGCCGAATCTTACTACGATAAGTTCTCCCGCGTCTACGACCTCCTCTCCCCAGATTGGTACTACCGCAAACCGCGCAAATTTGCCATTCAGGCATTGGCGCTGGGGGAAGGGCAAACCGTTCTTAACCTCCCCTGCGGTACCGGCCAAAACTTCCGCTACTTTCAGCAATACCTGAACGGCTCTGGGAAAATAGTCGGCGTCGACCTCTCTTCCGGGATGCTCCAAAAAGCCCGTGGGAAAATTGCGTCCAATGGTTGGGATAACATCAGCCTTTTCAAAGACGATGCCACCAAGGTCGACGAAAGTTGGGTCCAGCACCATCTTGGCGAAGGAGTCAAGTTTGACGCTATCCTCTGTGACCTCGGGCTATCCGGATTCCCCGAATGGCGGAATGTCATCGATAACCTTCTTCCCCTCTTACGGCCAGGCGGAAGGTTTGTCATCATGGACTGGTATATCGAGCAGCCTGGTCTGCGCGCGGAATTCATCAAATGGATCGGGGGTGGTGAGGTGGACCGGCAGCTTTATCAGTATTTGGCGGAACGGGTAGACAGTTTTCAGTTGGAGGACTCATTTAAAGGGGGGGATGTATTTGTGGCTTTTGGGAAAAAGCCAAAATAGTTTTCTGTATTTTATTCTACATACCGTCGTAGCATTTTGTCGACAACACTCATGTTGGGTTTATGGATCTAATCGTCTCACTTATAGTCAAGGTCTCAACTCCTAAGCTCTCTCCCCGTTCAATCTCATACCGATTAACACCCCGGCATGAAACTAGACTTAAGCGAAATATCAAATTGGGCCGAATTTGAAGATTTGTCAGCGGCTTACTTTCGTGAAGTAAGCCAGCGGAACGACAATCAGCTCTCTGAAGTAATTGTAGAACCATCTGGACTAGGTCCGGATGGAGGACGAGATATCCTTTTAAAGTTCCGTCTTCACGACTCTATCTATTCTTTTGAACGTAAGTGGGTCGTACAGTGTAAATTTTACAACAAGCCCGTGACTAAATCGGTGTTATCCACAGTCAATATTCCAACGTTGATCCACGAATATGGTGCTGATGGTTACTTGCTTATCACCAATATTACTCCTACTTCAGGGGTAACCAATATGTTTGAGAATTTAGGGCAAAGGTGCAAATTTCGTTATTCGTACATGATTTGGGACAGCTCAGTCTTTGTGCAAAATTTACGCATGATGCCAAATCTGATCGAGCAGTATTTCCCAAGCTACCAGTTGTTTTTAGACCAGAAAAAACGGAAGTATAACATATGAAAGTCTTCCTATCATACTCACTCAATGATGCCAAGGAATTTGTAGTTCCGCTAATCACGAGTGTGCTACAGCAAAAAGGTTTTACCGTCGTCGGCAGCTACTACTTGGCAACTGGGGTATATGACAAATACACCTCTGAACAAATACGTACCTCTAACTTATTTATCGGGATACTAACCCTGCATGGTACCCAAAATGGTGAGGTCTACCAAGAGTGGGGCGTTGCTCTGAAAGCCAGAATTCCCGCAGTACTACTCATTGATGACCGACTGCCAGCGTACGACCCTAAGTTAGAGAGTCACCCCAACGTCCTCCGTTATAATTCGGCCAACCCCCACCCTGCTATTAGTCGTGTTCGACTTAATATGGAACCTGCAAAAAAAGATAAAACAGCAGTTGAAGAAGCTGCTCCTTGGGTTCTGGGTGGAATCGCCCTCATCACATTACTTAAGCTACTAGGAGATGAATAAATCTTAGGCGCCCTTGAATCTCCTTCCTGATACATATATTCATGTCAAACAAACTAGGTAGAAACTCAAAATGCCCTTGTGGCAGTGGACAAAAATATAAACATTGCTGCTTAAAAAAAGGCATTAAGTTTGAGCGGAGTGAAGAAGCTCACGAGGACAACAAAGAAGAAGACATACTATCATCTTTCTTTAGGAATTATTCTAGTATCGATACCGCTCTTACCATCTCAGCAGCAGCGCTTGCCCCAGCTAATCATGGTAAAGAAGTAAGACTTGATTATTTAGTATACCAAGCATTGAAACATGGAAGTGCTGAACATTCAAAAGGCGATGTTACACTGCTACGCGAGTTTACCGCAAAGCATTACCCATCATGCAGTTTAGAAGATCCTCCCGACTCCCTATTTACAGAAAATATCGTTTCAAGCCTTGGAAATACCACAGTCTATAACGGAAATTTCATTAACGGAGGGTTCGTAGTGTCCCATCTGGTAAGGGCCGTTGATTACTTGGGTGGTGGCCTTCCTGTAAAGTTTGTCGAAATAGCAAGTGCTTCTTACCGCCTGATGCTCGCGCTATCTAACATTGTAGCTAGTAAAGCTAACCAAGAGGCAAACCATTTTGGAGGCTACTATGAAAGTGATACTCCGATATTTTTTCCGGAAAACATAGATGAGCTCAAAGAGAGCTTGTTTTTTAGTAGAGAAAGAATTGAAAGTTTGATGGAGGAATTGAGTGTACCTTCCGAAGTCCTTAATGTTTTTTTGACTCGGTCAGAAGACTTAGAGAAAAGTATAACTCTAGGAGATCAAAAAAATCCTTTATACTTAAGGCCTTTGGTTGTTGTGAACAGATGGATTTTTTTAGCGCCACCAGGATCTATTCTATCAGCCTTAACCCATTTTATTTGGTCTAAAGCTAAACGTGCTGGGTGCCTCACGGCACTTGTACAACTGTATCATATTGAAGTCTGGAAAACCGTAAATGTTTCACTGTTCAAAATGGGCCTTCTACCAGAGCCAATACCGGAAGAATGGAACTGTCCGGACTTCACATCGCCTACCGGATTGTTTAGAGCAGATGTTGATAAAATAGTGATTGCTGTACTTCTACCAGACATTGGTACTTCGTATGACGAAACACATATGGGGCATTTTGCTCCAGAAGGCATGATGAAGGAAGCTGCCTCTGGAGCTCTTAAATTGTTAAAAATTGCTAGTGAGAAACTCCCCTCTAATGATGTTGCAGTCATATATATACCCTCTGGTATTGGCCGTATGCTTAGCGTTAGTTACGAAAAAACAGCTGGAATAGAAGCGATGATCTCTCCTCGGGACTTGTTTGCCATCTCAAATAGTGAAGATCACGAGCAGCTATCATTTTGGTATTTTTTAGAGGCATGGAATCTTCTACAGTCTACAACTCAATTACAACCACTTGCTAATGTAACAGATTTTTATGATCAATACAGAGACTTAAAATCGTTCTATTTTGGCGATGGGGCAAGGCCTGAATCAATCTTTCTAATAACAGGCACACTTGAAGTGGTTAGAGACGCAATTCTAAACACGGACGAACGAGCGGCACACAAGTTGATTCCAGAACACCCTGATCCTGTCATCCTCACGGTCAAGAAAGATGGAAATATAATTCCACGATATTTTTCGATGGACCTTTTGAAGAGAGGCTTGTACTTTTTTCTGGCAGACTATCCAGTTGACCTGTGGATTTGCTGCAACAGGCTATCAGAAGACATGGGGTCAGCCAAACAAACATTCTGGCAGTTTTCGGAGGCAATCTGCTACTGGATGTGGGTGGTCCAAAGCGAATTGAAAAAAGACCTAAGCGTAATCACCAAGCCCACAATTTCAATCGATTTCGATTTGGAAGATATCCCATTATTTATGGATGAGGATACAAGGCTATCGCCTTCTCCTGAAATTTCGGACATAGTAAAGTTTCAGGTTACTCCGGAAAGTGTACTAATGGTCATCTCGGGGAAGGTTTCCGGCGCTCTAACTTCAGCGGATAACTCGGCAGAAAGAGAAATTCTTCGGTTACTATTAATGGCCATTGGACAATTGATCACTGAGAATGGTAGTATAAATACCCTTTCTTCTGAAAGAGTAGCAACCATTGTTGATCGGTCATTACCACTGGGTAAAAAGAAAATGATTATCGCTAGTTACACTTTTGACAACTATGCATTAAACCCGATAGGCGTAAAGTCAAAAGTTAGGTATCTGCAAGAAAGTAGAGAACAAATTCAGCTAGACAAACAACTAAGTTATCTTAACGATAGCACCCGACCGCCAATCGGTCCGGTAAAGGAAAAGAGAGAGCTAGCCGCAAATTTAAGCAGGGCATTCGTCAGTCCTCTTAAAGAATTAATAAGTCCATATGATACTAAGGCACTTTTGTCATATCTAATGGAAAACTACGATTCATTACTACATAAGGCCGCAGTTATACAGTTACAACTCCCCTCCCGGTTAGCTTGCTTTGAAGGGATAGAGGATACCGTATCGTCCCTGCTCAAAGAAGTCAATCGGTCCGATAGTACGAGCTTGGCAACAAGGTGTTTGATAGAATTCATAGCTGCGGAACAGAAAAAAGGAGGGAAGAGAGAAGTTAGCATCCAAGTAGTCGATGATGCATTAGCAATGATGTCACTCATCATTCTATGGGGGTCTACTGGAGACCAGGTCTTCCATAAATTATTCGATGTAGAGCTTTCGATCCTTGAATCTGGAAGAATTGGAACAAATACGGAGCAAATAGCGGAGAGTTTTTTTAGACTCTATAAAGGAGCAAAAATCACTGGCTTCATGGAGCAAACGGATGAAGACTATCCAAACTATTTTGGAGAGATAGAACCTGCAAGCGCAAAGCCGGTCCCTGCTAATCTAAATAAGGCTTTTGCTGAAGAGGCAGGAATACCTCTTGATAAATTAGGCGGGTTAATGCTTTCTTTAGCTGAGTATTCCCTCTCTAAAAACGAGTTGCTCACTGAGATGAAAAAGGAAGATATCCTACAACTCTTTTTGACAAATCCTGAGTCGTCAATAACCAAAGAAGAAATTTTATCTGGCTTGGATTTTTTAACGCTTACGTGTAGAGGAGAAGCAATGTCGAAACCTCCAGGTTTTGAGTACGCCGATATTCTTCCCTGGGGCTTCAACCGTAGGCTTAGCTACTTACAGCGTCCTATCATAGCATGGGAGACTGATAATGATCCGCTCTTGATGTGGACACCTCGTCATCTTGCTAGAGCATGGGAGTTCTTGAATTCCCTACTCTTATCAGACCGCTATAAAAGTACCGAAGGAGGCCCACTGCACAGTATTTTATCGAAAAGGGCAAAATCACGTGCTGCCACTGTAATATTAGGCGTTAAAGAATGGATAAAGACTGAGGATAATATCATAGTCGATACTGATGTATGGATTAAGCCAAAAGGTAAATTGAAACACACTGAAGATATCGGAGACTGCGATGTTCTGCTCATTGATCAAACCCGTCAGGTTATTTTCTCCATCGAATGTAAGAGAACCCATCCTGCTGGCAATACTCAGGAAATGGTAAATGAAGTGAAGACTTACTTTGGTGGAAAATCAGAGAACGGATACTTTAGCAAGCATATACGTCGAGATAAATGGTTGAAAAACAACTTAGAAAAAGTAGGGAAGGTTTACCAGGTCAATACTACTGGCTACATGGTAATCTCTCTTTTTCTTACGTATGAACCTCTCTCAATTCAGTTTATGACAATGCGAAAAACGCCGCTCCCTTTATTATCTCTTCCTGAACTGAGAAGGAAAACATATCAGGAGTTTTACGAAGGGTTAATAGAATGAAGATGCCTTGGTCAAGACCTATGTGGATTCATACTCCTCATACTCCAGTACAACCACCCCGCCAATCCCAAATCCACCACCACGCAGTACAACTCATACCCATCCGGAATAACCGGTCCAGCAACCATGTAGAGGTATCCCAAATCCCAAGCAGCATGTAGCACAAGGCCCAGTGGAATCAATAGCGGATTCTTCCGCAACCCACCGTAAGCTAGCAACCAAATAACCAAAGCCTGAACACTATTGACAATAAGTAAAGCGGTGTCACTCTCAGAAAAACCTACGTAAATGAACCCAATCGCCGTGAGCATCAAGCTACCGGCAGTCACTGTGTCGAGACGCAGCAATTCTATTGCACCAGCGATTACGCCAACGGTGATTAGACCAAGAAGAAGAATTGAAATTGTCATGCGAGAAGTAACTTTTGTACCATGATGAGCACCTACAACGAGGCAGACTTCAACCGTAAACTGTTAGCCACCACAGAAACGGAGCTCAACGCCATCGCTCCGCCTGCAATCATGGGATCGAGTAAAAAGCCATTGATTGGGTAGAGCAGTCCGGCGGCAATTGGAATGCCGATCAGATTATAAATGAAAGCCCAGAACAGGTTCTGACGGATGCCACGAACGGTTAATTTAGAAAGTCGGAGTGCTTTCGGAATTGCCGACAAGTCAGAAGTGATCAGCGTCATCTTGGCAACGTCCATCGCAATGTCCGAGCCTTTCCCCATAGCTATACTTACGTCCGCCTGCGCCAGTGCGTGAGAATCATTGATGCCGTCGCCGACCATGGCCACTACCCTACCATCGGCTTGCAGTCGCTCCACGAAGGCGGCTTTATCGGCCGGTAACACCTCGGCGCGGAAGTCCTTTAGCCCCACCTCTTTTGCGACGGCGGCGGCGGTCTGCTCGTTGTCTCCGGTCAGCATGTATACATCGATCCCCCGCTCCTGAAGCGTTGCAATTGCGCTACGGGAACTATCCTTGATCCGGTCGGCGATAGCTATAATACCTAGCACGTTTCGTTCATTGGCTACATATATTACAGTATTCGCGGCCTCGCGTAATTTTTGGGCGCGGTCGCGGGTGCCGGGGGAGGTTGTAAGGCCGTGTTCGTTCATCAGCCGTTCATTGCCGACGTAGTAGGTTGTCCCTTCGTAACTGGCGCTGATCCCTCGGCCTGTAATACTGGTGAAATCATCAAGGGCTACCGGTTTTGTCCCGGCTTCTTTTAACCAGGCAGTCACGGCTTCAGCAAGGGGGTGCTCGGACTTAGCTTCCGCCGCCAGCACCACGCTCTTCCAACCTTCCACTGCACCTGCGTCCGCGCCCGCTTCCCAATATTCTTTCGTCACGTTGGGTCTCCCCTCCGTAATCGTCCCGGTTTTGTCCAGTACGATCGCGTCTACTTTATGACCTAGTTCCAGGCTCTCCGCGTCCTTGATCAGGATGTTATTTTCAGCCCCCTTGCCTATGCCGACCATGATCGCCGTCGGAGTCGCCAAACCCAGCGCGCATGGGCAGGCAATGATCAAAACCGCTACGCTGGTCAGTAAAGCGTGAGTGAAAGCATCCTCGCCACCCAGCACCATCCAGCTGATGAAAGTGACCACCGCAATAACCATCACAATCGGAACGAATATGCCCGCAATCTTATCCACCAATTTCTGCACTGGTGCCTTGCTCCCCTGCGCCTGCTGCACCATCTTGATAATCTGCGCCAGTAAGGTCGCTCCCCCTACTTTCTCAGCAACGAACCGGAAACTACCCTTCTGATTAACCGTCCCCGCGAACACCGCTTCACCCTTGGCTTTGCGCACCGGCACCGGCTCCCCGGTAATCATACTTTCGTCAACAAAGCTATTTCCGTCCAGCACCTGACCGTCAACGGGTATTTTCTCTCCAGGTCGTAACAGTAACAACTGCCCCGTAGTGACGTCCGCAATCGCCATCTCTACCTCTTCTCCATCGACGATCGCTTTGACCGTCTGTGGTTGCAATCCAATCAGTTTCTTGATTGCCGAAGACGTATTTGACTTTGCCCGCTCTTCGAGCAATTTACCGAGGGATATGAACGTGATGATCACCGTCGCCGCTTCGTAATAAACGTGGGGTTCCAGTCCCTGCCGCAGCCAGAACGCCGGATTCAGGGTGTTGAAAAGGCTGAACAGAAAAGCAATCCCCGTACTCAGCGCTACCAAGGTGTCCATGTTAGCCTGACCGTGACGAGCCTGTTTCCAGGCGTTAACGTAGAAGTGGCGACCAAACCAAAATAGAACCACCGAGGCGAGCCCCAGGCTTATCCACCGCCCCGCAGGCCAATCCATATAGAACATCCCGATAATGAAAACGGGAAGCGTGAGGATGGCTGACCATATCGTACGCTGCCTGATTTCCGCGTACTCCCGCTGTTTTATTTCTTCCTGAACCGCCGAAGGATCTTCTACATCTACAATCAGGTCATAACCGACCGCCTGAAGAGCGTTCCTCAATTCATTTGTTGTTATTTTACCATGGTCGAAATCTACCAGCGCGGTCGTATTGGCAAAATTGACGCTTACGTCGTTTACACCCGGTAATTTCTTGAGGATACTCTCAACGCTGGAAGCGCAGCCGGCGCAACTCATTCCCGTGACCGGAAAGGATGCTTTTTCTGTAGATATTATACTTTTATCGTGATCGGTAACTACACTCATTTTACTTTCCTTTAGACTACAAAATTCGGTCGATGGAGTGCTGAATACGTTACAATATCATGGCTAATGATTACATCATTGTGTAAGCGCGTTTAGTTTAACTCCCGCTTCAACAACTGCGCGTTCACCGCACAAATCACCGTACTGATACTCATCAGCGCAGCTCCGAATGCCGGACTGATCACCAAACCAGGAACAAAGCCCGTGGCCAGGGGCAATGCTACCGCGTTGTATCCCGTAGCCCACCAGAGGTTTTGAATCATCTTTCGGTACGTAGCCTTGCCGAATAAGATCAGGTTGGCGATGTCCTTCGGATCACTATCCACCAAAACGATATCGGCGGTCTCGGCCGCCACGTCGGTCCCGGAACCGATGGCGATACCGACGTCGGCGCGCGCCAGGGCCGGGGCATCGTTCACGCCATCACCCGTCATGGCCACAAACTCACCCGCTGCCTGCAGTTCCTTAATCTTGTCCTGCTTCTGATCCGGAAGGACCTCCGCCAAGTAGTCGTCCATACCTAACTCCTTAGCTACGGAGGCGGCGACCCGCTCATTGTCTCCCGTCAGCAGCAAGCATTTAATGCCGTTCTTTTGAAGCGTATCAATCGCTCCCGCGGAAGATTCCCGAATTTGGTCGGCAAAGGTGACAAAGCCGACAAGTCGGTCGTCAACAACCAGGAAGATTTTTGTTTCTACCCCGTCATCACTGTCGTCCGGGGCCGTGATGCCAGCGGCTTCCAGCATCAGGTAGCCGCCGGCGCGGACCGCTTTGCTTTCCACCTTTCCGCTCACGCCTACTCCGGCTTCATATTTGAAGTCTTTACTCGTGGGTATTTCCAATCCGTCAGCTTTAGCCCGCCGTTGCAATCCCTTCGAAATGTGGTGCTCCGAACTGCTTTCCACCGCCGTAGCGTAGCGTAATATCTTTGCCTCGTCCCAACCTTCAGCCAGCGGTACCACCCGGGTAACTTCGTGCGAGCCCTTAGTGAGCGTCCCCGTCTTATCAAAGACAATGGTGGTGATCTTGCGCGAGTTCTCGAAGGCCGTCCGGTTGCGGATTAGCAGACCGTGTTTAGCGGAAACGCTCGTGGAGATTGCCGCGACCAACGGAATGGCCAGCCCCAGCGCGTGCGGACAGCAGATGACCATCACAGTCACCATCCGCTCCAACGCAAAGGCCAACTCCTTGCCCATAAACATCCACACGGCAAAGGTGCCGAAGCCCGCCACCAGGGCAATGACGGTAAGCCACTTAGCTGCCCGATCGGCCAGGTGCTGGGTCTTTGACTTTTGCCCCTGAGCATCCTGGACCAGCTTAACAACTTTAGCTAAATAGCTGTCCTCCCCTACTCCTTTCACCTGGACCTTAATAGCGCCGCTGCCGTTGATGGAGCCTCCAATAACCTCCGCCCCTTCAGACTTACTCACGGGTACACTCTCACCCGTCAGCATACTTTCGTTCAAGGAACTACTCCCCTCTTTGATCACTCCGTCAGCTGGAACTTTCTCCCCTGGCTTAATCAGGATCAGGTCCCCGGTTTTTAATTCGCTGATCGAGACTATATTTGCTTGTCCGTTTTCATCAATCCGCGTTGCATCGTTAGGCATCAGTGCCGCCAACGCCTCCAGCGCTTTACTGGCCCCGAGTACCGAGCGCATCTCGATCCAGTGCCCAAGCAGCATCACCACGATGAGGGAAGCCAGTTCCCAAAAAAAGGTCTTTCCCTCCAGGCCAAATACCACGGCGGAACTGTAGATATATGCCGCTGAGATCGCAATCGCGATCAGCGTCATCATTCCTGGAGCCCGTTTACCCAACTCTTCCTTCAGGCCCTTTAGAAATGGCCACCCCCCGTAAAAGTAAATGATGGACGACAGCACGAACTGAAGGTACCGGTCCCCCGTAAACGTCCAGCTTACCCCCAGGAAGTTTTGGATCATCGGCGCTAGTAAAAGCACCGGCAGCATCAGTATCAGCGATACCCAAAACCGGCGTTTGAAATCTTCGATCATCATCCGGTGGTGGTCACCGTGATTACCGTGTCCGGAATGGTCCATTTTTGAATGGTCCATGGTAGCGTGATCCATTTTACCATGGTCCATCTGGCTGTGGTCCATCCCTTGGTGGTTCGCGTCGCTGATCGCCGCCTCATGTCCGTGCTCAGTAAGTTCCGCCAGATGATCTTTAGTCGCACTTGCCACTTCCGCTGCCAGCGTGTAGTCACCGACTGCCGCAACCACTGCGTTGAGCTTTTCTACGGTAACGTGATGGTGCATAGTAATTACGGCCTGCGGTGGATCCAAACTGACCTGCACAGACTGAATACCAGATACAGCTTCCAGGGCCTTTTGGACCTTGGCGACGCAGTCGTCGCAAGTCATGCCGGAAATAGAATAAGTGTGAGTCATAGTGCAAGTGGTTAGATTAGTTACCGGTAATTATTTCAGGAACAGCATAGCAATTCCAAACAGTGCAAGGGCGATCAAGACTACCGTAGTGATTCCATTAAGCAAGCGCTTTATGATGCCCGGGTTTTCGTCCGGCTTACAACAGTCTTTCATGTCAGTTAGTGTTCAAACTTAATTTACGCTTTAAAACCTGATGCTCAGCCCACCACCGTATCCAAAGCGGTTATCGTAGCTCCCCATCAGCGAGAAGTTCCGGCCCAGCATGTATTCCATACCGGCACTCCAAACCGTTTCCCCCCGGTAATCATTGTTGCCACCTTCACGACCTACTATCCCAAAGTCAGCCTGATACTCGTAGTAGCCAAAGGCCGATAAGCGCGGAAACAGCATGAGGCTACGCCCAATACCAATGCGCGGTCGCAGCTTATTATCTACCCGCATATCGATGTTGAACAAGTAAGGGCTCAGCCACCGAACACCAGCTACCGCTGTGATCGATGGATCGTCGAAGCTCTCCTCTACGCTATTCTCTACGTTGACACCACCAAATACCCGAACCCAGTCATAGACGTAACGCTCATAGGATATTTCGGCCTCGAAGTTCTTATTATAACCATATTCTACATTCAAATTGAACTGGTTACGAATATTGGACGATGTGAGGCTAAGACCACTCATGTGGGAAGCAACATCCGCCATTCCCCAGGTGTAAAACTGATCGGTTTCCGCGATAAGGTGGCTCAGGGGCGCGTCTGCTAAACGCTCGTCGCGCGGCGTATCGTAACTGAAAATGCGCGCCATACCTCCCATCATGTGGTAAAGGATATGGCAGTGAAAAAACCAGTCGCCGTACTCGTCGCCGTAGAACTCAATGGTAACTTCTTGCATCGGCGGAACATTAACGGTGTGCTTCAGCGGGGAGTGCTCACCGTTTTCGTTGATCACCCGGAAGAAGTGGCCGTGGAGGTGCATCGGGTGGTGCATCATCGTCAGGTTATTGAAAGTAAAGCGGGTCACTTCATCCGACTTAATCTTAATCTTATCGGTTTCAGCCAATCCAACTCCGTTCATACTCCAGATGTAACGATTCATGTTTCCCGTCAGGTTTAGCAGAATCTCCGTAACCGGCGCATCTGCTGCGTAAGTCGTTTTCTCTAACGACCGTAGGTAGCTGTAGTCAAATGCACGACCCATCATCTCGGCCGGAGGCATCATACCATCTTTCCCTTTATTCATGCCGGACATTTTGCCGTGATCCATGCCCGCCATTCCGGGGTGTTCCTTTTCATCCATCTTCATCTCGCCCATCATTTTTGCGTGTTCTGAAGGACTCATGTTGCTGTGGTCCATGTCTTCCATTTCCGGCATTTTCTGCTGGTCCATCTTCATGTCATCCATCTTGCCCTCTTCCATCTTCATACCGTCCATTTTACCACCCGACATATCCATGCCGCCCATGTCCATCTGCATCCCGTATTTCTTCTTGATTTCGTAGCGTTCGTCCTTTTTAGGATTGGCTTTCAATGCCGGAGCACCCATCCGCATATCCATCTTCGCCATCATCTTCATCATCCCGATTTTATCGGGGCGGGGAATTTCCATGGCGGGGTATAGTTGGCCCGTTCCCAGGGTAGTTGCCGCCATGCCGGAGCCATCGAAGGAGGAGGCTCTAACTTCGAGTTTTCCATCATCGGGAATAGTGACGATGAAGTCGTAGGTCTCTGCGGTGGCAATCAGGGTTTTATTCTTTTCAACCGGTACTACATCCAATCCGTCGGCGGAAACCAGTAACGGTATAGATCCACCAAATGTAAGCCAGAAATAGGAGGAGGCTGAACCGTTAATGATGCGTAGACGTACCCGCTCTCCAGGCTTAAAGTCCGGATTATCCGAACTGGTTACTCCGTTGATAAGAAAGGCCGGGTAGTAAATATCGGCAATGTCCGCACCTTCCATCCGTTGCCGCCAAAAGTCTATTTGAGCCCCGAGCCCTCCGCGGGTAATCACCCGGTTAAGCGGGGTGGCGGTACCTTTTTTGATGCCGTACCATTCATTACCACGTTTCAAGTTTTTAAGTACGCTGTGGGGCTTTTCGTTCGTCCAGTCAGACAGCATCAGCACCAGGTCATTATCGTATTCCAGGGTCGGCACTTTCGGCTCAATAACGATGGAACCGTACACCCCGCTTTGTTCCTGTAGCATGGTGTGTGAGTGGTACCAGTAAGTACCGGATTGCTTCAGTTCAAATTCGTAGACGAAGCTTTCTCCAGGTTCAATCGGTGGAGTAGTCAAATAAGGCACCCCATCGTAGAAGTTGGGCAGCAGGATGCCGTGCCAGTGTACGGAGGTCTCCACGTCCATCTTATTTATCACCGTAATACGAGCGAATTCCCCTTCCCTAAAGCGTAGTACCGGACCGGGAATACCACCGTTGACTGTCATACCCATCACGGACTTTCCGGCTTTATTGACCATCTGCTGGTCTATGATCAGTTGATACTCATGAACGGGAAGATTTTTGGGATTACCTTCCAGGGAACCTTTTGGTTGCACGCTTATTTGCTGAGCGGTACCCAGTAACGGGAATAAAAGAATTACCAACATGAAGGGTAAGTTGGAATATTTCATGCTTTTTGTTTTAAGTTCTAAGGCTTAACCTCTGAAAGAGAATATCTTATTTCGATTGCTCCAACCGATAGATAATTTTCTTCATTTGTGCAATCTCCCGCTCCTGCGCTTCAATAATTTCCTCCGCCAGTTTGATTGCTTCGGGGTCTTTCAAGTGAGCTTTCTGACTCACCATAATGGCCGAACTGTGGTGTGGAATCATCGCCTTCATCCATTGCACGTCGCTCACAAAAGTCTGTTGACGGAGACCAGCGTAGCAGAGTACGAACGTAAGAACTGCTGCACCCAGAATAGCGTAGTTCCACCCCTTCTTCTTGTACATTCCCCACATAAATAAAAGCATTGTAAACGCCATCGGGGCGATCATCAGGAAGGTCATATACGTTCGCGTTGGGGCCAGGTATATGTGGTCAAATACGTCTACATTTAGATACATAATGGCGTACATGAGGACGAACGAAGTCCCCATCATGATGCCAAACTTGAGGTAAGGGTTCATCCCTTTTTCATCATTCATTTCCTTGGCGTGATTCATCATTGCTAGGTGGGTTAATATGTAAAGTTGAAGTTATTAGAGGCGCGGCCGCAGGTGTGGAGCTAAGTTGAAAAAGCAGTTTGGAAGGGCCGGGCTATTTTATTTCGGCCACTACCTTCCCACACTTCAGCATTTTATCGCCATAGTAAGGGTTACGAATGTCAGACACATCAGAGAACCAGTCTCCTCCCGCACCGTCGAAGGCCATCGGACAGTGCTGTTTGTAAATAACACCATCCGTAATGCCATTGGTAAAAAGTGGCTCCAGGCCGGTTGTCAGCGCTGCAAAAGTGGATCGAACACCTGTGAGATCTTCTGCGGCTGCCACTTCCTGAGCAAGATCATGCAGTTCCGGCTTGTCGTTGCCTAAAGCTTCCGCCAGATTGCTCGCTGCTGATTTAGCGTCGTCAGTATCACTGTTCACCAGAGCCATTTGTAGTTTCAAATAGTATTGATAAACGGTTTCCGTCATCCCGTCCGTAAAAGTGGCGTCAAAGGCATCAGGAGTAGCGGCCTTTTCCGCTTTCACCTCTTCAGGGGTATTGAGTTCAACATCTGTATGATTCGCCATTTCAGTAGCATGATCCGTATTGGTTCCGCTATTGCAAGCCTGTAAAATGGCTAAAGCAAGGAGTAGTACAATGGTTTGTAGTTTCATCTTTCTTCTGTTTTTTATATAAAAGGCAATCGTCAGCAACCGTGTTCTTATCACATTTTGCATAGACTGTTCTAATTATGACCTTTTAGAGTTTATCAATAGGTCGAGGCTTATAATCATCCTTGGCTCGAAATTCGCTGGGCGTCTCTCCCGTCAGTTTCCGGAAGGAGACCGAAAAATGACCTGGTGATTTATACTTAAGTCGCTTCGCTACTGCTTTAATCTTGATGTTCGTTTGAAACAGCAATCGCTTCGCCCGCTCTATCCGGTGAAGCTGGTAGAATTCTTCAATGGTTCGGTTTTCCGAACAGGAAAAATGACGACTTAGGTAGCTGTAACTCAACTCCACCTGGCGAACGATGAGCTCGGAAAGGGGGACATCCGTAGTCGCCAGATCGTCATACACATAGTCAATTACTGTACCCTTTACCTGAGCGATAAGGTTATATTCGTCTTGTCGCAAACGGAGCCCAACGCTACTTAGATGTTCGGATATATAGTCCAAAGAAGCATCAGCCGCTGGAGGTATTACCCGGACGTGTCCTAGTTCAATCTCACGTACGGTCCAACCAGCATCCTTTAGTATCTGCTCGACCGCCAGAATACAGCGGTGGCAAACCATATTGTCGATGTACAATATTCGTTCTTGCATTTCCGCAATGATTTATCGATTAATAAAAGCGTGTGAAAGCCCCAACGACACGACAGATTCCTGCCGAAGGGGCTATTATCACACTCACTTTATTTAATCGTTTCCATCACCCGGCCACACTTCAGCATCCGGTCGCCGAAGTAGGGGTTACGAACCGCCTCGACGTCGCTCAACCAGTCTCCTCCGGCATTATTGAAAGCCATCGGGCAGTGCTGTAAATAGAGTTCCATATCGTTTCCACCAAAGCGCTTTATAGCGCCAGCCAGTGGTGCTGACATAGCGGAGAAGGCCTGCCGTACGTCTTCCAGGCTTTTAGCTGCAACAGCCGTTTCGGTTACAGATTTCAACTGTTTTAAATACCCCATCCACTCCATATGGGCATCGCCCGTAACCAACTTCATGTCTACAGAAGAGAGCGCAAGCTGCATCGACGCGGCTGCGGTTTTGGCGGCACCCGCATCTGACTTAACCAACGCGTCTTTCATGCGGAGGTACTCCCGCGTAACGTTGCTCAACTGTGCCTGAAAGACACTATTGGTTGCTGCATCAGCGGCTTCGCCATGATGGTGCGCCGACTCAGCTTCGTGGCCAGCTTTAGAATGAGCGGATTGACTATTGCAAGCTGTTGCAAAAAAGCCCAGGAAAGCAAGGAGGAAAAATGATTTGAAGATATTCATGCTTCGATGAATTGAGAGAAGGCTACCATATTTAGGTACTTCTCGGATTTGATAAGATGTATTAATAGGAACCAAAAGACTCGGCTGTGCGAGGCGGTTCTGTGTTCGCAAGACGAACGGGAAAGTTTAAGATCAAGCCAGTAAGTGCGTCCCTTTCGGTCGCCCATTTGGCCTTTTCCAGATGCAATCCGCCTCGTGAATTGCACCATACATCAATATCAAATCAAATACACCTGCCACTCGCTCTTCACGTCAACTACGAGCGGAGGCGGTCGGTAATTTTCAAGTTTATCCAATTTACGCGGACGCGTAGCGGTCGCTATCTCCGGAAATAGACGAAGTGGTAGATATGGAGAAGTAACCGGCGACAGTGGTAAATCACCGGAGGTTTCTATCTCCCTATCTTCATCCAAGTGGACATAATCAAACTCATCGCCACAACAATTTTTTCGCTCCATCTCACACCCCTCTTTCGGGTGAGACGGGCACAATTCCTCCTTTTCAGCGTGGCAACTTTTAGCCGTGCCAAAAATGGCAAACGACTTCAATTCTCCCTCACAAAAATGCCGACTCACCGGCACACCGACGGAGCCGCCGAGCACGTTGAAAGCCAACAAAAGGGAGAGTATTTTATTCACTTAAAAGCTTGTTTATTAATGAACTGGTTCTGCCTCGTAGCCAGCACCTGCAACAACCGCCTTGACCTCATCCGCCGTTAGTACTTCTGTCTCTACGGTCAATGTACGGTCGGGGCTTTGCAAATCAACATGCCAATTTTTGATGGCTTCATTTCCATCAAGTGCAGGAGTAACACCACGCAAACAACCGCCGCAGTTGATGTTGGTCTTAAATTTCATCGTAGTCATAATGCACACTTTTTATTTTGTGTCGCAAAGTACGGGGCAAAGTCTCCTAACTCCGTTATAGCATTCTGGTCTATGTTTACATCATTCCGCTTCTCCAAGCGCATCCAATGAGCGTCGATTTGGGTCTTTCAACTTTCGAAACTGTGTCGGCGTCATCCCCGTCTCCCGCTTAAACTGACCGGATAGATGAGCAGTACTACTGTAGTCTAAGTCAAAAGCAATCTCACTTAGGTTTTCATCTCCGTAAGACAGTAGTTCCTTTACCCGCTCAATCTTCTGCCGAATAAGAAATCGCTCGATGGTTTGCCCTTCATGGCTGGAGAAGAGTTTTGACAGCGCTGCGTAGTTCTGTCGTAGTTCCCGGGATAGGTAATCAGACAAATTCTCCTGTGATGGTTTGGTATTCCGGTTGCGGACCTGATCGATGATCAACGTCTTGATTTGCTCTACCCGTTGATCGTCAGCGTCCAGTAGCAACTCAAACCCGTTCTCTTTCAGCACTTCAGCAATGCGTCGGATGCCCCCCTCATCCGGATGAGTAGCATAAGTCACCGTCCCCATTCCCACCGCTTCCGGCGGGTAGCCAGCAGCAGTCAGCTCTTCCCGAACAACACGGATGCACCGCGGACAAACAATGTTCTTGATCTTCAGTGTTGGCATGGTTTCTTCGTTTATTGGTTAATAGCCGCACCACCACGTTGCCGGTCCTCGCGAACCTCCAACCTCCGCACCTCCTCCAGGTTAATCTCTGAAAGCAGATTCAATTCCCCGGCGTCAAAGCCAGCGGGCAGCTCTTTGATGGAGCGAGCCTTATTTCCCGGCGTATTCCAGTTGTGGTAATCGCGGACGATAATGCCATCCACTTCGCGTTCGTTATTAGCTTCGCGTAAGCGAGGTGCTTTGCCACCAGGATGAGAATAAGCCAGGTACTTCAGCTGCCGGGTATCGGGTGTGAACCAGTACATATACTCGTCGTCGGCATCCTCTCCACCGTTGTCGGTAGTAAAGGCAATCTCGATCTGATCCAGCACCTCACCTTTAATCGTATCACGGCCCAGGTAGGTCGGGATCACGGCGGGGTCGTTCAGTACCCATGGCATGAATGCGAAATAAATGACCGAGTTGACGGAGTTGCTGTACGCTTTGCGTTTCTTCTCTGTAATGACCGCGATCTTACCGTCGATATACCGCACCAGGCCGTTGTTGTCCAACACGTCGCGGGTCACTTCGGTAGTCGTAGAATCCGTCCACCAGCGTTCGTACGTAAAGGTTCCGTTCGTTTGCTGGTAGCGGTATTCTTTATCCCGGAAGCGAAAGGCAAAGGCCGCTTCGTTCATCCCTTCCAGACCGGCGGCGGCAGTAGCCGCTTCGATGATGGCACGAGCTTGACGGTTGGCTTCCGTTTCGGGCGCACGCACCACCGCCTCGGTGGCTATTACCTCCGCCTCTTCAATCTCTGTAACAGAAGCTGGTTCCGCACAAGCGACGGTAAAACCCAACAATAAAACCAGAGCTAGATAGCAGCAAAGTGCCAAATTTGAGTTCATCATCATCTTTTCAATTAATTATTATAATCTACCGCTAACCAGCCGTTGTTGGCAGCCGGTTAGCGGTAGACGAACAAGATTGGAAGGGCTACTTTGTGCCTTCCTTTTTAGTACAGCTGGCACCTGCCTTCGGCGCGCAGCAGCCACCAGCCTTAGCCTCTTTAGGCTGGCAACAGGCCATCAGTTTAGCCTGAGCATCGGGATTCGGTGCTACATCGTCGGCCTGGTAGCCAGCGGCGGAGATGGCCTGACGCAGCTTGGCTTCATCTATTTTCTTGCCTTTGTAGGTGACGGTGACTTGCTTGGTCTCCAGGTCGAGTACGGCCTCTTTAACCCCGTCCAGGGCATTCAGTTGTTTCTCAATGGAGGCCTTACACATCCCACACTGGGCGTTGGTTTGGATGACGAGTGTTTTCGGCGGCGCAGCCATGGCCACGAAGGCAAACACGAGGAGAAGGATAGGAAGAATACGCATGGTTAAAATGGTTTATAAAAAGTGAAAGAAGGTCCGGCCAATAACTTTGAATGGCATTTGGGCGCGGACGCAGGTGAAAAGTGAAGACCAACAGCAGGCTGGTCCGTAATCTTTGGGTGATTTATGTTTTACGTAGTATTCAGTTTCGCAATCATTTCTTCGCTGAGGCTTTCAGAGTAAGGGCCATAGGCATCGATCAGAATGCCCTTTACGCCGCTTACACCGCAGATGGCGTAAATAATACTGTTGTCATCAGGCGAACTCATTCCCTCAAGTCGATAGAATCCGTCGATTTGAAAATCCGCAGGATGCAGCTCCAGTTGTAGTGACGGACACTCCAGGCACTTGGGCTTAAGGTTGAAGTCCTCTTTATACCCTTGAGTTCTCAGGTCCGCAATTGCATCTACTAGTGATTCATAGTCATTTTTTTCTAAATGCATGGTTGTTATTTTTTAGCGTTGTTATCCGTACGTGTACGGAGGAAGAACCTTTCTCCCAGAAAGACAGCAGCGATCAGCCCTAGGGCCACATAGAGCACCAGGGGATCTCTCGATGCTTTCACCCAGATGAATGCGGTCAAAACAATGCAATTCAGCACGATGGCAATAGTGACAATAATTGCGTTTGCGTCGATTTTATCGCGCAGATTTTTGAGCACACCCCACTGTACTATTGTATCCATCACGAGGTATAAAATAGCCCCCAGCGATGCGATCCTGGAAAGGTCGAAAAACACGGTTAGCACGATTGCGACAACGACGGTATAGACCAACATATGCCGTTGGATATTTCCGCTCATACCAAAATGACGGTGGGGAATAAGATTCATTTTCGTTAGCATCGTCGTCATTCGGGAAACTGCGAACAAACTGGCAATCACCCCCGATATCGTTGCCACGATCGCCAGCGCCACGGTAAAAGTCAACCCCCACTTCCCAAACGCGGGCTTAGCAGCTTCAGCTAACGCAAAGTCTTTAGCAGCGATAATCTCCGGAACTGTCAAATTTACGGATACTGCCCAAGCGACCAGGGTATAAATCACCGCGCAGATGAGTAAAGAGAAAATGATGGCCCGGCCAACGTTCTTCTTAGGCTCTTCCACCTCCTCACCACTGTTGGTGATGGTAGTAAAGCCCTTGTAGGCGAGAATTGACAAGGCAAGAGCGCCAAGATTATCAACAAGGGAGCTCTCGCCACCCTGAGCAGAAGGAAGTAAATCTGAAAATGAAAAATCCGCCAGCCATAACCCGCCAATCGCAAAGAGGCTTATACCGCCAACTTTGATGATGGCCATCACAAATGAAGACTTTCCAAGTGTCTTGTTTCCAGAGAGGTTGATTCCGAAGGCTACTAGGATGAGGAGCACTCCCAGAACTGGCACCCAGAATTCACTCACCGGGCCAGAAAACAGCTGTAGGGTGTAAGTACCGAACGTTCGTGCTACCAGGCTCTCACTGATCATCATAGAGAGCACCATCAATAGGGACGCTGCGGCCGTAATGGTTCCTTTACCGTAGGCCTCCGTGAGGTACATCGCTATTCCTCCTGCTGAAGGGTAGTTGTTTGACAACTTAACGTAAGCATAGGAACTAAATCCAGTGACGATCGCTCCGAATATGAAAGCAAAAGGAAGTAAACTCCCCGACAACTCAGCAACCTGGCCAAGAATAGCAAAAATACCGGCTCCAATCATTACCCCTGTTCCCAGAGATATTGCTCCGACCAAGCTAATACTGTCTTTCTTGTAGTTCTCTGATTGCATAATTAATTGACTTGCCGAAGCGCTCGGCATGGAGTGTTTGATAGCCCTTTTAATGTGTCATAAAGAAGCCCCCCAGGTAGGTTTTGCAACCTGAGAGTCAGCCTGGGAGGCCCTCTTAGATGATTTTAGTGCTTGTGGCCGTTTTCGGTATGTTCTTCCTGTTTAGCATAGGTCATCCCGCAAACCGGGCACTCCCCGGGCTTATCGCTGCCGCTACCGTCACAGTGCATCGGGCAGACGTACGCAGAGGTATGTTCTTTGCCCTCGCCGTGCGGAGCAACGGTGGTGGTTTCGGTAGCAGTGTCGGTGGTCGCAGCGGAATCACCACAAGCTGTGAAGGCGAAGGTGAAAGACAGGACCAGCATCAGGGCGGTCATTGATTTGAAAAATCGCATGGTTGAGTAGATTTTGGAGCAGTACTCCGGGTAAATGGTTGGTTGTGATCGTCTTTTCCTCAACGGGCACTGTGCGCTGCTCATCCGATACATCTTTTGGCCTGGTGTAGCCGGACAAAAGTTCATCGGATGCGTCAGCGCACTTTATAGTTCCTCGGTCACGCTCCCGCACTTCAGCATCTTGTCGCCGAAATAAGGGTTGCGAATCTGTTCTTCATTACTAAGCCAGTTGGCGCCGGCATTATCAAAAGCCATCGGGCAGTGTTGGACGTAATATTTGCCGTCTACGCCGAAAGCCGTCAAAGCATTAATCAGTGCTTGGGAGAGAAAGCCAAACTGCGCTCGCTGGGCTTCCACCTCATCCTTTTTCAGCAGCGTATTAGCGTGGGCTTCCATCGCTTCCATTTGCTTCATCCAGTAAACGTGTGCATCGCCTTTTACCTGCATCATGTCGACCTTGGCCAACATTTCTCTCAATGATGCCAGCAGCGTTTCGTCCGCCAGTTCGGTAGCGACCATCCGGTCTTTCAGCGGAAGGTAGGCTTCAACAACTTTACCCAACTGCGCTCGAAAAGCTTCCGGTGTATCCTCCCGGTAATCAGGAACCTCCTCCGCTACCGGCGCGTCAGATTCCTGTCCTTGGATGAGCACATCCCGGTTCATCATACTAGCCTTATTGTTGAGCTGTGCCGAGGCGTCGATCTGAAAGGCCCCATTGACGACCACCCGGTCGCCAGCAGCCAGGCCCGAAGTAATTCGGTACCCCTCCCCTACTCGCTCACCAACGATAATTTCCCGAAACTCATAGGTAGGTACTTCCATGTCAGGCAACTCCACATAAGCGACGGAGCGCTCGCCCGTCCAAAGCACGGAGGAACGAGGAACAATCAGTTCATCGCCACCTGCCACGTCTCCCCTCTCCCGAGGAGAGGGGCCGGGGGAGAGGGAAACCGTCCCCTCGATAAACATCTCCGGCTTCAACCGTCCCAGGCGGTTGTTCACCTCCGCTCGCACAGCGGCTGTCCGCGTCTTCGGATCGATAACCGGATCTATGAAGGTCACCCGTCCATCATAAATTTCTCCTGGCTGAGAGGCAACGGAAAAGGAAACCTTATCCCCTACCCTAATCTGTGCTAAATCCTGCTCATAAGCATCAAACAGCGCCCAAAGATTACTCAGGTTTGTGTAAGTATATAGCGCCCCACCAGCCTTGACGTACTCGCCAACCTCGGCCTTTGTTTCCAATATAGTCCCACTTCGGTCTGCATAGATTGGGAAAATATTGATGACTTTACTGGTTTTTTCGAGCTCGCCAATCTGCTCATCGGTCACCTCTAGGTTGCGCAGCTTAGCACGAGCAGCAGCCATCAACTCCGGATTAACGTCAACATATTTCTTAGCTTGCAACAACTCCTCTTGAGCAACTACCAAATCAGGAGAATACACCATAGCAATCCGTTGACCGGCTCGAACTTGCTCTCCCGCAAAAGAAACGAACAGTCGCTCGACCCGCCCACCAAACTCCGAAACCTCGACGGCGGCAGTTCGCGCGTCCGGTGCAAGACGTCCAGTAAGCTTAATCCCTGCTCCCCCAACACCTTTTGCACCTGCGTCCGCGCCCTCATCCACCAGCGCATCACCAACAATAACTGTCCGCACCCGTGCCATCGCCACTGCTGCCTCCGTCATTGTTAGCACCGCCGGATCGGCTGAATTCCCAGATTCCAACGGGATAAGATCCATGCCGCAAAGCGGACAAGCGCCTGGGCCATCTTGCCGAATCTGCGGGTGCATTGAGCACGTCCAGATCTCAGCTTCGTCAACGCCTTCGTCCATTGTTGCGTGGTCATGATCAGCGTGTTCATCCATTGCTTCGGCCTCGCCACCAAACAGGAAATAGCCGGCTAACAGCCCCAGGACTACTGCCACTACCAGGTAAATTATCGTTCTAATATTCATCTTTATTGATTTATGAGGTAGCGATCAATTACCGCTCGTTGTGTAAGAATGATCGTTTGTGCCAGCACTGTTTTCGTGCGGTACCCGATCAGTTGGTTTTCCAATCGCAGTAGTTCATCAAAAGCCCGTTTGCCGTTAGTGAACTCACTCCTGGCAATCGATATAGTAGCATCAATCACCTGCGATTGTTCCCGTAGGAAGTACAGCTCATTGGCTGCGTTATCAATGGTGTTCAGAGCACGCCTGATCTCCGCGCGAAATTCGTTTTCTGTGGATTCCCTCCGGGCGTCCAGCGCAAGAATCCGGACTTCCTCTTCCTGGCGTTTGGCGGAGAATTTGCGTTTACTTAAAGGGATGGTCACCATAGCTCGGGGCAGAATCACATCACGGCCGTTACGCAGAGGGTCCAGATCGTCCCGGCGACCGGTCGCGATATAATCAACGCCGACGCCAAAGTCGGGCCGCTGGTCCAGATCCGTTAGTTCAATAGCGGCTCGATTAGCCTTCTGCTGCAATCCATAAATACGCAATCCAGGGTGGTTGCTCAGGTCAGGATCGTCGGCCGCAAGATCTGGGGCAAAATCCAAGGTCTCCGCTACTCGTTCCGCAATAGCTACCCGGGCATCGACCTGAGTCTCTGCTGGGCGGTCCAGTAGCTCGTTGATCGTCACCATTTCCTGTTGGCCCAGGTAAATGAGCTCTTCTAATTGCCGCTCAATTTGTTGACGTTGCAACTGTATACGGTAGACGTCCACCGAGCTTCCCTTCCCATTCTCAATTCGACTCAAGGCCAAACGGTCAAGACTGGTGTATAACGCGAGACTTTCACGGAGTACGACTGCGCGGGCTTCTAAACCTGCCAGACTGTAATAGGCCCGCTCCAACTTGTAGATCAGCATCAGCTGACGGGCAGCTACCTTTTCTAATAGTGGTCGGGCACGGGCATCCGCCGTAGCGGCCATCGCCGCTAGCTTCCCTGGCCAGGGCAACATTTGCGTTGCGCCGATCCGAAATTGCTGCGGTCCGGTCCGGGTTTCCACCGGCAGGACAAAAACACCAGCACCAATTTCCAAGTCAGGTAATTGATTCTGCTGAGCACCAATCTTCATCGCTGCTTCGTAATCAAGTAATAAGGCCCTTAGCTCAGGGTTCTCCTGGCGTAATTCTGTCTTCAGGCTGTCCAGACTTTGAGCACTGACGCGGGGACAGAAGAAGAGTAGAAGCAGCAGGGTAAGAGGCACCTTTGCTTTGAGCATTCTCATCGGATGCATACTTATTGCTGACGCAGCCACAAGTAGGTTAATCATTAACTTCCTCATGAGTTACTGAATTTCTGATTCCATTTCAATTTGATTTCTTCGCGCATACACCACAATACCGGCACCGTAAACATCGTCACCACCTGTAGCGCCATACCCCCAAAACTGGGTATAGCCATCGGCAGCATGATATCTGCTCCCCGGCCCGTAGCAGTGAGTACAGGCAGTAATGCCAGCAGCGTTGTAGCTGTTGTCATCATTGCCGGTCTCACCCGCCTTAGCCCACCTTCAATAACCGCTTCTCTGATCTCAGAAACTGTTTCAGGAGTATTCCTCACAAAGCTGTCCCGCAGAAAGGTGGCCACCAACACCCCATCATCCGTCGCAATGCCGAATAAAGCCAGGAAGCCGACCCAAACGGCCACGCTCAGGTTAATCGTGCGCATCTGAAACAGGTCCCGCAGGTTCTCGCCGAAGAAACTAAAATTCATAAAGTCAGGGTCAGCGTAGCCGCCAAGTAACAGGAAGCCTCCAGAGAAGGCCACGAATACGCCGCTGAATACCATCAGGGCTGTTGTTATCGACTTAAACTGAAAATATAGAATCAAGAAGATCAGCCCAAGGGCGATTGGCACCACCAGGCTCAGTCGTTCATTAGCCCGGACCTGTTGTTCGTAGTTGCCGGCGAAACGGTAACTCACACCGGCCGGAATATCCAACTCTCCCGACTCCGTAAGCCCATCCAGGTAAGCCGTTGCGTTTTCGACTACCTCTACTTCGGAAAAACCATCTAGCCGATCGAAGAGCACATAACCCACTAAGAAACCGTCTTCAGACTTAATCGACTGCGGTCCTTGCTCGTAGCGGATATCGATCAATTCCCCTAGTTTGATCTGACCGCTGCGCGTCGGAACAAGAATGTTTTTAATAGCTTCCGGATCATCCCGTAACTCTCGCGGATAGCGCAGACGGACCGCGTAGCGTTCCCGGCCTTCCACCGTAGTGGTCATCTTCATCCCTCCAACCGTAGCCATGATCTGTTGTTGAACGTCCGTTACATTCAGCCCGTAGCGAGCAATTATTTCCCGCTTCACATCCAGTAGTAAATATGGCTTGCCAACAATGCGATCAGCAAAGACTGCGGCGTCTTTCACCCCATCGATATTTTTCAGCTCCCGTTCTAGTTCCAAGCCAAAAGCCTCGATGGTCGCCAGATCGGGTCCACGTACCTTAATTCCCATCGGTGCCCGCATACCGGTTTGCAACATCACCAACCGAGTTTCAATCGGCTGAAGCTTGGGCGCAGAGGTTACGCCTGGCAACTGAGCTGCACTAACGATATGACCCCAAATATCGTCAGGAGATTTAATGTGATCGCGCCATTGACGAAAGTACAGACCGTTTTCATCAGGAATCAGGTCTTCTACCGAGGCTTCTGTTGCTTGGTTAGCTGGCAGAGTGGTTCCGTTCTTCAACACAAACTCTCCTTTCTCATTTACCTTATATCGTAGCCGGTGCCCATCCTCATCCGTTGCGTATTCCGTCTTGTACAATATCATATTTTCGTACATCGAAAGCGGCGCGGGGTCCAGTGGGCTATTCACACGGCCCGCTTTACCGACAATCATCTCTACCTCGGGGATAGTTGTTATTGCCATATCTAGATTACGAACGTTTCGGAGGTTTTCCTCAATGCCGGCGTGCGGCATACTAGTTGGCATGAGCAAGAAAGCCCCCTCCCCAAGCGCGGGCATGAATTCTTCTCCAATACTACGGTACGACTGAAAACCAGTAAAGATCAATAGTCCGATTACAACCAGAAACAGGACCTTAATCTTCAGCAAAAAGCCCAGTAATTTCGTGTAGAAATGAATCACCAGCCAGAAAAAGCCCAGTAAACTACCAGCTACTACTACAACAAAAAGGAAGTTCGTAACCTGACTCTTATTAACTCCAAGTGGAAGCCAGTAACCAGCAAGTAGCCAAGCAAGTACCAGCGCGATGGAGACATTGATCAGCGTTTGCAATCCTTGCTCTTTCCAAAGGTTCTTCACACCTGCAGATTCACCTTCTTTTGTCAAAGCAGACATAGCAATTCCAAGCACGCCTGCCAGAATCGTAACTAATCCTAGCCACCAAGCTACGACAAACCAGGCAGCAATACCCATCCCGATCAGGATACTATTACCAATGATTTTTACCCGGTTACTATCCCGATCCCAGCCCAAAACTACATGGGCTAATGCGGGTATAAATGCTAGTGCAACAACGATCGCAGCAATCAGAGCAAAGGTCTTCGTAAACGCCAGCGGACGGAACAGCTTGCCTTCTGCCGCCTCCATTGTAAAAACCGGTAGAAAGCTAATAATCGTTGTCGCCACCGCCGTCAGCACCGCCGATCCCACCTCTACAGTCGCTTCGTAAATACTCTCCAACCTACTCTCCCCTTCTGGCGGATCATTCAGCCGGTAAACCATACTCTCTGTCAGGACAATCCCCATATCCACCATCGTCCCGATTGCGATGGCGATACCTGAGAGGGCCACAATATTGGCATCCACCCCAAAGTAGCGCATCGCGATGAAACACATCAACACCGCCACCGGAAGCGTACCCGCCACGAGTAAAGAAGACTTCAGATTGAACAACAGTAAGATTACCACGATGGCCGTGATCAGAATCTCTAACGTCAACGCTTCTTCCAGTGTCCCAATGGTTTCCCGAATCAATTGTGAACGATCATAGAAAGGAACAATGGTCACTTGGCTCATCGTACCATCTTCTAATTCCCGTCTCGGCAAACCCGGCGCCAACTCTGCAATCTTAGCCTTTACATTATTGATCACCTCCAATGGGTTAGCCCCATAGCGCGCCACCACTACCCCACCAACTGCCTCTGCTCCCGATTTGTCCAGGACACCTCGCCGGGCAGCCGGTCCAATCGTTACCCGCGCCACATCCCGGAGGTAAACAGGAACATTGTTTTGCTCGCTGACGACGGCGAGCTCAAGGTCATCAAGATTTTGAAGGTACCCCAACCCGCGGACAAAATACTCAGCCAAATTTATCTCTAACGTCGCCGCCCCCACATCAAGGTTGGAACCCTTAACGGCTGCCATCACTTGACCGAGTGTAATACCGTACACCCGCATTTTCTCAGGGTCCACATCTACTTGGTACTCTTTCACGAAGCCGCCAATGCTGGCTACTTCACTGACGCCGCCAGCCGCACTAAGACCGTAACGGACATAAAAGTCTTGTATACTCCTTAGTTCATCCAGGTCCCAGCCTCCAACGGGAGTACCGTCCGGTGCGCGGCCTTCCAACGTATACCAATAGACCTGCCCCAATGCCGTAGCATCAGGGCCGAGCGTAGGTGTGGCGTCCTCCGGCAACAACCCAGCTGGTAGGGAGTTCAACTTCTCAAGTATCCGGCTGCGTGACCAGTAGAATTCTACATCCTCCTCAAAAATCAGATAGATGCTTGAAAAGCCAAACATGGAATTGGAGCGGACCGATTTGACACCGGGAATACCCAATAACGACGACGTCAGCGGATAAGTAATTTGATCCTCCACGTCCTGCGGCGACTGTCCCATCCATTGGGTAAAGACAATCTGCTGGTTCTCCCCGATATCGGGGATGGCATCTACGGCCACAGGGTCTCGGGGTAGGCCAGAAATATTAAATTCAAAAGGTGCAGTGGCCAGACCCCAGCCCACGAAGAGCAGTAGCAACAGCCAAACCACCAGCTTATTCTCCAGGAAAAAGCGCACAAAAACGTTAATCATAAAACGATACTTGACAAAAATCACAGAAGCCCCGGTCAGCGGTGGCTGGCGGGAGAATAAAATTGTCAAGTAGAATTAAATGCGGAATACCTGGAACTCACGCACCGAGTCCAGTATCAAGGGAGGTGGGCGATAGTTCTCAAAGTTCGTGTTTTTGCGCGGCCGCGGATGCGGAGGTAGATAGTTAAAGAGCTGTGGGGGGAAGTCCGGTAGTACTGCTACGATGGCAGGCAGCGCCTCCACTACAGTTTGTTCCTGATCGTCGATCTGCACCAACTCGTGCTCGTCGTCACAGCACCCTTTCTTCTTACTGTCGTTCTCCTCTTCCACTGGCGCGGGGTGGAAAGGGCAATGCGCTTTCTTCTGCTCTTTATGGCACTTCTCCGCCTCGCCAAAGATGGCCACGGACTTCAACTCCCCCATACATAAATGACGGCTTACCGTCACACCAGCGGAGCCGAAGAGGACAAGAGAAGCCAATAATATGTGGAGAAGTTTGTGCAAACGTTTGTGATTTACATGTTCAAAGATACGGGCATTTGGCGGACATAGTTGGGTCGAGCATAATATAGACACTCCCTGCACAATTTCGTAAGCATTAAGGCTTTTAGTTGTCGTAATTTTGTAGTCGCGAAAATTAGAATTTTTATAGGTTAAATCATAATCCTGGTTGTATAGCAATCTATAAGATATCCCTCCCCGATTTAAGTTGTGTTCCTATTCTGATTAGGTTACCGGTAACGCGAAAGCCCATGCTCAAGGGCAAGCCATTTTAAAGCAACAATCATAATCTACTAATGTACACACCTTTTTATCAGAAGCTACTCCCATCACTCCTGTTTTTAGTCGCCATGACCGGATGCCTGCGTGATGAAGCAATCTCCAGTGTTGATACGGAACTGGAACGTACGTTAATCCGTCTAAGTGATATTGGCACGCTGAATGATTATATATTACCTGACGGTAGCAACCTGGCGGGCATCCCCGCCGGCATTGGCAACCCACTTACACTCGAAAAAGTAGAACTAGGCAAATTACTTTTTTTCGAAACTGCGCTTGGTCGCGACGCCCTTTAAGTTTGGGTATAGTTAGGGGTGAAGCCGAAAGGAGTTCTTTCGCCGTTCCTGAAAATCATTGTCATGCCACAACATCTAAAACGATCCTCCGATAGCCGTGTCCAGAAGTCCAACCTTCTGGTTGACGCCAGGTACAAACTCAACATGTGGGAAACCCGCATCTTCATCAAGATGATCATGATGATCGATCACACCGACGAAGACAATAAGGAGTACCATATATACCCACGTGACATTATTAACGATTTTCAGCTGTTTACCGATAAGTCGGCCTACCGGTACATCCGTGAAGCCGCCGACTCGCTGCGTAACCGCTCCATCACCTTTCCGGAGACGACCGAGAACGGAGATGTCTACGAGGTCAACACCAGCATCCTGACGGTTACCAAGAAGAAGATCAAAGGTAAACCGGACGCTTTTATTAAGGTTAAGTTCGCTGCGGAACTAAAGCCTTACTATAAGGACGCTGACGGGAAGACCTTAAAACCACAACAAGCGGAGGCCTTTAGCAAGGCGGGAAAGGTTGTTCAGGTAATACCGATGCCTCGTACTTTTCACCTGTTCAACGTGGCGGACATCGATGGTATCGATTTCGAGTTTCCGGAGATCAAAGAGAACCCTAATAGTCCCATTCAGCAGTGCGACGATTTCGTGGCCACTTTCCACCAAGCTCCCGAGGTGCTCCATGATAACCTCGATGAAGCCTTCTACAGCGTCACCTACGACCGCATTAACATGCCACCACTACCGCGTTTTCACGCGCCGGAAGCCTACTATAAAACGCTCTTCCACGAGATGACCCATGCTACCGGTAGCGCCGGACGGCTGAAACGTCCCGGCATCACCCTTCCCCAGGAGCAGCGGCGTCCCGGCTCTGCTCCTTACGCCCTGGAGGAACTTACCGCCGAACTAGGGGCTGCCTATCTTTGCCAGATCGCTGGTATCAGCAGTCAGCCACTGGAAGAAAACGCGGCGGCTTATCTCGAGGGCTATCTCACGCATCTGCGGAAGGATAAGAAGTTCTTGTTTCAGGCGGCTTCGGCGGTGCAGAAGGCGGTAGATTTCTTGCTCAAGGAAAAAGACTAGCGAAATATTTTAGTAAATTTGTTTCATCTTAAAGGCACAATAAACAATTCTAATTGGGTCGGATCCGACCCAATTAGAATTCAAGAATCAAGATCATCATGAAGCGTATACCCATAGGTGAGAGCCATATCCGCATCGACGAAGAGTCAGGATTCTTGTGCATCACGGACATGGCCGGTGTTATTGGTAATCCTCACGATAATATCAAAAACTGGATGCGATTGGGTAGCACTATCGAATTCTTCCAGGTGGAGCGTGGTTGTCGCCGAATAATTATGGATACTGCAGTCCCCACGAAAGGTACATTCTTGCAAATTCAGGTAATCACCGGTCTTGTTGTTTCTGAGCTCAAACCCGTTATGGAAATTGGCCATGATATACAGGCTTTCTTCTCCATTCAGTAATTGACAATCTGATAATAAAAAACGGCCGAAAAAATCGTTGATGTCGATGTCTAATCCCTGTTCTGTTGTCGATTGAACAATGGAGAAAGGCGACTTAAAGTGGTTGCCATGGAGCCTAAGTGTCCCTTTGAATAGGCAATTGTCAAACATGTCCACATTTTCATTGAAACGACAGTTCGTGACGAGAATCTGCTTTTTAAACTCGCAGCTCACTAAACAAACTTCATCGAAGAAACGAACGGCTTCCATCTCTACCTCATCCACAAATACGCAGTCGAACATTAGGAGCAACTTGCGAAAAACGTAGCGTTCAAACAGGCAGGCATAATCTGGGTGTCCGGGTTGATCCTCCAACTCAAGACCAGTAATAATGAAATTCTGCAGCATGATCTCCTCGCGGCGCGGATCATCATTTAGGTAGCTCAACAGCGTAACAAAGCTCTCAAAGCAGGCATGATTTCTCTTCCAGTCAATGTCCTTACTGTGAAACAAACAAAGGCCTTCTTCATCGTGTGGTAAAACGAAATCATCGTCGTTTCCGGAAGGATCGAGGGCCGCAATGTAGGCAGGCCAAGAGCAGGTTTTCTCATCTCCCTTGACGCTATATACCTGTTTGCACAAAATGAACTAAGCTTTAGCTGCAACAAGATAGGGTAACCTCGTCTTTCTAATGTTCTTCGTACCTCCGCTAGCGCACCGAAAGCTACGGTAAGACTGCCAACTACACATCATGAAACACCGTCGTACTCCCCGACCCCTGCGACAACAACCAACTCACCAGCGTTGCAATGCCCGCCGAGTAGGTCTGCCCCTCGGGGTTCCAGATGTTCTCGTCCATGGTGGGTTCAGTGTAGGCAATGTGGGGATCTTTTCCGTCCCAGAGCCGCTCAATGAGGCCATAGCCGTCGGCCCGGAGCATCTCCCGGATGAGGGTGAAGGCCGCCCGGCCGTCCCGGAGCCGGGCCTGATTGCTGCCCGCCAGGGTGGTCTTGTTGGAGCGTTCCAGCTGGAGGCGCTGCTGCAGCAGCGCCACGCGGTGATCCCGGATGGCGGTCACCTTCCCCCCTACCCGATCAAAACCCGTGAGCGCCACGTCGGTGCCGCCGTCAAAGGTCAGCCCCCGCCGGCGCATGGTCGTGGAACCGGTCAGCATCCACTGGTCGTCGATGATGACCGTCTGCGTGTTCAGTCCGCTCGGCCGACCGGGAAAGCCCATCGGATGAAAGACCACCGTACGGTCGTCCCGCAGCAAGGGAGTAGTCGTGCTGCTCCCCGAGGTTGTCGCTACGAATAATTTAAACCGCTCCGCGATTTCCTTTTTCCGCAACGGATGGTAGCGCCGGTCGTATTCCGGCACTTTGGGCACGCAGATCATCAGCTTCAGCGCCGGGACCTCGTTCATCCGGTCCTGAATCATCTTGAGTACATCCCGGGAATACTCATTGCCCGCGGTGCCGTAGCGCACCGGTCCCAGGGCGGGCGTTTCCAGGTAGATGAAGTTACGGGCGGATTGGATACCCTCTTCCAGCGCCCACAGGCTATCCCGCCGACCGTAACAGGCCGTGGACAGTTCCCGCAGGACCTCGCTGTACAGGCGTTCCCGTTGACTCTCCGACAGTGCATTACCGTCTTTCTGTTGTTCCAACCAGTTCACCACTTCGGTTCGCAACCGCGTTACCCCGGTGCCCAGTACCCCCGGCAGAGACCCTACGTTGAGGCTGTTTACCCAGGCTTTTAACTGATCGACGAGAGCGTCAAAGGAGGTGGGAATGCTGTTGATGTTACCGTCCACCAGACTCTTCAGCAGGGCCAGTTCGGGGGTTTCGGCGTTGGGACTGATGGTCTGTAACACAACCGAAGCAAAGGGCCCGGCGTCGGCGGTCTGGTCGGTGCCGATGGCCAGGGCCGTAGGTTCAGCGGGCTCGCCCCAGTTGGTGTCGTCGACCAGGATGGGCAGTCGGGTGTAGAAACTCTCCGTACGCCGCAGCGCGTGGCGGGCCAGGGTGTAGGCCAGGCGCCCGTGTTGGGTGTAGAGCCCGGTACTCTGCGTTTCCCGGCTCCCCGGACTGCCGGGGGCACCCCGGCGGGGTTCGGCCGTGTGCAGGCTTCGGTCCACGCGACTGCCGCTAATCAGCCCCCGCCAGTTCGTTCCCCGGCGGCTTCCGGCGAGTATCTCCCGACGGAGCATCAACGGCAAGCGCGGAGCATCCCGACCGATGGGATTGGTCTCCCCCATGGCCTGCAGCGCCGCATTGAGCAAATCCTCCGCCGAAGGAGAAGCGGGAAGGTTGACGGTCGGACCCGGCAGTCCCACCAGTCCGGCGTGTCCAATTCCCCGGCGCGCGACGTCCCGGAGCCCGTTGTCTACCGGCGTAGTGGTGTCGGCCACGGCGGTGGTGGAGATGGGAAGTTGTACGTTGCCGTAAATCCGACGGGTCCCGTTGCGCAGGACCACCACCAGGTCTACGTTAAGTTGCGGTTCCACGGCGGCCACGAAATTGCCGGGCGTGACTTCCAGACCCAGCGGATCCTCCAGGCGCAGCACCAGCAGTCCGTTGTAGGTTCGTCCGCTCAGGGCGGCGACTTCCGTTCCTACGGTGCCACCGGCACCGTCGCCCCGCTCTTCAGTAAAGTCGGTGCCCAACCTCCGGTGATACGCCCGTACGGCGGCCCCCACGGGCAATCCCGTCAGCGTCAGCAGCACGTTCACGTCCACCGGTTGCCCTTCGTCGATGAAGGCGGCGGTGGAATGTTCGATCAGCTCCGCCCGCAAGTTGGGGGGCAGGCTATCTTCCATGGTGGCCGTCAGGCCACCGGGCAGCGCGGGAAAATCGGGCCATTGGGTCGTCGCCAAATCCGGCGGTAGCGTGAAATCTTCTTCGATGGTCTCCCCCACCAGCAGGGCGTCGTCGGGACTTCCCTCCACGATCGCACTCAATCCCCCCATCACGTCATTACCGGAGGAAAGCAGCTGTATGTGGTCGTGTAGGCGGATGATCGGCTTGGGCTCAATTTTACTGCCGTTGAAGGCCGCATCCGGCGTACCGGTGAGGTAGGTGGTCAGGTCCAGCACCTCTAGCGTGAAGAAGTCGTGCTTCAGGGTAACGCCCCCGGGGAGGGCGGGCAGCCGCACCCGGTTGCTCAGCCGTCCGTAAGCGGCCGCACCGACCATCAGGAGCCGTGCCTGAGCGTCCGGGAAATCGCCACTGTTACCCGTGCCCGCCTTGCGGTTGATCTCCCGTAGAATGGTGGTATCCGTGCCGCTGAAGGCCGCGGCCGGAAAGATGCCCTGGGCGGTGAATGCGCCCGTACTCTCCAGGTTTTCCATCAGGTTCGTACCGTCGTATGGGGTCCCGTTCCGACGCACAAGCCGTACCAGAAAGCTACCGTTTGTCTCCAGGTCATTGATGGCCGTAAGCTGGTCGGGCGCACTATCGTCGGCCAGCAATACCTCGTGTTCTCCGGCCAAAGCCAGGAGGGCCGAAGCCACGCTGAGCGGGTCGATGGGATGGCCCTGCTCGTCGTAGATGGTCAGGTTGCCCGACATGCCGATGTCCTCCCCTACGTCAATTTGCCCGCCCAGTTGGGAGCCCGGAAAGCTCCCCTCGATGAAAAAGTAGTTGGGTACCGAACGCAGGCTTTCTCCCCGCTCGCGGCGGGGATTGTGGGTGGTGTTATCCTCCAGGAGGTTTGCGTACAGCCGACGGAGCCTTAGGTAGGCCCCCGGGTCCAGTTGGAGCACCAGGCCCTCCTGGGTCACCGCCGTGCCACCGGGTTGCATCAGGCTGACGGGCAGATTGTAGGGGGTACCACCGCCAACCTTGTGTACCAGCCCCCCAAAGGGTGCCAGCCAGTTAGCGCTGCTTTGCAGTTGCATGTTCTGGCGACTGTAAGTGATTTGTCCGCTGATGTCCGCCTGTGCCACGTCAACCCACCGCCGGCTGAAGCGTGGGAACGTCAGGCCGAAGGGTTGCAGCTGAAAATTATCGAGTCCTTGCCGGATGAGGGTTTCGCCTAGCATAATGAAGCACTTGGGATTTTAGGAAAAGTCGATCAAAAGGCTGGTACTACGCCCCAGAGGGTCGGTAAGCCGGACGGCGAGTTGCTCATAGTCTTCGTGTACGCGAAGGAAAATGCTGTCCCGCTCCGGAAAAACGCCAACTTCTATGTCATCGGCGGGGTCGAAGGGGGCCGGGTGTCTGCCGCTGAATCGGCGGTCCATAACGGGTAGCTCACTCAGTTTTGCCGAGAAGATGGTCCGCATCTTGGGTGGTGCATTGGGCGAGGTCGCAGGTGCCAACAGTTCTAGTTGGGCAAACTTACCCTGAACCGTCTGGAAGGGAGCATCCGTTTCCAGCGTAGCGGTGTGGCAGTCCCAGCGCTTTAAGCTTCGCTGCCGACTGAGTTGCAGGGCCGGTGGGTTCATGGGGGGGAAGTAGGCTTCCACCGTGGGGGATCCCGTAGAGATCGATTGCCACAAGCCTTCAGGGCGGTCTTCCGGGCCCACCGCAACGGCCTGGTAGTAATAGGGCTCCCAGCTCGGGGAAGCTACGGGGTCGAGTAGCTTTTTCCCCGGAGAGGTGCTGCCGTCAAGGTTGGTCAGCTGGTAAGACTGCCACTCCGGGGCGGTTTCCGGGTAAACCGGTAGCCCCTTCATCTGCACCACATTGGAGGCGATCCGCTTTCGCACCCGGTAAAGCTTGAAGCCCGCGGGCTCCGGCCCGGCACCATCAAGCACCACCACTTCCATTCCGGGTACGCCCTTTTGTTGGGGCCTTACCCGGAGTACGGGTGGTCCCGGAACCTTCTGCTGGGGAACGGCGAAGAAGACGACGTTTGAGCGTTCGGACTCCACGTTGGCGGACGTCATGGCACTAACCCGATAGAGGAAAAGGACTTCACTCGCGCCCGGTAAATTAACCTGAACGGAGGTGGTGCGCAGGGGGTCGCGGTTGAGCCGTACGAAGGCCCTCAGGCTATCGCGATCGTTGTTGGGGTCGTTGAGCGCATCCCGTAATTCGGTGGCTCGTTCCACCAGGGAGTCGTTCGGGTCCTGGGGTAGCCCCAGGGTAGTACGTATGGCCGTTTCCGAGGCCTCCCACACCACGTAGCCCACCGCGCGAGTTACTGCGGGCCAACTCAGGGTGCCCCGGGCCACCTTTGTGGCGTCCGGTAGGCTTGTCCAGTTGATCGTGGCGGGCAGATTTAATTTTACTGGAGGGCGGGGGTCATCCATGCGGTCGCTGACCGGAGCGGTCCAACCGGACCACACGGCCGTTCCGGCCCGCACGGCATCCTGCGCTCGCGCCCTCGCCACGTAGGCTATGCGCGAAAGATTATTGGCCGGCGGCGGTGCGGGATTGTCCAACGGACCCGGAAAACTGGCCACCACATTATCCACGGTCACCCGGTAACGCCGGATGTTGGGATCCGGAGAGGAGCCGCTCGGCGCGAGCTCGACCACCGACTGATTGCTACCGCTTACCTGTGGCACTCCGCTACCGGAGAAGGTAATGCGGACGACCGGATCGTTGCCGTTGGCCGCCGTGAGGGCCAACCGGTCCGTAAAATTCGGCAGGGCCGTCTCCCGGTCGGCCGGATAAAACCCACCGGCAATTTCGATGGCTTCCGGACTGCGTTCGGTCCAGTCCCAGCTCACGTCAAGGAGCAGCCGGGTGGCCACCTGACTGGAGTTACCGTTGGGCAGGGCCGGATCGTGTTCCAGCTTTACGGAAATCATCCCCGGTGGCTGGGTGGACAGGCCCTCGGCCAGATAATTGGTTTTTCCGTAACCGGACCACCGACCAAAAATGTCTCTTGCCGCCAGGTAATAGCTGCGATTTTCACTTCCGGCCAACGGTATCGGTGCGTTGGGCAGGACGTAGGCAATGCGTTGCTCCACGGCATTTTCTGCGGTGGGTACGTTCAGGATTGCGGGTTGATAACTGGAGTTCCCCAGCCCTCGGTTCGTGTTGAGGACCTTCATCTGCCCTCCGGACGCCTGAAAGAGCCCGTAACTCACGGGGAATGCCGGTGCCCGGCAACTTATCTCGACTGCCTCCGTGCTGTTACCGTCCCGGGTAAGCGGGCGATTCTGGTGGAGGCGTTGGGATCGTACCTGCAGCGGGGTGGCCGGCCGGTCCACGTGTTCGGCCAGGGCGGCGTATTCCTGTTTGATCGTAAACTGCTCGGGTAAGCCCGGGAAATTCGGTTTGATGGTGAAGGTATTGGTCACCATGTAGAAATAGTCCAGCCGTTCCTGGTTGACGCCGGAGTAGTCATAGGTACCGTACCCCAGGGCAATGCCGACGTAGTGGTCCATGAGTGCGGCCAGGAGCGTCGTGCTCACCACGGGGATGAGGGCCGTTCCGGGGTCAATGTTTCCCGGATATCCTTCCTGCCGTAGCCCGTCCACCACCATCTGACTGAGGTAGGCCGGTTGCCGTTGCTGCGGGTCGGGGGAAGCATCATCACATTGTTCCAGGCATTTGCGAATGTGGGGAAGAATTCCTCCCTGGAATTGCTCCAGGTCAAAGAGGAAGTCCGCAGCCGGTGGCGGAAGCCAGTCCGTCGCGCTAACCCCGGGGTCGGTGGAAGGTGGCAGGGGCTCCTGGAGGTACCCCGCCAGTCCGAGCAGGGCCTCGTGAAACTGCCGCGGCGCCATGGGCGCTGCAACCATGCCCTGGGGAGAAGTGTCGTAGGCCGACGGATCAATACTTCCGGGATCCAGGGGTAGGCCCACCCTTTGCATCAGCTCCCAGTTGGGGGAGTTGATCAGCGCCGTTTGGTAGTAGACCCTGATTTCCCGCACCACTCCCCTACCCGTAAAGCTATAGGCGGAGGTGAAGGGATGGTTGAAAAAGTAGGTGCCCGAAAGCGTAAGCAATTTGGTGGCTCCCGGAATCGGGATGCCCTGGGGCCCCAGCGGCGTGACGCTCAGGGTCTGGCCACTGGACAGATCAACGCTGATCAATCCGTGGTAAACGTACCCTCCGGGATTGTTGACGGTGAGTTGTCCGTCAACCTGCCGTCGGTTAGTGATGACCTTTTGGTAGTTGAACTTGTTGCGGTGCCTCCAGAGCAAAAAGGGCTGGCGGGGAAGGCCGAAATTGGCTTCGTGGGTCCAGCGCATCATATTGATGCCCTTGGGGATGTTCCGCCCCCGGGCGATCCGGGTAGCCCGGTCGCTGGTAGGCTTGGGGTCAAAAGGCTCCAGGGGGCGACTAAACAACCGAAATGAAGGATGTGCGATTCTTGCCATGATTTATTCCTCCCAGGGAGCTTTTGCGTTAAGGGTAATGGTGATCAGGGGTTCCTGCTTATTGGTCAGCCCGTAGAAACCGTTACCGGGCTGCTGGATGTTGAGCGTCAGATCACTTGATCCGCTACTGGGTAAGCTGGTCGGGTCAAGCAATACCAGGCAACGGGTGCCACTGGTCGACCGTACGAAGTAGTCTACGTGGTTCGAGCCGCTGGCTTCCAGTAATTCCAGGGATGCTTCCCTTCCGGTTTCCCAAATCTGGAAAGCGGGGTCGATTACGTTTCCGGCGCCGTCCTGCACCGACTTCTTCTCCGGTTTTACCCGGTCTTTCCACATGGGTTCTGCCGCATCAATAAGGATGGCCCGCGGTCGGAACCCGGCACCAGCGACTTCCCACAACTGCCAGATGCCGGTTTTGTTGGCCCCGGCCTGCGGGGTCATTCCGGCGGCCGTCAGTACGGATTCCAGCATGGCATCGTCAATGAAGGCCACGTCTGGTCGGGAGGACTGACTGCCCGCAGCCGGTAGTCCCGCAAGCGGTTGCGTCAGGGCCATGGAGTGGACGGGAAGCGTATTGATGGACTGGGCGAAATCCGCCAAATCCGCAAACTGACTGGTTTTGAAGGCACGCCGGAAGGGAGGAACAACGGACGCTCCATCCGCTGGCGGTGGAGTGGGCAGTACCTCGATGTCGAAGGTGTAAGGCGTGCTTGGTTGCAGCTGGAACGGAGCTTCGTAGAGTCCGTGTTCGTTGATCATCACCGAGCCACTGGCGCAGGGCAAAATACCCGCCGCAATCAGGTTTTCTACTGCTTCGCGGTACGGAGTGAGTACTTCGGCAGCCTGCCCCGCCAGCGCGGTGATGGCATCCGGACTTCCGTTTACGGCCCCCCCGTCTGCCTTACGAATTACGCCCCGCAACTGCTTGCCGTAGGCCTGGTACATTTCCAGCGTACCCCGGTCATTGAAGATCACCTTCAGCGGATCGTTGAAGAAGTGGTATTCTTCGTCCATTTCGGGGGTGGTGCCCAAAACGTAGGGTTTCAGTTCCGGTGGCGGCACGTTATCGGTACGGAAAGAGAACTCTTGGGTGATGGTCTCTTCGTGGTCGTGGGGAATACCTTTGGCACTAACCGATTCTACCTTCGCCTTGTACTTGGCAATCAGGTGATAAACGCGGTTGGGTTTAAGTAAGGGACGGTCCGATTCCCCGTGGCCGAGGTAACCTTCCAGCGTATCCAACTGGGTTTGCTGCACGGCTTCAATGTGGGCGACCTGTTCGGCTTCGCTGAGGTGTAAACGTTCCACCGCCGCCAGATACATCGGCGGTACGTTAGGCGAAACCTTCGTGGTTACAAACCTTACCCGAACGCATTTCTCGGGGTTTTTCGGCTTGAAGGTGAAAACATGTTTTTCGTAAGCCTTGAAAAAATCCGAATGCAGGAAACGGGTGATTTCGATGACCTTGTTTCTCCAGGGCAGTACGGGGTCGAGCCAGTCGGAGGGGAAATCCGATGCGCTACTGACGGGACTACCCAGAAAAGTTCGTAGCGGAGCTTCGTGCAGGACTTTGCCCTCTTCATCCAGTTCTTGCACCATGATGTGATTCTGGAATTTGATGAAAACGGCGATGTAGAAGTGGAGGTATTCTACGGCTCCCGTTTCCAGGTCGAGCAGGCACTCCAGGGGATTTTGCAGCAGGTATTCCTGAAGGATTTTGGCTAGCTCCTGGTTTTGCTCCAGCAGGGCGTCGCCGGTGCGGTCGTGCTGGCGTAGGGGGTAAGGGAATTGCAATGCCCGGTAGCAATGTGGCATTTTCTCCAGTCCCTTGTTACAGTTCCGGTAGTAACACAATTGGGTGATCACGCCCTTTACCTTTCGGAAGGAAACCACGAGGGTATAGATGCCTTCGGCCTCGATGGTCAGCACGGCGGTTCCCATCCCGGAGGTCAAAAGCTCGCCTTCTTTCCCGGTGATGCGTTCACCCTTGGCGTTCAGGGCCGCCAAATCATAGGTTCCTTCCCCACGGAAAACTACCCGGAGGTCGATGCGGCACACCGACTCTTTAAACTGGATGCTGAGTTTGCCGAATTCAACGCCCCTGGTGTTACCGAAATCAATGATGCGGGCATCCTTAATGGACACGCCTTCGTGTTCGATGGTATCGCGTGAGCCGGGTAAGAAAATGTCGGGGTTAAGTCTGCCCGGGAATCGAATCGTGGGCCCGGGGTTGACCATAACCATTCCCGGGTCGAGGGTTGGTGTCGACCTGATCTCGCGAAGAATGGCGGGGTCAATTACGGGACCTCTGGGATCGATGGAAATTCTGTTCGGTGGTGGCTGGGTGGGCAGTTCCGGTTTAAGGATTGCTTCCAGGCGCTCCCGCGGCGTAAGTGTAGTTTCGTCAACGGGACGGAAAACGTTTTCCCGAAGTCGTCGCAGGCTGCGATCGCGCTTCACGACCAGCTCATCCTGCCAGTCCAGTAGTGGATGACGATCCGATTTTTCGGTGAAGTCAATACAGGTTTTTTCGGGCTTCTGGCCGTCCACCACCATCCGGTGGGAATAATCAATTTCTTCGGTGTATCGTCCTGGAGGAACGGGAATCCCCACAACCCTGGCGTCGGCTTTGCTGGCCAGGCCGTAGGCCTCCAGGGTGTTTTGCCAGGCGTCGGAGCCTCCCTGGGGCTCCCGGATGATCAGTTGGTCGTCGGGTTCACCCTCCCGCAGACTGTCGTCGGGATCTGGCTTGACGCAGCCCGTCAGGGTCCACCCGGAAGGTGAGGGCCCCAGCGGCTGGCCGCAGAAATGGAAGAATACGCTGGCCGGAGGTGCTGGTTTTTTACAAAGATTCTCCCACTGGACCTCAATTCGGCGGTTAAGTTCACTGCTTCTTTCGAGTGCGCGCGCGGCGGTCGTGGGTACCCGGGAGAATAGGGCCAGATCCACCGATTTATGGGCTTCGTTATTGAGTCCGCTACCGCTGTCTTCCTTGCGCCAGGTTGCCGGCACGGGATCCGGGTCATTGTAGGCGGAGCCATTTTGCTCGATCAGCGAAAGTTCGAGGAGCTCATATCTGATTTTGGTTTCTTCACTCAGCCGGACCCACCCCCCCGGCCGGAGGTCCGGGCTGGTCCCCAGCGGCTCGGTAAAGGTGGTAGTACCGGAAGTAACCGGAGAAGCGTAGAACTGAATGACGGGCACCGTGTCGATGGGTACCACGGGCAGGTCGGTCGTAACCCGGCCCTCGGCGGCGTTGCCGAGGCTGGCGTCAATCGGCCGGTCACCACCCTGCCCGGAAAGCAGTACCGGGGCGTAACTCTGCAGATACACGCCATTGATCAGGGGAGGCGCTTGCACCTTCCTGACGCCACGTTCAATGGTGATGTCGATGCAGGCGCTGACGCTGAAGAAGAAGAAGTCCACCTTACCGCACACCTCACCGTGGATGTAGATATAGAACGGATCATTGTTCAGTCGGGTAATCTCTACGTCCAGGGTTCCACTGGCGCCGATACTGATGATGAATAGACGAAGTTCTCCCCGGAAAAACATGCTGCCCACCAGAATGAAGGGAGAAAAAGAAAGTCCGACGTGGAAACCGGCTCCAATTTCGAGGTACAATCGTGCGGGGCGGGACCCAAAAAGTAGGGAGGCTTCCATACCCAGGGCGATGGCCACTCCCTGAAGCGTTTTATTCAAAATTGGCGCGCTACTTGGCACGTAGGGCAGCTGTCCGGGGAAGGTCAGCTCATGGCCCTGAATCATGAAGTAAGCACTACCCCGCACCATATTCAGGATGTTGGCGGAAACCGGAACGGCGTAGGTGCCGAGCCAGAAGTGCCAGTGGCTGGGGTCATCGAGTTTAAATAGGATCTCGATGGGGATTTTAAGTTGTAGCACTTCCTCAATCTCAAAGTCGATCAGGACGCCAATGGTGATCTTCTGCTGCTCAAAATCCAGATCGATCACGGCAATAATGCCGGTGGTTAGCTGAGCGGCATCACTGTCGACCCCTTCGGGCTTTACGCTGATGAATTTCATCTTCACCATGATGAGAATGCGCGGCCCGGGTAATTCGAGCACGAACATTCCCTGGAAATTGGCCGTAAAGCCAGTGTCCATGGTGCCAAGAATAACGCCGACCCCGAAGGACCAACGGTCAAAGCTAGGCCCCCAGAGCGCCTGCCCGCCAGCATTGCGGAGTTGCGTCGGATCTCCGTCGGCCTTGACGAGCCAGCGCAGGGCCGGCCCAATCGGGTCGGCGGCCTGGGCGGGGTCCTCCAGTCGGCGGTAATGCATGGCGAAGAGCCCCATGATTCCGTAGAGACCCAGTCCCGAAGCCCCCAAGACAATGGGAGAGGGGAATTCAACGCGTAGGCCGACAAAAACGCCAACCCCTTCCCTGCCGGTGTTATTGTCCCGCAGGCTGGTAACGCCGACGCTTCCGGCGATGCGCAGTTTAACGGGCACGATGGTCAGATCTAATCCCCCCTCAATGCCCTTGGCCGTGATGGTGGACCCATCGGGTTGGGTGACCGGGCCATCGACGATGTTCACAAAACCATTACCCACCAGGGTGCCGGGAATATTGACCTTTACCCCACTGGGCATGATCTGGACGTTTCCGTCGCCGTCCAGTGGGATTTTTATCTTGAACTTGTCCACCGTAATCACCCCGAGATCGGCCTTGATCGACAGATCGATTTCCAGCGTCAGGGGGTTAAATCGCGCCAGACGCGCAGCCGTCACACCGAAAAGGTTTCCGAGGGGTGCGGGTAAGCTGAAGAGGCTGGGGTCGGTGAGGTTAAGGTCGTATCCCTTACTGGGGTCAAAGATTGGGGTGTAGTCCAGCCCCCCCGTAGTGGAATGGTGGTGGAGCTGGAAACCAATGGCTTTGTAGCGAACCTTGAGGGGCGGAGCCGTCGCGTTGGCTACGTTGCGGTCTGCGCCGATGCCGATGCTGGGGACCACCAGGTCAAATTCGACCCCGTAGTCAAACATGATTGCGACCTGAATGGAATTGGGGCCGGGAGCACCGGGCTCGCTGAATTTCACCATTAATTCGCCGCCATAAAGGACAACCCTTCGGGTCCGGACGATGCCTAACGCGCCGATGGCAACCGGCACGGCCAGGCTCGCTCCCAGACCAAGCCAGGCACCTGCGTCCTCGCTATTATCTGCCGTGTTTACGGCGGCGGCGTTGATGATTGGCGCAAAGATCATCAGCGCTCCAAAAATGTTTTTGAAGGCATCCGACTGTGGTCCCGTACCGTTTTGCAGGTGCACCAGGCCGTCGGTGTCTCCGGGGTCCGACCCGAGGGCCAGCCCTACGCCGTATTCGCTGGTGGCCGTATTATAGGTGTAGAGCACCTTGAAGTCCACTACCCCATCCTCGTTGTTCTGGTTACCGTTGCCGTTGCGTAAAGCCAGCGCTCCAGCACTATTGCCCGACGCCGTCCGGAGTTGTTGCTCCATCGCCGTTTCGAAGTCCACCTTACCGTTCAGTTCGAGCAATACCATGGTGTTGCGCTCGAAGCGCACCCGAAAGCCCAGGCGGCGGATCACCGTCGGCATTTCGTTGGGCGGGGGATTGCCGGTTCTTTCGGGAGTCGGTGGCGGAACGACGGTTGGGGGTGTCGGTGGAGTGCCCCGGCCGATGGTCGCCTGAATATTGATCGCCGTAGTAGCGGTGAAGGATCCGGTGATCCGGAAGGCCTGGAAGGTGCGTGTTGGCCCATTGGCGCTACCGCTGCCGGCGTAATTTTGGTTGCTATTGGCCTGTACGGTGTGGGTGGGGGTACTGATGCCCATCAGACTGGCCAGCTTGGTGAGCAGGGCGGCGCCAACCGCCGCCCGGTTTTCACTTAGTTTCTGGTCGTGGCTAAGGTTGGTTCGGTAACTGGCGAAACCATCTACCTGTGTAGTACCCGTCAGGTTCCCCAGGTGCGGCAGCCAGGCGTTAAATCGGGCTAGCTGGCTGACGAACTGCGGATCTCCACTGGCTGGACTGGCGGGTAAATTCAATCTCGGGCGCAGGGGGTCGGAGTTATCCAGGGTCAGCGCGTTAACGTCCGCCCGGTAGTTGGCCAGTTCGGCGGCGGTGTAGGGCTTATCGATGGTGAAGGTGACTTCCAGACTGGCGGCGGGGGGCGAGGTCGCAGGTGCCACGAAGGCCACGTTGTAGCTGGCGCCCTGGGGTAAGGAGAAGCTTAAATCCCGATCCTGGTTGGTAATCTGCTTGGTCAGATCCGGTAGTCCACCACCCCGGGAGATGGTCAGGTCGCCGGCGCGGTTGCCGGCCACCGTGAGCCGTTCAACCAAGCCGCTCCGGGCGGGAACGTGATCCAGCCGGTGCTGGGCGGTAAAGCCGCTGACGGGCGTGAGTACGGCGGCGATGTAATCCGGCGACGGGTTGCGATCCTGTGGGGTGCCGGTCCCTCCCCGGCTGCTGTCGTTTTCCAGCCGCTGCACGTTGACGTTCAGCCATTCGGCGTACTTGCGGGGAGTGGGTGATAGGCTGTCCTCCACGTAAACCAGGTAGCGCTGGTCGGTGCCAATGGTGTCAAAAACGGCCCGTCGCTGGGCCGATTGCCACACGTCCGAAGACCCCCGGAATACCCGAATGGTGTAGGGCGGATGGCCGCCACTGATGTCCACCGTAAGCACCGAGTTCTGGGTGACGGTGGCGCGCCCCGGCGGGGCACTCGGACTGGTGACGGAAGGCGGGCTGGCGGGGGCGGAAATGATGCCGTGCGTAAAGTCTTTTTCCTCGTTACCGGTAAAAATTTTGGTTTCTACCCGTAGGGACGTCACTTCCTGGTTCAGGAAAACGTCGAGGGCTCCTTCAAGGCTTACCTCCCCGGCAAAGGAAATAAGGGCATCGTTGACGCGTAGGTTGAAGCCAACCCCCTGATCATTGCTGTAGTAGACGAGCATTTGCCCGAAGTACAGACCGGTAAAGTCCTCTGAGGTCCCGAAGTGTTGCAGGATGGCCGGTGGGGTACTTTCGGTGCTGAGATCCAGCATGATTTGATCAACGCTGAAGGCAAACTGCCCGCTGGCGTGGAGGGCAATTTGGGGGTCCATGCTGATGAAGTTGCCCACCTTCAGGTCATGGGCACTGTCGATTCCCGCTCCGCCCCAGGAGTTTATGGCGAATTGTACGTCTTCTCCCAGATTAGCTCCCTGACGGTATTCAAGGACAGCTCGGGGTAATACAATATTGACTCTCTTGTTGACGTAGGTGGGGCTGGTCTCCGCAATCACCCGGTGGCTTGCGGGGTCGAGTTTTCCGGGCTTCCAGTCTTGTCCGAGGCTGAAGTTCAGCACGTCCACCAAAAGTTCCAGTTTAAAGGCGAATCCCGGATAATCCGTTACCGTTTCGTCGAAGGCACCAGCCGGATTGGGGTGGGCAATATCGCGATCCGTATCGGGTTCGGAAGCCGGACGGAGATCCTGTAACAGCTCCACGACATTGTCCAGATCGGAGTTAGCGGTTGGAGGGTTACCCGCAGGATTGATTACGTCATTAATCTGATTGGTGGCGTCGCGGGAGACCGTCATCCGGAAGGGAAAGCGGTTGCCGTTCCAGCTAAAGGATGTCCCACCGGGTTGCTCTTGTTCAAAAGCCCCGCCTTCCCCATCGCCGTTGAGGACCAGGGTGCCCACGTAGATGATCAGCGCATCGTCATAGGTGGTCTCGAATTCGTCAACGGCCAATAGACTCAGAACCCGATCAATGTAGTCGGGAAAGCTGAACCCCAACTGAAATTGCGGGCCCAAAAGATCGTAGAGGTCAAGCTTGCGGATTGGCATGAGTCAAGGGTGTATACGTGTCCGTTCTTTGCCACCGGCAAAGAGCAATTTTAATACGAGAGCCAATCCTAAGTATCGCTTCTTTATGACACCAGAAATGAAAGTGTCACGGCGAATTCCATTTAAATTTAGGCTTTTAACCTACTCGAAGCAAGAGCAACGTGAAATTGGGATCAATAAATGCTTTGCGTTAGGGAATTATACGCTAATTCCGTGCTGCAATCCCGTGAGTTCCGCCAGCCCCTTCATTCTGCCGATAATCGGGTAGCCCGGATTGATTTTCGACACTTCTTTGTCAAGGTCATCCAGCATCCGGTGGCCGTGGTCCGGCCGCATGGGGATGGGCGAAGTACGGGTCTGGTTTTCCCGGAGCAATACCCGGACCACTTCCCGCATGGGAACGTCCCCTTCCAGATGATCCGCTTCATAAAAACTGCCATCGGCGTTTCTTTTGGTGCTTCTCAGGTGGATGAAGTGAATGCGATCCCGGAAGGCTTCGGCTATCCCGACCAGATCATTATCCGGGCGGACGCCCAGACTACCGGTGCAGAAACACAGACCATTGGCCGGCGAGGGGACCTCTTCGATCAATCTTGCAAAGTCGGCCTGCGTGCTCATAATCCGCGGGAGCCCCAGAAGCTGGAAGGGGGGATCGTCGGGATGAATGACGAGCTTAATGCCCAGGGATTCGGCCACCGGACAGACCCGCCGCAGGAAGTTGATCAGGTTTTCCCGGAGGCGCTCTTCGTCAATATCGCGGTAGGTAGCCAGGGCTGCCCGAAATTCCTCCATCGTAAAGCTCTCTTCGCTTCCGGGAAGGCCCTTGATGATGTTCGCGGTAATTCTTTCGACGGCGTCCGTATCCAGTTGCGGGTAGAGCTTTTCGGCGGCGGCCAGGGTCGCCGCATCGTAAGCGGCATCCGCTTCGGGCCGCTGCAGGATGTACAAATCAAAAACCGCAAGCTCAATCAGGCTAAACTGAATAGCCGATTTCCCGTCGGGTAGGTAATAGTCTAGATCCGTTCGGGTCCAGTCCATCACCGGCATGAAGTTGTACGTAACGATGGACAATCCACAGGCCGCCAGGTTCCTCAGGGATTCCACGTAGTTGGTCAGGTGGCGCTCCATGGCGTCCCCCCGGGTTTTGATGGCTTCGGAAACCGGCAGGCTTTCCACCACCGTCCATTGCATGCCCGCATTTTCTATCTCCTCCTGCCGTTTCCTGATCTCGGCTGTTGACCATACCTCCCCCACCCCGATGTGGTGTAAGGCCGTTACGACGCCGCGGGCCCCGGCCTGACGTAAATAGGATAAAGGAGTGGGATCCTTGGGGCCAAAGTGCCGCATGGTGGGCTGTAGAAGCTGCTTCATGATCTCCATAATTTATACGCCTGAAAATGCGGAAAATCCTCCGTCAACCGGCACTACCACGCCCGTGACGAAGCTGCTGGCGTCCGCACAAAGGAATACCAGGGTGGTGATCAGTTCGTGGGCCTCTCCGAACCGGCCCATCGGGGTGTTGGCGATGATGGTGTCTCCCCGGTCGGTCAGGCTTCCGTCCTCCTTCAGCAGTAGCGTCCGGTTTTGTTCCCCAATGAAAAAGCCCGGCGCAATGGCGTTTACCCGCACCTTTCCCCCAAACTTTTTGGCGAATTCCACCGCCAGCCATTTGGTGAATATATCAATGCCGGCCTTGGCCGTGCTGTAACCCACTACCCGGGTAATGGCCCGGTCGGAGGCCATGCTCGAGATGTTTACGATGCTCCCACTCTCCCCCTGCATCAACAATTCCCCGAAAATCATACTCGGAAGCACCGTTCCGTCCAGATTTAGGCGACTGACCTTGGCGAAATCTTCCATGTCAAGATCAAAGAACGATTGCTCGGGAGCAATCGTAGCCCCCTTCTGGTTTCCTCCCGCGGCGTTGACAAGAATGTCCAGACCTCCCCACTCGCGTTCCAGATTTTTCCGGGCCTCAGTGAGGCTTTTTTTATCGAGTACGTTGCCCGGCAACAGGAGAAGATGGTCGTTATCTACTTGCTGACTCTCCCTTATTTTTTCTGCCGCCGCATTTAAGTTATCGGGGTTTCGGCTCAGCAGAGCAACCCGGCATCCCGCCGCGAGCAGTCCGGAAGCCATGGCGGTGCCTAACGCTCCAGTACCGCCCGTAAGCAAAGCCGTTTTACCGGACAGGTCAAATAAATTCATATTACGATTTTGATCAGAGGGAGGACGCTATCCTGACGGAGCTGCCCCTGCTCAACCATGAACTATTTAGAATAAAATGTACGGTCTTTGGCGATTTGGTCTTGGTCCGTTAAGTGCATGTGGCAGCATTTCTCGTCATCAAGACCGATTAGGAGGCCAACCATGAGAATTCAGTATTATTAAACTCCACCTTCGGTATTTAATGTTAGCTACCTTATTCTCACAATACTGTCTTCCCCAGACAAAATTTATTGTCACCAAAACTTACAGTTAGTATGCGTAATTTACTGTTTTTCATCATTTTAAGCGCATCCTTTGGGGTGAAAGCAGAAGATGGTTATCGCCTGTGGCTACGGCATGATTTGATTGAGGATACTGACCTCCGAACGAAATACGTGAAATCGGCCGCTTTTGTGCACTGCGAAGAGGTGTCCCTCGTAGCCGAAACTGCGACCCGGGAACTGCGTAAGGGACTCGGGGGGCTCCTGGGAATTACGTTGTTCGATGAACCGGGAAAGCAGGGTGATCAGGGAGTGTACCTGGGCATTCGGGGGAAGTCTTCCCGGATTGAGGACTTCCTGAAGGACAACAATGTCCCCGACCTCGGCAGTGAGGGGTACCACCTTGCGGCGGATGAGGGCGATTTGCTCATCATTGCCGACGACGACAAAGGCTTGCTCTACGGGGCCTTTGACCTACTGCAAATGATGAGTCGGGGAGAAAGTCTCGCGACCCTCAACCGCACGGAGCGCCCCGCCTACGAACACCGCATCCTCAACCACTGGGACAATCTGGACCGAACGGTAGAACGGGGATACGCCGGATTCTCCATCTGGAATTGGCACCAGCTCCCGGACTTCATTGACCAGCGCTACGTCGATTACGCCCGCGCCAACGCTTCCGTGGGCATCAACGGGACGGTAGTGACCAACGTGAACGCTAACTCCCTGGTCTTCCGGGACGATTATCTGGACAAGGCCGCGGCGCTGGCGGACGTTTTTCGCCCCTACGGCATTAAGCTTTACCTCACCGCCCGCTTCAGCTCCCCCATGGAATTGGGGGGACTGGAAACTGCCGACCCCCTGGACCCAGAAGTAATGGCCTGGTGGAAGGATAAAGTAGAAGAAATTTATGCCCGTATCCCGGATTTTGGCGGCTTTCTCGTCAAGGCGAATTCGGAGGGTCAACCCGGTCCGCGGGAATACGGACGGAGCCACGCCGAAGGCGCCAACATGCTGGCCGATGCCCTGGAACCCCACGGGGGAATCGTGATGTGGCGGGCCTTCGTGTATACCGACAAGGAAGGAGGCGATCGCTTTCGGGAAGCGTACGATGAATTCCGGCCGCTGGACGGAAAATTCCGCAAAAACGTTATGCTGCAGATCAAAAATGGCCCGATTGATTTTCAGCCGCGGGAGCCCGTTTCTCCCCTGTTTGCCGCCATGCCCCGCACCCCTCTACTGCTGGAATTACAGATCACCAAGGAATACCTCGGGCAGGGAACGCATACCGTCGGCCTGGCCAGTATGTATGAGGAAATACTGACCACCGATATGCATCCGGAGCAAGCGGGTGGTAAGGTGCATGAGCTGGTCAGTGGGATTGCCGGGGTAAGTAATATCGGAACGGCCAGAAACTGGACCGGCAATCTGTTCGGACAGGCCGACTGGTACGCATTTGGTCGCTTGAGCTGGTCTCCGGAAACCAGCGCCCGGACCATATTTCGGGATTGGTCCGCCCTGACCTTCGGCACGAAACCCACGGTAGTGGACCGGGTAACCCAAATGCTCACCATCTCCTACCCCGCCTGCGTGAATTACATGACGCCCATGGGACTGCACCACATCATGGCAACCGGACACCACTACGGCCCGGGGCCCTGGGTGAACGACCTCGGGCGTGACGACTGGAATCCCTACTACTACCACTGGGCTACAAAGGACAGCGTTGGCTTTGACCGTACGGCAACGGGCAGCGGGGCACTTAGCCAGTATCCTCCAGCCTTTGCGAAGCAATATGAGGATCCCGACAACTGTCCGCCCGAGTTTTTGCTCTGGTTTCACCGGGTTCCCTGGTCAATGACCCTGGCCAACGGAAATGATTTGTGGCGGGAAATCGGACTGCGGTACCAGCGCGGGGTGGACCAGGTTGACGAAATGCAGAAAATGTGGAACAGCCTGAAGGCAGACATTGACCCCGAGCGCTTCGTGTATGCCGCCCAGCACCTGAACATCCAACGTAAAGAAGCAGCGTGGTGGCGGGATGCCTGCCTGTCCTATTTCCACTCCGTTAATGCGCGGCCATTACCCCACGAAGTACCCGTTCCGGCGAGGAGTTTGCAAAGCTACGTAGACGAGTTTTACCCCTACTCCCCGGGCATCCGGCCGCGGTGGTGATGCTCGTGACCAGGTCTGGTATTATCTCGTTGGAGTAAAGTATTTTTTGGGCGCGGAGCGCAGGTGCAATGCTCATACCTAAGAGCACTGCACCTGCGCTCCGCGCCCAACTATTCTAATTCTCCTCAGCCCCCTCGATTTGGTAAGGTTGTAAGGGATTAATTGCGCCACGGTCATCGTAGGTTATTTCGCTCATTTTAATGGAACGCAGATGGGTGATCCCGCCGGACAGGATGGAATCGTGGTAAAACAGATACCATTTTCCCCGCCATTCGCAAATGGAATGATGCGTCGTCCAGCCTACGACGGGTTCCAGTATCCGTCCCCGGTAGGTAAAGGGCCCGTAGGGTGAATCCCCCGTTGCGTAGCACAGAAAATGAGTATCTCCGGTAGAGTAGCTGAAGTAGTACGTGCCGTTATACTTATGCAGCCAGGCTGCTTCGAAGAAACGACGATCGTTGTCTCCGGCGAGTAATAGTTGTCCGTTTTCGTCCAGTATCTCTACTGCTCGTGGTGCTTCGGCCAATTCGAGCAGGTTATCCTTGAGCCGGGCAACCCGCGGCAGTAAGGCCGGTTGATCGTCGGCCGGTAGCTCGTGGGCTTCATCGTACTGGTTGTTACGGTACTTCTGGAGTTGTCCGCCCCAGATTCCCCCAAAATAGAGGTAGTAGGCACCATCATCGTCCGCAAAAACTGCGGGGTCGATCGAATAGGTCCCAGCAATGGGATTTTCTTCCGGGGTGAAGGGACCTTCCGGCGCATCACCCACCGCAACGCCGATGCGGAAAATGCCGTCGTGATCCTTTGCGGGGAAATAGAAGTAATACTTGCCCCCCTTTTCGGTAGCGTCGGGGGCCCACATTTGACGGGCGGCCCAGGGAACATCCTTTACGTGCAGCGCCACACCGTGGTCCGTCGCTTCTCCTCCCGGGGCATCTAGTGAAATTACGTGGTAGTCTTCCATCGCAAAATGGTCGCCGTTGTCGTTAAAGGCGATGCCAGCCTCAATGTCGTGGCTGGGATAGATGTATAATTTCCCGTTGAACACGTGTGCGGATGGGTCGGCGGTATAAATATGACTTACCAGAGGGGCGGCAATGGCTCGCTTGGCTAGTTTCTGGTAGTCAGCTTCTGGGGTTGGCATGCGGTAGATATTTTAGGAATGATGGATTGATGCTGCGAAATCAGTTCGTGCGGCGAGCTAAAAGATCCTGCTCCAGTTGGATTTCCATCTTCTTGTCGATTTCATAGAAATAAAGGGAAGCACAACCGATCAGGAAGGGAATGGAAGCGAATACGCTCACCATCAACTTAATGCCCGTTACCGTTGCCGGTGCCTGTTGGGCGAGTTCAGCATTGTAGTTGTAGGCGGACAGCAGGGTCGCCACGAGGGCCCCTCCGATGGAAAGACCCACCTTCAGACCAAAGATCATGGCCGAGAAGACGATGGCGGTGGCCCGACGGTTATTTTTCCACTCCGAATAGTCGGCCACGTCCGCGATCATCGCCCACAGGAGGGGAACGGTCACGCCGTAGGAAAGCCCGTGAGCGACCTGAGCCAGGAAAACGAGCTTAACGGCATCCGGCGGGAAGAACACGTAGACCAGGAGAAAGCAGGTGGAGACAAAAAGTCCGATGCCAAATACGTTCCGCTTCCCGAAGCGGTCGGCCAGCGACTTACTGAAGAAAATTCCGATGATCTGACAAATGATGCTGGTGGCGTTGAAGAAGCTGAAGGCAGAAGTCGCTGGGTCCTCAGGCCACTGAAATTCGGCTAAATTCATGCTGGCCAGGATGCTGTTCAGGTTGTCAATGAGTCCGTTGAAGCCCGTGTTCTCCAGGAAAAGCGCCAGGGCATTTTCGTCCATGTATTCCGAGAAGTAATACACGTAGGAGCCGCCCTTCAGGGCCAGGGTCACAAACACCAGAGTGGTCAAAATGACCATCACGATCCAGGGGCGATTCTTGGACAAGTCACGCAGATCATCCAGGACACTGGACTCTTGCTCTGGCTTGGGAATGATGCGCTCCCGGGTGGTCAGAAAGGTGATGATGAACATGACAATTCCCGCGCAGGCGAGGAAAAACATGGTCCGTTCGAAGCCAATGGCCTTGTCGCCATCTCCCAAAATGAGGACCAGCGGCAAGGCCAGCACCTGGATGATGAACTGGGCCACCATTACGGCGACGAACCGGTAACTGGACAGGCTGTTCCGTTCGGCCATGTCTCCGGTCAAAACGCCGCTTAGGGCAGAGTATGGGAGGTTATTGGCCGAATACACCAACACCAGCAGGAAGTAGGTGATTCCCGCATACAATACCTTGCCACTGGGGCTGAAGTCGGGCGTAATGAACGTCGCCATGACAATTACCCCAAAGGGAATGGCGGTCCACAAAATCCAGGGGCGAAACTTGCCCCAGCGGGTCCGGGTCCGGTCGGCAATGACGCCCATGACGGGCGTGAAAATGGCGCCTCCGACAATCCCCGCCCAGAATATGATCAGGGCGGCCGCTCCGGCAGAAATTCCGTAAACGTCGGTGTAATAGAAGGCGATGAAGGTTACCAGGGTCTGGAAGACCAGGTTCGCCGCTAGATCGCCTAAGGCGTAGCCTACCTTTTCGGTAACGCTAAGTTTGTGTGCTTGACTTGTTGTCATATAATTGGTGAGTGTTCAGATGAATGTATCCTAATCCCGGTTCGCCGCTAACTGCATCAGGCGCTCGTGGGCCTTTTTGGGTTTGAACTGCCGGTCAAACAGCAGCGGGTAATTGGTTCTGCCCCGGATAGGCCAGCCGTTCAGCCAGCTTTGATTATCGTGAATTCCCCAGAAAGTAACCCGGGTGATGTGCTCATGCTTTTCCAGGAAAAGCCGAAACAGCTCCTCGTAGCGATCGGCCAGGCGTATCTGGACGGAGTCGGGAAGTCCGCCGGGATAGGGGTTCATCATTTCGCTCTCCTCGAAGTTCTGCTCCACGGCCGCCCCTTCCAGGTCCCAGGGGTTGGGCAATACGGTCAGGTCGAGCTCCGTGATCATCACTTTGACCCCGGTGGCAGCGTAGGCGTCGATGCTGTTGCGCACCTGACTGATCGGTGGGCCATTCAAATTGTAGTGGGCCTGCATACCAATACCGTCGATACGCACGCCGTTGTCCTGTAAAAGCTTGGCAATACGGATGGCCCCCTCTCTTTTCTCTGGGTTGTTCAGGTTGTAGTCGTTGTAGTATAGTTCCGCATCCGGATCCACCTCCTGCGCTAACCGGAAGACGTCTACAATGTACTGCTCTCCCAACACTTTATAAAAAACCGATTCGCGATAACTACCATCCTCATTGAGGGCTTCGTTCAGTACATCCCAGCCATCGATTTTGCCCTTGTAGCGTCCGGCTACGGCCCGGATATGTTCTTCCAGGTACGTCCGTAACTGATCCGGGTCGGTGGTCTCCTTTACGTAGTCGGGAAGTTGACTGTGCCAGACCAGTGTATGCCCGACAATCCACATGTCTTGTTGCTCACCTAGTTCCACGTAGGCATCGGCCATGTCCCACTCAAAGCGGTTGGCCTCCGGTTGGATATTCTCCCATTTCATGACGTTTTCCGGAGTAATGGAAGTGAACTCCCGTTCCAGGATCGCCAACCCGGCGGAGTCGGTACCGTCCAACTGGACCCGATTTACGGCGGCACCAATATAGAAGTTAGGGGCGTATACGGCACCTAGCGAGGGCGCGGACTCGGTGTTTGATGCTGTCTCAGATACATCGGCGGTGGATGGTCCACAGCCCAGGTAGATTAGCGAGCAAAGTAGCAGGAATCCATAGTTGATTAAGCGCATAAATTGACGATTTTGTGGGTGATGATAATTTACTTCCCGATAGGGGGGGCTTGATTAGTTGTTCTGCTGGATGATTCTTGCCGCTGATGGAGCTATTGCATAAAGCGTTCGGCCCAGGGGATGAAATACTGGACGTTTGGCTGGTCGGTATGGCCGCCATCGTGCTGCCTCCAGGCAAGTTCTCCTTCAAGCAAACCAGTATTGACGGCGGGCATCTTTTCGCTCCAATAATCGTTTGATACTCCCAGGTCTTTTGCCCCAAGCAACTTGTAGGCCACTCCGGCAGCAATGGTTGCCATATAGCTGCCCTTCTGATCCAGCCATTCGGCGTCACCCTTTTCCGGAATACCGTAGCTGACAAAGACGGGCCTCGGGGCGCAAAGTGCGAGCATCATGTGGGCATCCACGGGTAGATCGCAGCCGGTCATTTTTCCGTAGGGAGAGCGATCAGCGCCGTACTTAAGGTAATTTCCGGCCATCCAGTGACTCCCCCACCCCGTGAGGTTTTCTACCGTCTCGCCGAATATTCTGCGGTGTAAGGTAACGCCACCCTTCCCCGATGATCCGATCAGTGCGGTGGCGAAGCGTGGCTCAAAGGCCATGGCCACCAGCGCGGCTTTTCCGTAGCGGGAAACACCCTCAATGCCTACGCGTTGGGCGTTTACCAGCGTATCCGTTTCGAGGTAATCCAACCCCCGTGCGGCGCCCCAGGCCCAGGCGCGTAAGGCGCCCCAATCGTCGGGTGACCGGGGTTGTCCCTTGTTGACGAGTCCGATGATACCCCGGGTGAGCCCCGCGCTGTTGTCCGCCTGAATGCTGGAGGGGCTGATGGTAGCGTAGCCCCAACCGGCGGCCAGCAATTGCTCCGTAGCGGGAGAGTCTCCATTGGGTGGTGGAGCAAACCAGTTGGGAGGAGGAAGACGGGTGATGGGTTGGTATGCCGGATAACGATCAAAAATTTCCTTTACCGAAGGTTTTGCTTCGATCATCATTTCCTTAAAGGCCGTATTCAGCGCTTCCAGATCTTCTTTATTTGGCTGGGCGGGAGCGGGGAAGGCCGGGCGACCAAACATCATGAGTACCGGAACGGGACCTTCAACGTTGGTGGGTACCACCAGCATCATCTCGATCTCGACTTCGATGGCCGGATAATCGCGGTTGTTCACGCGACCAATCAGTTGTTTGGCGACTACTGGTGTTCTACCGACAAACTCCCGGTCTTCCACTTTGACGGTCCAGTTCACCGCAGGAACCCGGTCGGGGACTTTACCATATACCTCCTCGCTCAACATTCTTGCCAATTCCGGGCGTCGCTCCTGCCACCATTGTTCGGGGTTGGTAACGCGGTCTCCGCTTAGGGTCTTCAGGATGGGGGGAAGTTTGGGGCAGGGGTTGGCGAGACTTTCGTCATAGTTGGTGGCGTTAGGCGAGGCCGGATCAGCACTCTTGCCTGGCCTTAAGGCCGTGATGCCCATGCGCTGCAACATATCCGCGCGGGCTTCTTCATCGGTAAAGGTGACCGGCTCCGACTGTCCGGAAAGTGCAACGGGAAGGATGAGCAGGTAGCAGCCGAGGAGAACGAGCAGACCTGGCCACCTTACTGGATACTTTGCACCTGCACCGGCTGAGCCGAGTATTCCGCTTCGCTTCACGCGCGCGCCCAAATTATTTATTGAATTATCCTGGATATTGTTCTTGATCACGGCCGACGTGATTTAAGGTGTTTAGCCGCAGTAATCATGGTGGTCACCCACAGTTGATCCTGGTGTGCGGCGAGATAGTCAATCAGCTGCTGGTGAGCCTGCGTGGAGACATTAAGGTTGTGCTCTCCGCCAACCCCGTGAAAGAGGAATACGATCAGCGCATTATTTTCTTCGGCGTTCTTTACCATGCTAATCAGTTCGTCTCCCGTCTGTCCATTGATGCCGTAGGCGTAGAAGTTGTGGAGATCGTAATCATGGGCCGCGTTGAGCTCGGCTTGCACCCCACGGGCAGCCAGGAAGCTTTCCGCGATGGCTTCCGTGAAGTCCCCTTCCCCCGTTGCGGTATCTCCGCAGGGGTAAGCGAAAGTTCGTTCCCGTTTCCCGTCCAGGCTTTCCAGAAAAACGTTGGTCATTGCTACCTCATCGAGCAGACGGCTGGTCGAATAACGGCTTAGGTCTCTTTCCAGACTAACCCAGTCACGACCGGGCTTGGATCCGTCACAGGGGTGATACAGGGTGTGATTACCCAGCTCATGTCCCGCGGCGGCCGCACGTCGCCAGTCCTCCAAACGGTTTTTGCTGCCGGGGAAGGCGGCTGAGAGGTAAAAGGTAGCCTTTATTCCGTGGCGGTCCAGAGCGGGGATTACTTCGTCGAGGTGGACGTTTAAAGCATCATCGTAGGTTAAAACAACCGTGGCCTTTTTCCCGCGCCAAAGCGGAGGGCGATCCGGACCGACGGTCAGTTCAAAGGGGGAAGCAGGCAGTCCTTCCTGATTATACAGATTAACCTGCGGGTTGTCGGACCAGGCATACCGGACGTAACGGGGATGCTTAATGTCCGGATGTTTGAGCACCACCCTATCCTCCTGAATCCTTGCTTGCGCCCAATGAAAAACGCCATCGTAGCCCGCGAGGGCAAATTCACGCAGCGCTTCTCCGTCTTTACTCACCAGACCTTTACCGACGTCTGTGAAGGTGATCATGACGGAATCACCGGTCCGGACTGCTTTCCGGGGCATTGGCCCCGTAGCGACCAACTCCGACTCGCCGTAGACCCGTTGGCGGGCGAGCCGGGCCAGACGAAGGCCCACGTCTTTTTTGTTATCGGGGTGAATGTCGTTCCACTCCCCGAGGTCAATGGCTACGGCCATTCCGGTGTGGGGAACGCGAAGGCTTTTGCGTTGTGCCTCCCGCAGTGCGGCCCAGTTGCTCTCTTCCGGGAGGTAGGAATAATCCTGAAATCCGGGTAGTTGTACGAACAGGAAAGGCAGCTGGTCGTCGCCCCATTTTGTCCGGAAGTCCTGGATCTGCGCGGCCTGCAGCCGGGCGTAGGTTTTCGGACGGCCGGCGTTGGATTCTCCCTGGTACCAGAGCACTCCCTTAATGCCGTAATTGGTGGCCGGGGCAATCATGCCGTTGTAGAAGGAAGCAGGTTGACCGCGCAGGGAAATTCTTGGTGGCGGGGCCGTTTTTCGGGGCGGGCGTACCTGCCCTACCCGATAACTCCAGGTTCCCTTCAGGTCCACCGTATCCGTTTTCGAAAAAATCTGGTAGGGGCGATCGGGCACGAAGCCTCCCTTTCCGCCGAAGTTAGTCACTCGGACGGCCAGGAGGTTTTGCCCTGCCCGGAGTAGTCCGGCGGGTACCGGGTAACGCCGTTGGGGATACTGATACCCCGTGCCCCCAATGCGTTTACCGTTGATGAATAACTCGTCAGCATCAACGATTCGCCCCAAAAACACTTCTGCTTCCTTTCCGGCCATGTCCAGTGGAAGGTAGAGGTATTTTCGGTACCACACTGTACCATTCAGGTCCTTCAGTCCCTGGTCTTCCCAGAAGCCCGGAACGTTAATGGGGCGCCAGTTCTCGTTCTCCACTAGTTCCTCGGCGTACCAGGCGGGAGCAGCCGCAGTTCCCCGATCGGGGGGAAGGGGCATGCTACCTTCGGGGTCCGGCTGGGAGTTGACCCGTTTCACGTAGGCAGTATCCCGGTTGCGGTTGACGGTCGCGACCATGTCGGGGAATTCCCGTAAGCCCGCTTCACTGATCCATGCTTCAATCGGGGAGCCGCCCACGCTGGCGTTGATCAGGCCAATCGGGACGCCGTAGCGCTGATGCAGGTCAAGGGCAAAGAAGTAGCCAACGGCGGTGAATTCCCTGACGCTTTCGGGGGTAGCGCTTTGCCAGCTACCGCCCGGAAAATCCTTTACCGGGCCGGTAAAGACGGCATTGGTCGGCACCGCAAAGTGCCGGATGTCCGGATAGTTCGCGCTGGCAATGTCCTTTGCGTAAAGAATGCGGTGCAGCTTCATCTGGTGCACCATATTGCTTTGCCCCGAACAAAGCCACACATCCCCAAAGACAATGTTTTTCAGGGTGATTTGATTAGTCCCCTTCAGGGTTATGTCGTGAGGGCCACCAGCGGGAGTCGGCTTCAACCTTAACGCCCATTTTCCGGAGTCATCCGTGGTAGTTTCGTAGGTTTTCCCAACGAATTGCATCACGATTTTTTCTCCGGGACTCGCCCACCCCCAAACGGAGATTTCGGTATCCCGTTGTAATACCATATTGTCACCGATCAACCTCGGTAATACGATCTCAGCCTCAAGGGAGACCTGGAGCATCATACAAAGGATAAGCAACTTGTGGGCAAGAAATTTCATGAAGGTAGTGAGCGGATTTACGTCATCGATTGGGTGACAAGTGGGATTAAGTCGTAAATGATACGTTCAGCGTTGGTGGGTTGCCCGGGGAAGATTCGCCAGAAAATGGCCCGGCCGAAGGTGACGCCAGCTATTTCCGAAAGATTTGATCATCGCCCGTATAACTGAACCAGTCAAAGGCCGCGACCTGATCGGAATTCTTTCCGGAAGAGGTGGCGTACATGCCGATGGTTACTCCGACGAAGCCCCCCGCTTCCTGAGTGCTGAGGTACTTGCCCGCAACATCTGCCACCAACGTTATGTACTCTTCCGCACCTTCTTCCGCGTAGCTAAAGTTGTACTTGTCGTTTTCGAAACTAACCCGCAAGCGTAATGGCCCCTCAGCAATGGATGCCTCGGCGAGTACTTCGTTAACCTCCTCGCTAGCTTTAAGGAGCTGTACCGTCTCCTGGTCACCAACGATCGTCTTGACGAAGGTATAATGATGCTCGCTACTCTGGAAGACGACCAGCCCCGCCCGTTCGCCTTCCGCTTCCGGCGTAAAGGATACCAGGGTAGCAGCTTCTCCCGCAAGATGGTGCTGCCGGAAACCGACGTAACTGGGATTGGAGCGCTCGTTGACGGTGGTTGGGCGAAGCCGCAATTTTAGTTGACTGTCCTCCAGCTGGTACCATCTTTCGGTGGGAGTACGTAAAAGAAGGTACCGTAGGTTAAGACTGTCCTCCGAGAATTCATCCCGGAAGGTGAAGTTGCCGGCAAAGCGGGGTAAAGTCGTATCCGCCGGGGCGCCGGATGGCATGGGATAGCTATACTGTACTTCCTCAAAGTCGGGATTGATCACCGGCCAGCCGTCGTCCGTCCAGCGTACCGGGGCGAGGAAGGTCTCCCGCCCCGTATTAAAGTAGTTGCCTTCGTAGGGCCGGACGGCCAGGAAAACGGCCCACCAGTCGCCATTGTCCAATTGAACCATATCGGCGTGTCCGGCCGTGGTTACGGGGTTTGGCCGGTTGGGATCAAGATGACGTTGGGTAAGGATTGGGTTATTCTCCCAGGGCTCGTAGGGGCCCCAGAGTTCTTTGCTGCGGAAGATTACCTCAGAATGCTGAGGACCGGTTCCCCCTTCCGCACACATCAGGTAATAGAAATCGTTGATGTGGTAAATATGGGGAGCCTCAATCCAGACCGGTTCTTTACTGATGTCCGTACCGCCGTTCACCAATATTTTGTTCTCCCCCAATACTTCCATGGTTTCCCGGTCGAACTCCACCATTCGGATGGTACGGTGTCCGCTGTAGAGCGATTTATTATCGGGCGGAATGCTGTTATATACCAGGTAGGATTTGTCTCCCTCAAAGAAAGTGGAAGGGTCAATACCATCAACTTCCGGTAAAAAATATGAATCGGACCACGGGCCGGCTGGGTCAGTAGCGGTGACGATATAATTCCCTCCGGCATCCGCCAGGGTACAAACCACGTAGAACACCCCGTCATGAAAGCTGATGCCCGGAGCAAAGTTGCCCCGGGAAATCCCGAGGCCTTCCAGTTGCATCTGGCTCGCGCGATTCATGGCGTTTCCGACTTGTTTCCAGCTCACCAGATCGTCACTTTCAAAAATTGGCAGGCCGGGGAAATAGGCGAAGGTGGAAGTGGTCAGATAAAATTTACCGTTTGCCTCACACAGAGCGGGGTCCGGGTAAAAGCCCGTTAACACCGGGTTTTGGAAGGTCGGAACTTCTGTCTTTACCTCGGAATCCGATGGGGCGGTATCCCCACACGAAACGAAAAGCAAAAAAAGCAGGAGCGATAGATAACGCATGATTTACTTAATTGATGGTTAGAACTAGCGCCAGGTAGTAAGCGTATTGGCATTTGCCCTTTGGTTATTGATTTGGGGCGTTGGTGATTTCTGAGTAAGCAAGAAGCAATTAGCTTCGTGACCATGGTGTGAACAATAGAGCAAGTCCCCTTTATGGTACTCAATTAGTGAATGGGCTGAAGTCATCCATCGGAGATTTTGAAGTAGTCAAAGTCAACGTAACCTCCTGATTCCTTCGTAGCGTAATTGAATAATCCAAAACGGTACCCCATAAAATGCGGTAACGTATAGGGCATGGGCATGGACGTACCAATGGGCCTCCATGATTTACCCTTCACTTTGTAATAAAAGGTAGCGGTATCCGCTTGATCGCGGAAATCACAGTTGATCCTGAGTTGAACCGTATTCTGGGCAAGGGGAATGCGTACTCGCTCTACGGCCTTACCGTTTTCGGTACTCACCATGACCAAGTACTTTTTGCCACTGATGACTTTGACCCCAACCAAACCATAGTTCTTCTGTAGCAAACTTAGGCCGGCAAAATCTCCGTTTCGCATGTGCGACACGTCAATCTTGGTCGTCCCGGTACACACCGGACCAATTGTCCGTTGGGTGAGGGTATTTCTGGTCGACACAAAACTGGTGTCCAGGCGCTCGGTGGTCAACCGCAGGAATCCTTTTCTGGCGCGCACCGACCAGTAATCAGGAACCGGATTATGGTTCCACTGCCAGACAAGCGGGAGATCAGAGCTTTCTTTCTTCCGATTGAAATTGTCGGAAGCAACGATTCCCGGCATCAAGCCCTTCTGGGGCGGTAAATCGAGCATTTCGGGAACCTTGTTGTCTACTCCCAATACGGGCCATCCATCCTCCCAACGGACCGGGACCAGATAGGGTACGCGCCCTACCCCACCGTTATCGCGAAACAGGTATGCATACCAGCGTTCGTCCGGTGTCTGAATCAGTCCTCCCTGCGCTACTCCCAAATCCTGCAATCCCACTTTCCCCTCCCAGGGGCCGGTGAGCTTATCGGACCGGTGAATGATTACGGTGCGCATACCTTCCCGTGGCCAACAGATATTGAAGAGGTAATACTGTCCGTTGACTTTAAACAGCTGAGATCCCTCTGCCCGTAACATGATATTGTCACCGGCCGGAGCACTGGCGTTTTCAATCAATACCCGTTCTTCGCTTCCGGGCTTTACTCCGCTCAGGTCCTCCTTCATTTCCACGATTTTGAGATCCCCCACCCCGTAGATCATGTAGACCCTGCCATCATCGTCAAAGAACATGGTATGATCGTGGTACGCCGGGGTGAAGCTCCGGGCTCGCCAGGGTCCTTTTTCAATATCCTCGGTGGAATACACGTGGGTTTTCCCCGTGGTGCTGGAGAAAGTGGAGGCGTAATAAGTGCCCTCGTGATACTTTAAACAACTGGCCCAGGAACCCCGGCCGTAGGCACTCTGCCCGTCGATCAGGTTGATGGCATCGTTTTCGGCTAGTCGGTCATAGGCATAGCCGACGATTTCCCAGTTGATCAGGTCCTGCGACTTCATGATGGGCAGACCCGGACTCAAATGCATGGTCGTGCTGCTCATGTAATATGTATCCCCAACGCGAATCATGGACATGTCGGGGACATCGGCGTAAATGACCGGATTAACTGCCTGGGCCTTCAGGGGCGGAAAGCAGAGAAAAAAGGCGAGAATAATGCAGGTCAGGTATCTCATGGGGCTAGCGTACGGAGAAGCGGTATACCGTGGTGGACCGATAGGTTTCTCCCGGACGCAGTTCCGTGGACGGGAAATCCGGCTGGTTGGGAGAATCGGGCCAATGCTGAGTCTCGAGGCATAGGGCGGAGCGCTTTTCGTAGGACTTTCCGTCTTTCCCCGTCAAACTACCGTCCAGGAAATTGCCGGAATAGAATTGTAGTCCGGGCTCGGTGGTAAGTACTTCCATGAAGCGCCCGGAACTGGGGGCATAGAGGGTGGCGACTCTCTCCAGCGCGTAATCGGTCTTACGGTCCAGCACGAAATTGTGGTCGTAGCCCAATCCAAGCTCCAGTTGCTCGTTCTCCTCCCCAATGCGGGCACCGATGGCGTGGGGCTCCCGAAAGTCAAAGGGTGTTCCCGCCACGTTCTTCAATTCTCCGGTGGGGATGAGGCCCTCGTCAACGGGGGTGAAGCGCTCGGCCTCAATCATGAGTTCGTGCTCGAGAATGGTCGGTTGATTGCCGAGATTGAAGTAGGCGTGATTGGTCAGGTTTACGACGGTTGGTGCGTCCGTTGTGGCCTCGTATTCGATCCGAAGCTCGTTTTCATCGGTGAGTAGGTACCGGACGGTATGGTCCAGATTTCCGGGGTAGCCTTCTTCTCCGTCTGGGCTGACCCGCCGGAGGGATACCCCCCGAACGCCCGCTTCGGGATTGATCGTTTTGGCTTCGTACAACTGGCGGTGAAAGCCCTTTGGCCCACCGTGCAGGGCGTTATCGCCATCGTTACGGTCCAGCTCATACGTAGTACCGTCGAGGGTGAAGACTCCACCGCCAATCCGGTTTCCGTAGCGCCCGATGAGGGCACCAAAGTAGGGGTGTTCCCCGAGGTACCCCTTTACGTCCGCAAAGCCCAGGACGACATCACCCATTGCCCCGCGATTATCCGGTACGCGAATGGCGGTAATGATGCCTCCGTAATTGGTAACGTCCACCTCCATACCGTTGACGTTACGGAGGGTGAAGAGCGTGGCTGAGCCGTCTGGCGTCTCCCCGTAGGAGCGTACCTGAACCGTATCTGCCGTCGAGGATTCCTCAGCGGTGGCGGGAGCCTCTTCTGAGCCGGAAGTGCCACAGCTGGTAAAGCTGAACAGGAGCACAAATAAGAACAGCACGGCACCAGGTGCCAGCCAGTCGTTCAGGGGAGCAAATCGGGAGTCTTTCATGACGTTTACGTTAAAGGTGATGTGAATAAAGTGGTTGTACTCCCCTACCCGCTGAAGTAGCCGTAGGCGATGAGAATCAGCACGACGACCAGTACGGACCAGATGACGTCTGACCGGGTATAACTGGATTTGACGTCGGCCTGATCCTCCGCGGAAACCATTCCGAAGGCGAGCCCGCGTACCTTTTCCGGTGGTGGTGGTGCGGTGGCCAGGCTCACGCCCACCATGGCAGCAGCACTCACCAGGAAGATCAGTAGGCTATAGTACTGGAAAAATGTATTGTTGATGATCCAGAGAAAGGAGCCTTCGGGGTAGGCAAATCCCTCGCCAAGGGCTACGGGCGTATCGACCACCAGGCGGAACAGCCCCATCACGAAGCCAATCCCAAGCGCGGCCAGGGCTCCCTTGGCGTTCATCCGTTTGAAGAAAATACCGAAAAAGAAGACCACAAAGATCGGCGGGGCCAGGTATCCCTGGACACTCTGGAGGTAATCATACAGCCCCCGGCTGCCCTGAATAACCGGAATCCACAACAGGCCAATGATCACCATTGCAACGGTGGCGAAACGGCCAATTTTGACGAGATCTTGCTCACTGGTCTTGGGCCGGAATTTATGGTAGAAATCCATGGTAAAGAGTGTAGACGAGGCATTGAATACGCCGGCCAGGGAGCTCATCAGTGCCGCCAGGAGCCCTGCTACCACCAGTCCCCGGATGCCGGAAGGTAAAACCGTGGCCACCAATAAGGGAAAGGCCTGCTGGGCGTTTGCCGTGATCAGGTTACCTTGCTCGTCGAGCATTTCCGTGGCCATGGTGTCCATTTTCCCACTGCTGGCCAGCGCAAAGGCGATAATGCCGGGAATGATGAAGATGAATACCGGGAGCAGCTTCAGCAGGGCCGCAGCGATGGTGCCGCGCCGGGCCTCGGTCAGGTTTGCCGCACCAAGGGTTCGTTGTACAATGTACTGGTCCGTACACCAGTACCATAGGCCGATGATCGGCGCGCAAAACAGCATTCCCAACCAGGGGTAGTTATCGTTAAAGTACCAGGCCATGGTCGTTTCCGTGCGCACGGGAGACCAGGTGCCGGCAACTCCATCCGGAACCAGTGGTTTCCATAGGTTAAACATTTCTGACCCGGCAATGCGGCGCAGCTCACTCCAGCCCCCGAGTGCATCAAGCCCGTAGTAGGTAACCAGGGTCGCACCGAAAATGAGAATAATCGTCTGGATACTTTCGGTATACGCCACCGCCTTTAGTCCGCCAAGTACGGTATAAGCGCCCGTGAGTAGAATGACGAGAATGGAGCCAATCCAGAAACTGTCCAGTCCCATAAAACTGATCTCCGGCATTAAAACACCGAAAACGATTCCCCCGGCAAAGATGCCGACGGCAATTTTGGTGAGCACGTAGGCCACCAGGGAAATGAGGGAAAGGATGACCCGGGCCGTTCCGGAAAAGCGTCGTTCCAAAAATTCCGGCATGGTAAATACCCTGGAGCGCATGTAAAATGGTGCCAGCACCCAACCAAGTACCAACAGACACCAGGCGTGCAGCTCGTAGTGGGCCAGCGCCACGCCGTCCGTCGCTCCGGAACCCGCCAGCCCCACCAGGTGCTCCGAACCGATATTGGAGGCGAAAATGGAAGCCCCGACGACGAACCACCCGAGGTTACGACCAGCCAGGAAATATTCGTCGGAACTATCGTTCTTCTGCCGGATTACCCACCAGGCAATGCCCAGAATGAGGGTGAAATACAGAAAAATGATGATCCAGTCAATGGTTGATAATACGGTCATGACAATAACTTTATGATGAATTATCGGGTTGCTTAACGGACCTGATTAAAGTGGTTTTGAAATTCACGGAGCCGCGAATGCTCGTCGATGACCACGCATTCGATCCCCGTAAAGGTGGCGTAATCGATCAACTGTTCGGTACTGATATTCTGGCTGAAGCAAGTATGGTGAGCCCCCCCCGCGTAGATCCACGCGGCTACTCCGGTTTCCATATCCGGATGGGGCTCCCAGAGAACTCGCGCAACGGGAAGCTTGGGTAATTTGGCACGGGGACTGCGGCCCGTGACCGTATTAACCACGAGGCGGAACCGGTCTCCCATATCCACCAGCGAAGCGTTGAGGGCCGGGCCTTCCCGGCCGTCAAAGACCAGCCGACAGGGATCGGCTTTGCCACCAATCCCGAGGGGGTGGCATTCAATCCGTGGACGGCCCCCCGCAATCGACGGACAAATTTCCAGCATATGTGCCCCCAGGACGGCTTCCGCTCCGGGTTCAAAATGGTAGGTATAATCTTCCATGAAGCTGTTGCCGCCATCCAGGCCTTCACCCATGACCTTCATGGTGCGCACCAGCGCGGCCGTTTTCCAGTCGCCTTCCGCTCCGAACCCGTATCCCTGACTCATCAATCGCTGGGTGGCCAGTCCGGGGAGTTGCTCTAGCCCATGAAGATCTTCAAAGGTATCGGTGAAGGCCGTATAGCCGCCCTCCTCCAGAAAGTTTTTAAGCCCGAGTTCGAGGCGAGCGCTGTACTCCAGATGCGTCCGCCGGTCTCCTCCCGACCGGACGTTAGCCGCTAGATCATAGGTGTCTTCGTACTCTTCCAGCAGTTCCGCTACCTGGGCTGTTTTAACGGCCCGGACCCGCTCGACGAGGTCCCCCATGCCGTAGCCATCCACCTGGTAGCCGAAGGTCACGTGGGCACTTACCTTATCGCCCTCCGTCACGGCAACATTGCGCATATTGTCTCCGAAGCGTGCCACCTTCATCCGCCGTTCGCTGGAAATGCCGCGGGCAACGCGGATCCAGTTTTCCAACTGACGCTGCACCTGCGCTTGCGCCCAATGGCCCACAATTACCCGCCGACGTACCCCCATTTTGGCGCACATATGGCCGAACTCCCGACCGCCGTGCGCCGTCTGGTGGAGGTTCATGTAGTCCATGTCGATGTCCGGGTAGGGAATGTCCCGGTGCACCTGGGTGTGCAACTGGCAGAGGGGCTTGGTGAGGATGCTTAGGCCGCGAATCCAGATTTTGGCGGGAGAAAAAGTGTGCATCCAGGCAATTACTCCTGCGCATTCCTCGTCGGCTTCGGCCCGCCTGATGGTTTGATACACGAGCTCCGCGTCCGTCAGCGTGGGCTGCCAGACGATTTCGGCTGAATTGGTCAGGTTATCGTTTAGGGAGGCAACAATTTTTTTGCTGTTCTCTGCTACCTGTACCAGGGTTTCGGGGCCGTAGAGATGCTGGCTGCCAGTAAGAAAGTATATTTTCATGATGATTTTTCGTCAGTTCTGGGAGAATTATTGTTGGCCGTAGTAGGCGTCCTTTCCGTGCTTTCGCTGCCAGTGCTTTTGCACCAGACTTTCTTTCAGACGGGGGGCGTCTGGATTGATTTGCCGCGACAGATAGGCCATGCGGGCCACCTCCTCGAGGACAGCGGCGTGGTAGACGGCTTTCTCCACCGATTTGCCCCAGGTGAAGGGAGCGTGATTACCAACCAGGATCATTTCCACCTCGGAGGGGTCAAGACCCAATTCCCGGAAGTGCTCGATGATCTGCCAGCCGGTTTCGTGCTCGTAGTTCCCGCTGATTCTGGCGTCAGCCATGGGCGGTGCGCAGGGAACGTCCACCGTCAGGTGGTCGGCGTGGGTAGTGCCCATGATCGGGATGGGAAGCTGGGCCTGGGCCCAGGCGGTGCCGTAGGTGGAATGGGTGTGGACAATCCCGCCGATATTGCTCCACTCTTTGTACAGGAGCGCGTGGGTTTTGGTATCGCTACTTGGTCGCAGATTTCCCTCCACTACCCTACCCTCGTAGTCGACGATGATCATCATCTCGGGGGTCAGCTCCCGGTACGGCACCCCGCTGGGCTTAATCGCAAATACCCCGGCTTTCCGGTCCACCGCGCTGGCGTTTCCGAAGGTAAAAAGCACCAGGCCTAATTCCGGTAGTTGCATATTGGCCGCGTAGGCCGCTTGTCGGATCGCTGCGTGGGTCATAGTTGAAGGTTCGGCATGAAGGAGGTCATTATTTTTTGGGCGCTTACGCGCGGGTGCCGGGTAATTACCGGGGAGCATTGCTGGTCGGAAAGTTAGTCTCCACTCGCAGCCAGTTGCTCAGCGGCGGCGCCCAGTTGCCGGTAGCGGGTATATTTTTCTTCGTAATACTTCACCCGGTCCGGTTCGGGGTGGTAGGTGGCGTCAAAGCCACTGCCCATGGCGGAGACTGCGGCCGGAACGTCCGGGTGCACCCCCGCCGCCACGGCGGCAAACATCGCTGCTCCGAGAGCACAGGTTTGCTCACTGCGGGCCACCTGGATGGGGCGATTCAGTACGTTGGCCAGCGTCTGCATAACGAAGGGGTTCTTTTTGGCCACCCCACCCAGGCCAATGATGCCCTCCACGGGAATCTCCTCCGACTCAAAGCGGCTCACGATGTGGCGGGCTCCGAAGCAAATAGCTTCGACTAGGGCGCGAAACACCCGGGGAGCGTCGGACCCCAGGTTAAGTCCCGCGATGGCACCCCGCAGTCGCTGGTTGGCGTCCGGCGTCCGGCGACCATTAAACCAGTCAACGGCAATTTCCTCCCCGCCCGGTGGCAGGTCCGCGGCGGCACGACTCAACTCGGCGATGAGGGCACCTTTACTGGCTTCCGGCCTCCCCCAGCTGAGCAGGTCGGTGAACCAGGCCAGGACGTCGCCGAAGGCACTCTGTCCGGCCTCTAACCCCAGCATTTGGGGAATGACTGATCCATCCACTTGGCCACAAATACCCCGGACCAGCTTTTTGGCTGCCGGATGATCGTCCGGGATAACCAGAATGTCACAGGTTGAGGTTCCCATTACGCGGGAGAGGTAAAAGGGCTTAATCTCTCCACCCACGGCTCCCATGTGGGCGTCGAAGGCGCCCACACTCACGGGGATGCCCGCGGGCAGTCCTAGCCGTCCGGCCCAGTCATCGCTAAGGAGACCGGCCACGACGTCGGAAGTATGGGTATCTACGTAAAGGCGGTCCCTCAATCCGGCCAGCAGCGGGTCCAGCTCAGTGAGGAATTCCTCCGGCGGCAGTCCTCCCCACTCGGGGTGCCAGAGGGCCTTGTGCCCGGCAGCACACCGGCTGCGGAGCATCTGTTTTATGTCCTTACCACCGGTCAATAGAAAGGGAATCCAGTCGCAGTGCTCCACCCAGGAGTGGGCGGCTGCCCGCAGACCTTCGTCGGTCCGCAGCACGTGAAGGATCTTGGCCCAGAACCACTCGGAACTGTAGATGCCGCCCTCGTATTTGGTGTAATCGGTTTCCCAGTTACGGCAAAGATTATTGATCTCTTCGGCTTCCTGGATGGCGGTATGGTCCTTCCAAAGCACGAACATGGCGTTGGGGTTGTCCCGGAATTCTTCCCGTAGCGCCAGGGGAGTTCCGCTGGCGTCTACCGCTACGGGGGTAGAGCCCGTGGTGTCCACGGCAATCCCGACCACCTCGTCCGCCGTTCCTGCGGGGGCATCGGCCAGGGCAGCCTTCACGGCGGCCACCAGGCCATCAACGTAATCCTGAGGGTGTTGCCGAAACTGGCTCAGGGAAGCCTGGCAGTATTTGCCTGCCTTCCAGCGTGGGTAATAACTTACCCCGGTCCCTACTTCCTGCCCGCTACTGACGTCCACCAGTAGTGCCCGGACGGAGTCCGTACCGAAATCTAGGCCAAGCGTGTATTTCATGATCGCTTAAGGTTTCAATAAAAAAGGAATCCCGTTGCGTCGGGCGTCGGCGTATTGGTCCGGAAGGAACTGGTAGTACCAGGCGCCACGCCGGGATTCGGAAAAGTCTTTTTCGTCGGTTTGTTCCAGATAGTCCATTTTGCGTAGTCGGCGACGGAAATTCCCGGCGTCAATCGGCTGATCGAAAATGGCCTCATACAATCGTTGGAGCTGGGTCAGGGTAAACTTTTCTGGGAGCAACTCAAAGCCAACCGGTTCGTGGGTGGCCCGGTACCGGAGTGCCGCCAGGGCAGCATCGACCATCTCCTGGTGGTCAAAAATCAGGGGGGGAAGTTCCGTGAGGGGTGTCCAGCGCGCCGCGTATCGTTCGGAGAGTTGGGCCGTCGCCCGTTTCTGGTTTACCAGGGCATAGTATCCGACGGATATAGTGCGTTCCACACTATCGCGTCCTACCTTACCGAAGGTATGGAATTGCTCCAGGTATACATCCTGCAGACCGGTCAGGTCCTTTACCACCCGCTGGGCACCGGCGTCGAGGTTTTCTGCCCGCCGCAAAAAACCACCCATCAGGGACCATTCCCCCCGGTGGGGTTCAAAGTCGCGCCGAATCAACAGTAGATTCAACTGATCCTCCTGAAAGCCGAAAATGATACAATCAACGGCAAGGAGGAGACGGTCCTGGGCGGGATAGTTTTGCATAAGTGCGATAAAAGTAATTTATAATTGTCATTTTGACAAATAACTTTATATTTGTTACGGTAACCCGCAAATGTTTCGTTTCCGTAACCTAAGTTTTGGAACCGGGACAAGGTAGAACATCATTATTGCTTTGGCCTTAAAATCGTATCATGCAACTACGCTTCTCAAAAATTCTTACGCTCCTCTCCCTCCTCTTTACCACCGCCGTAGTGAGCGGACAGGCGGTAGAAATCAAGGTGGCCCCCGAGGAGGACGCTCCCGTCATCAGTCGCCATATCTACGGGCATTTTGCCGAACACCTCGGGCGGTGCATCTACGGTGGCTTTTACGTTGGGGAGGACAGCGAAATCCCCAACACCAACGGGGTGCGTAATGATATCGTGGAGGCCCTGCGGGCACTAAAAATTCCTAACCTCCGCTGGCCCGGAGGGTGTTTTGCGGATACCTACCACTGGAAAGATGGGATCGGTCCGAAAGAAGACCGACCGTCGATTCTTAACGTCTGGTGGGGTAACGTAAAGGAAGACAACAGCTTCGGCACCCATGACTTCCTGAATATGTGTGAACTGCTCGACACCGAGCCCTATCTCTCGGCAAATGTCGGTAGCGGAACGCCCCAGGAATTAGCCGACTGGATCAAGTACACGACTCACCCCGCCGGGACCAGCCCCATGCCCGACCTGCGGGCCGAAAACGGACGGGAAGAACCCTGGAAAGTAAAATACTGGGGAGTAGGTAACGAAGCCTGGGGCTGTGGCGGAAACATGCGCCCGGAATATTACGCTGACGTGTACCGGCGGTTCGCCACTTTCATGACCAACTGGAACAATGATGATGGTATTTACCGGATCGCCTCGGGCGCCAGTGGTAACGACTACAAGTGGACGGAGGTATTGATGAAGAATATTCCCAAAAGCCTCATCGAAGCCATCGCCTTGCACCACTACTCGGTGATCGACTGGAGTGCTAAGGGATCCGCCAAGGATTTTACCGATGATCAGTACTTCCTTACCATGAAGGAGGCGCTCAAAATGGAGGAACTCATCACCCGCCACGTGGCGATCATGGACAAGTACGACCCGGATAAGAAGGTTGACTTGCTGGTGGACGAATGGGGTGGCTGGTACGACGTGGAGCCAGGGACTAATCCGGGCTTCCTTTACCAACAGAACACCATGCGCGACGCCATCCTGGCCAGCGCTTCGCTGAATATTTTCAACAATCATGCGGACCGGGTAAAGATGGCCAACATTGCTCAGGCCGTCAACGTGCTGCAGGCGGTTATCCTCACCGAAGAGGAAAAGTTGGTACTTACGCCTACCTACCACGTTTTCAGGATGTTCAACGTGCATCAGGACGCCAAGCTGATTCCCCTTTCCTTTATCTCTCCTTTATGGGTGCATAAAGGAGAAGCTCTGCCCGCCATCTCGGCTTCAGCCTCGGAGGATGCGGCGGGAAAGGTGCACTTTTCACTGGTCAACATCGATGATGAGCGTACTCACCAACTTGAGTTGGACGTCGCCGGGATGAACCTGAAAACCGTAAGCGGAGAAATCCTGACGGCCGACAAAATTCAGCAGTACAACACCTTTGAGGCTCCGGATCGCGTGCAGCCCAAAGCGTACACCGGGGCAAGTCTGCGGAACGGTAAGCTGCGATTAAGTCTTCCGCCCGCTTCGGTGTTGGTGTTGGAGGCCACTAAATAAATATCCAGGAATCATGAAGCAGATTTTTTCAAGACTTCACCCAGTCGTTGGAATCTTGTTAATAAGCATCACTTTTTCCTGTACATCCGGTGAGCCTGCCGAAATGGACTCCGGACCAGTCAGTCAGTATGCGAGCTACCCTATCGAGCCGGTTGACATCCGAAACGTCCGGATGGAGGATGACTTCTGGTTGCCCATCATCGAAAGAGTACAGGAGAAAACCATCGAGTACGCCATCGCCAAGTGTGAAGAGGAGGGGCGAATGGAAAACTTTCTGATTGCCGGTGGTCAAATGGAGGGAGAAGTTCGGGGGGAAATGCCCTTTGATGATACCGATCTGTACAAGATCATCGAAGGGGCCTCCAATTCCCTCATCAGCGCTCCGAATGACGAACTTGAATCCCTCGTTGACAGTCTGATTTCCATCATTGCCGTAGGGCAGGAGGCCAACGGCTACCTGACGACCTGGCGTACGATTGATCCGGCCAAACCACCGGCTCCCTGGGTGGAAGTCAGGGAGGGTAGAGTCTGGGAGTCACTGGCCGCAAGTCATGAGTTGTACAATGCCGGTCATCTCTACGAAGCAGCGTATACCCACCATCTGGCTACCGGTAAACGAAACTTTCTGGACATCGCCCTGAAAAACGCCGACCTGATGGTGGCTACTTTCGGAAATGGCGAGGGTAAAATCAGCGCCGTCCCCGGCCACCAGATCATTGAAACCGGCCTTCTCAAACTTTACGAGTTGACCCAGCGGGAGGAATACCTGCAATTGGCCCGGTACTTTTTGGACCATCGCGGAAAGCCCAAACACCACGACTTATTTGGCCCCTATTCTCAGGATCATCTTCCGGTGGTCAATCAGCGGGAAGTTACCGGCCATGCGGTCCGGGCGGTGTATATGTACGCCGCGATGACGGACATTGGTGTCCTCATGCAGGACGAAGCCTACCAACGGGCCGTTCGTGCGCTGTGGGAAAACATGGTGCACAAAAAGCTGTACATCACCGGAGGAATCGGTGCCCGACATGAAGGAGAGTCCTTTGGGGAGAATTACGAGCTGCCCAACCTGACGGCCTACAGCGAAACGTGTGCGGCGATTGGAAGCGTGTACTGGAATCATCGACTCCATCGGCAAAACGGCGACGTCGATTACCTGGACGTGCTGGAACGAACGCTTTACAACGGGCTCATTTCCGGCTTATCCCTGGACGGAACAAAATTCTTTTATCCCAACGCACTCGAATCCGACGGAAAATATACCTTCAATCGGGGAGCTTGTACCCGGCAAGGTTGGTTTGACTGCTCCTGCTGTCCGACCAATCTCATCCGCTTCATACCCGCCATTCCCGGTCTGTTGTACGCCAAGCGTGCGGACTCGGTGTACGTAAACCTGTATGCGGCCAGTACCAGTGACCTGACGGTCTCCGGCCAAAGCATCACGCTTACCCAGCGAACGGGCTACCCTTATGATGGCCGGGTTGATTTAACCGTGAGCGTAGAGCAACAGCAATCGTTTTCCCTCAAATTAAGGATTCCCTCCTGGGCGCGAAACCAGCCGGTGCCGGGACCGCTCTATTCCTACGTGGACTCCCTGGCCCCTACCCCATCCCTACTGCTGAATGGTCGTCCCCTGGACGCGCCGGTTGAGGGAGGCTACTGGATCGTGAGTCGGCAATGGGCGGATGGAGATCAACTTACGCTGGACTTCCCGATGCCCGTCAGGATGGTAACCGCCGACGCCCGTGTTGAGGAAAACCGGGGGAAATTCAGCCTGGAGCGTGGACCGTTGGTGTACGCCATCGAGGAGATGGACAATGCCCAAATTGACCGGGTAACGATTGAGCCCAATACGGCATTAACTTCCCGGCACCGGACGGATATCCTGGAAGGCGTACAGGTCATTGAAGGCGATCAAATTACCGCGATTCCCTACTACCTCTGGTCCAATCGGGGGATCGGTAAAATGAAGGTTTGGATTCCCGGGACCGCATCCAAATGACCAACATTAACCTTAGGTTACTTTAGTTCCCGGCCCTCGACGAAGGCCTTTACCCCACCCCGGTACGTATCGCTGACGGGGATGAGCTGGCCGGCCACCAAAATATCGTCGCGTTGGACCTCCTCAATCCAGTCCACGCCAACGATGTAAGAGTGGTGAACCCGGAGGAAATCAGTATCCGAAAGGACTTCCACCAGGTGCTTCAGACTTTGCAGTGTGGTTACTTTCCGATCCGGCGTGTGAATGCGGACGTAATCCTTCATGCCCTCGATGTACTGAATGTCGGCAAAGTTTATGCGGACCGATTTGGTGCCGTCCTTTACAAATAAGTATTCGACGGGAGTTTCGGCGGGGGCCGCAGGTGCCATGGTTGTCGGACCGGCAGTGTTTCCGCTTAAGCGCGTTTCAATCTTTTCCACGGACTGCAGGAAGCGCTCGTAGGTAATCGGTTTGAGCAGGTAATCGGCAACGTCGAGGGCATAGCCTTCGATGGCGTATTCGGAGTAGGCCGTGGTCAAAACCACCAGTGGCCGTCGGGGCATGATCTTCAGCAGGCCGATGCCCGTGATTTCCGGCATCTGGATGTCGAGAAACAACAGGTCGGGCTGGTTTTCTTTCAGGTAGGTGAGGGCTTCGAGGGGATGGCTGATGGTGGCCATGAGTTCAAGCCCGGGAGTAGTCTCTACGTAGTGGGTGAGCAATTTGCGAGCCAGTGGCTCGTCTTCAACGATGACGCAACGGATGGTCATGTGAGCTCAAGTTGGAGGTGAACGGCGTATTCGTCGTCGGTTTCCCGGACGGTAAGCTGATGGCGATCGGGGTAACTCAATTCCAGGCGCCGACGGACGTTGACGAGGCCAATACCCGACTTTTCGGTTACTGTCTTCTCGGATTCCCCCACCCTGCTGTTTTTGACGGTATAACTCAGCTGACTACCGGAGAGCCGCAACGCCACGGTGATCCATCCCTTTCCGTTACCGATGCCGTGCTTGAAGGCATTTTCCAGGAAGGTAATCAGAATGAGGGGGACGATGCGGACGTTACTGTTCCTGGCTCCTCCCGGGTTCACGGCACCTGCGCTTGCGCCCCCTTCAGATACCTTAGCCGATTGCATGTCCACTTCAAAGGCAATCGGCACCTCGTCTTCCAGCCGCATCCTTTCCAACTCAATGTAGCTTTCCATGTATTCGATCTCCCGCGACAGACTGACCGTGGGGTGGTTGCTGTCGTGCAGCATATAGCGCATCATACCGGATAGCTTGGCAATCACTTCCGGTGTTTTTTGTGACTGCTTGACCGCCAGGTAGTAGAGGTTATTGAGCGTATTGAAGAGGAAGTGGGGGTTCACCTGGGCCCGCAAGAATCGCAGTTCTGAGGTCAGTTGCTGATTCTCATTCTCCTTGCGTTCCGCTTCGTGGCGGAAGTAGTCTTCCACGAAGCGCAGCAGGCCCACAAAAATGACGATAAACAGGGACGTCAGAATAACGCTTACGGCGAAGCGTGGGGAGTACAACCAGGAACTCAGTCGGGAATTGGTCTCGGCGTAGGGGGACAACAGCCAGCGTTTGCCCAACAAGATCAGGTAGCTTAGCACGCTGAAGACGGGTAAGAACCGCAGCAGGTAGCGACCCAGCGCCTGGTCGCGCAGAAGTTGGGGAAGGAAAAAGAAGTAGTTCAGATAGCTGAGGGCCAGCAGAGAGACGATGTGGAAACTAACGTCCGGTACAATCCGACTCCAGTCCGGCTCGTCCCTCCGGCCAAAACTGATCTGATAAAAGAAAAAGGAAGCGTACACCAGCCAGAAGGCTACGTGCAGCAATGGTTTCCGATTCCTGGTGAAGAAGGAGGACATAGAATGCAAAAATAGTGGATGTGCCCCCTAAAATCGGTCAATTCGACCATCCCCCCCGATTGCTCTACGATTCGGCACTTAGCGGGTACGGTTCCCGCGAAGCCCCCCCAAAAGCATAAAACCCGGATTGTCGATCATTCTACCCCAACGGTAGAAGTATTCCATACTATATGGAGGAGGGCCCGTGCTTTGTGTCATCAAAATTTTCTAACCATGACCATACGGTTCCTACTCACCACCCTGTTTATTTTCCCGCTGATCTTCCTTCAGGCCCAACCTTCTGCCCCGGAAAATTTAGCCATTCCGGATGTAAAGGGCACCATTACCGGTGTCGTCGTTGACGCCAACGACGGTACTCCCGTCGGATACGCTACCGTTAGCCTCTATGCCGGTGAAGACATCGTAAACGGTACGATCACCGAGGATGATGGGAAATTTGAAATTTCCGGCGTGGACAACGGCACCTACCGGATCGACATCTCCTTCATCGGCTACGAAACGATCACGCTGACCGAAGTAGAAGTGAAGGGAAAAAAGACGGATCTGGGCACCATCCAGCTGGGAACGGCAGCCGCATTGCTGGAAGAGGTTACCGTAACCGGACAGCGCGCGCTGATCGAAGAAAAGGTTGACCGTCTGGTCTACAACGCGGAGCAGGATCAGCTGAGCCGCGGCGGCGATGCCGCCGACGTACTGCGCCGGGTGCCCCTGCTGCAGGTGGACCTGGAGGGCAACGTTTCGCTGCGGGGAAGTTCCAACATCCAGGTCCTGATCAACAACAAGCCTTCCACCATTGTGGCCGGTAGCGTGGCCGATGCCATGAAGATGATTCCGGCCGACCAGATCAAGTCGGTGGAGGTGATCACCAGTCCGTCGGCGAAGTATGACGCCGAAGGTGCGGGAGGCATCATCAACATCATCACCAAAAAGAACAGTCTGCAGGGTTACTTCCTCAACGTGGATACGGGAGCTGGCATCCGGGGTTCTAACCTCGGTCTGCAGGGCAGCTACCGCAGCGGTAAATTCGGGATGACCCTGGGCGGTTTTGGCCGGGCCTTCTACAACGAAGCCGAAACCAAGCTGACGCAGGAATTCGTCAACAGCAGTACCGTTCAATTTGGCGACGCCGACGACAACGGCATTTTCGGCCGCTTTAACCTGGGCCTCGATTATGACATCTCGGAAAATCAGTTCCTTTCTGGTGGCGTCCGTTACGGCGTGCGCAACTTCTCCCGTGAGCAACTGCAAACCACTGACGTCCTGATCAACGACGAACTGGCGTCCACCTTCCTGCGCAACATCGACGCCGACCGTGCCTCGGGCACCTACGATTTTAACCTTGATTACCTGAAGCGGTTTGCGCCCGGTCACGAGTTTAGTATCTCTACGCTGTACAGCACGACCAGCGAAAACTCGGACTTCATTTCGGCTGACCTCGACGACAACAACGCCATCGAGCGCCAGCTCGAAAACATCAACGACAACAACAACCGGGAGTTTACCGTCCAGGCGGACTACATCCTCCCGCTGGGCGAAACCCAGATCATTGAGGTGGGGGCCAAGGGAATCATGCGGATGGTAAACAGTGACTTCAGCTACCTGAGTGCGGAAGGAAACGGTGACTTTGTGCTCGACCCCACCCGACCTGCGGGTATCCTGGACTACGACCAGAACATTGCGGCGGCCTACGCTGCCTACACCCTGCAGCTTCCCGGAGAAGTGACGGTAAAGGCTGGCCTGCGCTTTGAGCAGACGATGCTGGAAGCCAGTCAGAACGGCGAGGCGATCAATCTAGAGAACTACAATAACCTCGTGCCCAGCGTGAATATGTCCAAGCGACTCAGCGACCGGACCACGGTCAAACTAGGCTACAGCCAGCGTCTGCAGCGTCCCTGGTTACGGCAGCTGAACCCCAACGTAAACCTACAGAATAGCCAGAGTATTGAGGTAGGTAACCCACTGTTGCTGCCCGAGCTGACGGACAACCTGGAGCTGGGACTCAGCACCTCCCTGGGTAAGACGTACCTGAACGTTTCCTTCTTCGGCCGCAACTCCAACAACGCCATCAACCAGGTCCGCTACCCGGTCGATAGCCTGGACGGTACCCTGCTGACCACCTACGCCAACATCGGTAAGGAGCAGGCCATTGGTACCAATATTTTCCTGAACGTATACCTCACCAAGAACTGGACCATCAACGGTGGCATCGATCTTGACTACGCCTTCCTGGAGGGGCAGGTCATCAACTCCGAAGGGGTGTCCGTGGCGGCCAGCAACTCCGGTCTGAACTACGGTGGTCGATTGATGAGCACCCTCAAACTAAACAACGGCTGGTCTGGCCAGGCCTTCACCTTCATGCGGGGGCGCCGTCAGCAGTTGCAGGGCTTCCGGGGTGGATTCGGGATGTACGCCCTGGGGATCAACAAGGAATTCAACGATGGAAAGGGCTCCATCGGGCTGGCGGCCGAAAACTTCCTGGCCCGCGGCTGGACCTTGCGTTCCGAGCTACAGACGGCTTCCTTTTCCCAGATTCGCGAAGACGTACTGCTGAACCGCAACATCAAGATTACCTTCGGTTATAAATTTGGTGACCTGGACGCCAGTAGAACCCGGAAAAAAACGCGTGGCGTCAGCAACGATGACCTCATGGGAGGTGGCGATGAAAACGGCGGTGGCCAGGGCGCGGCTCCCGCTCCTCAGCAGTCACGTCGTCAAATCCGGAGATCCAACAACGCGGCCAAAAAGGCGGAAGGATCAACGCCAAAGAAGGATAAAGAAACGGACGAAGAAAAAGAGAAATCAGAGGAAAAGAATTAGGGAGATATTCTCAATCTTGTGACCTCATTGTATTCGTAACCACCCATCAAAACAACGCATTTTAATGGCTAAATCAACCGCAAAGGGCGCACTTCAAGTCCGCATTATTCACCGATACCTGGGTTTTTTCCTGGCCGGAATCATGGCCATCTATGCCCTGAGTGGCATCGTCCTGATCTTTCGCAGCACCGACTTTCTAAAGGTCGAAGAGAAAGTGTCGCAACAACTGGCGACCAACCTGAATGCGGAAGCACTGGGACAACAACTTCGCATCCGTGGATTGCGCGTAGAGCGGACCGTGGGTGAGATGCTCTACTTCAAAGACGGTAGCTATAACCAGGCTACCGGCGAGGCTGAATACGTCAAAAAGGAACTGCCCCTCGTGCTGGACAAGCTCACGCATCTGCACAAAGCAACGACCAACGACCCCTTGTTTTTCCTGAATATCTTCTTTGGCCTCTCGCTGCTCTTCTTCGTCATTTCGGCGTTCTGGATGTACTTGCCGGGAGGACCAATTCTGCGAAAAGGCCTGTGGTTTACCCTGGGAGGGGTCGTACTGGTCTTAATCATGTTGTTCGTTTAGCATAAATCTAATAGCTTCATTTACCAGATTCGGGGTCGTTACTGGAAGCTCATCGCTTTTGGTAACGACCACTCTGGTAAACTACGACCCCATTTATACCCTCCAGAACCATGGTGAGACCCTCCGGGAAACTACAGCAACCTGATCGTTCAGCACACGATTTTCTATTGGCGCAGGACGTAATCTGGGCCTCTCCCCGGGGTTTTGACCTTACGATGGACATTTATACCCCGCAAACGGCAAAGACCGCCTACCCCGTCATCATCATTTATCACGGCGGGGGCTGGTTGATCAACGACAAGGGGATCATGGAGGATGCCGCAGCCTATTTGGCCAGTCACGGAGAATACGTGATCTGTAACGTTAACTACCGATTACTTGGTGACCTCAACAACACCGTGACGATGGACGAAATCATCGGTGATGCTTTTGGGGCTGCCTTATGGGTAATGGATAACATCGCCGAATACGGAGGGGATCCCCATCAGCTGATTGTCACCGGAGACAGTGCGGGCGGTCACCTGGCGACCCTGGTCGCCACCGAAGGGCACCGCACCGGTGACCAGCAATTTGAGGCGCCACATTTTGGCTTTCGGCCCTCCTATATTCCATCAAGCGACTGGGAGGGAAAGCAACTCTCCGTGAAGGCAGCGCTCATCAGCTACGGAGCCTTTGATCTGTATGCCGCGGCAAAAACCGACTTTGAAGGTCCCGAAAATGACCTTTGGGCGCGGGGAGAAACCGTGCCACGGGGCATTTTTGGTAACCATCGGAATCCGGAGACGGATGCGGAATACTATTATGCCGTTTCTCCTCTGTATCTTGTTGCGCCGGCAAGTGCCGTGACCTACCCTCCCATGCTCTTCACCGTAGGAGCCAGGGATAATATCACGACCCCGGCATCCATCCAAAAATATATTGAAAAACTTCAGCAAGCCGGGCACCGTGATCTCACCTATTGGGTGCATGATGACCGGCCACATGCTTTCCTGGATTCCGGGAGTAATGACCTCCTGGAAACGGAGTTTAACAAAGATGCCGTTCCGGCATTGGAGTATATGCTCGACTTTCTTGAGCACCTCTTCTAACCATTGCGAACCCCACATTGATTGATCATGAAGAAGTACATATTTTCCACTTTATCATTATTGCTGCTCCTCCTGCTGGTAGCCTGCGAGAGCGGCGCTCCGGCCGAACCGGGAGGACTACTCGTATTCAGCAAAACGGCGGGGTTCCGCCACCAGTCCATTGAGGCCGGGCAGGCAGCCCTGAAAAAAATGGCGGAGGAAAAAGGATTTACGGTTGAATTCACCGAGGATGCCGGCGAATTCACCAACGCCAACCTGCGCAACTACGCTGCGGTGCTGTTCCTCAACACCACCGGCGACGTGCTGAACGGTAAGCAGCAGGGCGCCTTCGAACGCTTTATTCAGGCCGGCGGCGGGTACGTTGGGGTGCATTCCGCCACGGATACGGAGTATGACTGGCCGTGGTACGGCCAGTTGGCCGGTGCTTATTTCCTGGACCATCCCTCCCAACCGAGTAACGTGCAAAAGGGTACCTTCCACGTGCTGGAACGGGACCACTGGGCCACCCAGGGAATGCCCGATACCTTCTCCCGCACGGATGAGTTCTACAGTTTCCAGAACATCTCGGATCACATCAATCCCCTGCTGGAAATTGATGAGACCACCTACATCGGTGGCAGTAATCCCGATTTCCACCCCATGAGCTGGTACCACGAATTTGACGGTGGTCGCTCCTTTTACACTGCCATGGGCCATACGGACGAAACCTTTTCCGAAGAGCTTTTCCTGAACCACCTTTACGCGGGCATTAACTACGCAATGGGGGGCGATGATCCGCAACCGCTGGATTACGAAAAGGCCCGTCCCGAGGAAAACCGCTTCACTAAGGTAGTCCTGGCGGAGAAGCTCGACGAGCCCATCGAACTGACCTTGCTCGACGAAAACCGCATCCTCTTTATCCAGCGCAAGGGTGAAGTCATGCTCTACAATGAGGAAACGGAAGAGCTGAGTGAAATTGCCAAACTGGAAGTCAGCAATTACTACGTGGACAAGGAAGGCAAGGAATCCATGGGCGAAGATGGCCTCATCGGGATGAACAAGGACCCCAACTTCGCCGAAAATCAGTGGATTTACCTGTTTTACTCCCCCACCGATAAATCCGTGAACCGTCTGTCGCGCTTCACCATGAACGGAGATGAATTGCCGTTGGACTCGGAAGTTGTGATGTTGGAAGTCCCCGTGCAGCGGGAACAGTGCTGCCATACCGGTGGCTCCATCGCCTGGGATGCCGACGGTAATCTCTACGTCTCCACCGGAGACAACACCAACCCCCACGCAAGTAACGGCTACAGCCCCAGCGATGAGCGCCCCGGCCGTGGGCCCTGGGACGCGCAGAAGTCTTCCGCCAACACCAATGACCTGCGGGGAAAAATCCTGCGCATCAAGCCGGAAGCCGACGGAACGTACTCCATTCCGGAAGGGAACCTCTTCCCCGAAGGAACGCCCAACACCCGTCCGGAAATCTATACCATGGGGCACCGTAACCCCTACCGGATCAGCGTGGATCAGCATACCGGTTACGTATACTGGGGCGACGTAGGCCCCGATGCCCGTGATGACGATCCTACCCGCGGAGCCCGCGGACACGACGAGGTCGGACAGGCCAGAGGACCCGGTAACTTCGGTTGGCCCCACTTCATTGGTGACAATAAGGCTTACCACAAGTACGACTTTGCCAAAGAAGAGTCACTGCAGCCCTGGGATGCCGCTGCTCCCACCAATACCTCTCCAAATAACACCGGACTGGAGACACTCCCCCCTGCGCAACCTGCCTTCATCTGGTACCCTTACGCCAGTTCGGAGGAGTTCCCGCTGATGGGCAACGGTGCCCGTAACGCCATGGCCGGACCGGTGTACTACCAGGAGGATTTCGCGGATGCAGAACGCGCTTTCCCCGCCTACTACGACGGTAAATTATTTGCCTACGAATGGATGCGCGGTTTCATCTACACCGTAAAAATGGACGAGGAGGGCAACTACGTTTCCATGGATCACTTTATGCCCACTTACCGGTTCAGCAACCCCATGGATATGGTCTTCAGCGACGAGGGAGACCTCTATCTGCTGGAATATGGTTCGGGTTGGTTCTCGCAGAATGATGACGCCCGGCTGGTCCGCATCGAATATAATGGCGGCAACCGTCCCCCCGTTATTCAGATGGTCGCCAGCACCATGGGTGGGGCTGCACCACTCCAGGTTAGTCTTGACGCCGAGGGTACTGAAGACGCCGATGGCGACGCTCTGGAGTATTCCTGGTCCGCTGCTTCGGACAATGGCTTCAACGAAACCTATTCCGGGCAAGTGGCCGATTTCACGCTGGAGGAACCGGGCATTTACCAGGTGGTCCTTACGGTTGACGACGGTAACGGCGGCACCGCCAAACAGACTCTGGAACTGGTCGTGGGTAACGAGCCCCCGGTGGTGGAACTTGATCTCAGTGGCAACCGCTCTTTCTTCACCCCCGGCCAGCCCATCCAGTATGCGGTTAACGTCAACGACGCCGAGGACGGAAGTCTGGGTGAAGGCATTCCCGAACGCCGGGTCGCCTTCAGTGTGGACTATCTCGCGGAGGGCTTTGATAAAGTAGCCGTAGAGATGGGACACCGTGGCGCGGACGCAGGTGCCATGTTGAGCCGCGGAGAAGCATTGATGGGAGAAAGCGACTGCCAATCCTGTCACAAAGTGGCCGGAGAATCCATTGGTCCCAGCTACCTGAAGATCGGACAGCGCTACGCCGAAGACGACAATGCCCTCGAATACCTGACCGGTAAAATTATTTCCGGTGGTGGTGGCGTCTGGGGCGAAAATGCCATGGCCGCTCACCCCGATCTGGCCACGGACGAAGCAGCGGACATGGTCCGCTACATCATGGGGCTGGCCAAAGCCGAGAAAGAAAAATTACCTTTGAAGGGAGAATACCTCGCGGCCCTGCCCGAAGGGGACCCCGGAAAGGGTGTCTTCATTCTGCGCGCAGCCTACCAGGATAATGGTTCCGACGACCTTCCATCCCTCAGCAGCGAGCGGACCCTCGTCCTACGCAATGCTTTCCTCGATCCGCATGGGTTTGATGACTTCCACGAGGTGCAAAAGCTGTCGTTTGGCGGCAGAAATCTGGCCCTCCCCGGAGCCGCGGGAGCCTACATGGCCCTCAAAGACATCAGCCTCAACGGGGTTTCCGGAATCACCCTGATGGCCTCCGCCCCTAAACCAATGGTCAATGCGGTCGGCGGATCGGTCGAGCTGCGCCTGGGAGGTCCGGATGGAGAATTGCTAGGAACGTCCAACGTGCTTGAACCCACCGAGGGCATGCCCGGCCCCAATAGCCCACCGTCGGTGCTGCAGGTTCCGGTAGAATTGCCCGCAGGCTTCGATGCGACCAAATCTCATGATGTATACCTGGTCTTCAAACCCACGGGAGGCGGAGACGGTACCATCATGATCATTATGGGAGTGCAGGTACAACTAACTGGAGGAATGCCCACCAAGTAAAATTGCCCACGTCCCGAACCTTCGAGCGGCAAGCAGGAAATCCTGCTTGCCGCTTCTTGTTTTAGACTATTTACTCCCCCAAAAATTGAAAATTTACCGCCGCAAATATCCCTTGAATCCGGAACGCTTCTCCAGGGGAACGGGCTCACTGTCGTCCCGTAAGATGGCGTAAGCCTGCCAGAGTACCAGCCCAGAAATTACCAGGGCCGTAAGTCCGATCATGGTGGGAGAGGGAAACAATCCCGTAAGTACGAGCAACAAGATGGCCAGGAATAAAATGACGGCAGAAGCGGATTGAAGTCTCATCGGATATTTTTGCAGCCTAACGGGAAAGAAGCCCGATTGTTGGCCCGCAATTTCCTGGATTGTCCCTCTTATCGCTTCAACAGGGCCAAAAATGCCCGGTAATCACTTTCCTGCAAGTCGTGCGGCCCTCGTCGCATATGGTACCCCACCAATCCGCTACCGTAGGCGTAACCATCCTGCGGGGCTGGCATGGATTCGGGAAGGTTACTTCCCGGCGCAAAGGAACGGTAGGCAGGCAATGCTTCCCGGAGTCCCAGGAACTCTCCTTCCGGGTCCGCCCAGGCGTCTTCGGTGGCCGAGGCGATAAGGACTTTGCGCGGGGCAAGACTGGCCAGGAGCCAGTCCTGATCGTAGGGAATCAGGTGGTCCCGATGGGCCCACCCGTGGAATTTATCCCGGAACCAGTGGGGGAACCGACTGGTGATGTCGCCAATGGTTTCCCCTTGCGCACGGCGAAAGAGCGCCGCTCCACCACAGCCAGAATTATTGACGTGCACGGCCCGAATTCGATCATCGGTGGCTGCCGCCCAAAGTACTGCCTTCCCGAGTCGGCTATGACCGGTGGCCACCAGGTGCCCGACCCGAAAGAAGCTTTGTCGCTCGGCGTAGTCGGCAAGCCAGTGGTATCCCCTGGCCCAAATGGCGATGGCCCCGGTTTCGGCGGGAGGCAGTCCATAGAAACTTTCCATGATCGGCCGGGCGGCCGCATCGTCATCGGGGAGGATATCCTGATAACCTGCGGTCACTACCGCATACCCCTCCGCCAGTAAGTACTCCACGGGTAAACGTCCCCGGCGGATACCCCTGCTCTTTTCCGTCGGGCGTAAATTGATAAAACCGCGTTCCTCCGCCCGACTGGTATACACCTCGTGGTCGCTCAGGATAATTTCCGGCGCTTCACTAGTCGCGGCGTTCCCCAAAAAATTCAGGTTTAGCAGCACCGGTACTTTCTGCGTCCCTACCGAGGCCGGATAGTAAAGCAGGAGGAGGAGTTTTCGCTGGTCACCATTTCTCCCTTCCAGGGTTAGAACAATTTGAGCACGGTATCCTTTGCCCCCGAATACCCTGGTGGGGCCTTCAAGGACTTTATCTTCGGTCTTTAACAACTCCTTGTCCGGAAACTCACCGTACACCTCTCGCTCGAAGTGATCAAGAATTTGGGGGCGCAAGTCAGTCCATTCAGCGGTGGATAAATCTGGTACGGAAGGCGGGGCATCCATTCCCTCCTCAAATTTCCAGTTGGCCAGGGTGGGAGTAAAAGTTTGCACGTCGGTATGATCTGAATTTTGGCAGGCGATACACAAACCGCCAAAAAGGATTAGGGGCCAGAATCTGTCCATCGGGAGATGTATTAAGGGGCTTGTCATGCTAGGGACGCTCCCGGGGTTCTATCTACCGTAATGCTGGTACCAAATATCATCCTGGTATCATTTTACCCCCTTGCCTTCAGGACTCACCAAACATCCCCCCACCCTTGTTCCGTTACGATAAAGGATTAGTAACTAAACACAAGTACCTAACTACATGAATTTTAGAGTTTTCCTGTTTTTCCTTTTGGCCATTGGTTTTACGGCCTGCAGCAATTCCGAATCCAGCCCCACCGAAGAAATTATCCAACCCCTACCCGATCGTGCCGGCGAAGTAATCGGCGTTGACGAAGACCTCGTCCCCGAGCACCTCACCCCCGGCTTCTGGAAGGTTCTCAAGGTCCACGGCACCCTTGAACGCTGGCAACAACAGCGCGCGGTTAGCTTTATACTCCGGGATTTCCCCACCGGAGGCAAGAAGAAACTGACGGACCGACACTGGGTGAATCTCGACTCCCGCAAACACCTGATTGAAGGCGATGAGTATCGGGTGGTATTTGATGGCAAAGCTACCCATGCGGTACCTGACCTCAACCAAACCGGATTCCCTCCCCACATGTACCAGGCGGCCAGCTTTTTCATGTTGGGTATGCCCTTTGTGCTGGCCGACGAAAACTTTAGTGTGACCGACGCGGGCATGGCCGAGGTGGATGGCCACGTCTACAAACAATTCAACGTCCGCATACTGGAAAACGTGGGAGATGGGGGAAACGACTATCAATTGTACGTGTATCCCGATACGGAAGTCCTTCGTTTTGCCAGTTGGGACCTTAAATACCCAAGCCTGGAAAATCAGGGCCTGCGGCAAATTGCGGATTTCCCCTCCTGGCAGGAAAAAAATGGTGTGCTGGTTCCCGAGGTCGTACGGCTTTACACCGCTTCAGAAGAAATCACGACCGATACCGAGCCGGATATTTTCTTTTACGACGAAGTAAAATTCTCCACGACCTCCTTTGACGAGGCCCGTTTCCGGGTCCCGGAGAATGCCGTGAAGGATACCTCAACGGAATAATTACCGTCAGAAACAAGAATTTTATTGGCAGGGCTACCCGATTACACTTCGGGTAGCCCTTTCTGTTTTGTTGACTTAAGTAACTGATAAACAGATTCGTAGGACAAATAATCACTGGATATGCACGATATGTCCTGATGTGAATAACCTCCTTGCACGATGTGTCTTTGCCCTTGCCGGATACCTGCGGTGGGGGCGGCACATTGCCCCCGCACTTTTGTGGTGTCCTCAGTAATCAACCCTTGATGAGGTGGACAAACATCAACTCACCAACCACAAAACCCAGCGTATATGTTATCCTTCATCCCTCGTTTAATCCGGATTAAAGACGCCCAAACCCTCGCTGATTATTCGGCCTCCTACGAAAGCTGTTCCGGACTACCCATTCCGGCGGATTATCTGGAGTCTCCCAATAACCGTGTGTGTGGCATTTTCTACCTGCCCACCCTCCGGCGTAAACTTTATGGCATTAGATAGTAAATTATAAACAATTTGCTGAAGCTTTTCGGGGTCATAATCCATTTCCATGGCCGCAACCTCCGAGTAAAAGGTCAGCGTAATTCCCCGGTCTTCCGCCAGGGAGTGGAAGGATTCCGCGAGGTATTTTAGGTAACTGACGATCTCACCGTATACGTACTCGGCCGTGACCTGCTTGGCCTCGAGGCGAGCAAGGCCCAGCAGCTGATTGATGAGGCGCAGCAATTGCTGCGCATTCCGCCGAATTAGTGAGCTTTCTTTGGTTTGCCCCCTGAGCTGGTCCACCATCCCCAGAATGACCGTAAGCGGGGTGCGAAATTCGTGGGTGATGTTCGTGTAGAAGCGACTCTTCATCAGGTCAATTTCCCGGGTCCGCTGCAGTTCGAGGTCATTTTGTCGGCGGCGGTAGCCCATGCCCATCGCGAAGGTGAGCAAGTGAAGGATGACCGCCGCGTGCACCCAGTAGAACTGAAGAAAATTCGTGCCCGGGATGTGCTCCGCCAGGTTGAGTGTGGCGGTAGAATTTCCGGTAACGGTCACGGCCGAAAAGAAAAACTCGGCACCTGCGTTCAGCGCCACCGCAACCGCCGTAATGCAGCCGGCAAGGGCAAAATAGCGGGCCACCGTATCTCCGGAGCGGAAAAGCACCCAACAGACCCAGAGGCCGAAGGCCGCAAAGGGGATGATGAGAACTTTGGCGAGGACCAGGCCCAAACCATCGCCCGTCAGGAATAGGATGAGCCCCAGCAGCGCCAGAACGACCAGATTGCCCGCGATGAAACGCTGGACGATCCGGTCCCAACGCGGATTGAGCCGCCGGAGCTGGACGAAGCTGCGCATAAAAACGAGGGTCAGAATGCCCGTCACGTACTGCAAGAGTTGATAGAGGTGCCAGCCCAGGACCGGGTGATTTTTGAACCATCCCGTTTGCCAGTAGCCGAGGTCACCCAGGGTCAGAGCCGAAATCGAAACCATGTAGAGGCAGTACCAGAGGTAGGAGCTTTCCCGAACGGAGTAGTACAACAACAGATGATACAAAATCAGCACCCAGATCATTCCCTGGAAGAGTCCGCTGAAGAAATGACTGAAGCCCCTTCTGGTATTCATCTCCAGAAAGCCGGGGCTCATCAGCACGAGGGCCCGCGGGGTTGGCTTGTCGATCAATTCCTGGAAAGTGACGATCACTTCCGTCGGAATTCCCCCGCGAATAACGAGGGGAGTATGCGCCGAGTAGCCCTCCTGACGGAGGAAGAAACGGGGCTCCGGTTGCCCTTCAGTATTGGCTTCCGCCACCAGCGTGCCGATTCTGGCGGGTGGGCCACTGCCGGAGACCGTAGCGTCCTGGGCGTAACCAAGAAAGAGCATTGGGCGGAGATCAACGGCACTCTCCAGCGTGAAGCGGATTTCCTCCCGTTCCGCGTACTCCTCGTCAGTCATCCCCAGCGCGGGGAGGAGCGAAAGCGTATCCCGCATCGTCAGGGGTTGTCCGTTTACGGAAAGCTGTACGGCCTCCTGCTCCGGGAGCGTGGGGGCCATGGGCCCCGCACAGGCCGGCAACATCAGCAGGGCCAGGCCAAGTAGCAGCGGCAAGTATTGATCCCGGTAAGTGGACAGTTGCATGGCGAACACCATCAAATGAAGGAGGGAAGGGGAGATTGGTGCCCTGAATGAACGAAGTCCGGAGGGCGAGCTCCGGTTAGATCCGGGGTTTTCATCGTAATTGGGTATTTACCCGGGGCCATTGAGCCGGTATGCGGGCAGGATTCCGGACAACAACGGGCGGACATGCCGCAACAAAGATCGCTGGGTTTTCTTCCTTCCTTATGCGCACCATTACACTATTCTTCCCCCTGCTGATTCTCCTTGGCTGGTCTTCACCGGCAAACGCCCAGTTTACTGCTCCGCCCCTGACGGTACCAGAGGGAGATCCACGGGCAGATACCCTGACGGGCCTGATCGTCCGCGACTACCCCTCCGGACAGCCCGCCCTGCGGAGGCTGGTCAAAGACGGCAAAGCGGAGGGGCAGTGGTTGGAATGGTACCCCGACGGGACCCTGCGCTACCGGGCCGACTGGAAAGACAATATGGGCGAAGGCACCTGGGAATACTTTTATCCCAATGGCCAGTTGCGGTCCGTTGGCGTCTACGAACGGGACATCCCGGTTGGTCTGCACTACAGCTACCACCCAAACGGGCAAATTTCGCGGGAGATTCCCTACCTGAACGGGAAGCTCCACGGCATCGAACGGACCTACGATCCGGACGGCACCCCCCTGACCGCCCAGCGCTTCGTGGACGGTAAGCGGGCCCTTGATCGGCCCGTTCTCTTTGCGCCGGGCGTCATTTCTACCACCACGAACAATGAATACCACCTGAGCTTTACCCCCGACGGTAACACGCTTTACCTCTGCCGCAGAAAAACGGACGGATCACCCCAGAAAATTTACGTGTCTACGCGCGGGGATGCCGGCTGGTCGCCCCCCACGGTAGCCGATTTCTCAACGGGGACCGACGAGGCACCCTCCGTCAGTCCGGATGGCCAGCGCTTGTATTTTGCCTCCACCAGATCGCTGCCCGGAAAAGCCAAGAGCGGTTTATTTGACATGAATCTCTGGGTTATGGACCGGGCGGGAGAAAGCTGGTCTACTCCCCGTCCGCTAACCGGAGTGAATCAGACCATGGAGGCGGGTACCCAGTGGCCGGAGCGCTACGAATCCAATCCCCACGAAGGAAAAGACGGAAACGTTTATTTCTGGACCAAAGGAAAAAATAAGTCTGGGACCAGCATTTATCAGACCCGGCGACTGGCGGACGGTAAGTACGCCACGCCCCGGGAACTACCCTCCCCGCCCAACGGGCCGGGCTACGACCTGGCGGCGGTAATTTCGCCGGACGGCAACCTCATGGTATTCGCCTCCTCGGGGCGCCCGGAAAGCTACGGCGGCGAAGACCTTTACTATTCTTTCCGCACGGCGGAGGGCTGGTCCAAACCCCAGAACTTCGGGCCCGTTGTCAACAGTGGCCGCTACGACGCCAGCCCTTCCTTTTCTCCCGACGGCAAGTACCTCTACTTCGCCAGCGACCGCGGCCCGGAGCGGGACGCCGATGGCGAACCCATCTGGAGTATCTACTACCTGGAGACCCAGTATTTGCCGATCTTGAGGCGGTAGAATTTAGAATTGTATCCGCTACCTTCTAATTATCTTACCCCAAAACCACTGCATGCGCGCCCTAGTCCTTGAAGCCGACCAGCAACTAGTCCTGAAGGAAGTACCCACGCCGGAGCCCGGGGAGGGGGAGGTCCTGGTAAAAATTCGTGCGGCGGCCCTGAATCACCGGGAGATATGGATTTCCCGGGGCTTGTATCCCGGAATGAAACTTCCCAGCATCCTCGGCGCCGATGGCGCCGGCGTCGTGGCCGCCGTGGGGCACGGAGTAGACGGCGCCTGGATCGGAGAATCGGTGGTGGCTTACCCCGCCACGGGGTGGTACCCGGAAGCCGAATGGCCCACCCGCGACTTCAAAGTTCTCGGCATGCCCCAGGACGGCACCATCGCCGAATACGTTCTGCTGCCCGAAGAAAACCTCTGCCGCAAGCCAGAATACCTCTCCTTTGAGGAGGCCGCCAGCCTACCCGTGGCCGCCCTCACCGCCTGGCGCGGACTCACCCAGCGCGGACGGGTATACGGCGGGCAGAAGGTCCTCATCAACGGCATCGGTGGTGGCGTGGCGCAGTTTGGCTTAGCCTTTGCCCTGGCGCTGGGAGCGGAAGTCTTCGTGACCAGCAGTCGGCAGGAAAAGATCGACCGGGCCATCGACATGGGCGCGACGGGTGGTGTGCGCTATACCGACGGGGACTGGCCCGAACAATTACGCTCCCTTACGGGAGGCATCGACGTGGTGCTGGACGGTGCCCCTCTGCCCGAACTCGATCGCTACCTGAAGTTTCTCAACGTGGGGGGAAAGGTGGTCTACTACGGTTCTACGGGCGGAAGAAACGCAACCATTAATCTCAGCAAGTTTTTTCTGCGCCAGATCAGCTTGCTGGGCACCACGATGGGGTCCCCGCAGGACTTTGTCGACATGCTTGCCTTCATGGAACTGCATGAACTGCGTCCCCTCATCGATTCCGTCTTCCCCTTCGAGGAGGCCATCGCGGCCTTTGATGCCCTCCGGAACGGAGGACAGTTCGGTAAAATCGTCATCAGCGACTTTCCCGCTTAGCCCCTCCATTCCGATGATCTTCCATCGGTCAGCCCCTAAAAAAAGAACGATGCTCCCGCGACCGGTCGGTTTACGCCCTGGTTACCCCGGAAGATGCTGAATTTGAGCGTAAAGATGTCGAGTGGACTTACCCAGATTCCCCCGCCATAGCTGCGGTGCCAGGTGGAAGAGTCCTCACCGGGCGCCCACACCCGTCCGAGGTCGAAGCCCGCAACGATACCCAGGGAGAAGGGAATCAGTCGACGTTTGGCGTTAATGAGGCGTAGCCGCACGTCATTATTCAGGTAAAGGGCCGACCTTCCCGAGAACCGTTCCCTGCGGTAGCCCCGCAGGTTAGCGTCGGGGCCAACGCCCCCGAGGGTGGCCGCCTGGAAGTACTGAAAATCGTCGGAGAAAACGGTGGCGAAACCCACCCGGTTGGCCACCACCAGCGTGCCGTTCTTATCCAGTTGTTGGGTAATACTCAGCGAGGTTTTCAGATGAGCGACGTTGGCGGCATTGTCCCGGAGCGACCAGTTGTTGCCAAGTTCGGCGAAAAAAGTCAGCCCCTTGGTGGGTTGGGCGGCTGAATTGCGATTGTCGAAGGAAAACCGGGCCTTCAGGGAGAGGAATTCAAATTTGTCGAAGACTCCCGTGCCCTCCGGGTCTTCAAAGTTATCCGCCAGAAATCGCTCCTCGGTGCGGTTGGTGCTGATGGAGGTGTACTCCGGGCCGAGGTGAAGGATGGACGCTCCGTCCAGTCTGCGGGCAATGGAGGGGGCAAGTCTGATGAGTTCCTGTCGTACCCGGTGGTAATCATCTCCGTTGATGGCTTCGGTATTTTCAGTGTCGTTGCCGATGCCGTAAAAATTGACGCCATAAAAGGCGCTGCGGAAGGCACCGGTGAAGACCAGCTCGTTTTCTCCAAACAGATCCGTAAACTCCCCGTGATAATCAAACCGGGCGCCACCCGTGGAAAAAGCATACTGGCCACTGATGGACTGTCGGGTGGCAAAGGGACGTTTTTTAAAGCCGTAGGTGGTGTAAGTTCCCCCCGCTCCCAGCAGCAAGCCGTTGTCGGGATTGACCCCAATGATGGGCAGGAGGCTGAAGAAGTTATAGTTCTTGTCCAGCGAGAGTCGGCTGTAGGTATTGTAGCGGGGATGGACCGACCTACGGTCCTTTAAGCCCCCAAGATCACCCAGATCACTTGTCTCGATCTCTTCGGTATAATCATAGAACGCGGTGCGGGATTGACGATGGCCCACCGGAGAGGTTACTCTATCCTTGCCGGGGCCGCCTACGAGTCGGATTTTTACCCTACTTTTTTCTTCTCCCGAAAAGTCGAAGGTATCATCGCCATCCAGTGCGTAGAGGATGATTTCGTCGGTTTCGGTAGCGTAGAAGTAGCGTTGGTACCGGGCCTCTCCCTTAGCTTCTCCCTCCTTGTTGGCGTCGAAGAGTTTGACCTCAAGGTCGCCATTGGAATGGGTGATGAGGTCGAAGTGGTCTCCCTTGTCAGTACCGGCAATCTCTACCTCCCGGGCACGGAATTCGTAAAGGTCCCGGATAATTTCCCGCAGCTTATCCCGCCGTTCCTTCAGGATGGCAATGATACCCGGGCCATCGGCGGCAAAGACCTCTTTGGGCCAGGCCTCTCGGAAGGCGGCCTCGATGACGTCATCCGTGACGGTCGCTTGCAGGTGACGAATTTCTCGTTCCCAGACCTCCCAGCTGATTTCGGAGAGAAAGGTAGCGTCGAAAAAGCGGTTGCCGTGGGTGGCCCAGTGGATGCGTTTGGGATGCGCCCGGAAGGGCGCCAGTGGCCGGGTATCGGGCGCCAGGAGTCGGGCGAAAGCCAGGAGGAGCCCGTCGTAATTGGAAAAGGCCTGATCGCGGTCGCGGGGAATGGGAATGTAGTATTTGGCGTCTCCCCGTTTATCGACCACCCAGCGCCACTGATCATCGTGTCGGTCCCAGTCGCCCAGGAGCAAGTCAAAGGCCCGCGCCCGGGCCATGGCGGGTACGTCCAGTCGGTAATCGTGGTCTTTCCGTAGACCGGCCAGTACCTTCGGCGTGGAGACGATATCGGCGGGATTGCCAAATTGCTCCTGATCTTCCCACAGATCATCGTCCGGACGCTCCTCCACGAGATAGACCTTATTCCCGAACTGCGGATTATACTTGCCCAGTGATGGTTGTGCCGGGATGTAGAAAAGCTCCGGATGAGTGTGGTTCACCGTCGCCGCTTCGGCCAATCCGGTTACGGGGAGAGCGGAAAGCGGATGGGCGGCGGTAAAGGCGTCCTTGATCAGTTTACGGACTACCCGACTCTGACTCAGCGTATACCCCACCGTAGCCGTGGGATCTTTCTCCAGGGAACGCATGGTGTACTGCCGACCGTCTCCGGCCTCCAGCCGGACGGACTGGGTCTGGTTCCCCCCACCCTTCTTCACGGGAATCACTCCTCCACGATATTGCCCCAGATCGAGCATGGGAATGGACAGGGTCTGGGCAAAGCTTTTCCGGTAATGCTCCCCCAGCACGAGCAGGCCCAGCCTGCTGCGGGTATAATCCCCGTTGACCAGTTTACTGCTGATGGTCGCGTCTTCCGGTAGAGGATAATGGTCAAAGGATGACGGTAATTCATAGTTGTCGGCCGGTGGGGGTGCCTGGATTTCCCGACGGTACAGTAAAGTGTTTTGCTTGCCGTACTCATCTACCGAATAAAAACTTACCCACATGGATCCGTCCGTATAGAGGTCGAGCACCGAATAACCCAGTCCGCCGTAGGAGAAAAAGCTTCCCTCCCCTAGCCCCACGGGAGCCACCTTGGAGGCCGAACCGCTGACGATGTACCGCTGGTTGTCGTTTTCGATGTACTGCAGACTGTGCTCGTGGCCGGACACAAAGGTGACGTTGCCGTTGAGCTGCACGGTCTCCAGGAGACTCCGCTTCAATTCCTGAAAGGAGGCGTTGAAGTTGTCCTGTTTACTGCCCACGTTCGTTCGTAAAAAGGGCATGATGGACCCCAGCCCCGGTAGGGGGATCCAGAGATTCTTGTTTACCGTCCGCCGCAGTGGAAACAGATGGTCGCTCAGGGGAAAATGCCCCCCGTGAGGACCGAAGGTTTCCATCGGGTGGTGCATCACCACCACGATGTTTTTCTCCTTATTTCCCTTCACGGCGTCGGTGAATCGACGCAGGAAGTCAACGCGGTTACTGGCGTCACAGCCTTCGTTGATTCCCGGATGCTTATTCCATTTAGCCAGCCACCACTGACTGTCGATGACGATGTAGACAAGGTTGTCGTGAACTTCCAGAACATCCGGTCCGCCACAGCCCTCTTTTGGGGCCCAGATTTTCTTTTGATCGAGTGCTTTCTCCAGGTATTTTCGTTGACGCTTCAGTCCTTCGATGCTGTGGCGATACCAATCGTGGTTCCCCGGTACGAAGAGTATTTTACCCCCAAAATCCATCAGGGGAGCAAGCTGGGCGTCCAGGCGGTGTTCGGCCAGTTCCCGCTCGGGGGCCGAACGGGGAGGCATGCCGTCGGGGTAAAGATTATCCCCGAGGAAAATGATGCTGGTGGAAGCGGGTGCGGTCGCCAGTTCCTCCTCCAGGTAGGTCATCACCGCCAGCGGTTTGCCTTCTTTGGCGTTACCCGCATCGCCGATGAGGTAGGTCCGGTAGGCAAGGTCAGCCGCTTCGGGTGGTGCCTCTAATGCCCACCCCTTGCCGGCCCTGGCGTAGTGCTCGTGGTAACTGGCACAAGTGAAAAGAAGTGCTCCCATGAGGAGCACGGTAGTAAGTCTGAATAGGTGTCCCATGAAAACTGCGAATGTGCACCTTAGCGGGTAGTTCCGCTGCGGCCCGGTGCAACAAACTACGCACGAGCGAGAATCTGCGCAAATAGATCCCCTACTCCACACCCCCTAAAGCCGGGAAAATACGTAGAGTATTTCCCGTCCGATTTGCCGGGTACGTTCCAGGTATTTGGACGCTTCTTCTGCGGTGCCGTCCGCAACTTTGGGGTCCTCATAGGTCAGCGGAAGACGGAACGAGGCCCCCGGGATAAAGGGACAATTGTCGTCGGCCTCGGCGCAGGTCATGATGGCCGCAAAATCGCGGTCCGGATTATCTGGATGATCGTAGACTTTGCTGAAGCACACTAGGGGCTGATGGTCCGCCGAAAACGATACCCGATAGGTAGGATTGTCACCCGCCGCGGGGGGGATGCGGAAACCAACGGACCGTAGGGCCGTTACGGCCCGGGGATTAAAGGCCGTAGCCTCCGTCCCGCCCGAATACGTGCATACTCCCTCCACCCCGTAGACCGCCGCGGCTACGGCAGCCCAGATCATCCCCAAATGACTCCGCCGGGAATTGTGGGTGCAAATGAAGTTTAGGTGAATGCTTTTACCCCGATGATTACCAAGGTATTGAGCAAATCTATTGAGCCGATCTATGCGGGCCTCTGGAATGAGGGAAAATGAAGACTGAAGTTCTTGAACGGTATTATGGAGTTCGGGAAAAAGAATTTCGCTCATTTGGGATAGAGATTAACAACAGCCACTGCCGCCGCCCTTAAAGGTGTTGAACATTTGATTGATCATGGTCTGGACCTCCCGCCACCGTGCGGCGTTAATGCAGTAACTCACGCTGGTCCCCTCGATGGTCCCGGAAATCAGTCCGACTTCTTTGAGGGCCTTCAGGTGCTTGGAGACGGTGGGTTGGGAAAGGGGGATTTCATCGGTAAAATCCCGGCAGATGCAACAGTCCGTAGACAGTAGTTGCTGCAAAATGGCTACCCGTGCGGGATGGCCGATGGCCTTGCAAATCTCGGCCAGTTTGTTCTGTTCGTCGGAGTAAATGTCCGTCTTGGTTACGCCCATGATCGAGTGGTTTTGTGATTTGGGCGCGGGGCGCAGGTGCAAAGATTCTGGAAACCTTTGAGACAAGGCATGCCTTGTCTCTACAATACCCATTGCATGGCACCTGCGCTCCGCGCAAAAAAGATTAGCAGCAGCCTCCCCCGGGAGTACAGGCCTCCTCCTGCTTGCCGGCAATGAAGGCTCCTAAAGATACCTTCTTACCTGCGGCCGGAATGCCGCAATCAGCTTTGGCCAGGCAGTCCGTTTGGGTCCCCGTCAGCTGAAGGCGGTTATCGCGGACGTCCAGTCCGTACTTGACGATCGCATCCGCTCCCTGGTATTCCACCTCGACGTCCAGGTCCCCCAATCCGAGTTTGGATTCCGCCAGGGAAAGGATGTGGACCAGTTTCTCGGGGTGCAGCCGGTGGTCGTAGTCGTTGGCGCTCCACAGCTGAAGGTTCACCTTCTTCTCGTGTCGCATCGTACCCCCACAGTCAATGAAATGTTTTGTGGACTCCCCCACTTCCGTAACGTGAAAGTGAGCGGGCACTTCCTCCCCGTTGGGTAGAGCAATGGCGATGGTCTCCTGACCCGCGAGGTAGGTTTTGAGTTCAGATAAGCGCATAGTTGTACTGTTTGATTGCAAATATAGCTATATTGCTATCAATGAATCAAGGGTGACGAAATATTTCTTTTACCGGATCAAGCTGAATTCTCCCTTGAAGGTGACTTCCCGCCCGTCAATCAAGCGCACGGTAGCCGAATAGACGAACACGGCGGGGTTCATGATCCGGCCGCCGAAAGTGCCATCCCAGCCCGCCGCCAGCTCATTGGGCGGAAAATCTTCGTTCGAAAAAACCAGATCCCCCCACCGGTCGTAAATCTGAAACTGGTTTACCCGCTCAACGGCCTTCAAATCCGCGAAGGGAACGTACCGGTCGTTGACCCTATCTCCGTTGGGAGAAAATGCCGTGGGGAAATATATCGCCGAGCGGCGATCAACAATGATCCGGATTCCTCCCTCCACCGGACAACCATCCTCGTCAACCACGGTGATGCGGTATTGGGTACTGCTGCTCGGACGAGCGACGGGATACAAACAGTCGACGCAACTGAGCCCTTCGGCGGGCGTCCAGCTTACTTCCCCGATCTCATCGGTCGGGAAATTCAACTGGGGCCGCAGTCGTACCTCCTCCCCCAAGCGGATGACTTCCTCGGTGGGTAAAAAGAGCTCCAGCGTGGGCAGCGGGACGATGGTCTCACTACCCCTCAGTTCACAACCAAAAATATCCTGAACGACCAGCGGGTAGGTGCCCGCTTCCAGCCCGGAAAAAGTGGGCGTGGTCCGGTAATTTCTTCCGCCGTCGATGGAAAAGGTATAGGGGCCTTCGCCACCCGTCACGTCCGAAAAATCAATCTGACCAAAGGGAAGCATACAGTTGGGTTGCTGCACCTCGAGGGCAAAATTCCGCACCGGGTCGTCAATCACCGTAAAGCTGTCCCGGGCCACGCAACGGTTCCTTTCGTTGAGAATGGTGGCGTAATACGTTCCGCCCGCTCCGACCAACAGCTCTAGTCCGCCATCCTCTCCGAGGATACTTCCGGTCCCCTCCCAGCTTACTTGAAAATTAGCCTCCAGGTCCGTAACGGCCCTGAGCTGGGCGGTTCTGCGGTCACAATCCAGGCGTTCCTCCCCGGTCATCGTCAGGGAAGGAAGGCTGATGTCCTGAACGACCACGACCGACGTAGAATCCCGGCAACCGGTAAGCGTATTGAGTACGAGCAACTGGTAATTACCCGGCGCATTGATCAGGGGCATCGGCCCCTGCCCCCCGCTGAGAACGTTGCCGTCCTGAGTGGACCACGCCAGGGAAAAGTTATTGTCCTGATCACTGCGGGAGGCATCCAGCCGGAATTGGTCCCGGGCACAGTTCAACTCTGGAGGCGGAAGAATACTGACCACCGGTAGTTCGCGATCTTCCAGCACCTCTACCCCACCCATGGTGTCGCATCCGTTCCGAATATTCGTAATCTGAATCCGATAAACTGCGGGTGCATTCACCACAATGTCTGCATTGTCGGTAGGTCCCAGGATGTTCCCTTCGGTGGTGGTCCAGGCGTAGCGAAGGGGCGCGCTGCCGCTACCTTCTTCTACCGATACGGAAACGCTGGGCCTCGAGCAGGTAATGACCGGCGGCGTCCGCAGGATTAGGGAGGGCCGGGTGAAGTCTTCCCGGACCATTACCGTCTCTTCCTCCCGGCAAAAGTTTTCCTGGTTGAGGACCTGAATTCGGTAGGTTCCGGCCCGATCGTACATAATTCCCGCCTGGTTGCTGGGGCCCAGAATATTGCCGCCTTCGGTTGTCCACGTGTACTGAAGGGAGCTTCCGTTTGTAACGTTCGCCTCGATTTGTCCGATGGGGCGACGACAATTGAGTTCATCCTCGTCCGCCATCATAATGCGTGGTACCCGAACGTCTTCCATCACGAAGCTCGTATCCCGATCCTGACAACCATTCCGGAAATTGGTAACCTCCAGGATAAAGGTGCCCGGCACCCGGGTCGATAGAAAAGAGTCGCGATCATCACTTAAGGCAGCATCCGGTGATTGCCACCGGTAGGTGTACGGACCGGACTGACTCGTTCCGGAGCCGCTGAGGAGAATCAAACTATCTCGACAATTCAGCACACCATCGGGTCCCGCATCCGCCGTGGGGAATAACCGGTCTTCTTCGACAAAGGTGCTGTCGGCGGTGCGGCAACCATTATCCGGGTTGAAGACGTCCAACACGTACCAGCCCGGGGCATCTACCCGGGGAGCAGCCGGGTCGCTCAGGTCCCGAAAATTACCCGTTTCGGTGGCCCAGGTATAATCGAAATTGACCGGAGAAGCAGAGCCCGTGGTGGAGATCATCACCTCCTCCCGTCGGCAATTCAGGGTGTCCACGGCAGACAGGACGACGGTGGGAAACTCCAGGTCTTCCGTAACAATGACTCCTGCTTCGCTGGTGCAGCCATTGCGGTCATTGGTTACCTGCATCCGGTAATTACCTGCTTCCTCAGTCGTAACACTCAGGCTGGAGGGATCTCCCGTAAAGCTTCCAGCAATGGCCTCCCACTCCACCGTAAAGTCCCCGGACAGATCAAGGGTAGCCTCCAGGGTTTGGGCCGGGGAGAAACAATTAATCTCTAGCGCATCCGGCAGGGAAATGCTGGCCGATACGGTGTCTTGGTCAATGGTTACTTCTGCTTCGCCCTGGCAACCATTGTCAACGTTTATGGTGACGAGGTGATAGGTGCCCGGCCTACCAATGCGGGCGATCACTCCCATCGTGTCGGCGAAACTTCCACCGTCGCTGGCCGTCCAGCGATGTCGGAAATTCACTCCGGTCTCACTCTGCTGTCCGAGTTGGATCAAGGTATCGAGGCAGGTCAGCGTCTGGGTCGGCCCAAGGCTTACCAGGGGCGCCCGGAAGTCCTGGGAGACGACGACGCTATCGGAGGCCACACAACCGTTGCGCGTGTTTTCAATGCGTAACCCTACCGTAGCCGCCCCGCTGACGAGGGCCGTGGTATCCCCCACGAGGGGCAGCTGATCGCTGCTGGTAGTACTCCAACTGTACCGGAAAATACTCCCGCGGGAGGACCCTACCGTGGATAGATTTGCGGTTGGGGAGTTGCAGTCAAGCCGCAGATCGTCCGGCAACGTCAGGAGTGGCGCATGGGTGTCCTGCACTACGGTGACCGAGTCGATTCCACGGCAACCGTTAAGGGTATTGGTGATTTCCAGCCGGTAGCGACCGGGAGCGTTCACCCGTGGCGTTAAGCCTTCCGCATTATCCAGGATGTTTCCGTCTTCCGTGCGCCAATTAATGGTAAATCCGGCTCCACCGGAGGAGCCGCTGGCGTCCAGAACGATGCTGCGGTCGGTGCAGCTAAGGAATCCCGGAGCGGCAATGGCCAGCGTGGGCAGGTCATCATTGGTGGTGACCTGAATGGAGTCTGCGGACCGACAACCAGTAACCGTATTGAGCACCGTAAAGTGATAGGTCCCCGCACTACCGATCTCGGCCACCACGCTGTCCACCCCAGCGGTGATGGATCCCGAGGAAGTCTCCCAAAGGTATTGGAAAGGAGGGCCCTGGCTGGAACCCAGCCCGGAGACCACGGCCGAGGTGGTATTACAATCCAGCTCAAAGTCGGGACTCACCTGAACCAGCGGAGCCAGGGTATCCTGGACGACCCGAACCGAGTCCACGGTGGAGCAACCGTTGCCGTCGTCCAGGACCGTCAGGAGGTAAAGACCGGGGGCGATCACCGCAGGTGCCAGGCTATCGCGGTCGGCGCCGAATTGTCCGCCGGTGGTCGACCACACCAGCGACCGGTCAGGCTCGGCCACCGAGGTGGTGGCCAGAAGTCGCAGCGTGTCACGCACGCAGGTGAGGGTATCGGGCGGGGAGATGGACAGGTCGGGGATTTCCCGGTCCACGGCGACGATTACCGTATCCCGGCGCTCGCAGCCCGAGCCATTATCCCGGGCGGAAAAGGCGTAGGCCCCTCCGGCGGTGGCCACCGCGACGAGCGTATCGGTTGGCCCCGTCAGTTGTCCCGTAGTGGTTGTCCAGTTCAGGGTCAATCCGGATATCCCGCCCGGAATGCTCGCCGCCAGGGAAATGGTGTCCTGACGGCAGTTCAGGGTGTCGGGGGTTGCCAGGGTGACATCCGGTCGTGCGAAGTTACCCTGGACTTCCACGCTGGTGCTGTCGGAGCAACCATTATCGTTGTTGAGGACCACGAGGGAGTAGAGCCCCTCCGCCGTAACCCGTGGCCGTCGGGAAGATTGTCCGGATTGAATGGCGCCGTCCGTAGTTGTCCAGGTGTAGAGAAAATTACCTCCTCCGCTGGATTCACTCCCGTCAATGACAATACTGGTGTTCAGACAAGACAGCTCCTCCTCCACCCTGGCCTCGGCCAGCGGTGCATTAGTATTCTCCACGGCGATCTCCGTGGCCATCGCCACACAACCGGTGCGGGTATTGGTGACGACCAGATGGTAATTACCCGCCTGATCGAAATTGATGGCCGGTTGGTTGGGATCCGTGGTGATGTTTCCGTCCGTAGTGCTCCATACGTAAGTGGTGTTTGACGGGGAGCCGTTGGTGGCCAGCAATAGCCCCTGGTCGTTGCGGCAATCAATGCTCAGCACCTGATCGATGGTCGCGTCGGGGGCATCATCGTCTACGCCGACGACTACGCTAAATTGATCCGAACAAATCGCAGTCCCGTCATCGTAGGTGACCGTCAGGGTGTAGGTACCGGGCGCATCCGCTTCGGCCAGTACATCGGTGGCGCCACGGACGATATTTCCGTTTGGGGTGCTCCACTGGTAGCTGATGTTTGTCCCGGTGGTGGACGGACTGCCGTCCAGGATCACCGTGCTGGTGGAATTCAGGCAGGGAAGATCCAGGGGTGGGAAGACGTTTGCCTCTACGGAAAACACCTCGATGGTGACGTCGTCCGTTTGCTCACACACCGGACCGAAGAAGAGGTCATCGATGGCAAAATCATTGCCGCTTCCCACCGTGTTTTGGTTAACGATGCAGATTTCGCCCGCGCTCGCACCCCCTGAATTCCAGACTTCATTGAATTCCTCCCAGTTGCAAGTTGTGGAAGAAGCTCTGAAGGGGTTACCCAGTAATTGCCCGTTAATGGAAAACTGAAGCAGCGCCGGATTTTCACTGATTACGGACTGTATCCAGGCGTTGAAGATGTAGTCCGTGTTGGGGGTAATGGAGATGTTCTGGCACCAGACCTGCACGTTGGCGGTCGTGGAGCCGTTGACGACGAGCATCTCTCCGCCGCCCGTATGGTCACCACAGGAGGCAAAATTGGTGTGGGTTGAGGCGGAGTTATTGCTAACGGCAAACTGCCCTTCTAAAGACAGCAGCCCAAAGGCACCTCCCGTACCGGGAATATACTGACTCGTAAACCCAACCTGCCCGCCACTGAAGTCTCCATTAACGATCAGATTATTGGATGGATCAAAAACCTGTCCGGTGAGCGTAAAGGTAGTCGTCGCACTTACCGTAACGGTTTGCGCCAGACTGGTGGGATCGGCGAAACTTCCTGCGGGAGACCAGATGGCACCGAGGTAATTTGCTCCCCCGGCGCTTCCCAGTAATTGCACCTGACCACCGGGGGCGCAAATCCGCTGGTCCGGTCCGGCGTTTACGGTAATACCACACTGTGCTTTAGCCACCTTACCCCCACCCCATCCAGTGAGGAACAGGAGGATAAAAATTCTGTACATACGTGGAGCTTATCTCCTCCTCAAAGGCTCTAAACTAGACATTTCTCCTGATTCGCCCGGGCAAGCTCCCGGGCAGAATAATTCACTTATCTCGTTCCCAACGTCCTGGCGCTGCACCGAAGCCACTGCACCTGCGCCCTTGCGCCTCCGTACTCTTCCGGACGGGACGCCAAAATGAGCCTACCGTGGACACCTACCCGCCGGGGAGACCGTGCAACGCAACATTCTTCAGCCATTCCCGGTCCGTCAGTAAGCTCGTTTCTTCGATCCGACGCCCCAACGCATCCGGACTTTTACCCCTCAACCGGAGGATGCTGTTCAGGATTTTACAGAAATTGAGGAAGGTCGCCTGAAGGTTCCGGGAGATTTTTTTGTTGCGCTGCAGAAATATGGTAAAGGCCGCCAAATGGGAAAGCAGCGCCTCCTCCTCTCCGGTCTCGAAGTAAATTTTTGCGAGCAGCACCCGCGCTCCCAGGTAATAATTCAGATCCGTGTAGGCCACGCGTTGTAAATATTCCTGCGCCGCCGCCTTCTGGTCGGTGTAATAAAGTAATTCCGCCAGATTGTAGTTACGTGCATTCTGACGAAATTCGGTGGGGAGCTGTTTCTCGTATTCCTCGATGAAGTGCTGGGCGTAGGTATATTCCTTTTCCCGTAAGGATAATTTCACCACGTTGGTAAAGGCCCAGGGAGAGAGTTTGCCTTCATTATCCAAAAGCCAGGCGTTCTCGATGCCCACCCGATAGAGTGCCAGTGCCTCACGGACGAATTGCTGTTTTCCCTGGCGGATTTTACGGGCACAATAGTTGATCGCAAACTGGGTGACTTCCCGGAGGATTTCCGGATTCGGCACCGACAGTTGTTTGCCAAGCATTTCCTTCAGCGTCCAGAAGTATCCCTCCCGATCCGGTTCCCGTAAAGCCCGGAAGATGGTCAGGTAAATTTGAATGATGGGCTCGGAGGAGGCCGGCGATTGCTCCAACTGATCAAGCCAGTCCGTAGTGATCTGATGGTCAATGGGCCCCGCCAGGATATTTTGCCGGTCCAGGAGAGAACACGCAATCTGGAGCTTCTTCGCGTAGTAAAAGGCATCCAGGGAGTCACTGGCCAGTTGAAGATTGTTGTCCTCCCTCCGAATTTTATTTTGTATGTAGTGCTCATCCTGAAGCAGGAAGTACTGGGTCTGCCGGAGAAACTCCTCGGGGCCCTTGACGCCAGAAGAAAACAGTCTCCTTCGAACTCTTTTGTTCTCGGCCCGGAAATGTTTGTCTAGCGTAAGCCGGGAATATTGCTTTAGCTTGTTCAGCGATAGAAAGACCTCTTCGGATTCTACGGAGCGCCAGGCTAAGAAATCCTCTCCTGCCTGGTTTAAAAAGCTCAGCACATAATTGATCTCTTTTGCCGTAAAATCTACGTTTCCGAAAACCCGACGGAAAAAGGCTGGTTTGTTTTCTGGAAAATCTTTTTCCTGGTTGATCAGCTCAACCATTGTGGTCGCTAGTTTGATCCCCTGTTGATCGTCCGGAAGGCGGTGCCGCAAAAAATGAAGATAATCTTCCCGCATTTGGGGAGAAATTTGCTCGAGCAGCTGAATGATTTTAGTAGATTTCACTGGCAATTAACCATTTCAAATATAATTATAATTAAATTTAAAGGCGCAAATAGCTGATAAGCAATTACTTGCAGATTACCTGCTCACACGATAGGCTTCCCTAAGCTACGATAAATGTGAAAATTTGTAGTTGTTTCTACTCGCAATTCCCCCGACTTTTGGATTGTAATCGTGATCAAGTAATGTCACTACTGATGAAATGCTATCAATTAATTGTTCTTCTCTTTCTACTGGCGGGTGTGCCGTTGAGCGGACAGTCCATCTGGCCGGGGGACGTCAACAACAACGGTAGGGTTGGTGCCGTAGACCTCCTCTACTGGGGGATAGCCAACGGCAGTACCGGGCCGGCAAGAAGTACGCAGAGTACGGACTGGATGGCTCAGCCCGGCGGTGCCGCCTGGTCACAGTCCTTCCCCAACGGAATAAACTACGCCTTCGCCGATTGTGATGGTAACGGGGTGGTCGACGAAACCGACTTCGACGACGCCATTGAAAATAATTACGGACTGGAGCAGGGTGGAGAAATTCTGCCCGACGGCTACGCTAATGCGGAAGAAGGTGAAGCCGGTCCGATGCTTAAACTCAGCTCGGCCGTTAACCTGGTCGAGCCCGGTGCGGTGCTGGACATCGATCTTTCGATTGTCGATAATGGTGTTCCCGTCACGGACTTCTACGCTCTAGCGCTCCAGATCAGTTACACCACCGGATTACTGGAGGGGGATGACGGACCCGACTTTGATTTCGTGGAAGGTGCCTGGTTTGAGGGGGGCGATGAGGCCTTTCAGGCCCTTTACGAAGATGAAAGTGGCTCCGGACGGGCTGAACTTGGCCTTACCCGAACCAATCAGCTTTCCGTGCCCATTGAACCGGGTGAAATGGGGTCCTTCAACATCATCGTTGAAGACATCATCGTCGGACTCGAGCGGGAGGATTTCATTCTGAGAATTGACAGCGTACTGCTGATCGGCCCGGATTTGACCGCCATCCGGACGCATACCGATTCCATCGTGATTACCATTGTGCCCGACACCTCGAAGGTTACTTCCGTCAATTCGCCGGAAATTTCTCGCAATGCTGACGTTAATCTGTTCCCTAACCCCGTCCACCGGGAACTTTTCATCGACAGCGCCATGGACCTGAAGGCGGTATGGCTGATGACTCCCCTGGGGCAAAGACGGCCATTGCCAGTTGATTACACCACCGGCGACGGGACCCATCGGATCCTCCTGCCCCGGCTACGCCCTGGTCCTTACTGGATTGGGCTACGGGGAAATGACGCCGTAGTGGTCCGTAAAATCATTGTTGCCCCACCCGACTAAACGGAATACCTCCACCGGCCTGCTTTTTCCTTTTCGTGCCCACCTGCAATGGGTCGCGCCGGAAGCCTGCTGCCAGGAGTGGAGCTTTCCCTAATCCCAAAAACTATCCCAATCACTAATTAAATTCATTTACCATGCTTAATCGCCTGTTTATTTTTCTTGCGGCCCTGACCATTACCCTGAGTTCGGGCTGCGAATTCCTCCGCGAAGATGATTTTGAGATCGTCGGTCCTCCCATTCCCGAACTGGCCTCCTCCTTCATTGAGGAAAACTTTCCCAACTTCCGGATCAACAGCTCCGAAACCGAAGACCTCTGTGACAACTCCATCGTGCTGGAAGTTGAGCTCGAAGACGGCCCGGGACCAGACGTCGACCTGTATTTTACCCCGGATGGGCAATTCCTTTTTTCCTCACGGGACATCAGCCTTCAGGACATTCCGGAGGACATCCTGGCGAGTATCGAGGCAGCCTACCCCGGATACACCATCAGTTCTGATGACGCAGAACTCTACACTTTCCCCGATGGCACCCTTCAGTACAAGGTTGAACTGATCAACGCTCAGGGAGACGAGGATGACCTGATCGTGGCCGAGGACGGAACCGTTGTCTGCTTTGAAGAAGATGAAGACGATGACCCTAACGACGACGATGACGATGATTCTCATGATGACGACGAGAACGAGAATGCGGTAGAAATCCCCGAAACCATCAGAATGTGGATCGCCACGGAATATCCCGGCTACCGGATTGAAAGCGCTGAACTGGAAGATCTGTGTGACGATCAGAACTACTACGAAGTGGAACTGGAAGATGGTCCCGGTCGGGACGTTGACCTGTATTTTGACCAGGACTGGGTATTTCAGTTTTCCGCCACGGAAATCCCGGAAGCCAACCTGCCGGAAGCCGTCCTGTCGGCCATCGCCGCAGAGTTCCCAGGTTATCGCCTTTCCCCCGATGAGGAAATCGAACGACTGGATTACCCCGACGGTACGGTTCAGTACCTCGTGGAGATTCAGCGGGGAGACGAAGACGACATAGACGTGGTTTTCGGTGAAGACGGAACCCTGGTTTGTACCGAAGATGATAACGATGATGATAATTCCACGCTACCGTCAGCCGTCCGGGAATGGATTGACGTGGAGTATCCTTCGTACCGCATCAGCAGTGTCGAACGGGAAGACATCTGCGACGACCAGATTTTCTACGAGGTAGAACTGGAGGACGGCACCGGTCCGGATCTGGAATTATACTTTGACCTGGACTGGGAGTTGGCCTTTACGGCCACCGAAATTGCGTCTTCCGGACTGCCTGCGGCCGTCGTTACCGCCATCAATGATCAGTTCCCCGGCTTCCGGGTGGATACGGATGACGAGGTGCAGGAGTTTGCGTACCCCGACGGGGCGATCGCCTACTACTTTGAAATTACCAACGGAGATGATGACGTGGAAGTCCTTTTCTCCGCAGCGGGTAACCTTGAATGCTACGATGACTAGAAGGACATAAATTAGAGGGCCTGAACGGAAAGGGACACCGCGAAACGCGGTGTCCCTTCATTCGTTATGGCGCTACCACTCCAGGGAACGAATTTCCGTAATGAGTGCCTTCGGATCACGTTCACAACGTTCCATGATGTCGAAGATCTTCTCACTCCATCCGGCGAGCTTGTACTCCCCTACCCGAAAAACGGTGGTTCCGTATCCACGCAGGTCCACACTGAAGACCTTCACCTCGGGGTTGATCTTCCGGTAAGCTTCGTAAAGCTTGTTGAAATCACCACCCCGGCGACCGTCTCCGGTGTACCAACGGCAGCCCTTTCCGATCTGGAGATCGGAGAAGATGACGATTCGATCGACCATCTCCCGCTGCTCAATCAGGCGCTCAAAAGCATCAAAGATTCCCGTTTCCGTGGCTCCGCCGCACGACTGCGCCTGACGATTCAGGGTCCTAAAGTTTTCGAAGACGCCCCTGGTCCGATCCATCTCGCCGTTGATCAACCGGTCCCCGAAGAGCCCTACGTAGGTGTTGTAGGCACGGGTCCAGTAAAGCACGGCAAAGAGATTGGCAATGTCGGCGGTGGTCCGGCGGCTCAGGGCAGATACGGCGGATCCTCCACCCGCGTCTCCCCGCATGGATCCGGAATTATCCGTCAGGATGAGGGTCTTTCCGCCCAGCAGGGGGAGGTTCTTCACGGACACGTTAACGGCTTTCTCCAGGGCTTCCAGAAGCTGGTCCAGTCGCCGGGAGTCATCCCGTTCGAAGAGGATACCCTTCTTCCGGGGTCCCTTCAGCTTGGTCAGTTCCCCGTAGGCGGAGAGAAAGCGGAAGGGGAACTGCCGGCTCCGGCGAACGGCCCGCTCATCGGCAACCTGATCGATCACCTTTCGGAAATCCTGCTTACTCAGCTTGGCCTCGTACAGGTTCCGCAGGTTGCGGAGCAGGGCCATGTACCCCAGTTTGCCCTCCCGAATCAGATCGGCCCAGGCTTCCTGCTTGGCTTCGGGTGCCCGTTCGGTCCGTTGTCCGGCCGCAGAAATCCGGCTTTCCCAGGTAGACTGGTTGCGTAGGGTCCCGGCCACCAGTTCGCTCAGTGCCTTGGCGTTTTTCTGGGTGGGCACGGGCCGCACCAGGTTAACCAGGTCAACCAGCTTGACGGACTTCCCTTCACCCCGGTACTTGGCGAGTTGGTATCCGTCGAAACGATCGAAGGCCCGGGAAAATCCCTTTTTCATGGCGTTGGTGGGGGCACGGCGGTCGCCATACCGCTGGCGGTAAGCCGCCAGAATCTCCAGCATATCGTCCACTCGAACGACTACCTGATCGTAGAATGAAGCTCCCCAGGAGGTTTCGGAAGCCCGTTCGGCCAGCAGGGCGGCCATCAGGTGGGATACGGAACGCATGCCGAAAGCCCGACGGGCGTACACGGCAGCCTTGGCGGCAAATTGGGCGTCCACCCGCGCCAGGGCAGCTTCCAAATCCGCCATCCCCTGATCGGCGGAGCGGTAGTAGCTGTCCTGAACGAAAGACGTCAGCAGCACGGAAACCAGACGGTATTCGTCGGGGTAATGGTAGGCGGGGGCTCCCATGTGGTTTACCGTGGCCCGGTTACGGGACTTGCGTTGGTTAAATAGAGACATGGGCTTGGATTTTAGGTGTAGAAAAGGTGTGGAGAAAACCGGGAAGAAGGGGAATCCTAACGAGTAATGGTCGAAGTAACTTCCTCCCTGACTGCCACGGAGGGGTAAATACTCCAAGCCCGACCATAAGTTGCGGACGGAATTATTTTCTATCCGAAATGACCAAAAATTCCGGTGCTATCGCATGGCTTGCATTGCGGATCCTTTTTTGCCGATGGCCCCGAGTTCGGGTTGCTCATCGGGATCGTCGATTCTTTATAGAATGCGACGGCGCGCAGGTGCCAAACCAATTGGATCAAGCCGAGACCCTGGATCAGCCTATATATTTTCCAGCGGACCGGTCTTTTCAAGTTTTCGCAGCGCTTCAAGAGCATTCCGGCCGTCTTCTTCCGGCACAAAAATATGATCGTGGTGGTGCCCTGCCACTACGTTGCAGCTAATCCTCTCGCCGGCAAGAACCCGGGAAAAGGCCGCCGTCAGTCCGACGGAATCCAACGCGGAATGAACCTCCAGGGTAATCCAGGAGAATACGGGGGTCGCCGACAAGTTGTTCTTCAACGCAAAGGATAATGGTAAGATCAGGCTCACCCCTTCCGCTTCCCGAATCATCGCAACGGCCTCCTTTAGGGGGAGTTCCGCACGGTTGTCAAAAGTGGCGAAAACCCAACGGCCCTCCTGCAGGCGGGGCTTCAATCCGGCCAGTAAGTCCGACAGTTCAGCTGACGAAGTTTGAGATTTCATGTCTGGTTCTTCTGGACTCACCTCAGGAATATTAGGATGGATTCCTCCCCAACGAATATCGGGATTAAGGTGGTGAACTGAGTACAGACAATAGTGCCGGAGGATTTATAAGAAGTCTTTTTAGGTATAAACCCTACGGATTCAGGTAGTTTTACTTATTGCTCTGCGTTTAATCGGGCCATTACCTTTAGTACTGATCTAGAGGCTACTCTGCGGACATTTCCCATTATTCTCCCAGGCACCCGATTATTGAAGTAATTGAGTGACCGGGTAACAACGTCATTTTGCCGAATGATTTCCTTGCAGGCAAGTCCCTGGATTATCTAAACCCATTCTTCACTTACCACCCAGATCATTCATGGCCACCAGAAAAGCAGCAGCACCAACTGAAGAAACCACCCCCGCTCCCAAAGATAAATTTAAGGAAGTCTTTCCCGATCCACCGAAAGCCGCGGTTTGTACGCCGCCCGGTAAAATCGCCGAGGCCCTCAAGGGTAAATTACAGGGCCTGGCCGATGCTCAGGCCGCCATGGAATCTGGTAAGCCCGAAGAAATCACGGAAGAAAAGAAAAAGATTGTCGATCAGATTGCGGAGCAGAAGAACCACCTTAAGGTGGTCGACCGTTTGGTAACTTTTTATTCGGGGTTAGCCGATAGAAAGAACACCTCCCCCTACCTGGATACCAAATTGACGTTACCCACTTTCTCCGTTTTCAATAAGGCCCTGGAGGATACCGGAACTTACGTGGCTAGCTATAAGGAAAAGGCCACCGCGCTCAGTCCGCTGTTGATCACCTCGCTCAAATCTACGGCTACCCTGATTGACGGGATAGAAGAGCTTAAGAATACGCTGCTCGTGGTCCGGGAGGGAGCCGGAATCCCCTCCAACAACAGTGAAGGAGAGGTAGCAAATGATGAACTCACTGATTTGATCGAGGCCTCCCTTTACGTCAGGAAGAAGGGTTCAAATCTAAACATGCTTGCCCAGGTAGACCTGTTGGAAGAGCAATTGGAGACGCTAAACGATTCCATGAAAGCGACGGCCCAACAATTGCACGGTGGATTTGATGCGGAAAATATTGCTGAAGATTTTGCGGAAATTCTCCAACTGTCAAAGGATTTTCAGGCCCATATCGAAGAAAAACGGACGGGAAATGCGACTGGTCAGCAAACGATTCTCGATAAACTGAAGGAACTTCGGGCGTCGTTGTTTGCTCAACAGCCCCTGTTGGCCGCTGCCACCCAGAAAAATAACCTTAAGCAGGCTTACTTAGCCAACCAAGCAGGTGCTAGTATTCTGCGCATCTCCGTGGAGGCCAAGAAGGCCGGAGGAGACCAGGACGCCGTGCCCGTTGAACTGACGAAGGATAAAACGAACTTAAATAAAGCAAAAGACGAATGGGATAATGCCGTAAAGGCAGTTGAGAAAGTCGAAGCAGAAATTAAATTGCTGACCGCCAAAAAGGGAACCTATACTGGATACAGGGAAAGTTTAGAGCAAACAAAGAACCTGTACGGTAAACTGTACGGTGCCGTAAAGTCTTTTGCGGAAGAGTTGACCAAAATAAAGGGGACGATTTGCGAGGGAGATAACTGCCAATCCAATCAATTCCTGGGGCAGGTGAATACGAGCATAAAGCTCATCAACTACCTAAAACAAATGGAGGTCAGCCTTAATGAACTGATCAGAAAGGCGGAAGGGGAGTTTGACGAAAGTTACGTTGCTACCCTCTTACCGGTAAGAGAAAAACTGGAAGCCCTGGCCGAACCTGCGGCAGCCGTTTTGGAACAATTTGTGGGTGCCCTTAATGCGCTTAGTGAAACCACCTTAACCCTGGGACAACTGACCGATTTAGCCATTAAGCTACCCGGATACGCTGAGGGCGCAAATCCCAACGCGGAAGCCGATAAAATTCTCGGGGAAGAAGATACTTCCGATCAGAACACGCTGCGCGGCCGTTTGGCGGTGATTGAGAAAGACATTGAGTCCCTCAATAAGGAAGAAAGTGGAAAGCTCGACAAAGCCAAAAAGAAAGTCGAGGAAAAAGAAGGCGAATACGAAAATCAAAAGGCCAAATTCGACTTCAACATGATGCTGCTGGCCAGTTAGGGTTTAAAAACTTTCTGCAGGAAGGGAAAGGAGAAGTCTTTGCCCGCAGCACTAACCTGAAAGGTAAAGCTGGAAGCCTCGTCGTTTCGGGGGAAGACAACTTTTCCTACGGCGACTTCTCCGGGGCGGACCGTCGTGGTACGTAGGCTGTAGTCGAGCCAGAAGTAGCGGTTGTCCGGCCCGGGGATTTCCTGGCCGTCGGGAACGTAGTTCCGCTGGTTGTTCTGAATTTCGGCGCTGACGACGGAAAAGGTGATGGCGTCCGCGACGTTATAGGCCAGGGAAGAGACTACGGCATCAGTGGCCACGTCGTTGGTGATCGGAGCGTCTACCTCACTGGTAATGGCGGCCACCGTACCGGCCACCAGGAGGCCCGTCCCCACCCACGCCCAGGCGCGGTTGGATTTCATTTTCCGGACCGTTTCCACGTCCATGCTTAGCAGCTGCACTTCGGGGTTGATGGCCCGGGCCACGGGCCCGGCATCTCCCACCAACAAACAACTGGAGGGATCAAAATCAAAGGGTGAATCCCCTACGTTCTCCACCTCGAGATCAAAAACGAGATAGTCCTGGGTGGCGTCGTAATAGCTCACCTCGACGGAGACCTGCTGGTTAGCCTCCCGGAGAATGGCCGCTCCGTAGCGCATCCGGTCGGGCTCCTGCTCGGGTTCCAGGCGCACTACGCGCAAGGGGGTACAGGAAGTGAATAAAATCAATAGGGAAAAAAGGAACAGGTAAGGGCTTGTTTTCATGCTGGGGGCTTTAGTAATTCAGTTTCTAAAATCCCCCTTCCCGGGCATTTTTACAATGCTTCCCGCGGCTTTAACAGAAGTTTGACCATCCTGAAGGGGCGCGTTAACGGTCTATTCCAGGACCTTCTTGTCAAAGGGGTTCAGGCCTACTCCCTTCACCTGGGCTTCGGCCTCCACCCGGTATTCCGACCGGGCGTTGCGCAGCTTCCGGGCGGCCCAGGCGAGGCCGCCAAAGAGAAAATTCTTGTTCCCGAATTCGTCTACGGGAGACTGGACGGGGCTGAACTCGATCAGAAACGGCACTTCTACGGGGACACCCTCGGCAGGAACGGTAATTTCCTCGGAGATGATCTGTCGGCCCAATTCATATTCGTCCACTAGCTGTTCCTCTTCCCGGCCTCGACTGTACTTTTCAACGATGACGAGTTTGATGGCCGTTACGGTTTGTTCACTTTTGCTTACGAGGCGTACTTTGCCCGGCAAAGTACCCTGGGTCGGTTTAAATCCGGTAGGTAGGATGAGTTCCAGTTTGACTCCCTCAATACCTAACCACTGTTTGACTTTTCCTATCATAGGTGGGAAGTTAGTACGATGCGTACTTTAGCGATCGTTATACTCGACGAACAACCAGCAACAACCGATGGTTGGTTAGGCTGACCCCAAATAGCATGTATGCAACTCATTGACAACGAACAAGTCCGTAACCTTGGCAACTTTGAACTCCTCGCCCGCCAGGTCGTCGAGGGCTTCATCATCGGTTTGCACAAAAGTCCATTTCACGGCTTTTCCGTTGAATTTGCCGAGCATCGAATCTACAACCAGGGGGAACCCACCAGGAACATTGACTGGAAGGTCTTTGCCCGCACCAATAAGATGTACACCAAACGGTACGAGGAAGAAACCAACCTGCGGTGTCAGATTGTGGTGGATACCAGTTCCTCCATGTTCTTCCCCGAAGTGACCAAAACCTCCGAGGAGTACGTCAATAAGGCCCGTTTCTCCGCCCTGGCGGCTGCCAGTCTGATGAACCTTCTGCAGAAACAACGGGACGCTTTCGGCCTGAGCTTTTTTGACGAAAATGTAGGCTTACACACCCGACCAAAATCCAGCACCACCCACTACCGGCTGATGCTGACCTACCTGCAACAACTGGTGGAAAACCCCACCCGGGACCGGAAGACCGGTGCCGCCGACGCCCTGCATCAGATCGCCGAAAGTATCCATCGTCGGTCACTGGTCGTCATCTTCAGTGATATGTTTGATGATACCCAGAAAGAAGAAGAACTCTTCAGTGCGCTCCAGCACCTGAAGCACGCCAAGCACGAGGTGATCCTTTTCCATACCGTGGACAAGGCCAAAGAAATCGACTTTGAATTCGAGAACCGTCCCTACGAATTCATTGACCTCGAGTCCGGAGATCGGGTGAAACTGCAGCCCAAACAGGTAAAAGAATACTACGTCGAACAAGTGCAGGCCTACAAAGAGCGGCTGCGGTTAAAGTGCCTCCAGTATAAGATCGATTACATCGAAGCCGACATCAAGGCCGGCTTCCGCCCGATCCTGCAGCAATACCTGGTGAAGCGCAGTAAGATGGGGTAAGGCTATTTCTAGTAGTCGTAAAGCACCGACAGGTCGCTTCCCATCAGATTTAAGGTCACGGATTCTTCCCCCGCAGCCCGAAGGTCCACGATGTCAAATTGAACGGTGCGGGTGAAGAAGGCCAGGCACGCTTCGTCGTTGTCCAGCAGGAAGCGAATGCCCCGCTGCGGCGGCAGGGACTCGGCAATGGCGCTGCCCCCCACGAGTTCAAAGGTCCAGGAGTCTCCGCTACAGCCCGAGGCCCCGAAAGTCAGGAAGAGGCAGTCCCCGTCGACGGTCATTTCGGTAGGTTGGAAGTTGGCACTCTGGCCGTTGTCGAACAGGTCATCGTCGATAAAGGCCGCCTGCGGGCAGAGGCCGTTGCTGGGTTCGTCATCATCCGGTGGCCGGCAGCAGCCGGCGGCCAGCAAAAGGGCAAGCCCTCCGATTAGCGTGATAAGTTTCATGGATAGGTAGGTTTATGGGATTATTACGTTGCGCCAGGAGCGCATTGTCCAGATAGACGTTGCATTCCAGGAAAACGTTGGTGAATTACGGAAGCACCGTGCCGGTGACGGCTAAAAATTATACGCCACCGATAAATCCGTTCCCACTACGTTGAGGATGACGGTAGACTCTCCCGCCAGCCGCAGGGAAGTGACGTCGAATTCCGCCACCCCCTGTTCCACGGTGGGGCAACCTTCCGCATTGTTGAGCAGGAAGCGAATGGATCGCTCCGGAGGATCGGTTCCCAACACTAAACTGGAAGCGGCCAACGATAGCTCCCAGTTTGATTCTTCACACCTGGCTGCCCGAAAAGATACCGTAAGGCACTCATCACCGGCCGAAAGAGACAGGATGGACAGTTCATCAGAAGTAAAGGAACTTACCTGCTCCTCCCGGAATATCTGAATTGGATTACACGCCAGTGGAGGAGGTTCCCACACCAGATCATTTTTTTCGCATCCCGCAATCCAACCGCAGGCAATCAGTAATAAACAGCAGCGTAATCGCATAGTTAGGTGTCTCAGTTCTTTGGCCAAACGCAAGACCACGGCACCTGCGCTTGCGCCCAAATGCCCTTGCCTCTTGCACCCAGTTGTACTTTCCACTAAACGCAGCCTGCCCCAAAAACGCTGTACACGTCGTTCTGCCTACTTCTTGCCGAAGGCGTTCTGCACCCGACGCAAAAAGGTCTGGGCCGTTCCGGGACTGACCGGCAGAATTTCGTAGGTCTCCCCATCGTCCATTTTGAGGACCAGTTCATTGGCCTTCATGTTGTCCAGCTCGCTCATGAACTGGGTATTGTTGGAAACCACGTTGAGGATGCCGTCCCGGAAACCGTAAAAGTAGTACAACTCACTGGGGGATTTAACGTAAATGTACACCCGATCCTCACCGCCGGTGGTCATTTTCACCTCCACGTGAACTTCCAGCATTTTATTGATCGGATTACTCTTGATGCTGGCCACTCCGGTGAGCTTGTCGGTAGAGACGAAGGACTGGTAATCGCTGGACCACTTCAACTTCAACTGGCTGAGCAGGAAGGTATGGCGGTTAATCTGCTTGGGAACGTCGATGGTTCCGGCAGAAAGACCGGCGATGGCCGCGTCCCGCTCCCGGGAGGCCGGGAAGAGTGACTGTAGGCCCGCGCGGTAAAAGTCACCGTCGGTAACCAGGTTCAGCCCCGGAGACGCGAAGGAAGCGGACTTGATGTCGGTGACCATGAGGTTGATCAGCTTATCGGGGATGATGAGATCGATCGCCGTCATGGCTTTGACCAATACTTCCGGGTAAGCAGCGCCAACCGGTCCGTCGATGGTCAGCTTAACCCCTTCTTCCGCGGTGGCCGCCGTCGTATCGGGCTGGGGCTTTACTTCCTCTTCCAGCAGGAACATACTCGGTGCTTCCTCTTCTTCCTTTTTGGCTTCGGGTGCCGCAACCGGCTCGGGTTCCGGCTCTCGGCGGCTTTCGGTGGGCATGTCCATCTCTACGTCACCGTAGGACGTCATGGATACGTACTTCAGGCGACCACCAATCCCGAGCATACCGTTGCCGGAGACCTTTTTGGCGGCATTGTCCAGCACCATCAGGTTACCTCCCACGAGGGCGGGGTTCTTCACCCGGGCGCTATCGCCGAAGTAAAATTTATCCTGGGCCTGATTGTAGGTGAAAACGCCATTGGCGTCTAGGATGGCGTGGTCCTTCCGCTGATCCTTGGTCTGGACCATGCTGGGGTAAATCTGCCGGTAGGGCTTACTTAGGTAAAAGCCCGTAAACAGGGGCAGACCGTCCCGGTCTTTGGGGGAACTGATGTCCAGCGTAAGGTTCTTCTTATCCCCCTCGGAGCGGACGGTAAACCACTGTGCACCCGGCAGGCTTTCGGCTTCAATCTTCGCGTAGCCATCGAAGAAGAGGGATTCGCTACCCGAGTCAAGGTTGATTTCCCCGTAGAACTTGGTTTTATCGTCCACGTAAAAGGTGCTACCCTCGGCAATTTCACCCTCGGCCCGCGTGGCGGTTGCCTTCTCGTTGCGCTTGCCCTTGCCAATGCGGGCACCCACGATGTTCTGCAGCTCAAATTCCTGGGTGTGGGGACCAACGTTGTACTCGTAAAAGCCGGAGGCATTGTACTCTTTACGGCCCTTGATCCGGACGGTGGCCCGGTTGATGACGTGGTACTGGTTGACGGTATCCGCTACGATGCGGGCGTCGGTCAGCTCCGTGATTTGGGCGCCCGGCTCTACCCGGATTTTTTCGTCGCCGGGGTAAATCATCGCGTCGGCACTCTTCACGAAGGGTACGCCCTCCACATTGAGCATGCTCGTATTGATGTCGTAGGTGGCCGCCGTGCCGGTAAAGGTCAGGGAGTCCTGGTCCGGGTGGATACTGGTGAACCGGTCCTTGCCGATTTCGGCCTGGAAGGTGATGTTGCCCCCGGCCATGTCCCAGTCGAAGCGGTTAATGCTCGTCTTGAACTGGTTGTAGGGCATGATGGTCGCCAGGTCCGTAGAATTGTTCTGGAAGGAGGCGAGCTGTTTTTCGAAGTCGATGTCGGCGCGTACGTTCGTGGTGGAGAGCGCCAGGCGGTCGTCCGCCTCCAGGCTCTTGATGTTGACGTCAGCGGTATCGGCCATGGCGCTGTAGACACCAAAGTCCATGTCCTTGCTCGACATGTCCGCTGCCGACCAGCCCAGTTTACCGTTGCCCTTCAGGGCTTCCGGCGTAAGAACGAGTTCCCCGTTGAAGGTGTGTTCTCCCTGCTGAAACAGGTCGAAGGCTTCTTCACCCACCGACTGTACCAGCAGCGAGTCTCCGTAGGGCTTGAATGTGATGTTCACCTCCCTACCCCTTACCTGGGGTACTTCCCGTTCGGCGGTATTGGTTTCTTCCAGATCAAATTGGCGGGCACTGGCGGTCGTCTGCTCGGGAGTGAATTTGAGGTCCTCACTTTCAATCTCGGCTTCCAGGTAGCTGAGTCTGCCCTTGCCCTCCAGACCCCGGTTGCTGAGGATCACTTCACCCCGGTAGTTACCCCGGTCACCGTAAGTGTCCTGACCGTTCTCGTCGGTCTCGGTAATGAAGCCTAAGCTGCCGTCCTCCTGGATGCTGAGCACTTCTTCCATGTCGGGAAAAATGCCCCCGCTTACCAGTTTTCCGCCCAGTTCAACTTCCGGGGCCGTCAGACTGTCCAGACCGTTGAGACTGAAGGGAGCCAGCTCAAAGTAAAAACTGTCGCGGGCGTAGATGGAATTGGTGTCCGCCTGGTCGTAAAAGATGTAGGAAGTACCCTTCGTTTGCAGGGAGGGAAAGTACGGGATGTCTTCCGTGCCACTCTTGTTTTTGGGGGCATCGATGAGCAGGTACCCGTTCAGATGCTCAATGCGGCTTCCGGTACTTACCCGAGTCATCCCCTCTCCAATCACGTCGCCCTCGGGCAGGAAGAGATCGAAATACCGAACCGAATCCATCTTCACGTAGTAGGGAGCATACTTGAACTGAAAGTTCTTGCCCTCAAAGACCATTCCGCCGGCAAAAAGCTGTCCCGAGAAGTCAAAATCCCGGTCACCACTCAGAATCACCTGACTCCCGAGGGGCTTAATGGCAATCTGCTTTCGGCGATTGAACTCAATGGGTAGCACATTTTCAATGACTACCTGGCCGTTCTTCAGGTCGAAGTAGGCGTTGATGTCCTTGGTGCGGCTGATCAGCCGCAGGCGGTCATAGTCCTTTTCCTCCCGGCTTGATTCCACGTAGTGGCCCACCTTGGGGAGTAATTCGACCAGCTGCTCGTCCACGTTGTAGAGCAGGAACCCTTTGGTCTGCAGGTCGAAGAGCAGGGGCGCAATGTCCTCGGCCCGGAAGCTCCGGTTAAAGACCTGCGCCAAACGATCGGCGTCAATGATGTCATTACCTCCCTCCGGACCGTTCCGGAAGGCGTAAATGAGGTCGAGTGGGTTGGAGCGTGCGATGTCCCGAATCCGTAAGTATTCCGAAGTACTGAAGTAGTCCTTACTCTCAAAAACCACGTCGCTTTTTTCCTGGAAGGACACCGTTTTTTTACCCACCACGGCGCTGTCAGCCTGGAGGTAAATATCCAGGTGGTCCGCGTAGAGGTTGAGGTTGTTCTGGCTGTGGTAGAAGGGACTCTGGTCGGCGCTTGACTCGGTCCGCGTCAGGCTGACGACGCCCTCCGGAATGTCCACCTTCATCGTCACGCTGGGGTGATAGATGCTGTCCTTACCAACGTATATGGTCGTTTCTACACCCTGCCCGCCGATTCTTTCTCCTTGGCGGACGGTGAATCGCTTGGCCATGCCCCGTACGGTCTGCCCGTGGATCTGGTCCTGAATGCGCAGGGTTACTTTGGCCTTGCGCTCGTCGTCCCCGATGGCGTACACGGTGCTTCCCCGGAGTTCAAAGTTTCCGGCCAGATCGATTCCCTCCCCTACGTTCTTGATCTCCACGTATCCGTCGTCGGAGAGAAACTGGGGGTATTCGGCGCCCGAGCGGGCGCCCCCCGGCTGCACCTTATCGGTAAAGCTGCCCACAAGAATTTCGTCGCCAAAGTATTCGGGATACTGCAGATGCGCGGAGTCGGCCGTGTACAGGGTCCGGCGAACGTCGAGGTGATAGGAAACCAGGATAGCGAATACTTCTTCGGGGAGCCCCTGCTTCTGCCAGTCGGTTCTTCCACCCCGGCCATAGGCCATGCCTTCGGCCAGGTCAACGTCCAGGCGGGTTTCGGTAATGCGGATGGAGTCGTCCTTACCCATACCCACCAGGGTCTCGATACTGTCTACCGTCATGCGCAGACCGTCTTCGAAGCGGAAGCCGGGTTTGCCGCCCTTGACCAGCCAGCCGCTGCCGCTGCCGCCAGCGTCGAGGCGGTTCGTGTTCAGGAAGGTATTCACGGCGGAGAGCGTACTAACGATGGTATTGACCCGCACTTTTGGCGTAGCCATCAGCTGCGCGAAGCCGTCGTGGAATTCCTGAAAACGCTTTCCTTCGGTACCGTCCGTAGACGTCATTCCCGCCAGCGCTCCAAGGTAAGCGACGAAGCCGCTGCTGGGACTGATGCGTTTCTTGGCCAGTGAGATCACCGTTTGCCCGATGACCTGCTGTTGTTCTTCGGTGAAGGCCCCGCCGTAGAAGAGTCCGTTAAAGTTGACGAAGGCCTCCTTGGCGGTCTTGTTATTGGAGGCAGTCATCGTTTCCTCCAGCGCCTCCATGATGGAGGCCATCTCGGCGGTGGGCTCCAGGTCCGCGAGGGACTGGGCCTGCAGGGTGGTGCCAAAAACGATCAGAAAAAACAGGGTACGGACCAGACGCATATTGGTTCATGGGTTTTTGCGGTACCCAGCGCCGGATGCTCCTGCGCACTGAATACTACAAACGGGTAAACACAAAGGCACGCCAGTCTTCCCGCTGGCGTGTTTCCAGGTGCCGAAAACCGAGTTGGGTGAGGTGATGGACGAGTAAGGATTCATCCTTGGCAAGAATGCCGCTGAACAACGCCCTGCCTCCCGGTTCCAGGCGTTCGTACAACGTATCCGCGGTCGCTAAAATTACATTTCGGTTGATGTTTGCGAGGATGAGGTCATAGGGAGGACCATCGGGAACGTCATCGAGCGTTCCGTGGATGATGTGCCGTAGCGTCACGTCGTTTCTCCGGGCGTTTTCCGCCGTGTTTTCGGCGGACGGTGCTTCAATGTCTACGGCATCTACCGGTCCGGCACCGAGACGGGCCGCCAGGATAGCCAGCACCCCCGTTCCCGAACCGTAGTCGAGGACGCGTACCCCCGCCGGAGGGTGTTCCAGCAGCAGCTCACACATCATGTAGGTAGTGGCGTGGTGCCCGGTGCCGAAGGCCATTTTGGGGGTAATCACCAACTCTTGAGAAATGTCGGGATGGGGATCGTGAAAATCCGCCCGGATAAAGAGTCGGTCGGCCACGCTCAGGGGCTGAAACTGGCTCTCCCACACTGCGTTCCAGTTCTTTTCGGGCAGCTCGGCGAAGCGATAGTCGAACGGATAGGTTGCCCGCAGTCCCTCCAGCACCCTGACCCAGCGCTCGTGATCGGCGGAGAGGGCGAAGGCGGAAAGTCCGGCATCGGTTTCTTCAAAGCTGTCGAAGCCCGCATCACCGAGGAAGGCAATCAGGATGGGAACCAGCTCCTGGGAGGTCGTAAGGTCGTATTGGTGGTACACCGGCGTAGGTTTAGGCAGCGAAGGTAGGGGGTAGCCGTGAATTGGGGCTCGGGTGGTGGTCCAGAGTTTAGCCAGGTGCGTTTGAAAGCGCCAGTGGGAAGAAGCGGGCGACGGTCCCGAGTTCCGTAACTCGTCGGAATCGTCGATTCTTACAGCATGCGACGGAGCCCCGGTAGAGCACGAGGGCGCAAGCGCGCGGGTGCCGTGGATTATTGGAAGAGCAGGGGAATGGAATGGCGATTACCTACTATCAAAAACACCTCATTCGGTAAATATTAAGCAGACATGCCGGTAGACATCTTTATCAAACCAATGGGGAAGACAAAATGAAAAGATGATTAGTGGACTACGAGCGAGACTTGGTCAATAGCGTTTCAGGTATTTATTCTGGACTTCGTGAGAGACGCTGCTTTCAGCAAAAAAGTGATAGTTTTGCACCGAAAACTAAAGGTAAATGAACAACAACACGTAAAGCTAAGTCCACTGGCGGTGATCGGGCACCCTACCCTAGTGTATGCCCCCGTAAAACCCGCTTCGATGCACATGCTTGACGTCCTCAAATTTTATCAACGCGCCAAAACATTCATCCTCGTAAAGCCACTCTTCGTCCCCGATAAACTAATGATATAGCCTCGCCAACAACCTTTTATCGCGTTTCCTGCTCTCCCCCCCTTCGGATTTTAAAAAATCCTCAGAAATATGCAGCACAAGAACAGTCTAGAAAAAGCCAATCAAGTCCTCGCCCAGTACGCCGTTAACCTCGGGGACCCCGTTTATCCAGGCCCCGATGAAGTAAAAAAGACGTTGGCGGAGTTTGAGTTCCGGCAAACGCATGATTCCTTTTTCCTGTACTTCGATGTTCGCCAGAGCCGGATCAAGCGGGTGGGCAGCAACCTGAAAAAGGTACTGGGCATTTCGCATCTGGACTGGGAGGGGTGGATGGGACTAATCCACCCAGATTTCGTCTCCATCTACACTGAGTTTGGGTTTGCGGCCTACCAGGCCAGCCTGAAGTACGCCAAGGAAATCAAGGAGACCAATGCTTCGTATTCCATCAATTTACCGTTGCAACGCACCTTTCCCGACGGCACGAAGGAATACTGGCTCGTGAAGCAAAGCGCCTACCCCTTTGAGTTTGACGCCAACGGGATGATGGTCTCCCACCTGAACACCTACACCCTGATCAGTCGCTTCGATCAGTACACGCCCATGCAGCCCTTCGTATTATTTGACTACGAAACCCAGGATGAGGTGGGCGCCGAAATCCGGGCGCTGACCCGGAAGAGTGTGATGGGATTGTTTTACCCCCAACTGGCCACCAGGCACCAGACTACCCTGCTGTCCTACTGGGAAGAGTTCTCGAAATTCAAATTCGATCTTGCTCCCATGCCCAATTCTTTGAGCATCGCGGAACAGCTGAAGAAAAGCCAGCAAACCATCCTGGACTACAATAAGGCAATTTTGGAAGCCTCACGGGAGTCCTTCCCGCTGAGTGAATTCACCGACATCAGATCCGTGGTATCCTTTCTTTTTCATTTGTTTGGTCCTGTCCACCAGGGAAAGTAGTGGCGAGATCAGTTACCGATAATAAAGTGTTCGATTTAGGCCACCTGGAGTTTCCTTTCCCCGAAAGGAAGCCCAATCTGTTCCGGGTTTGCGGGCCACTTTTGGTTAAGACTGACCGCAGATAGCAAGATCCTGGCAATCACTTAGAGCTTGTTTGGATTTTGGTCGTCTGGCCGAATTTGAGAATTTTTTGGTGGTAGCAAGGCGGGAAAACCGGAGTATAGCAGCGCTAAATGAGGATTTTCCCAACGAAGCTAGCGCCAAAAAAGGCCAAATGGAGGTCGATTATTAAAGTCCAAACAAGCTCTTAGTTAGTATGGTCGCCTTTCGGGGAAAGGCGACGCCAGGGATGATCATACCACAACAAGGAAGTTTCTCCACCCAACCCATACCTTTACCACCCCATGAAGGTACAGGTCTACTACATCGGCAAAACCAGTGAACGCTACCTGCAGCAGGGCGAGGCCATCTACGCCAAGCGGCTGAAGCACTACCTGCCGATCAGTTTTGAGATTATCCCCGACGTAAAGGGCGGGGGTAAGCTCCCGTCGGAACAGCTCAAGGAGCGGGAGGGCGAACTGGTAATGGCCCGCCTGAAATCAGATGACCGACTGATCCTTCTGGACGAGGGTGGAGAATACTTCGGGAGTGTAGCCTTTGCGAAGTGGCTGGACAAACAGCTGCAACTACCCTTCCGCCGGCTGGTGTTCGTAGTGGGCGGGGCGTTCGGTTTTTCGCCCGCGCTCTACGCGCGGGCCAACGCCAAGCTTAGCCTGAGTAAAATGACCTTCAGCCACCAGATGATTCGCCTGTTTTTCGCCGAACAACTCTACCGGGCCATGACCATCCTGCGGGGTGAAAAGTACCACAATGAGTAGTTCCGATGCTGTCACCGCCGCCTTTCTGGCGGCCATGGAGCGGACCGTCGGGCCGGATGAACCGCTGTTGCTCGCCTGCAGTGGCGGCATGGACAGCGTGGTCCTCGCGCACCTGCTCCACCGGCACCAGTACAATTTTGCCGTGGCCCACTGCAATTTTCAACTGCGGGGCGAAGCCTCCGACGGTGACGAACGCTTCGTGGCGGAAATGGTCACGAGGATGAAGGTCAGTTTCCATACTCGCGCATTTCCGACGAAAGCACTACAGCGGTCGGGAGAAAGTCTACAAATGGCAGCTCGTAGAATTCGGTATGATTATTTTCAGGAATTACTGGATGAGTATAATTACCAGTACCTACTGACGGCCCACCACCTGGACGACGGGCTGGAAACCCTACTGATCAATCTTGGTCGGGGGACGGGGATCGCCGGCCTCCGCGGGGTGGTGTCTTCCGGTAAGCTCCTCCGTCCGTTGCGCATGGTTTCGCGACAAGACCTGGCGACCTATGCCCGGGAGCACCAGATTCTTTGGCGGGAAGATGCCTCCAACCAGAAGGACGTCTACCTACGCAACCAGGTACGACATCACGTGATACCGGTGATGAAGGAGGTGATGCCACGGCTGGAAAGCAGCCTACCCGGCACCCTGAAAAAAATTCAGGTTCAGTTCAGTTTGCTGGAACGGGGACTGCAACTACTCTGGGAGCAGGCCGCCCGCCGCGACGGCGACCGCTGGACGGTGACCCTGGGGCAACTGCCGGACAAACCGGAAGAACGGCTGTACCTGCTGGAACACTTCCTGGACTTTGCGGGCCTGGACCGGGCCCAGTGGATGAAAGGACTGGCGGCCGAAAACCGGACCACGCTGGTCAGTGCCACCCACCAGGCATACTTTGCGGAGGGGAGACTGGAACTTACTCCCCTGCCCGATCCGGCCCCGGAGCTCCACCTGGAGTGGGAGGATCTTCCCTACGAATTTGCCCTTGGCGAAGATACCTGGCGGATGGAAGTCATTCCTCCGCCAGCGGTATTCGAGAAGACCAATGACGTTCATTATTTGCGCCTGGCTCCCGAAGATTTCCCCTTGCACCTGCGGTCACGCCAAACGGGCGATCACTTCCAACCCTTTGGCATGCGGGGGCAGCGGCAGTCACTGAAGGACTTCATCACCAACCATAAACTGAGCCAGCAAGCGCGCAACGAGCTGCGAGTACTGACTACCCAGCACGGGGAAATTGCCGCGGTGATCGGATTCCGCATCGCGGATAATTTCGCCGTCACGGACGGGGATCAACAAATCCTTCGCCTATCCAGAAGACAAAAAAATAGCCCCACCCGTCGGTAACGGATGGGGCTACGGTGGCGGTAAATACCGCTAATCTATTCCGGAATGTTGTCCGGGTTCAGAAGGTCGTAGAACTGGTTCAGCTTGGGCAGCAGAATGATGCGCGTACGACGGTTGGTGGCGCGGCCTTCGGCCGTGTCATTGGTCGCCAGGGTGTTGAATTCCCCGCGACCGGCAGCAACCAGGCGGTTGGGATCAATACCGTGATCATTTTGGAGCGAGCGGACCACGGAAGTGGCGCGAAGGACGGAGAGGTCCCAGTTATCGCTGATACAGTTGGTGTTGATGCTCACGTTGTCCGTGTAGCCTTCCACCATGAGCTCCAGGTTCGGGCGGCTCTTGGCGATGGCGGCGATCTTAGCCAGTACTTCACTGGCCCGGTCGGTAATCTTGTAGGAGCCACTCTGGTAGAGCATTTTATCGGACAGGTTGATGTACACCACCGTTTTGTCTACCCGGATATTGACGTCATCGTCTTCGATGCCGTCCTTCAGCACGTTCTTGAGGTTAACGGCGAGCGCCAGGTTGATGGAGTCGGCTTTGGACTTGGCGGCCTGCAGCAGACGGATGTACTTGTCCTTGGTTTCCAGCTGGGCCAGGGTACGGTCGATGTTCTGACTGGCCGACTGGCTGAGTACGGTCAGATCACCTACCTGGGTGGCCTGTTGCTCCCGTTGCAGTTTCAGGTCCTGAATTTGTTCCTCGCGAATCCTCACCTGAGTTTCCGCGTTCTGTACCTGACCCTGGAGCGCCGTTTCCCGGCGTTCGCATTCCGCGAGTCGCTGGGCGTACCGGTTAAGTTCCATGTCACGCTTGGAAATTTCTTCTTTCTGACGGGCAAGTTCGGCCTGGGCGCTGTCGTATTGCTTCTTGCTTACGCAGGAACTCAGCCCGACGGTGAAGGCCAAACAAAAAATAATTGCTAGCTTATTCATTGGGTGTGGTTGGTTAATGTTGTTCTGAAAGATGGTTTAGTTCCGATGATGCTTGAAACAAGCCCCGGGGAGCCCAGGTTGGGTTTTTTGGCCTAATCGGAATAATTTTTTATCCGGATCGTCGACTGGCGATCCCGGTTGATGGTAAGTTGGGTGACGTCCGGACGGGAATAGTGACCGGCGGGATCAAAGTTTTGCCGCTCCCGGACTACGGCCCGTGGATCCAGCTCCGCAAACACCAGGCTTTCCTTACCGGCGATGGGTTCAATGATCCAGCTTCCGTCCGGAGCGGCCAGACAGGAGCCCCCGTCCGCCGGCATGTCCGGGAAGTTGGCCGCAATCAGTTCTCGGTGAGGAATCCCTGCGGGAATGTCTTCCTTGCTCATCAGTCCACTGACCGAAACGCAGTAACTCCTCCCCTCCCGGGCCAGAAATCGGGTCAACACTTCCGTGTTGCGGACGTTACCCGGCCAGATGGCCACGTGGAGACTTTCCCCGAGCCCGTACAGCGCGGCACGCGGTAGCGGCATCCAGTTTTCCCAGCAGTTAAGTCCGCCAATTTTGAAACCCGCCAGTTCCTGCACCCGCAGGCCGTGACCATCTCCGGGGCTCCACACCAGTCGTTCTTCGTAGGTGGGTTGCAGCTTGCGGTGGACGTTGGCAATCGTGCCGGACTGGTCTACGTAAACCAGGCTACAGTAACAAGAGAAGCCTCCCCGATCTCGGGGCCGCTCCAGTACCCCGACGATGGCCGCGATTTGCTGTTCCCGGCAAATGGCACACAGCGGGTCCAGGTCTCCGCGTTCGAGGTCAACCGCTTCCTGCGCGTAATGGGCGAAAATGTCCTTCTGCACCGGATCGTTGAATCTGGCTCCCCCCGTTCCGTCCAGCCAGAAGGGATATCCGGGTAGGATGGTTTCCCCGAACACCACGAGTCCGGCCCCTTCTTTCGCGGCTCGGCTCACGTAGTCCATAATCTTATCCAGGGTTGCCTGGCGGTCCAGCCAAACGGGGGCAATTTGGGCCAGTGCGATCTTAAGCATGTGGGTATTTTTGGTCGGGGCAGCAGGGAAAGTCTTGCAAACGCATCAGGAGGGTGGTAAAGTACTTCACAAAGGAGGAACTCTCTGATCCACCTTCCAGGCGATTGACGTTTTCCGTCACTGCTTTAGACGTTCGGTAGCCGGGAGGATTACTCCTCAATCCGTAATTTTTCTTCGGGGAGCATCAAGAAAATAAAGGGCATAAAACACCATTTATTCGCCTGGATAAAGACGTTAGTCTCCAAACCGAACCACTACCAAAATCCAATATTTAGCGAACGATAAGGGGATGGTGACTGACCTGTTCCCGGTCCCGGACGGAAACCAAATACCAACCCGCCGCAAGTTGCGCCACGGGAAGCCGAAGGCGGACGGGTACCCCGGCAAGTCTTTCGGGACGTTCGTGGTGCACCTGACGGCCAAGCGCGTCGTACACCGTGACCGTAGCCGTGGGGGTAAGAAGGAGGGCATTCGTCCGGATTTCCACTTCCGTATCCGCCGGATTCGGCACGAGGGCGTCAATGGCGAAGGTACCCGCCCGGTCTTCGTTGCAGAAGTCGATGAGTCTGGCCTGGGCGGCCGCAACGTCGAGTACGCCCCCCGTGGCGGTTCTTGTCGTCAGCGAAAGATTAGGCGCGGTGCTGGAAAGGATGGCTTCCCGGACGAGCAGCGCCGCCGTGGCGGGATCCTCCCGGGCCATATCCAGCAGCATCGGGCAGGGCGTGGCGTAAAGCAGAGCGATGGCGCCCGTGACGTAGGGCGCCGCAGCGCTGGTGCTGCCGAAGGGACCGTAGCGGTTGTTGGGGAGGGTGGAATAACTTTCTTCTCCCGGGGCGGCCAAATCAACGTTTTCCTCTCCGAAGGCGGAGGAATCAAATAATCGGTCGTTGACACTCAGGTTGGTCACGCCAATGAGGTACTCCGACGGGCAGTCGGTTGGCATATCGCCAACCACGTCGACGTCCCAGGGGCGGTTGGCCGTACTGGCGGCCGTCAGGATGCCCTCCCGGCCGAGCTCGTCGTAAAGACTGCCCCAAACGGGGTAATCGGAACAACTATCACCCTCCACCCCGAAGCTGGCGTTGGTGGCAACCACGAAGGCTCCTTCCCGTCCGTCCGTTTCGTTGTAGCGCCGTCGCTGGTCAAGGACGTAGCCGTAGGCGGCGATGATGTCGCCCACGGACTGAATGCTGAAGAGCATCATGGATAAATCCCAGTTGGTGCCACTGACACCCCGACCGTTATTACCGCGAGCCCCCAATTGGCCGATGACCTGGGTGCCGTGGGTGCTGACCGGGAAGGTCGCTGCGTCGTCGGTAAAATTCCAGCCACGGAGATCGTCCACAAAACCATTGCCATCATTATCAACGCCGTCGTTGGCAATTTCACCGGGGTTTCGCCAGAGGTTGTCCCGCAGGTCGCTGTGCTCCACGTCGAAGCCCGCATCCAGCACGGCCACGACGATGTGTTGCCCGTCGGTAGTTTGCCCGCCGGTGGTAAGGTCCCAGGCTCCGGCAAATCCGGCCCGAAAAAGATTGTTCTGTTCCGAGGCGTAGAGGGGGTCGTCCGGGTCCGTGCGGAAATCCACCGGACGATTTCTTTCCCAGGCAAGGACGCCCGGCTGTCGCTCAAGGATACTTAGCCCGCGCTCCAAAGCAACTTCATCCGGAAAGCGGAGAAGCTCGACGGACAGCTTTTTCACCAGCCATTCCCGTTTACTCGCCTCCGGGAGGTCAACCTTTTTGGCCATCCCCTCCCCCGTCCAGCGAACGATCAGCTCGGTGGACTGCCCCGACAAAAACGAAGTTGTCAAGACGAGGAAAGACTGGATGAGTAAAATTGACCAATACTGTTTCATGAAGTGGCACTTGGCCCACGAAGATAGGATGAGCGGTTTCGTCGGACTGGGCGGGGCTCCCCTTCCGTCGGGAAGTTGACGATATTAATTGCCGAACCGGAGCCCGAACCAGCGTTGTTTAGTCACTCAGGTCCAGGCGCTGTCGTAGTAATCTTGCCCGGTAGCTGAGGGTGGCCATCCAGGTTCCGAAGAGGGTCCAGCCGATGATGATGGGATAGAATACCATCCGCATCGTATTGTCCAGGTCTTCGCCACCGAAGGCCGGGTTGCCGGCGGCGCCGGGGTGAAGGGAATTACCCGACAGCCGGGGAAGGATGTAGATGAGGGGGATCAGACAGGCGAAGGCAAAGATATTGTAGGCCGCACTGAGCCGGCCACGCTGTTCGGGGTCCGGGAAACTGGCCCGGAGCACGAAATAGCCCGCGTAGATGAGCAGGGCGATGAGGGTGGTAAATTGCTTGATGTCCCAGTTCCAGTAGCTGCCCCAGGTGTACTTGGCCCAGAGTGCTCCGGTGGTAAGGCCGAGGATGCCGAAAAGCATCCCGACACTGGTGAAGGCTACGGACCACAGGTCGGCTTTCTCCCGGAGCGTAACGACCGTGGGAAGGGCTTCGGTACTGGTTTGACGTCGAAGGTGCTTAACGGCCTGCACGACGGCCACCACGAAGAGGATGATCATGGCGAACCACAGGCTGACGTGGAAGTAGGTATTGCGGATGGTTTCCATCAGCAGTCCGCGGAACGGATAGGTGATCCGCGGAGTGGCGTGGAGGTCGCCGGACTTCATGCTGGTGGCGGTCCAGGCCTGCCGGGCGTCGTTCAGGTTATTCGGGGGGGTAGGCTGCCGGACCGTCAGGGCCCGGGGATCGACGAAGGCGCCGTCCTCCGGGGAGGTCATGATCAGGGGCAGCTCCAGGGAGCTCACCGTATCCGGAAGGAAGGCCGGCAAATCGAAGGTCAGGCGGGCCCGACGGTCATCGATGATTTCTACGGAACGAGCCTCCAGGCTCAAATCTTCTCCGGCTCTCAACCAGCCCCGCACGGCACCTGCGGGCACGCCCAAAAAACTGGTGTTATAGCCCAGCACTTCCAGCTCTATGGTTTCTCCCAGGTTCGCCGTCGACGGGCTAACCGACAGGAAGTTCGGTTTCAGGGGCACGAGCATGCCAAAACCAATGCCGTAGAGGACCAGAATAACTCCGAGGACCTTCCACCAGGAACGCTGCATGAATTTTTCCATGCCGCCAAATTAGCGCATTATTGGTCATCCGGAGTAACCCACGGCTCCGAGAGAAAAGAATTGACCGAAAGTCTACTTTTAAAGGAGAAGGACGCGAAAAAACCACCGCCTCCCGGCGGCAACCTTAAGCACTTCGATCGTGTTTAGGATCAGAATTGGAAATCCAGAAACCCAACAGACCATATGGCACAGGCGCCCACGGCTACCAAAAAACCGAAAACCCTCACCGCACACGGTCACGACCGCACCGACGAATACTACTGGATGAACGACCGGGAAGACCCGGAAGTCATCGACTACCTGAAGGCCGAAAACGCCCACCAGGAAGCCGGCATGGCCCACACCAACGAGTTGCAGGAAACCCTTTTCGCCGAAATCAAGGGACGCATTAAGGAAGACGACAGTAGCGTCCCCTACGTGCGCCGGGGCTACCGCTACCAAACGAAATACGAGGTAGGCGAACAGTACCCCCGCTACCTGCGCACGCAGGTTGCCGAAGGTGCCACCGAAGAGGTGATGCTGGACCTCAACGTCCTTTCTGAGCCCCACGACTTTTACAACATCGGCGGCATGGCGGTGAGCGACGACAATCGCTACCTGGCCTACGGCGAGGACACCCTCTCCCGCCGGATTTATACCATCCACATCAAGGACCTGCTGACCGGCCAGAACCTGCCCGATCAAATTCCCAACACCACCGGCGGAGCCGTCTGGAGTGCCGACGGCGAATACCTCTTCTATTCCGTCAAGGACGAAACCCTGCGCCCCTACAAAATCATGCGCCACAAACTGGGCACCGCTCCCCAGGATGACGTCGTGGTGTACGAGGAAAAGGACGACACCTTCCGGGCCTTCGTCTACCGCAGTAAGTCCATGAAGTACATCATCATCGGTTCCGCCCAGACGCTGAGCAATGAGTACTGGTTGTTGCGGGCCGACGAGCCCCTGGCCTCGCTGCGCTGCTTCCAGCCGCGGGAACGAGACCTGGAGTACAGTATCGCCCACATCGACGATAAGTTCTACGTGCTGACCAACAAAGACGCCCGGAACTTCCAGCTGATGGTGACGCCCGAGCACGCCACGGAAAAGGAAAACTGGGAAACGGTCATCGGTCACCGGGAGGATGTCCTGCTGGAGGACGTAGACCTTTTCCGGGACTACCTGGTCATCAGCGAGCGCAAGGAAGGCCTGACCCAACTGCGCATCCGTCCCTTCGCGGGAGAGGAACACTATTTGGAATTTCAGGATCCGGCTTACGTGGCCTATTCGTCCACCAACCCCGAGTTTGAAACCGAAGTCCTCCGTTTCGGCTACCAGAGCCTGACGACTCCGGCCAGTACCTACGACTACAACATGCGCACGCGGGAGCGAACGCTGCTGAAGCAGCAACCGGTGCTGGGTGAATTTAGTCCCGAACACTACCGCAGTGAACGGGCCATGGCCACGGCCAGGGACGGCGTGCAGGTGCCCATCAGCATCGTCTACCATAAGGATACGCCCCGGGACGGTAGTGCGCCCCTGTTGCTTTACGCCTACGGTAGTTATGGTTACAGCATGGACCCCTCCTTCAGCGTAGCCCGTCTGAGTTTGCTGGACCGCGGCTTCGTCTACGCCATTGCCCATATCCGGGGCGGACAGGAGATGGGCCGCTCCTGGTACGAAGACGGAAAGCTGCTGAAAAAGAAGAATACCTTCACGGACTTTATCGACTGCGGTGAGTGGCTCATCGCCAATAAATTCACTTCCAAGGAAGGACTGTTTGCTATGGGAGGCAGTGCCGGCGGCCTCCTCATGGGTGCGGTGGTAAATATGCGCCCCGACCTCTGGGCGGGCGTCGTCGCGGCGGTGCCCTTCGTGGACGTAGTAACCACCATGCTGGACGATTCCATTCCGCTCACCACCGGAGAGTACGACGAGTGGGGCAATCCGAACGAAAAAGAATACTACGATTACATTCTGAGCTACAGTCCCTACGATCAGGTATCGGCCCAGGATTACCCCGCCATGCTCGTCACCACGGGGCTCCACGACAGCCAGGTGCAGTACTGGGAGCCCGCCAAATGGGTGGCCCGCTTACGGGAGCGGAAGACCAACGACCGACCACTCTACCTGCACACCAATCTGGAGACCGGACACGGAGGCGCCAGTGGACGCTTTGACCGGATCAAGGAAATAGCCCGGGACTACTCCTTCCTGATCGACCTGGCGGGCAAGGCCGGATAATCGACCGCACATCCGCGCCGGTATTCTTGTTGCAGAAAGAAAAACTCGATGAATTTCTTTTTGCAAGTAAACGAACTAAGCGTGGACGTCTGGTGGCTCCTCGGTGTAGCCGTACTGGCCGTGATTTTTTACTTCACACTGCGGTATTTTCAGCAGCGTCAGCAACGCCGTCGGGCCGAACGTCATGACCCGAAGGCGGCTATCGTCAACGACACCAATTACAACATTGATCGTGCGGGGATGGATAACCACCGGGCCGACACGACTTCTCCCGAAGAGGCACAACGGGCGGTGGAGACGCTGGATGCCACGGACCAGATTCCGACGGAAGAGGAGTTTGGTGACCTTCGTCGGACCTTAAAGAAATCTTAGGGCCGGGAAAATCGGTGGTTTTGCCGTTGGCATATGCTACTTTTGCCCTCCCGAGTCGACGCTCCCGTTGCCACTAAAAGTTAAGGGCGACGGAGCGCAGGTGCCAGGTAAATCCTGCGTACCGCCGGGGCCGGGAAACGCAAACGGATGAAACAACTCGATAAATTACTGGCCAGATCATTCCTCGGTCCCTTCGTGGTGACCTTCGGTATCGCCATTTTCGTGTTGTTGATGCAGATTCTCTGGCTTTACCTGGACGACATCGCCGGCAAGGGCCTGGGCTTTTTCGTGGTCATGGAGCTGCTCGCCTACAAATGCGTGGGCCTGGTACCACTCGCCCTGCCGCTCGCCCTGCTGATTTCCTCGGTCATGGTGCTCGGGGGCATGGCGGAACATTACGAGCTCTCCAGCTTCAAGTCGGCTGGGGTGTCCCTTTTCCGGGTCATGCGCCCGCTCATTCTCTTCGGTATTCTTTCCTCCGGGGTCTCCTATTTCTGTAGTGACTACGTCATTCCGGCGGCCAACCTCCAGTTCGGCGCCCGGATGTACGACATCCAGCAGAAAAAACCCACGCTGAGCATGGAGCCCGGCGTATTCAACGAAGACTTCAGTCAGTTTGCCATCCGGCTCGGTGAACGCGACAACAACGGACGCGACATCCGGGACGTGCTGATCTACGACCACAGCAAGGCGGCCACCGGCGAACTGGTGCAGATAACGGCCAGCAACGGAGAAATGTATTCTTCTGACGACGGGAATTTCTTCATCATGCGGCTGTTTGACGGCTTTCAGTACCTGGAACAGCGGCCGGGAGGCCGCAACGGTCAGAACCGACCCTTCATCCGCACCAAGTTTGATACCTACACGAAGGTGTTTGATCTGAGCGAATTCAACCTGCAGGTTACCAACGCTAAACTCTTTGCCACCAACCGCAGCATGCTCGCCACCTGGCAGCTTCAGGAAGGAGTGGACAGTATTGACCTGGACATTGCCATCCGAAAACAAACGATCAGCAACCATCTGACGAGTTATTTGCCCCTGCTCAAAAAGGATACTACCGTCTACCGGGAGAGTTGGACGCGGAAACAGGAGCAAGAAGCTGCTGCTGCCCGGGATTCCGTAGCTGCGGATACCGCCCGACAGCTGTCTTCCATTGCTGAGACCGTAGAGGCAGAAGACCTCCCCCCCACCCGACCGCCAAGAGCGACGCAAACCCCGAGTCAGATTCAACGCATCGACAACCGTAGTCCGGAGAAAATGGTCACGGATCAGACCGCGCTGGACCGGACCATGGTCACCCGGGAACTGGAGGATCGGCAGCAGGTTCAGTATCAGCGTGCCCTGAAGCATCCCCTGGTTCGGGGAGCGACGGACTGGCCGGGGATAGAATCCATGATGGACAGTCTGGAAAACACCATTGCTACCCGGGTGTATAATCGCAGCCGGTCGGCCATTCGGTCGGTCACCAGTCAGGCCCAGGCCGCCCAACGGATTATCCCCGGAGTGGAAGAAAGCCGGGTAAAGCACATCTACGATTTGCACATGAAGTACAGCATGGCCCTGGTCTGCATCATTTTTATTTTCATCGGGGCGCCGATGGGGGCCATCGTTCGTAAAGGGGGCTTTGGGTATCCCATTCTGGTGAGTATCATCTTCTTCGTGATTTTCATCATCCTCACCATTCTTTGCCGCAAGCTGGCGGAGAGCTTTGTGGTTACCGGAGCCGTGGCGGGATGGCTTCCCTGCGTAGTCCTGTTCCCGATGAGTTTGTACATCACGAGGCGGGCCATGCGGGACGCCAAGCTGGTCAGCACCGACGGATTGTCGAATGCGTTGACCTGGATTCAAAAACGGTTCCGGAAGGATAAGCCCAAGCCCACTACCCAGGCATAAGGGAGACAGTCTCCTTTTTTAGTCGGCTTCTTTGGTGACGGCAAATTTACCGCTGCCTATATTCGCGCCATGCCGCTGTACATGCCAGAGAAGACCACCAGGGAGTTCCTACGGGCCAACCGGGTATTCCTGATTGCTTTTCTCTTACTCTTGCTGAACTTCCTATACGTCCTGGCAACCAACAAACAGGGGGACGCCCTAATTCTGATCAATCAGCATCGGAGCGCTTTCTGGGATCAGTTTTTCATCATCGGAACCCGCTTCGGGGAGCCCGAGGCGTACGTCATTGTATTCATTGTGGCGTCAGCCTTTCGCTTCCGCACGGGCTTATTCGCCATCATGAGTGGCATTACGGCCGGGCTACTGAGTGGGCTGCTTAAGGTAATTTTCGGGGCGGCCCGGCCCATGCGCTGGTTTTTTGACAATTACGAAGAAGTCTGGCATTCCCTCAATTTATTCGAAGAACACATGCGCAGCTGGGCCTACACCAGTTTCCCCAGCGGGCACGCCGCCTCGGCCTTTGCCCTCTTCAGTTTCGTTAGTTTCAATGCGCGGCGGGGCAAATTTATCGTTGGTCTCGGTTGTTTTCTCGTTGCCGCCCAGGTGGCCTTCAGCCGTATGTATCTGCTCTACCACTTCCTGCGGGACGTGACGGCGGGGGCCTTTCTCGGTCTCATTATCGGCGTACTCATGTACGGGCTGCAGTACCGGTTCTTCCCCGATAGCAGGCTGCTTAACCGGGGCTGGTACCGCAAGGACGGCCTGCCCGACGTTACCACATCCATTAATTCCACGGACGCTTAATCTCATTTTTCCTCATGTCTTCAGCTTACCCCACCATTGCCGTCATTCGGGAAGGAAAAGTCCCCCCGGATAGCCGAACTCCACTTAACCCTACTCAGGCCGCCACGCTACGGGCCATGGGCGTAGATCTGGTGGTACAGCCCAGTACGGGACGCACCTTCACGGATGAGGAATACCGGGCAGCAGGCGTTCCCGTGGTCGAAGACATCAGCGATCGGGAGTTGCTGCTTGGCATCAAAGAAGTGCCGATTGACCAGCTCATTCCCAACAAAACCTACTGCTTCTTCGCCCACGTGGCCAAAGAACAGCCCTACAACCAGCCCCTCATGCGGGCGATGCTGGAAAAGAAAATCACCCACATTGACTATGAGTACCTTACCGACGAACGCGGTCGGCGGCTGATTGCCTTTGGCTACTGGGCCGGGATGGTGGGTGCCCACAATGCCGTATGGACTTACGCTGAGCGTCGGGGCAGCTTCACCCTGCCCCGCCTGAAGGACGTCTTCGACTACGCGGAGGCAAAAGAAATCTACGCCCGAACTACGTTCCCGGAGGACCTGAAAATAGTGCTGACCGGAACGGGCAGAGTGGGGAAAGGTGCCGCGCAGGTGCTGGATGATATGGGGATCAAAAAGGTTAGTCCGGCGAGCTTCCTGCAGGGAGCGTCCGGCCCCGTATACACCCAGCTGGCCGTGAAGGATTATGCGGTACACCCCGACGGGCGGGAAATTCTAAAGTCGCACTTCTACGCCCATGGTGAGGAATACCGTTCTTCCTTCGGCCGTTTTGCGGAGGTAGCCACGGTCTTCATTAACGGGATTTTCTGGGACGGGAAGGCACCGGCCTTCTTCACCCGGGAAGAAATGGGAAAGGACAATTTCAGCATCGAAGTAATCGGGGACGTCACCTGTGACATCGCCCCGGCGGCCAGTGTACCCTCAACCCTGAAGGCCTCGACCATTGCGGAGCCGGTCTTTGGCTATGACCCCCAAACCGGCCGGGAAACGGACCCCTACCTTGATCGTGCCATTGACGTGATGTCCATTGACAACCTCCCCAGCGAATTACCGCGTGACGCGAGCACGGCATTTGGCGAGACCTTCATTAAAAAGATTCTACCCGAATTCGCCAAAGATCATTCAGCGATTCTCGAACGGGCTACTGTCTGTACTGACGGGCAGTTAGGGCCTCATTTCGGGTACCTAAAAGCGTACGCTTACGGAGAAGAAGGCTAACTCCTGCTTTTAGCGCCCTTGCCGATTACTCCCAGATCAAGGAGAACGGCGATCACCATACCGATGGTGGGAATACCGCTCCAGTCGCCACCGTAATAGTGGATGGCAATTGCGTACCAGAATAAGGTGAAGGGCATAAAAAAGAAACCGAGGAGCGGAATCAGCCAACCGTCAAAAACGCCAGAGAACCAACTGGTAAATATCCAAAGGCAAAAGATCACGACCCGGGGAAAGAAGAAGCCAAGAATAACGAGAAGGATGGGCATGGTAACTGGTTATGGCCGAGGCATTGCCTTCGGGATGGACGAATGGAACAATATTATTCCAATCGACAGATTTTGGAAAATCTATACGCCCGAGTAAGCGCTGCGGGAGACGGAATGTTCGATTTATTCGATGAACTCCCTCGACGCTTTCCGGGGAGGATCTTCACGCACCACATGAACGGATTCCAGAAAGGTGATGACCTTTTCGGTGGGCATCTCGCAGGGCTTCAGTTGGGGACCATGGAGCGTCAGGTAGACGTTGAGGCTGACAAAATCATTCCCTCCAAGTTCCTCGGCGTAGAACTTGTGCACCCTACCCTTCAGGTTGACTTGATACCTAAGTCCATACAGGTTTCCACGGTATCGCCCGGTGGAATAGCCTTCTGGCAGGGAACGTAGCTTCTTCCACCAGGATGTGGTCATGACTGGCAGTTGGCGCAGACTCCGGTAAGGACGAGCTGGGCGTCGTTCATCTGGTAGTCTTTGGGGAGCCTGATTTCGGGGATGGTAACGGCGTGCAGGCAGGCAGTGGTTCCGCAGACGACGCACCGAAAGTGTGCGTGGGTATCGTGATGATCGTGTTCATCACAGCGATGGCCACAAAGGGCAAACTTTACCTTACCCGTACCGTCTGCAACCTGATGAATGAGTCCGGCCTCTTCAAAGCTCTTCAGCGTCCGGTAAAGGGTAATTCGATCAATGGAAGAAAGATTTTCCTCCACGTCCGCGCTAGATAGCGCTCGCTGATTGTTGGCCTGGAAAATGGACAGTACGTCCCGGCGCGCAGCCGTTCCGCGTAGTCCGTGCTGGCGAAGCTGATCGTTTAATTTGGTTGTTGGCTGGCTCATAAAATCGAATACAATTCAGGCGAGGGACACCTTTTACCTAAGGTAAGCCGTGATTAAATAATAATGTGCGAAATAAGCGGAGAAAGCAGAACAAAACAAGTTCGTGCACACCTTACTGTAAAAGATAGTTTTTTTTAGCATAAAAGGGGCGAAACATTTGCAATTACGTAATGTATGTTTAACTTAGCCCGAGTTAGTGGTCGAGTAAAACTCATTGCTCGGCCCGAACGCCCCAACTGAATTTTGCCGTACATACCCGGCAGGAATCAGATAACACGCACACCACAGTTATAAAACAAGTCTGCGACTAATCATTGTTCACCGGCAGGGTGAGCAAGGGTCAACTTTATGCTCCGAAAGTGTGGATATCCATCCGTCGACGCCACTTAATGAGCACTCAGAAGTTACCCTGGCGGAGCCTTGCCTTCTACATAACCTTTTTACTCATCTTAATCATGAAACCAACTTCCTTATTACTTGGTCTTCTTTTTGCCTTCATCCTCGTCAGCTGTACAGAAGAGGAAAATGCGCTGGCACCGGAGGACTTCACACCTAAATCCGGCTTCCTGGTTGACCACAACGAAGACGGCGACGTCGACCGGCCATCCTACGACTTTGAGCATGCGCTCCTGGAGCACGTCGAAGGGCAGCAGGTTGACCCCTACCACGTGGAGACCGTGGAGACGACCCGCCCCGACGGGACCACCGAAACCATCTACCTCCTGGAGGGAGACATCGAGATGACCAAGGAGCAACTCCGCGAATTCCAGAGTATGGATGCCGCCCTGCAGAAGCAGTACCGCACCAGCAACCTCGTATCCGACAACAACATCAGCGTTATCGGGTACACGGGAGGCAGCTACGCGCTGACCAGCAAAATGCGTACGGCGCTCCAGTGGGCCATCAACAACTACAACCGGATTAACACGGGCAAGACGTTTACACTGTCCTTCCAGGCCAGTACCAACGCCGACATTGTGGTGTACCGCAACTTCCAGAACGGAGGCGCGGGTGGTTCCGCGGGCTTCCCGAGCGGAGGAGCTCCCTACAAGTGGGTACAGATTTACGCCGGTATGGAGAACTACAATACCAACGTAAACGAGCACGTGATGACGCACGAAATTGGCCACTCCATGGGACTGCGCCACACGGACTACTTCAGCCGGCAGAGCTGCGGGCAGAACAGCAACGAAGGTAGTGCCGGCGTGGGAGCCATTCACATTCCCGGCACGCCAACGGGCTACGATTCCAACTCCGTAATGCTGGCTTGTTTCAGCAGCAACGAAGATGGTGAGTTTGGCACCTACGACATCATTGCGCTGGAATACCTCTACTAATGATCCGTTGCGAAGGCCTCCGGGAGTCGCAATAAATCAATAGCATCCAGCATCCATTGTCATTATCGATGGATAGGCCCGTTCCCCCGTTTGTGGGGGGACGGGCTGTTTTTTTGTCCATTCTTCAGGATAGTAAGCGGTCGGGCACTTGCGTAGCTTACCAATTATTGCGAATTTTGGCGCCGTTCCGGATTCTTCGGGTGACGTGCATTAGGTGGCCAGACCGTAAGCGTACGGCGGAGTCATGCTTCCACCTCACCGCGGTAAATCCACGAAATCCGGACCCTCGCCTACTTGGCGAGGTCATTTTCGGCAACCTTGCCTGGGCCGCCACGGGCGGCCAGGGACAAGATTCCGTTGGCACCTGCGCGCCGTCGCCCCAAAAAAAATCGGGCGCTTCGTTGAGGTTTGTCTTGTGCACCCAGCTGCAGCGACTTCTCTTCTCACCCCGGTGGTGAAGCCCCCGAAGAGACGGAGCCGAGGGTGCCAGCGGTCCACGGGGTACCGCGGTTTATTACCCCCTCCAAAATTCTATGCTTAATGACATTTACCCAAACGCATTCCCAGATGAAGCTGCGTCGCATCTTCATCAAGAACGAACTGCCCGCTGAGCTTTCCGCACTTAACCGGCTGGCCCGGAACATCTGGTGGTCCTGGAACGCCGGAGCGTCCAACCTCTTTCACTACATCGACCACGACCAGTTCGTTGCTCTGAACTACAATCCGGTAGCGCTGATTGAGCAACTGGACCCCGCCAGAATCAAGGAACTCATTGCCGATAAAGATTTCCTGAAGCAGCTGAAGGCGGCCGAAAAGGCCTTTGATGCCTACCTGGCAGAAAAGAAAGCAGCTGACCAACCCCGCATCGCTTACTTCAGCATGGAGTACGGCCTCCACATCAGTCTGAAGCTTTACAGCGGAGGACTGGGCGTACTGGCCGGAGACTACCTGAAGGAAGCGAGCGACGGTAACGTCGATTTATTCGGTGTGGGCCTCCTCTACCGCTACGGTTACTTCAACCAGGGCCTGAGCATGAACGGTGATCAGCTCCACCATTACCCCGCCCAAAAGTTCACCCAGCTGCCCGTGGAACCCGTCCGCCGGGAGGACGGTAACTGGCTGAAGGTACAGGTTCCCATTCAGGGCCGTATCGTGCAGGCCAAGGTATGGAAGCTCCCCATCGGCAGAATTAACCTCTACCTGCTCGACACCGACCACGAAGACAACAGTCAGGAGGATCGCGAGCTGACCCACATGCTTTACGGTGGGGATAACGAACACCGCCTGAAGCAGGAAATTCTGCTGGGTATCGGCGGGGTCCGGGCCATCGAAGCCATGGGACTCAAGCCCGACATCTATCACCTCAACGAGGGTCACGCCGGATTCCTCAGCATTGAGCGATTGAAAAATCACGTGGAAGGCGGTATGCTTTTCCACGAAGCCGTGGAGGCCGTGCGCTCCAGCAGCCTCTATACTACCCACACCCCCGTGCCCGCCGGGCACGACCACTTCCCCGAACACCTCCTACGGAACTATCTGTACAACTACGCCGGGGAACTCGGAATCGACTGGCACGACTTCGTGGCCCTCGGGCGCACCAACCCCGACGATAGTGGAGAAGACTTCAACATGTCCAAACTCTCCATCCGGCTCAGCCAGCGCGTGAACGGTGTGAGTAAGCTTCACGGTGAAGTGAGCCAGGAGATGTTCACTCCCCTCTACCCCGGTTATACGGCCGAAGAGATTCACATCGGTTACGTCACCAACTCCGTCCACTACCCTACCTGGATCGCCAACGATCTCCACGATCTGTACAATTCCGTATTCGGGAAAAACTGGCTTCGCCAGCAGAGTGACCCCAAGATCTGGCGCAACATCCATAAGGTCGAAGACAAGAAACTCTACGACGTCCGCCACACCCTGAAGGTTAGACTGCTGGATTACGTCCGCGAGAAACTGGCGGCAGACATGCGCCGCCGTGGGGAAAGCCCGAGTACGACCCTGAACATCATCAACAAGATCAATAACGAGGCGCTGGTCCTCGGTTTCGCCCGGCGCTTTGCTACCTACAAGCGCGCTACCCTGCTTTTCCACAACGAGGAACGGCTGCGGCAGTTGGTGAACCGGGCGGATCAACCGGTCATCTTCCTTTTTGCCGGTAAGGCCCACCCCGCCGACCAGGGCGGGCAGGATCTGATCCGTCACATCATCCACATCAGCAAGCAGCCAGACTTTGCGGGTAAGATCATCTTCCTCGAAGATTACAATATGGAAATGGCCAAGCTGCTGACCCAGGGCGTCGACATCTGGCTGAACACCCCTACCCGCCCCCTGGAGGCCTCCGGAACCTCGGGTATGAAGGCGGCCCTGAATGGTTCGGTAAACTTCTCCGTACTCGACGGATGGTGGGCCGAAGGCTACCGGCCCGACGCGGGTTGGGCCCTTCCCCTGGAACGTACCTACGAAGACCAGCACCTGCAGAACGAGCTGGACGCCCAGACGATCTACAGCATCCTGGAAGACGACATCATCCCAACCTTCTTCCGCCGCGACGAGACCGGCATCAGCAAGGACTGGATGAGCTACGTAAAGCAAATCATCGCGGAGGTGGCACCCGACTTCACCATGAAGCGAATGATGGATCACTACTACGAACGCTTCTACAATCCGCTGCACCAAAGCGCCAAAACGGCGCAGGCTAAGGATTACCAGGTAGCTCGGAAACTGGCGGCCTGGAAGGAGGAGCTGGTCAATAAGTGGTCCGGTATCTACGTGGTAGAGAATAACTCCTTCGACAGCATCAACCACGCGCTCCCCATGGGAGAACCCTTCCGGGGTGAGGTGGTCCTGGACACCAACGGCATTGACGCCAAGGATCTGGTGCTCGAAGCCATTTTCTACTACCGGGAAAACGAATCCACCATCAAGGCACGGAAAACCGAAGCCTTCAGGTTGGTGGGCCAAAAAGACGGTAAGGCTACCTTTACCATCGAACTGGACCCCCAGCTGGCCGGCGTATACGAATACGGCTTCCGCCTGCGGCCCTACCACAAGCACATGGCCCACGCTCAGGACCTGAACCTGGTCTTCTGGGTGTAAGGCCAATTACCTACGACGGGAAAGACACCGGAGCCGCCAACGTGCGGTTCCGGTGTCCTCGTTTTGGGTAATCGGCCCGGGATCAATGGTTATCTTTGCGTCACCAAACGAAAACAATTATGGAAACTCCGGCTACCGTCCAGATGCTCAACCTTCAACTCCCCACGGACCCCCGCTGGGTAAATTTGGCGGAAATGGACCTGGGAGAAATTCTCACGGATCACGCCTACTGCGAGCAAAAGGCGGCGACCAGCTGCATTTCCCTGGTGCAGGGCTATCCGGATTATCCCGAACTGGTGCGGGAAGTTGCCCCGATCGTTACGGAAGAATGGGGGCATTTCCGGGCCGTGCTGGCTGAGTTGGACAAACGTGGGCTGGAACTCGGACGGCAGCGCAAGGACGAATACGTCAATGGGCTGATGAAATTTCTCCAGAAGGGTGGCGGCCGGGAACGAGCCCTGCTGGAAAAACTACTGCTCTGCGCACTGATTGAAGCCCGTAGCTGTGAACGCTTCCGCCTGCTGAGCCTCTACTGTGCCGACGAAGACCTCCGGCAGTTCTACCATAAGTTCATGGTGGCCGAGGCCGGCCATTACGTCCTCTTCATCGAACTGGCCCGGAAGTATTTTGATCGGGAGAAAGTAGACGCGCGCTGGAAAGAATTTCTGGCCTACGAGGCGGAGCTACTGCAAAATTTGGAAGTCCGCGGAGACCGGATGCACTAGTTTTTTTACGATCCGCAAACGGATAAGTGATCAAATCTTAGGTTCAAGAACGAAAAGTAATTCCAGCTTAAATAATTGATGCACAATTATTTAAGCCAACCCTTTTCGTGTACCTTATCACGATCATCACAAATTTGAATTACTGTCTCCAAGCAAATTTTTACTTCAGGACGTTTCTTTGCCAACCAGCAGTGCGAAAGCCTGCCTTTGTTTTGATTTTATTCGCTCCACTCGTCTTTTCCAGTATTCCCTAACCTTAACATCAATCCTGAAGTAAAACCATATGCAACGAATTACAGTAGCCAAGGGAGACGGTATCGGTCCGGAAATCATGGACGCCGCCCTTCGGGTCATGAAAGCCGCCAACGCCCGCATCGAGTGGGACGAAATTGAAATCGGGGAGCAAGTCTACCTTTCGGGAAACTCCAGTGGGATCAGCGCTGATAGCTGGAAAAAGATTCGCGAGAACAAAATCTTCTTCAAGGCTCCCATCACGACCCCGAGGGGTGGTGGCTACAAGAGCCTCAACGTAACCCTACGCAAGACCCTGGGGCTGTACGCCAACATCCGCCCCTGTAAGAGCTTTTCGCCCTTCATCGCCACCAAGCATCCGGAAATGGACGTGGTGGTGATCCGCGAAAACGAAGAGGACCTCTACGCGGGCATCGAGCACCGGCAGACCGACGAGGTGGTCCAGTGCCTCAAACTGATTACCCGTCCGGGTTGTGAAAAGATCATCCGCTACGCCTTTGAGTACGCCCGACTGTATCGGCGCAAGAAGGTGAGTTGCTTCGTGAAGGACAACATCATGAAGCATACCGACGGCTTGTTTCACGAAGTCTTCAAGGAGATCGCCGCGGAGTACCCAGACATCGAATCCGACAACTGGATCATTGACATCGGCGCCGCGCGTCTGGCCGATACTCCGGAAATCTTTGACGTCATCGTTACGCCCAATCTTTACGGCGACATCATTTCCGACATCACGGCGCAAATCTCCGGGTCGGTTGGTCTGGCGGGCACGGCCAACATCGGCGCCAGCTGCGCCATGTTTGAGGCCATCCACGGCTCGGCGCCTCCCATTGCCGGGCAAAACGTCGCCAACCCCTCCGGACTGATTCGTGCGGGCGTGATGATGCTGCACCACATCGGTCAGCAGGACGTGGCGGAAACCATCAAAAATGCCTGGTCTTGCGTCATTGAAGAAGGCATTCACACGGAGGATATCTACCGGGAAGGCGTCAGTAAGCAGCTCGTAGGCACCCGGGAGTTTGCCGATGCCATCATCGAGCGCCTGGGCCGCAAGCCCCGGCAGCTCAAGGTAACCGAGTACGTGAAGGGCGTGACGATGAACATCCCCGACTACCAGCGCCGCAAGCGGGCCGATAAGCGCCTGCAGGGCGTGGACATCTTCGTCGACTGGGAAGGCTCCAATCCCGATGAACTGGCCGAAAAACTGCAGCGGCTCGACGGAAAGATCAAGCTGTCCATGATCACCAATCGCGGGGTCAAGGTATGGCCCCACGGGTTTGAGGAAACCTTCTGTACGGACCACTGGCGCTGTCGCTACGAAGTCCTGGAAGGGGAAGAATCCGTGGCCAACAACTGCATCCCGGAGTTACTCGCCCAGGCCGTGGAGGAGAAAATCGACGTCATCAAAACGGAGAACCTCTACACCTTCGACGGCAACCGCGGCTATTCCCTCGGACAGGGACAATAGCGCACCGCACCCTGAAGAATGGCCGCCGGACCGGTGGTCATTCTTCAGGGATTTTACCGGCGATCCCGAGATTAGTGTATTATCGGGATCGCCAATTTAAGATCAGGGCGCTGGCGCGCAGGTGCCGTGAATCAGGATTTAGGCGTAAGGATCTAGGATTAACTAAATCCTTGGTACTAAACCCTGAACAATTGCGGGCAAAATCCTACAGCCCAATCAACCCGGCACCTGCGCCTTGTCGCCCAAATTGTTTTGGTGATCTTATTTCCCCTCTAGCTTCATCAGGTAACGCAGGATTCCGGTTACGCTCATGTAGGGAGGATTCGCGGCGCGGTAGGCCGCAATGCCGTCCTCCGTCAAACCCGCCGCCCGCAATTCATCCTCAACGAACTGGGTAAATGCGGGCATGACTTCCCCCGCCTTCTGGCCGGGACGCACGTGGTTCACCACCCACTCCACGTAGGCTTCTAACCTTCGCTGAAGATCCTCCAGGTGGGAATTGTCCGCCGGAATAGCCCCGTAGTGGGTAAGGTAGAAAGTTGTTGCAGAAAGAGATTTCAGGCGCTCGATGGAGACCTTCCAGGCAGCCAGGTCAATATCGGGTGGCGGCAGTGGAGGCACCACCGGACCATTCATGATCTTGACGCCCCCCACGTCTCCGGTAAATACCTGACCACCCAACTGCCAGGCAATGTGATGGCTGGCGTGACCGGGCGTATGGTGGGCGATCCAATCGTTTCCGCCAATGCTTAACGTCCTGAAATCCGCTACCGCTTCGATCCGCTGTGGATCAATTCGTTCCATTTTCCCCCACAGGCTTTCCATTTCATCACCGTAAATCCTACGGGCAGAATCATACAGGCGCGTTGGATCGATCATGTGCTTCAGTCCCACCGGGTGCACCCAGACCTTTACGCCCCGGCCGGCCCACCACCAGGCGGCCCCCGCGTGGTCAAAATGGATGTGGGTCAGCAAGAGCGTATGGACGTCCTCGGGCGAAAAACCCAATGCATCCAGTCCGGCCAACAGATGGTCGTGGGTGGAAAAAGGGCCGCATTCTACGAGGGTAATGCCGTCTTCGTCCGCAACGGCGTAGGCGGCAATGGCTTCCCGAGCGCCGAGGAAATTCAGATCAATGGTGTGAACGGTTGGTTGGGACATAGCTGAAGCGAATTACTATTCAAGGGCATCCACCAGGCCAAGGATTTCCTCCGCAATGATCACCGGATTCCGTGAGGCATTGAGAATATGGATGTTTTCCCCGTCCCCAAACTGCGCGTAGGCTTCCAGAAAGCCTTCCCGGACTTTGGTGAGTTTCTCCTGGGTTTCAAAGAGTTCTTTTTCGGTCCCCCTACCCTCAATGCGTTTCAGGCTCTCTGCGGGTGTCAGGTCCAGATGGATCGTCAGGTCTGCGGGCAGGGTACTCTTTGCGTGAAAATTAAAGGCGGCAATCATGCGGGGGTCGACAAATTCCCCCTGGTAGGCGAAGCTGCTGAAATAATAGCGGCTGGCGATCACGTGACACCCCTGGGTCAGTTGGTAAAGGATACCCTCGGTGGGGTGATGCAGGTGTTCCATCCGGTCGGCGGCGTACAGGGCGGCCAGGGCCCGCGGATCCATCCGGGTCTGTCCGCGTAGGACGTCCCGGATCAAGCGACCCACCGGTAACTCCGTGGGCTCCGCGGTCAGGTAGCACTTTTCTCCCCGGGCCTGCAGGGCATCCTGGAGCATCTCGATCTGGGTGGATTTTCCGCTGCCATCGAGTCCCTCGATAACAATAAATCTTGGCGTGTAGATAATCGTTGCGTTTGGGGGTGAAAGTCCGGAAAGCTATTCTTCTTCCGGAGCAAATTTGTCTCTCCCGCTCCGGTCCACGACGGTGGAGCTGGCCTGCTGGGTACCCTGGATGACCATATCCATCACGTTTACGTGGGGGGGCTGGGAAATCATGAAATGCAGGGCCTCGGCCACGTCACGGGAACGTAGCGGCTGAAAATCTTCGTAAATCTTTGCCCGCTCGGAGTCTCCGTCAAATCTCACGACCGCAAACTCCGTTTCTTCCACGTGTGCCGGGCAGATTTGTCCGACCCGAATGCCGTGCTTGACCAGGTCCAGCCGCATGGCGTAGGTAAGCGCGTCCACCGCATGTTTGGTGGCGCAGTATACATTACCGTTGGGGTAAACCTCCTTCCCGGCCGTGCTGGCAACGTTGATGATCATCCCCTTTCCGCGGGCCACCATACCGGGGCTTACTTCGCGGGTCAGGTACAGCAGCCCCTTCAGGTTGACGTCAATCATTTCTTCCCAGTGCTCGTAGTTTCCCGTATGGATGGGGTCAAAGCCCTTGGCCTTTCCGGCGTTGTTGATCAGAATGTCAATGTCTTGCCAGTCCTCGGGCAAATCGGCCACGGCCGTCTTTATGGCCTCACGATTGCGTACGTCCAGCTGGAGTAAATGCATATCCGTGCCCTCGGCTTCCGTCAGTTCCTGCTGCAGTTCTTCCAGTCGGTCCATCCTTCTGCCCAGGGCGATGATCCGGTAACCGTCGGCCGCCAATCGCCGGGCGGTAGCCCGGCCGATACCACTGGTGGCACCACTAATGAGCACCGTGATCCCGTCACCGGGTCCCGGCTGGGCCTGGGCGGCCAGTTCTTCTTCCTGCCGCTCCAGAAGGGCGGATTCAAGTTGAGCAATATTTTCTTTCAGCGCCGCGAGGGCGTCAAGTTTACCAGCTGCACTGGAAATTTCCATAGGCGTTGCAAAAAATGCCCGCTGATTGGCGGGGGTATGATAAGTTGAATCGAGCGAACAGGCTAAGCGATAATATTTGCGGGCCTCGTCATACTCCTGCAGGTCGAAAAGCAAGACCGCAAGCTCATAATGAGCGGGTGCGTGACCGGGGGTAAGTTTAATGGCCTGCCGAAACTGCTTGACGGCCTTCTTCCGCCGATTGACCGGCCCCGCCAGCAGCTTCGCATACTGATAGTGAGCGTCTCCATTGACCTCCTCTTCCTTCACCGCCCGGCGGAGGTAAGCCGCCGCATCCAGGTACTCTTCGGGAAAATGGTCCGCCAGCAACACCCCGAGCCGGTAATTGAGGTCGGGGTAATGGGCCACCACGTCGCTCAATTGCTCCCAGTGATCACGGGTCCGTTGACGGTTTCCGAGGCTTTCGTGAAGTTCGCCACTAAGGAAGAGGGCATCGGGGTAGTCGGGACTACGGTCCAGAATCTTTTCCGTTTCGAGCAGAGCATCCTCGGCGGTTCCTCCCCCACTGGCCAGTAACAAGGCATAATTGTAGCGGAGTTGCAGATGATCCGGATTGGAGGCAAGTCCAGCGGCGAGCAAATCCGCTCCCACCTCGAAATTTCCGGCATCCGCCATGGCCCAGGCCCGGGTAATCCACCCCTGGATTTCTTCTTCGGATGAGGTTACCGGTTCCTGATCGGATGATTCCGGCAAGGGTAAGGTCGTTGGCGGTTCTTCGGGAATCTTCTCTGGCACTACTTCCTCCACCATTGGCGGCAGCGTTGGCTCGGAATCCTCTTCAATTGTTTCTTCTTCTACGGGCGGCACCTCCTTCGTCGGAGAAAGCATCTCCAAACCGGGGATTCCCGTCAAATCCACCGGAGGAGCTTCCTCCAGGGTTTTGTGCGTTTCCCAGGCCTCCAGATCATCGGCAAAAATGAACAACTGGTGGTAGTGATTACCGGAAAATTGTTGCTCGGACAAAGACCAACTGTCCTTGATTAAATGCAGCAATTCTTCCGCCTGGGTACTGGCTTCGCGAATTTTCCGCAGGTACGTTTGAAAGGATGAACCGGCGACCTCCGTCATGGCGTCGGCGTCTCTCCGCAGATCAATGTAGCGGTCTTGCCAGTGATTGACGTAGTGCATGACGTCCGATTGGTTGGCCAGACTCGTATTAATGGTTTCCACCTCCCCACTCTCTTCGTTAAGGCGATGGGCGGGGATGATCACGGGTAACACCTCCCGGTTGGCACCAAAGAGTTCGTGACCCCGGAGCATACAGTTTGGGTTCGTGAGAAAGTGATCACTGATGAGGACCACCATTGGCGGAGTGAATGACTTGGTAAGTTCCGCCAGAATGGGACCTTCGTTGGCTCTGCCCACCGCAAAGTGTTCGAAGGATACGGTATCGGCCAGGTCACCGGCAATCCGGTGTGCGGTAGATTGGTCATCACTGCTGTAGGCAAGGCCGATGGAAAGCATGGTTTTTACAATTTCGGGATTAAGATCGGGGGTAAAGCTACGTGAAACCGACTGGATCAAAAAGGCAATTTATCCACGTCTACGTTACCTCCGGTAAGAATAATGCCTACTTCTTTCCTGGCGAAGGCTTCCGGATAGGCAAAAATCGCCGCCAGGGGAACGGCACAGCTGGGTTCGATGATGATCTTCATGCGTTCCCAGGTGTGCCGCATGGCCGTCACAATCTGTTCCTCCGTAACCGTAAAAATTTTGGGCACGTGTTCGTGGATGATGGAGAAAGTACATTCGCCGAGGTTGGTACGCAGTCCATCCGCAACCGTACGATTGTCTACGTTATGTTCAATCTTCCCGCTGACCAGCGACCTGGCCGCATCGTCTACGTTCCGGGGCTCGGTACCCCAGGCCGTGGCACCGACGCTGAAGTACCGCGCCGCAAGCGCGGTACCGGACATCAGCCCCCCCCCGCCCACGGGGGCCAAAAGGATGTCCAACACGGGCTCCGTATCCTCGAGAAGTTCCATGGCCGCCGTGGCCTGACCGGCCACCACCCCATAATCATTGAAGGGGTGAATGAAGGCCGCCCCCGTCTCCTTCACGACTTCCTCCAAGGCTGCCTGTCGTTCCTCTGGAGTATTATTGCAGTAGGTGATCTCCGCTCCGTAGTCCAGCACTGCCGCCACCTTCACCTTCGGGGCATCGTGGGGCATCACAATAAAGGCCGGCACTTCCAGTTGTTGGGCCATACAGGCAACGGCCTGGGCGTGGTTGCCGCTACTGTGAGTTGCCAGCCCCCTGGCCCGCACCTCCGTCGGCAGGCGCAGCGCCGCCGAAGCAGCTCCCCGCATTTTAAAGGCCCCGATGCGCTGGAAATTTTCGCATTTGAAGTGAAGGCGGGCCCCCGTCATCTCGTTAAGGCTACGATTGGTCAACACCGGCGTCCGGTGCACAAAGGGGTGAATGGCCTCGTGAGTTACGAGCAGATCGGTCTGATTAGGTGCTTGCTGCAGGGGTGGAAGGTTAATCATTTTTCGTTGGTTTCTTTTGGAAATAGAAGGCTAAAAGCCGTGCCAGCGCATCCACTGGAGGGCCAGGTCCAACCAGCCGGACACCGGGCCGTCAAAGTGTTTGGCCGTGCCAAATCCGTGCCCTCCGGTAGAAAATACGTGCAGGCTCGCCGGCACCCTGTTTTCGTGAAGTGCCCGGTAATATCGCAGGGAATTATCCGGCACCACCCCCTCGTCATCACTGGCGTGCGCCAAAAACGTAGGAGGAACCCCGGGATGAACCTGGCGTGGCAAGTTAAACCGATCCCGCACGGCCGGATCGGGATGCTCACCAAGTAGAGACATCATTGATCCGCCGTGGGAAACCGGACTATCGTCCATACTCAACACCGCATAAATGGGCAGGCTGAGGTCGGGTCGGCTGGAAAAAGCTGCCGCCGGCGGAAAAGCAGTGCTGTCCGGAGCCAGGTGATGAACGGAGGCCGAGGCCGCCAGATGCCCTCCGGCCGAAAACCCCATAATGGCCACCCGGTCGCGGTCAATGCCCAGGGAATCGGCCATCAGCCTTATGGTCTGGATACCCCGCTGCGCATCACCCAGCGCAACCGTATACTTGCAGGAATCCGTGTAGTACCGGGGAAGACGATGCTTAAGGACAAAAGCATGGATACCTTCTTGTGCCATCCGACGGGCGATGTCTTCACCCTCAATATCCCAGGCTTCCACCACGTATCCGCCTCCGGGCACAATGAGGATTGCACTCCCCGAAGCAGATCGCGGAACGGGTTGATAATGATGGATTTCGGGCTCCGCCACGCGTCGGATCAGTCGCCCAATTGTATTGAGGTATACCGTGGAGTCCCTGAATCCCGACGGACAGGGTGCCCCTTCCGGAAAAAGGGGAATCACGCGATCCTGAGCTGAGAGACAGGACACCAATCCGAAAAGGAAAAGAAAAAACAGCCGCATGGATTAAAGGTAGTAAAGCCGGAAAAATAACCGACCCGCTTATTGAAGCCTGCCCGAAATAACACGAAGGCCCCGGAGAGAACTCTCCGGGGCCTTCGCCAAAAATCCACAGTTGGTTATCTCACTTTCTGCAGGGTACCGTTTACGTTCTGTAAAACAAAAGCACCGGAATATCCCATGCTCTGCGCTCGTGACTGCACGGACCGGGCAGCCTCCAGGGAGGAGATGCCACCAATCATGAAGATCGTCAGGTTACCACGGGTGGTCGTCTCCAGGGCTCCCAGTTGTCCGGCCTTATTGCGGTCGAAATTTTCGGGCTTGCTAAAGGCACCAAGTTGAACCTTGAAGGCTCCGGAAGTATTCGTCACCGGCGGAGTGGTGGGCGGAGGAGCAGTTCCACCGGCCATCGGCTTAGCGGACATACCGCTGTCGGCCACTACGAAGGCACCGTTGTAGCCACGTTGCTTGGCCATAGCGGCAGCAGCGTCCGCTTCTGCCCGGGTCGGAAACACTCCGATACGCACCTTGTAGGCGCCTCCGGCACTGACGTCATACACGCGCCCGGCTTCTTTTACGTTGTCAAACTTTGCCAGGTCCGGTGATTTACTGAGGCTGGCTAGCTGCACGGCATAGCCCGTTACCTGACCATAGGTTGGGGCGGGTGGCACACCACCACCGCCCTGAGCGGGCAGCAGCGTGACGTTACCCAGCACATTGGGGTCGCTGCCATCGTTATTGGTCACCGGAAACCGAAGGGGTTCAAATCCGGCGGCAGCAATGGAAACATCGTAGGTCGAATAAGGATCCAGTGCAACGATATACCCACCGTCAATGCCGGTTCTGATGCTCGCCGAACGTCCGGTGGTCCGCTGGGTGATCGTGACGTCGGCCAGTTGTACGGGGGCGCCCGTTTGGGCGTTGGTTACCGTTCCCCGGTATGCTCCGGGAGGCAGGGGTGTATTTCCAGCATTGGGGTTCTCACCGCCACCGGCAGCGTTCAGGGTCACCCGGACAATATTCTGAGCGTCCGCCTGCATATTCTGAATGGGGATACGTACGGACTGATATCCGGGAGCGCCAATGATCACGTCACAGTTCAGCCCCTGAGTGGATTGGAAAACGTAACGCCCACCCGCATCGGTCTGGTATTGCTGTCCGCCACAGGCGGTCATGTCGACCACGGCATTGGGGAGGAAGGCCCCATCCGAAGCGGATTGTACCACCAGGGTTTTGCGCGCGTTCGTGCGGCCAACGTAGTAAATATCTTCCTGGCCACTGCCCCCAATCCGGTTGGAGACCACGTAGCCATTGTTCATGACGGGATCATAAATGAAGCCGATGTCGTCGCGGTTGGAGTTGATGCCGTTACCCATGTGGTAAAGAGTTTGGGGCCGATTGTCGACCATTTCCGCCCGGAAAACGTCGTAAGTACCCAGGCCGTGGTGCCAGTCGGAGGAGAAGAACAGGCTTGCTCCGTCGAAGAAGGGCGTGATTTCGTGGCCCACGGAGTTAACTACCGTACCCAGGTTTTCCGGAATGGCTTCCCAGGTTTGGCCCTGGCGGCTGGCCCGGTAAATATCGAATCCACCGTAGCCTTCCGGACGGTCACTGGAAAAGTAAATGGAGTTACCGTCGGCGGAGAAGGTACCGTAGCCGGTGCTGTAATCCGTGCCGTTAAAGGGAAGCGGCCGGGGGTTTACCCAGGCACCATCCTGGTTTACGTCAGCAATCATCAGGTTCATGGAAATCCCCGCTTCGGGCACCATGCGCGTACCAGATTTGAAGTTATTGCGGGTAAAGATGACCTGGCGTCCGTCGGGAGTGTAGCTCACCGGCCCCACGTTGCCGGCTGCATCCGTATATCCGGTCCGCAGCACGTAAGCTTCCTGTAGGGTTCCGTCGGGGCCGACGGCCGCCACAAATGGACGGTTGCGCGCCTGCCCGTCAAAGTTTTCTCCGGAAGTAGTCCGAGCTGAATTGAAGACCAACTGGCCGGGAGACGGCATGGTTGGGCCGAAGTCAGCCACCGGAGCGTTTACGTTGGAGGACTGGACGACAAATCCACCGTCCGAACTGATCTGGCGGAGGGCAAAATCACAACTTTGGGCGAAGTGATTACCCACGACCTGATCGTGGTCTCGCGCGTAAAGCAAATACCACTGCTTGGCTTCGTCGTAGCGTCCGAGGGCCTTGAGTACGTGGGCGTGTTCGAGCAGGGTCGAGGCTTCTACTTTTCTCTCCCGTACCACCTGCTGGTAGTAACTGTGAGCGGTCTGCATCTGATTGAGCATCCGGTAGGAATCGGCAATCCGACTGAGGGCCTCCACATTATTGGGACGGCGAGCCAATGCTTTTTTGTAAGACTCAATGGCCAGGTTGTAGGCATTGAGTTCGTACTCCTTGTCGGCCGTTCGCATCTCCGAACGGAACTGGGCACTTACGGGAAGGGCGGCCGCTAGTAGCAGGAATACTAGGAGGGATTGGAAGAAATATCTCATAACGAGTGTACTAGGTAATCAGTAATTTGACAACTTGGCGTTGTTCTTAGGTTCAGGTAGTGGAGTAGCCCGATAACGTAAGCCACGCCCTAAGATGTTTGGTATCAATTCAAACATAAGCAAAAAACTTATGTTCCGCGCACTTTGAGCAGAAAAACGACAGCTATTCCGCCACGTACCGGGAATTTACCTACCCTAGGCGCATAAAATCAAATAATATCCGGGCGCAAGCGCAGGTGCAAAGTCCATTCTGGAAGGAGCAAAGGATGACCAATGAATTTTGATTTGGTGAGCAATCACCCTTTCCTCCTTCCAAATGGTCCGATGCCTAGTCCTCCAGGTCAAGGAATTCCGCGATCCGGTCCGATAGGTCCTCCAGGTGGTTACGGTCTACGCCGAGGAAATACTTTTTGGTGTGCTTGTCCAGCAGCTTGTGCAGGAACTTCATCTCGTAGCGAACTACCGCGCCAATGTCTGAGGGAGCATTCATGTCCTGCTTCATCAGGCTCATCAGACTTTCTACGTAGGCACGTTGCAAATTCCGACGGTAAGGAGAAATGGGTTCCGTATTGATTACTTCCTGCCAGAGCCCATTGCGTAGTTCATCGAACATCTGGGTTAGCGAATAGGCCTGGGCACCATTCAGGGCGGTGTTGTCCACCATCCGCTGCAGGCGGTCGTACCGCAAAAGGTTATTCAACTGCCGGGCCTGGAGGCTCCTCACCCGACTGACGATGCCGCTCGGAGCAATGTTCGTGACGATATCCTTCTGCAGCAACCAATCGGGCGCCGCAAAGACCTCGCGATTCAGGAAACTCATCGCCCGCGACTGTTCCGCTTTGGAAAGGTGAGTGTACTGCTGACCGGGCTGGTCAACCGTTTTCCGCAGCTCATACACTCCGCCGATGTTGGCGGTCACGTGGGCGGCGTAGCGTGACCAGACGCCCAGCAATTCTCCGAACAGCTCTTCGGTATCGTCGTATCCCTCTCCCGGAGTGCTCGTCCATTCCAGCAGGTTTTTGGCCACGATGCGCAGGTTCCGCATGCCGTAGTCGCTGGCCAGGACCGGATCATCCCCAACGCATTCGGTTTGGGAACTGGGGTCAAAGGAGTTCCGGGCGCCAAATAAATACATCGGGTCTCCACCCTTTTCGGTAATCCACTGGTTAAGGGTAGATTTTTCTGCTTCCGGACTGTCCGCCCCGGGAATGACCCGGTAGCCCCAGTTGATGGCGTAAAGGTCATAGGGCCCCAGCATCCGCACCCAGCGGACGCCCTCGTCTCCTGGCTGGGCCACGTAGTTGTAGCGGGTGTAGTCCATAATCGTGGTGGCCAGGCCCCACTTCTGGGTGAAACTCGCAGAGCGGAGCGAATCCGTGGGATAAGCGTAGCTGGCCTTCATGTTGTGGGGAAGCCCCAGCGCATGCCCCACTTCGTGGGCAATGACCATCCGCATCATCTCCCCGATGTCTTCGGCCGGCGTGTCCAGGCTGCGGGCTCGGGGATTGGCGGCACCGGTTTCCAGCAGGTACCGGTTCCGGTAAGACCGGAGGTGGTTATGGTACCAGATGATGTCACTTTCGATGATCTCCCCGGATCGGGGGTCGGAGACACTGGGGCCCATAGCGTTGCGCGTAGTACTTGCCACGTACCGTACTACGGAGTATCGGGCGTCTTCCGCGCTCCAGTCGGGGTCTTCCTCGGGGGTGGGAGCATCCTTGGCGATGATGGCATTCTTGAAGCCCGCGGCTTCAAAAGCCTTCTGCCAATCTTCAATTCCCTGGCGGAAGTAGGGACGAAACTTCTTCGGCGTGGCGGGATCGAGGTAGTACACGATGGGTTTCACCGGCTCCACCAGCTCCCCCCGGGCGTAGGCTGCGGGGTCCTTGGGCTCGAGCCGCCAGCGCCGCAGGTAGGTCTTGCGATCTGCCTTGAGGGCTTCGGAACCGTAGTCCACCTGACTGACGGTAAACCATCCCACCCGTTCGTCGTACATCCGGGGTTGCATGGCCTTTTCCGGTAGCAGGTACATGGATTGAGCCATTTGCAGGCTGATGGTGCCCGTCCGGCTATAATTCGGCGGATTGCCGGAGATGTAGGTCATATCGTGGCGTACTTCCACGTTCTCGGGGTAACTCCCCACCCTGCTGATGAAGGAGCGCTTCTTGTCCAGGCTCCGGACTTCGTAAGCCTTACGCAACCCTTTGGAAAGGCCCGTAATGGCCTTGACGTCCGACAGAAAAAAGTCATTCACCGTAATCAGCGCAGCCGTGGAATCGGGATTGAAGCCTTCAATGTTAAAGGCCGCAATCACGGGTTCGTAATTGTTATCCCGTACGGAGATGTAGATTGGCAGGCTGTCGCTGGCAACGCTGTTGTAGGAAATCGATTTGAGGTGAATGGCGTTATTGACCCTTTCCCAACGAATGAGTTGCTCGTTGGCTTTCGAGCCGGCGTTAACGTAGCCACCACCCAGACCGGCCGGAATTTTGGCGATCCGGCTCACCAACAGCATATCCCGACCAAGGAGGCCAAAGGGAATTTCGTAATAGTACTTTTCGTCCACCTTATGGACGGTGAAGAGTCCCTCGTCGGTTTCGGCGTCTTCGGGAATGAGGTCTTCGTAATCCTTAAAGGGAGATTTCTTTTCTTTTTTTTGGGCCGGTTTTTCTTCACTGGTACTTTCAGCGGGAGCATCTTGTGCAAAGGTGGCCGTCGCCAGGAAACAGGCGAACAGCAGCAGTATGGTTCTCATTTGGGGCTGGTTGTTTTTCAGGAATAGAGGCCTAAGGTAAAAAGGTATTTTTAACCGTACCGTAAATGAGATCAAGTTCCCCGGCAATCAACGTGATTATTAGCGAACGGGCGCCAGAAAAACGGGGTCGGGGGTAACTTTTTAGCCAGTAAAACGTCCTATTGGAGCATGGAATTTTCTGCGGCAAGGATGGAATCGTGGGCGCACGAATTGAACGGGGCCGGGGCCAGCCGAAGGCCCCTGTTTTTCCTCGTTGATTTCGAACAAAGCAGTCCTCACTGGTGGCCCCTGGACGCGGCCACAAAAGGGATTCCCCGGTTCGCTTTCCCCGGCTTCAGCCGACCCACAGAAGACTTTCCCGGCTCCCAACCCAAACTGCGCGCGCGCCACCTCTCGGAGGAACGGTTTAGGAAAGCCTTTGACGTGGTGCAACGCGGACTGCAGCGGGGAGACAGCTTCCTGACCAACCTTACGTTCCCTACCCCCATTGAGCTTCGGGGGACGATGGCTTCCGTATTTCACCACAGCGAAGCCCTGTATCGGGTGTGGTGGCCGGGAAAATTCGTTTGTTTCAGTCCGGAGACCTTCGTTACCGTATCGCCGGAAGGGTACATCGAAAGCCGGCCGATGAAGGGAACTTCACGGGACACCCCCGGTGCCCGCCGGGCTCTCCTGAAAAGTCCCAAGGAAATTGCCGAGCACGCTACGATCGTGGACCTGATTCGCAATGACCTCTCCCAGGTGGCCAAACGCGTTCGGGTGACCGACTATCGCTACTTTCATAAAATCGCTACCAGTCGGCGAGGGCTGCTCCAGACGAGCAGTAACATCGGGGGTGAACTCGGGGACAATTGGCGAAACCAACTGGGAAGCATCATGCTGAAGTTGTTACCGGCCGGTTCCGTGAGCGGCGCCCCTAAACCGGCAACCCTAAAGATTATCCAGGAGGCCGAAGGAGGGCCGAGAGGGTATTACTGCGGTATCGCCGGTTACTTCGACGGAAGCCGGCTGGATACCTGCGTGCTGATCCGCTTCATTGAAGAAGATGCCTCGGGAAACCACTACTTCCGCTCCGGAGGAGGAATTACCGCTCGCAGCGATTGGCGGGAAGAATATGAAGAACTGAAGACAAAGATTCGTATTCCCTTGGCCGTTAGTCAATTTTCTTTACATTAGCAGGGAGGATCACCCTGACTTTGAGCACACGTAACCAACAATCGCTGCTGGAGTCCATTCGGATTGTAGACGGAAAAGCACCGCTTCTGGACTTCCACCAGCGGAGGGTTACCCGTTCCAGAAAACTAATTTTCCCCAAGTGTCCTTCCTTTAATTTATCTTCCGTTATCGGGGAGTTGGACTTACCCAAAAAAGGAACCTACAAGCTCCGGGTTGTATACGGTGTAGGGCTGGAAAAACAGGAACTCATTCCCTACAACGTCGTACCGGTCCAGAGCGTCCGACTCGTCAACGCCGACGAGGTACGCTACGGTCAGAAGTTCCTGAACCGCACCGGTATCCGGAAATGCCTGGAGAAAAAGGGCGACTGTGACGATATCCTGATGATCCAGCGTGGTCATCTGACCGACGCCAGTTACGCCAACGTAGCCCTTTACGACGGAAAGTTCTGGTACACCCCGGCCTGGCCACTGCTGCGCGGCTGCCGAAGAGAAAAGCTGATCGCCGAAGGTCAACTGCGCCCCACCGTGATTCGGGACCGGGACCTCAAGCACTTCAAGGAAATCAAGCTCATCAACGCCATGTTGCCCTGGGAGCAGGCCCCCACCCTGCCCGTGAGTGCCATCAAGGGACTACCCTAGCCCTCTTTTTTATTTCCTGGCTTCCACCCTTTCCCGCAGACTCCTGATCGTCTTCACGGGGCCGCCGGTCATGATGTCCTCCCGGAGCCAGCCGGGAAGTCCCGACCCCGCCGCGGTGCGGACCGTACAGGTCAGCTTGGCGCCTCCGTCCGATAAGGGATGGACCTCCCAGGTGGACTCATACAATTCCACCCGTTTGTATTTTTTGGAAAGAGGGTAGGCATCCGGCTTACTGCTGATCAAGCGCCGGAATACTCCGGTTGCGGGGTCCACGGATTGACTGATGGCCGCCACCACCTCCCGGTCCTTGAACGGAAAGGGCATGTCTACCCGGCTCAGATACAGGTAGGCGTTATCAGTGCCCCCGGGCAAACGCTGGGCTTCGGCGCAGCGGTGAACCCAGGCGGGGTAGTGTTCGGCTTCATCCAACACTTCCCGCACCGCGGAAACTTTGGTCCGGGCAGTAGTGGTGACTCGGACGGTCATATCGTCATTATCCTCGATGCGAACGTATACGTCAACGCCGTCCTCGGAGGCCTTGTGCACGAATCCGTCGGCATCCTGGGCCATACCCGGCACCTGCGCCAGCGCCAAAATAATTACTGTCAATAGCGACCGCATAGGTGGTAAATTATTGGTCTTGACTGAATAACGACAAAATATTTTCTACGTTGCTTACCCATTGCCAAATAAACGTGAATACCCGAAGTTTTTTCTTTCTCGCTCTTGTATTTTTCGTTACCCCACTCCTGGCCCAGGAGGGTTTCCGGGACTTGATCGGAAAGGACCTTTCCGGCTGGGAGCAATACGGAGGGAAGGCCCCCTACCGGGTAGTGGACGGTAAAATCGTGGGCACCGCGGTGATCAACACCCCGAACAGCTTCTTGTGTACGGACCGCCCCTTCGGAGACTTCGTGCTCGAATTTGAGTTCTACGACGAGGCTCCCCTGAATTCGGGCGTGATGTTCCGCGCCCAGTGGCGACAGGAAAAGGACATCAGACGGGTGTACGGGTACCAGATGGAAATCGACCCCAGTCCCCGCGCCTACACGGGCGGCATTTACGATGAAGCCCGCCGGGGGTGGATTTACCCCCTGCACTACAATCTACCCGCCCGGGCAGCCTACCAACACGGCAGTTGGAACCGGGCCAGAATCGAGGCCATCGGCAATGAGATCCGAACCTTCATCAACGGAATTCCGGCGGCACACCTGGTGGACAATTTCGATGCCTCGGGGATGATCTGCCTGCAGGTTCACAGCATTCCGGAAACGCTGGCCGGCAAACAGGTGCAGTGGAAGAACATGCGCATCAAGGAGAACGCTACTGAAGCCGACCGGATACCGGCTCCCGGAATTGGGCCCCAGGTGAACCTTGTCCCGAACAGCCTGTCCGAGTTTGAGCGCCGGAAAGGATGGCGGCTCCTGTGGGACGGAAAGACCACCCAGGGATGGCGCGGCGCAAAACTGGATGCTTTTCCCGAATCGGGTTGGGAAATCAAAGAAGGTGAACTTCACGTCCTGGCCAGTGACGGTGGAGAGAGCACCAACGGCGGAGACATCATTACCAAGGAGCACTTTAGCGACTTTGAGCTGCAGTTCGAGTTTAAGCCCACCGAAGGGGCCAATTCCGGGGTGAAGTACTTCGTCGACCCGGAGCTCAATAAGGGCGCCGGATCGGCCATCGGTCTCGAGTTCCAGATCCTTGACGATAAGCGGCACCCCGACGCCAAAATGGGCGTAGCCGGAAACCGGACCGCGGGCTCCTTATATGACCTGATCACCGCCAGTCCCGTGGAGGTGCAGCGCGGTAAAGACCTCTACATCAACGACTGGAACCGGGGGCGCATCGTGGTCCGGGGCGGTCAGGTGGAGCACTGGTTAAACGGCTTCAAGGTGGTGGAATACGACCGCTTCAGTCAGATGTTTACCGCCCTGGTCAACTACAGCAAATACCGTGACTGGCCCAACTTCGGTCGCTGGAAGGCCGGGCCTATTCTCCTGCAGGACCACGGCGACGCCGTGGCCTTCCGCTCCATCAAGATTCGTGAACTCTAGTTCTTCAGCAAAAAGATAAGATTTATGCCAACCCGCAGAAAATTTCTCCGTAATGCAGCCCTCACCGGAGCCGGTGTCTCCGTCGGCCTTCCCGCCTACAGTCGCCGAAGAATCATTGGTGCGAACGACCGGGTAAACGTCGCCGTATTCGGCACCAATAGCCGGGGGAATTCCCTGACGGGGACCTTCGCCAAAACGAAGGACAGTCACGTCTACGGCATCGGGGATGTGGACCTTCGCGCCATTGCCAAGGCGCAGGCCACCACGGTAAAGGCCGGCAAGGACAAACCAAAAGGCGAGCAGGATTTTCGTAAGCTCCTGGAAGACAAAGACGTGGATGCCGTGGTCATCGCCACGCCCGATCACTGGCACGCCCCCATGGCCATGATGGCCCTGGATGCGGGCAAGCACGTCTACCTGGAGAAGCCCTGCAGCCACAACCCCCGCGAGGGAGAAATGCTGGTCGCTAAGCAGGCCAAGACCGGCCTTCTGGTGCAAATGGGCAACCAGACCAGAAGTTCCGTTACCGGACAGAAAATCGTCAAGGAAATCCACGAAGGATTGATCGGAAAGGCCTACGCCGGCAAGGCCTGGTACTCCAATACCCGCGGGTCCATCGGAGTGGGTAAATCGGCCCCGATCCCGGAGTGGCTCGACTGGGAGCTTTGGCAGGGCCCCGCTCCCCGCGTAAAGTATAAAGACAACGTCGTGCACTACAACTGGCACTGGTTCTGGCACTGGGGAACGGGCGAACTCCTGAACAACGGTACCCACGAAATTGATATGTGCCGCTGGGCGTTGGACGTCCACTACCCCACCCGGGTCAGCAGTACCGGCGGGCGCTACCACTTCGATGACGACTGGGAAGCCTACGACACCCAGGTCGCGGCCTACGAATTCCCCGGCGGAAAGACCATCAACTGGGAGGGCCGTAGTTGCAACGGTAAGGCCTTCTTTGATCGCGGCCGCGGTGCCATCATTCACGGCACCGAAGGAACGGTGCTCATGGATCGGGCTGGCTACTGGGTTTACGATCTAAAGGGTAAGGAGATCCGCAGTGAAAAGGAAGAAGGCAAGAGCGTTTCAATGGGCCTGGCCGGAGGTGGCGGTCTTGACGACTTGCACGCTCACAACTTCATCAAGGGCATCACCCATGAGGAAGAACTGCACAGTCCCATCGTCGACGCCAATCCCAGCGTAACGATTTGCCACCTCGGCAACATCGCCCAGCGAACCGGTGGCTCCTTCCACTGCGACCCGGAAACCGGTCGCCCGACCGACGATCCTCAGGCCATGGAGCTCTGGGGTCGCGAGTACGAGCCCGGTTGGGAACCCAGCGTGTAGTACAAAAGCTTAATTGATCTAGTCTATCTGGTGAATTTGGGCGGGCTCCCTTCGTGGAGCCTGCTCTTTTTTTATCCCTTGATGGCCCGTTCGATGCTGCCCGCCACCGCCGCGTAGGTTGCGGCCATGGCCAGATCGTTGTCCATTCCGTTCAGGGTGGCGCTGAAGGGCTCGGCCCGCACGGGCCCCTCGTACTTTCGCTCGTGCAGAAAGCCCAGAAAACCATTCAGATCAATCACTCCGGAGGCGCCGGGGAGCTCCCGGGCGGTGTCGGCCTGGTCCTCGCGGCTGAGTTTTGGGTTAGCGTCGTTGACGTCTACGGCCACAATTTCCTCGTTGGACCACTGCTTGAGGTCCTCCACGCTTTCCCCGGAGGTGTACCAGTGAAAACTGTCCAGGATCACCCCCACGTTCTCTTCCCCGATGGCGTCAATCAGTTGACGGAGTTCCCGGCCCGTACTGATGAAGGCAAAGCGCTGACTGTGCCGCAAACTCCGGGTGCCGATGTACTCCAAACCAAGACGGATACCTTCCTCCCGCAGGATTCTGGCGGCGTCGCGCAGGCGGGACGCATGTTGATCAAAGTTGTCCCGGTACGTCAGGGATTCGTGGCAGGGCATGATCCAGGTACCGATGCGGGTCACCCCGATGGAACGCAGATTAGCGGCGTGCTGCGGCAGGGCACCGAGGTCCGCCCGGAATTGCTGCTCACTGCGCCGGAACTCGATGGGCAGGCCGTTGGCGCCCCAACTGATGTCGTTGCTTCTTGCCCGAGCGGCGAATCCCTGCCGCTCCTTGGCCGTCATCCCCTCCAGCCACTGGGCGGGAACGGAGAGCGCGTCGTATCCATGTTTGATGGCACCTTCCAGCATCTCGGTGGGCGAGCCACTTACGCCAATTGCGTCCGCCTTGAGACTTACCCGAAGGCTGGTATTCGGCGGAGATGGTTTGGTGGTAGTTGCGGCCAGGGCCACTCCGGTGGGTAACAGGAGACCGGTAGAGAGAAAGGAACGGCGGTGCATGGAGTTGTCTTTGAGCGGTTAATGCCGTAAAAGACGACATTAATTACAAAAGTCCCCCACAAAATCCCGGACGATCCGGGTGTATTCATCCCGTCGCCAGATGATGTTATGGGCGTGCCAGGCACCCCAGTCCAGGGCGTGATAGGTCAGCAATTCCGGCCGGATATTCTTGGCGATGCGGTCCGATTGTTCGGGAGCCGTGAGGGTGTCCGCCCGGGAGTGAAGGAGCAGCACCGGAACGTCGATGTCTTTGGCCGCCAGCACCGGGCTGACCTCATCAAAGCTTACGCCCGCCCGGAAGCCCGTCCAGGTGAAGGCACCGGGGGTCAGGGCGTAGAGGGCCGGACCATAATCCTTGACGCCCCGCTCCATGACAGCACTTTCCCAGTCGGCGAAGGGACTCTCGGCGACCACCCAGGCGGGTTTGGGCGCTTCCTGCCGGGCGGCGGCCAGCAGCACCGTTGCCCCGCCCCAGCTTTCTCCGAACCAACCGATTTTGTCCATGGTCAGGTCCGTTTTCTCCCGGAGGATTTCGGTGGCCGTAATGAGGTCACTGGCTTCGTGGTAGCCTCCGCTACCGTAGGCTTCATCGCTCTCGCCATGGCCCCGGTGATCGTACAGCATCAACGCACAATTGCAGTCGGCAAAAATCGGAGCGTATTTAAGCATATTGGCGCGGTTAACGCTGTATCCGTGGGCCATTACCACCCCGCAGGTCACCGTGTCGGGCAGGAACAGCCATCCCTTCAGTTTGATGTCATCGTAGCCACTCACGAATTCCACCGATTCCTGGCCGGGCAGGGTCCGGAGCAGGCTATCGAGGTTGAGCGACCATCGCTCCTGATTCATCTGGTACACCGTGGCCAGGTCGCGGTCGGGCGTATGCAAAATGAGGCCACTGAAAAAGTAGGTGACGCCAAGGTACAGCACCACCATCGTAGCCAGAAAGAGGATAAGTTTTCGCATGCCGCAAAGATAGTCGGGAAGAAGGGCATTTAAGACGGGGATTACATGGTCAGCGTTGATGCGGGCTACAGTGGAGAATTTGGGCGTCGGGGCGCAGGTGCAAAGAACATAAGCAAAGAGCAGAGTACCCGGAAAAGGCCTGCTCCGCAGGCCGGTCGACCAAAGATGACAATAGCATCATCAGTCTACTGCTACCCCTCGCACTGGAAATGCTCGACCGCACGGGGCACCATCAGCCAAATGTCACAGAACGGGCCATCCCCGGCTAAAAGGTAGGTACAGTGTAATCTTCCCGTTATCTTCGCGTTCTCAATCGAAACAACTCCCCTTCCCCCACTTTATGGCCAATCTTGAAAAGCAGTATCGTCGGCATTCATTGCTCCAGTTTTTCCTGGCCCTGGCCCTGCTCATCATCATCAACGTCCTGGCCAACGCCCGCTTCGGCACCACCACCCTCTACGGCGCGCTGGACCTGACGGAGGATAAGCGGTTCACCCTCACGGACAATACCGTGGATCAGCTGCTGCAACTCGAAGAGCCCCTGCTGGTCCGCGTACTGCTCGACGGAGACCTTCCCGCCAACTACCAGATTCTTCGCCAGAAAATTGAGGAGACGCTGCTGGATTTTGCCAGCTACTCCGACAACGTCCAGTTTGAGTTTGCCGACCCCCTGGAAGGAGATATCGAACAAGTCCGGGATCGCCAACGTCAGCTGCAGGAAGACCTGGGCATCCTGCCGGTAACCGTCTACGCTGCTTCGGCTTCCCAGCGACAAACCAACGCCGTCTATCCCTACGCCATCCTTTATTACGGCAACCGGCTGCGCGTGGTGCCCTTCCTGGAGCCCGCCCTGCCCAGCATTTCGGAGGAACGTCGCATTAACCAGGCCGAAGCCCTCCTGGAATACAAACTGAGTCGGGCCATTCACGGGTTGACGAACGACGACAAGCCCGTCGTCGGTTTCACCCTCAGCAACGGCGAATTGCCGGGCGTTAAGACCTTCGACCTGGTCAGCGCTCTACGGGAAGATTACGAAGTCGGGCCGGTTTACCTGGACAGTTTCGCCACCATTCCCACCGACATTGAACTCCTCGTGGTGGCCAAACCCACCGTTCCCTTCTCCGATTTTGATGCCTTCAAGATTGACCAGTACATCATGAACGGCGGCAAGGTCCTGTGGGCCATCGACGCCGTGGCCATGGACTACGATTCCCTAATCGGGCGAAACGAATTTTACCCCCAGCCCCGGTCACTCGGACTGGAAGACCTATTCTTCAAATACGGTTTCCGCCTGGAGCCGGTACTGGCCCTCGACCTGGTCAGCACCCGCATTCCCATCGTTACCGGAACCAATCAGGGCAAACCCAACATTTCTCTGGTGCCCTTCCCCTATCACGTTATGGCCATTCCGGAAGGCGAGCACCCCATCGTCAAGAATCTCGACCCCGTGGATCTTCGCTTCCCCTCGGTGATTTCCTACGTGAACGATGACCCGAAGGTGGCCAAGACGCTGCTGCTGAAGTCCAGCCCCCGATCGCGGCGGCAAAGACTGCCTTCCCCCATCGACCTGGACGCACAGAAGTATTCCCTCGATCAGGCCCGGTTCAACGAAGACAGCCTTGCGCTGGGGGTATTACTGGAAGGCGTGTTTGAAAGCCCTTACGCCAACCGGCTTAGTCGGGAGAACGAAGCCATCCTACGGGAAAACGGCATGGCCTTTCGCCGGGAGTCCGTCCCGACGCGGATGATGGTCATCTCCGACGGCGACGTCCTGGCCAACGAAGTCCGTAACGGGAACGAACCCCTCCGTCTCGGCGAAAACCGCTGGGAAAAATTCCAGTACGCCAACAAGTCCCTGATGCTCAACGCCATCGAATATCTCATTAATCCTGACGGGGTCATTGGGGCGCGAGGCAAGGAGGTCAAACTAAGACTGATCGACCGGGAAACCGCCCGGACCGAGGCGACCTGGTGGCGGTTCCTGAACATCGTTGCCCCCTTATTATTGCTGGCCATTTTCGGCCTCGTTTTCAACTGGCTCCGGCGGCGGAAATACGCCCAAAAAGCTTCCCCAACCAATGAATAGAACTTCTTTACTTCTCCTGGCCGTCGTCGTGCTGGGGGCCCTTGCGTGGTACGTCTCGTCTCAGGGCCAGACCCCAACGCGCCTCGCCGACGGTGCCGAAGAACGGCAGTTTGCCTACGCGGAGATTGATGACGTCCACAAAATCTTCGTGGCCGACCGGAAAGGTCACACCGTCACCCTCACCCGGGGCGGCGAAACCGGCTGGCTGGCGGACGGAAAGCCCGCCAACGAAAACGTCATGAAAAACCTGCTCAGTACGGTCCGACTGATTGACATTCAGTCCCTCCCCACCCGCAAGGCCATCCCCAACATGGTCAAAAACTTGGCCACGCAGGGCATACTGGTACAACTCTTTGACCGGAACGGAAACAAACTCCGGGGGTACTACATCGGGGGGTCCACCAATGACGAAACGGGTACCTACGCCATCAAGGAAGATAGCGAAAACCCCTACATCGTCCACCAACCCGGCTTCACCGGCAACATCCGGGCCCGCTTCAATCTCTGGGATGATGAATGGCGATCTAAGGTGTACTTTCAGGTTGACCCGGACAAGGTGGAGCGGCTCAGTATTGACTACCCCAAACAACAGTCTAAAAGCTTTCTACTGGAAAAAGATGGAGGAAGCTATCGCCTGAGTCCGCTCTACGAAACCGGACAGCCCGTCCGGGAAATTCCCCGCGGCGTTGCCGAGGGTATTCTGAGCCGCTACGAGAAATATTACGTCAACCGCTACGAAAACCAGGATGCTCCCTCCATCGAAAGGGCCCGGGAATTGCTGCCCTTTGCCGTAATCACCCTCCAGGAGGAAGGGCAGGAAGCCAAGGAAATGCGTCTCTTTCCCCGCTACCAGGGAAGAACCCTGACCAACGACGTGAAAACCGGGGAATACATTGAAAGCGGAGGGCTGGAAGCCTTCACGGCATTCATCAACAACGGTGAAGATTGGGTACTTTTGAACGTAGAGACCACACAACCGCTGCTCGTCGCTTATGACTCCTTCTAGGCTTACCGTTATTTTAGGCATTTTTCTACTTGTGGGAAGTGCCTTTACGACCATTCCCACCCCGGAATGGGGTTTCTTTGGGCACCGTAGAATTAATCGCCTGGCGGTTTTCACCCTCGATGCCGAGATGATGCCCTTTTTCCGGGCCCATCTGGAGTGGGTCACCGAGCATGCCGTCGACCCCGACAAACGCCGCTACGCCACCGAACACGAAGCGGTCCGTCACTACATTGACCTCGACCACTGGAGTGAAGACAAGACCTACGATCACGTGCCGGAGCGCTGGACGGATGCCCTCATCTGGAAGGCTGGACTCACGATTGGCAGCGAGAACTGGAAAGTAGACACAATATTACAGGCCCCGGGGAACCAGAAATTTTCTCCGGAAAGCGTGGTGGTGTTCAACAACGATCGCTCCCGGGTGGAGATTCCACTGGGCACCTGCCGTGGTTGGTGGATTCGCAACGTCATCCCCCAGTACTACGAAGACCAGATCGTTGTCCCGGCCGATAGTGCACGTGCGCTCGGCCTGCCGGCGATCTCGGCCCAGGAGGTGACCATTAGTGAAGGCTTCACCGATTACGGTATTCTCCCTTATCACCTGGAGTCCATGCACCGCCGACTGACGGAGGCTTTTCGGGAGGAGAACCCCACCAAAATTCTTCGGCTGGCCGCCGAGATGGGCCATTACATCGGCGACGCCCACGTCCCCCTGCACACCACGGAAAACTACAACGGTCAATTGACGGATCAGGTAGGCATTCATGCCTTCTGGGAAAGCCGGCTGCCGGAGTTATTCGCCGACGAGGAATACGACTTTTTCGTGGGCAAGGCCACTTACATTGAAAATCCCCGGGAATACTATTGGGATATCGTTATGGACAGCCACGTCCTGGTGGACAGCGTACTTCAGTCGGAGTGGCGGTTGCGTCAGACCTTCCCGGAAGATCAACAGATGTGTTTTGACGAGCGTCTCGGCCGGACCATCCGCACCCAGTGCCCCGAATTTGCCCGGGCCTGGGCCACCGTAATGCAGGGCATGGTGGAAGAACGCTTCCGGGCCTCTATCCTAAGCGTAGGGTCCGTATGGTACAGTTGCTGGATCGACGCAGGTCAGCCAGACCTTTCGCGACTCGTACCCAATCTGGCCAATGCGGAGACGGTGGACAGTCTGAATGCCGCCGTTCAACGCGGCAAGATTAAGGGCCGGGTTCACGAATAGTGACGAAAGTCGGTTCCCCCTCCTGAATTTAAGCCTGGCAGACATCCCATCCACGAATGGGTGTTCTATATTTGCCCCCCAACAACCCACAAAGTATGACCGCGAAGACTGATGCCCTTCCCCAGACCTGGACTTTAGACGAGCTGAAAAAGCTGCACGATAGCCCCTTAATGGACCTGGTCTTTCGGGCTGCATCCGTCCACCGCACGCATCACGACCCGAACGAGGTCCAGATGAGCAGCTTGCTGAGCATCAAAACCGGTGGCTGCCCCGAAGATTGCGGGTACTGCCCACAGGCCGCCCGCTATCATACCGATGTCGAAGAAAATGCGCTGATGACGGTGGAACAGGTCCGGACGGCCGCCGAGCGCGCCAAGGGCCTGGGTAGCAGCCGCCTCTGTATGGGGGCCGCCTGGCGAAACGTCCGCGACGATGCGGAATTTGATCAGGTACTCGATTTGGTTCGGACCGTGAACGGTCTGGGCATGGAAGTCTGTGCCACCCTCGGCATGCTTACCCCCAATCAGGCCGAACGCCTTGCCGCTGCGGGTCTGTACGCCTACAACCACAACCTCGACAGCAGCGAAGAATACTATAAGGAAGTAATCTCTACCCGGGGCTACGAAGACCGGCTGGAGACCATCGACAACGCCCGCAAGGCGGGCCTGACGGTCTGTTCCGGTGGAATCATCGGCATGGGCGAATCCGTCGAGGACCGACTGAAGATGCTACTCACCCTCGCCAGTCTTGACCCCCAGCCGGAATCAGTACCCATCAATGCGCTGGTCGCCGTGGAAGGAACTCCGCTGGAGGATCAGCAGCCGGTCAACATCTTTGAGATGGTTCGGATGATCGCCGTAACGCGCATCATGATGCCCAATACCACCGTTCGCCTGAGTGCCGGTCGGACCAGCATGACCCCCGAAGGCCAGGCCCTCTGCTTCCTGGCCGGTGCGGGTTCCATCTTTGCGGGCGACAAATTGCTGACCACCCCCAATCCGGAGGCATTCGAGGACCTGGAAATGTTCCAGCAGCTTGGCCTTCGCCCCACCGCTCCCTACGCCAAGGGAGAACAACCTCAGGTTAAGGAGGACCCCGGTGGCCCCGAGAGCAAAACCCGCATCAAATGGTCGCGGCCGGGTCACAAAATCGCCCGAAATGAGGCTAAACGGAAGAAAAAATAGTTTTTCGGACAACGCCTTGTCATTCCAACCGTACTTAAAGAAACCCCCAAAAAAATATCCACTATGAGCTCCCGAACCATGGTTGCCGGTAACTGGAAAATGAATACTACACCCGCTGAAGGCGAACGCCTTGCGCAGGACATTATGGAAACCGTGGGTACTCCCGCCACTAAGGTCGTTTTTGGCGTCCCCTCCATTCAGTTGATGTCCATCAAAGCACTGACGGACAAGCACGAAAACTATTTCGTAGCCGCCCAAAATATGCACCATGAAGATGGTGGTGCCTACACCGGTGAGCTCAGTGCGGCGATGCTGGCGGCAGTTGAAATCGACTACGTGATCCTCGGCCACAGCGAACGGCGGGATTATTTCGGAGAGGAAGATGGGCTGATCGGCATGAAGGTCGCCAAAGCCCTGGCCGCAGGCATCAAGCCAATCTATTGTTGCGGTGAAAAGCTGGACATCCGCGAAGCCGGAAACCACGAGCACGTGGTGGGTAAACAAATTGAGCAGGCCCTCTTCAGCCTCAGTCCCCAGCAAATGAAGGACGTGGTCATTGCCTACGAGCCCGTGTGGGCCATCGGTACCGGGGTTACGGCGTCTCCGGAACAAGCCCAGCAAATGCACGCCTTTATCCGTGGCATCATTGCCCGCCAGTTTGGGGATGCCATCGCGGAAGACACGACGATTCTCTACGGTGGGTCCGTCAAACCGGGAAATGCCGCCGAACTCTTCGAGCAACCCGACGTAGACGGTGGACTCGTGGGAGGAGCCAGCCTCAAAGCTGATGGCTTCGCCGAGATCATTAAGGCACGGTAGAGGAGTCTGTTAGTAGGTTGGTCTGTTGGTCTGTTGGTTTGTTGGTCTGTTAGTACGTTAGTCTTTTAGTCTGTTAGTTCGTTAGTCTGTTAGTCAGTGGAACTTCAACAGCCTGAGGGGCAAGTATTGCCCGAGACTGTTCAAGTAAGTGTGTCTACTATCTTTAAGAATGAAAAGCGCAAAAGACAAATTACCAGCGGATCTCCAAAAGCTGTTAGCAGACCATCTTAAAAGTGGTAAGCCCCTACTTGGTCAAGAT
>NZ_SNAQ03000040.1:0-3396 GCF_004375085.3 Lewinella sp. W8
TGCGGTATGCAACGAGGCTTTCATAATTGGCGGCGACCTACTCTCCCGGGATCTTGTCCAAGTACCATCGGCGCTGGGCAGCTTAACTTCTCTGTTCGGAATGGTAAGAGGTGATCCTGCCCGCAATAGCCACCAAAGTCTTTTGTCCCGATTTCGAGACAGTTCCTTTAGTGAACGATCAACAAGTAGATAAGAGAACTTCAGCAACAACTAACTTCTTTGATCTCACAAAGACCTAGTTTGCTGATTAAATACATTTACAAGCGTCTGCTTCACGTACTCATAAGTCCTAAACAACCTTACGTTTGTTCATTTCCTATTTCGCAGATCTCTCCTAACTCCGAAGAGTTAAAAGAAAAAAGGAAGCTGTCGGGCGATTAGTATTGCTCGGCTCCATACATTACTGCACTTCCACCTACAACCTATCAACGTAGTCATCTTCTACGGCCCTCAGGGGAATACTCATCTTGAAGTTGGCTTCGTGCTTAGATGCTTTCAGCGCTTATCCATTCCGCACATAGCTACCCGGCGGTGCAGCTGGCGCCACAACCGGTACACTAGAGGTGCGTCCATCCCGGTCCTCTCGTACTGGAGACAGATCTTCTCAATATTCCTACGCCCGCAACAGATAGAGACCGAACTGTCTTGCGACGTTCTGAACCCAGCTCGCGTGCCACTTTAATGGGCGAACAGCCCAACCCTTGGGACCTTCTTCAGCCCCAGGATGTGACGAGCCGACATCGAGGTGCCAAACCTCCCCGTCGATGTGAGCTCTTGGGGGAGATCAGCCTGTTATCCCCGGAGTACCTTTTATCCTTTGAGCGATGGCCCTTCCATACGGAACCACCGGATCACTTGAGCCTGCTTTCGCACCTGGTCGAGATGTCTCTCTCTCAGTCAAGCTCCCTTATACTCATACGCTCTTCGCATGATTACCAACCATGCTGAGGGAACCTTTGCGAGCCTCCGTTACACTTTAGGAGGCGACCACCCCAGTCAAACTACCCACCACACACGGTCCCCCTCTTTCCAGGGGTTAGCATCAAAGTATAAGAAGGGTGGTATTTCAAGGACGACTCCAAAACCACTGGCGTGGCCCATTCATAGTCTCCCACCTATCCTACACATCTTATACCCTAATGCAATGTGAAGCTGTAGTAAAGGTTCACGGGGTCTTTTCGTCCCGTTGCGGGTAATCGGCATCTTCACCGATACTTCAATTTCACCGAGCTCATGGCCGAGACAGTGCCCAGATCGTTACACCATTCGTGCAGGTCGGAACTTACCCGACAAGGAATTTCGCTACCTTAGGACCGTTATAGTTACGGCCGCCGTTTACCGGGGCTTCAGTTAAGACCTTTGGATTACTCCTAAGCCCCTTCCTTAACCTTCCGGCACCGGGCAGGTGTCAGACCCTATACTTCATCTTTCGATTTGGCAGAGTCCTGTGTTTTTGCTAAACAGTCGCCTGGGCCTCTTCACTGCGGCCCTCTAAAAGAGGGCGACGCTTCTCCCGAAGTTACGCGTCCAATTTGCCTAGTTCCTTAGCCATGAATCACTCGAGCGCCTTAGGATACTCTCCTCGACTACCTGTGTCGGTTTACGGTACGGGCCGCTTCACTCGCTATTTCTTGGAAGTCGCTTCGGTACACTATCAGTTCTTGCCGTAGCAATCACTGTACTATCGGTCAGTTTTAACCAACCTTCAACGTACTATTCCGTCAGTACGCGATACCTACACTACTCCGTCGCTTTCGTCGTGAGCGGGTACGGGAATATTAACCCGTTTGCCATCGGCTTCGCCTGGCGGCTACACCTTAGGACCCGACTAACCCGATTCTGATTAACATCGAATACGGAAACCTTAGTCTTACGGCGAAGGGGTTTCTCACCCCTTTTATCGTTACTCATGCCTACATTTGCTTTTGTAGCCGCTCCAGCATACATCGCTGTACACCTTCGGCGCTGACTACAATGCTCCCCTACCACTCCTTACGGAATCCATAGCTTCGGTACCGGACTTATGCCCGAGTATTTTCCGCGCAGGAACGCTCGACTAGTGAGCTGTTACGCACTCTTTAAATGAATGGCTGCTTCCAAGCCAACATCCTAGCTGTCTTAGCATCCCCACATCGTTCCATTCAACTCAGTCCGGATTTGGGGACCTTAGCTGATGGTCTGGGTTGTTCCCCTCTTGGCAATGGACCTTAGCACCCACTGCCTCACTGCTGCTACTGTTATACTGGCATTCGGAGTTCATCAGGGGTTGGTAGGCGGTGAAGCCCCCTAGCCCTATTGGTAGCTCTACCTCCAGCACACATTACACAACGCTGCACCTAAATGCATTTCGGGGAGTACGAGCTATCTCCTGGTTTGATTGGCCTTTCACCCCTACCCACAGGTCATCCGAACATTTTTCAACATGTACCGGTTCGGTCCTCCATCTCGAGACTATCGAGACTTCAACCTGCCCATGGGTAGATCACCAGGTTTCGCGTCTACCCCCACTACCTATACGCCCTGTTAAGACTCGCTTTCGCTTCGCCTCCGATCCTGAAGATCTTAAACTTGGTAGTGAGGAGTAACTCGTAGGCTCATTATGCAAAAGGCACGCCGTCATCCCGAAGGACTCCGACCGCTTGTAGGCGCACGGTTTCAGGGTCTTTTCACTCCGCTTCTCGCGGTTCTTTTCACCTTTCCCTCACGGTACTTGTTCGCTATCGGTCTCTCAGGAGTATTTAGCCTTAGCGGATGGTGCCGCCAAATTCAGACAGGGTTTCTCCGGCCCCGCCCTACTCAGGATACTCGACTCTAAATCATTCTTCCCGTACGGGACTTTCACCCCCTATGGTCAGCTTTTCCAAAACTGTTCCGGTTAAATGATCTTCGATTATTCAAGTCCTACAACCCCACTACGACGTATCGTAATGGTTTGGGCTATTCCGCGTTCGCTCGCCACTACTTGCGGAATCATTAAATTATTTTCTCCTCCTCCGGGTACTTAGATGTTTCAGTTCCCCGGGTTACCTCCCTTGCGGGTACATGGTCTTCAACCATGTGGGTTGCCCCATTCGGACATTCAGGGATATAACGGTTGTTTGCACCTCCCCCTGACTTTTCGCAGCTTACCACGTCCTTCATCGTCTCTGAGAGCCTAGGCATTCCCCGTACGCCCTTATTTCACTTCCTAATCTTTAGTCCCGAAGGACCAATTCTTAACGAAGCAAAATAGGTTGTTACGAATAACGTTTTTGCCTAAAACTAATGAGTAGTTTATCCAACAGACGCTTGAGAATTGAATTTCTCTCGCAACGAGATCTTATGTGATCATAAAATCCGTTAATTATTACTGTTGCTCTCTTATCCAACTTGTCAAAGATCGTCACTAAGCCAGTT
>NZ_SNAQ03000041.1 GCF_004375085.3 Lewinella sp. W8
AAGCAATCAATGCCGTACGTAACAAAATCATCAAAGTCCTTTATGCCTGCCTGGAAAAAGACACTATGTATTGCAAAAAGTATCATCAAAACTTGCAAGGACTATAGTAATCGGAGCAGCTCGTTACTCTCGACAGCTCTGAGGAGCGCTCTGGGGAAGATAGTGAAGCCGGTCCTCGAAGTATCCGAGAAACCAAAGATTTAAGATTCTGTCGGTGATGCGGTATACGCGTGCTCTGCCGGGCCCGACATCAGGACGAACGGGTCAAACTCATCGATTCCTGGTGGCCCTCACGGCAAAAATCATCCCCCGAGAAAGGTATTCTGCAGGTGCCCACTGTCCCACAACTTATTTCCTGGCCAGCGGAGCTCTCCGGCGAGCGCATTATCCCACTCTTCTCTTTTGGGCCATACCTCCATTCTGCCCTGATGACCACCCGCTTAAAATGCCTGAAATAGCATTTTTTGATTAAATAAGATCACCAAATTTCATCAAGGACTTTTGGGCCCTGCATGTAAATTACTGATAATCAAATTATTGCATTTTTGGCACGCTTTTTGGAATAGAAATCGGCGTAACCAGCAGTGTTTAACCAAAAAGAGTAACTGATGACTAACCAGGAATTCACCATCAAGACGCAACAGTTCAAGAATCTTCTCTTCTCGTACGCTCTCCGTCTGACCCAGAGTCGTCAGGACGCTGAAGATCTTGTTCAGGAAACTACGATCAAGGCCTACCGTTACCGCGAAAGCTTTACGGCCGGCACGAACTACAAGAGTTGGATTTGCACCATCATGCGCAACACTTTCATCAACAACTACCGTAAAAGAAAAAGTCGGATGCACATTAATCAGCCGGTTGAAGAGTTCAGCTACGCCCTGGAAAGCCAGAATGCTATTCCCAACGAGGCTGAGCACAACCTCCGCATGAAGAGCTACATTGAAACCATTAGCAGCCTGAAGGAAATTTATAGCGTACCCTTCATGCTCTTCTATCAGGGATATGAGTACCAGGAAATCGCCGAACAACTGAATGTCCCCATCGGCACGGTCAAGAGCCGGATTTTCGTGGCCCGCCAACAACTCAAGCAAAAGATTAAAAACCCAGTAGCCGCCTAGGCCCTAAAGTGATCCCATAACATAAACCAGAACGCCAGTGCTCCCGCGCTGGCGTTTTTTAGTGCACGGCGGAAGCAATCTGGTGAATCGTGGAGCTGTCTCCCATGGTATAGTAATGCAAACAGGGTACGCCCCGCTCCTTGAGCTCCTTACTCTGGGCAATGCACCATTCGATGCCCGCCCGTCGGCGCCCCTCAGCATCCTTGGCTTTGGTCACGGCCTTGACGAGGTCCTCCGGAAGGTCAACGTGAAAGAGACGGGGAATGGAAGTCAACTGGTACAGCTTGGTCAGCGGCTTGAGGCCCGGCACGATCGGTACGTTAATCCCAGCCGCCCGACAGGCATCCACGTAGTCGAAGTATTTCTGGTTGTCGAAAAACATCTGGGTGACGATGTAGTCCGCCCCCGCCTCGATTTTCTTTTTGACGTACCGCAGGTCAATCTCGAGATTCGGCGCCTCAAAGTGCTTCTCCGGATACCCCGCAACACCAATACAAAAGTTGGTCTTGGTCGCTTCGTCTCCGTTCACCAGTTCGTCCAGGTATTTCCCCTTATTCATGTCCGTAATCTGCTCCACCAGCTCGGAAGCGTAGTGGTGCCCCTCCGGTTCCGGAATGAACTTGCCCTCAAATTTACGGGCGTCTCCGCGCAGGGCAAGTACGTTCTGCACGTCCAGGAAGGCCAGGTCAATCAGGGCGTTTTCGGTATCCTGCTTCGTAAACCCTCCGCACAGCAGGTGCGGCACGGCGTCCACTCCGTAGCGGTGCATAATGGCCGCACAGATACCCACCGTTCCCGGTCGCTTGCGGATCGCCGTCTTCTCGTAGTACCCACTGGCCCGGCGCTTGTAAATGAACTCCTCACGGTGATACGTCACGTCAATGAAGGGAGGCTTAAACTCCATCAGGGGATCGAGGGCGTCAAAAATCGCCTGCATACTGCCTCCCTTCAGCGGGGGCAAGACTTCAAAGCTCACCAGCGTATCTCCCTTGGCTTTCTCAAAATATTCCGTAACGCGCATGGTACAATGGTTCGTTGGGGGCGGCAAAGATACACGTATGCCCCGCACTATCCCGGTCCGCCAGCTTCACGCCTTCGTCATTATCGGCCCATTCTCCGACCACCGGTTCGCCATCGCCGTAGGGTAAAGAGTTTTTGGGCGTCACCGCAGGTGCAGTGTAACGGAATCCTCGTGCTCTGCCGGGATGCAGTGTAACGGAATCCTCGTGCTCTGCCGGGATGCAGTGTAACGGAATCCTCGTGCTCTGCCGGGATGCAGTGTAACGGAATCCTCGTACTTTACCTGGTTGCAAAGATTTCCGGCAACAACTAATCCAGGCCTTTCCGGTTTTTCACCTTAAGCATTCCCCCTCGGCGCCTCAACCAGAACCAAGATGAAAGAAGAATTTGAAAACCTTCCGCTCGTCAAAAACGATGAGAAAAAACGGTTCGAGCTTGAAGTCAACGGACATTTGGCCTTCATTGATTTCAAGGAAACCACGCACCGGATGGCCCTCATTCACACCGAAGCCGCCCCCGAACTGGCCGGCACCGGCGCCGCGGCGGCCGTAGTGGAAAAGACCCTGCACTGGATTGACCAGCATGGCAAACTGTTGCTCCCCTACTGCCCCTACGTCTTTGCCTACCTCAAAAGGCATCCCGAGTGGAAGCGGATCGTAGATAAAAAATTCAAAGGTTACGAGAAACTCTGATCTTCAGTGACTTCGCCCGGTTTACTTCAGCACCTCCCATAAATCCGCCCACGCCTTCCGGTTTTTCACCACCACGTCCAGGTATTCCCGCCACACGGGCTCGTCCTGTCCCCGGTCCTTGATGATCGCCCCCCGTAGGCTGGCGGCCAGATACTCCGGTTCCAGGTCCCCGCTCCCGAAGTGGTGGCTCAGGGCCCGGCTCTGGTTGACCACCGAGATGGCCTCCGCCGTGGAGAGGGTACTGCTGGGTGTCTTGAGCTGGGTGCGTCCGTCTTCGGTGCGCCCGCTGCGCAACTCCCGGAAGATGGTCACCAGCCGGGTAATTTCTTTAGCGGCGTCTGCCTCCACGGGCGGAAGTTCCATCCCCGCCGCCGCCGCCTGGCTGCGATCCGTCACGATGCGCACCTCCTCCTCCAGGGAAGCCGGCAGGGGCATGACGACGGTATTGAACCGTCGGCGCAGGGCACTACTCAATTCATTGACGCCCTTGTCCCGATCATTGGCCGTGGCGATGACGTTAAAGCCCCGCCGGGCCTGCACCTCTCGGTTGAGTTCCGGGATGGGCAAGATCTTTTCGGATAACACCGTTATCAGCGCGTCCTGTACGTCGCTGGGAATACGGGTCAACTCCTCCAGCCGTACCAGCTTCCCGGCCTGCATGCCCGACATCACCGGACTGGGCACCAGCGCCGCTTCACTCGGCCCCTCCGCCAACAAACGGGCGTAATTCCAGCCGTACCGGAGCGCGTCTTCACTCATCCCCGCCGTCCCCTGAACGAGCAGGGTGGAGTCTCCGCTGATCGCCGCCGCCAGATGTTCACTCACCCAGGTCTTGGCCGTTCCCGGAACCCCCACCAGCAGCAGGGCACGGTCCGTCACCAGACTGGCTACCGCCACCTCAATTAACCGCCGGTCGCCAAAGTACTTGGTGGAAATCTCCGTGCCGTCCGCCAGCTGATCCCCGAGCAGATAACGCACCACCGCCCGCGGACTCAAAGCCCAGCCCGTAGGACGCGTAGCCTCGTCTTCCTTCGCCAGGGCCGCTAACTCCTCCGCGTAGGCATCCTCCGCGTGAGGACGTAAAATTGCCGGCTCCGATTTCTTTTTCGCCAAGGTGTAAGGTTTTGCCGCAAGATAGGGAGTTCGTTGGTCTGTTGGTCTGTTGGTCTGTTGGTCTGTTAGTCTGTTGGTCTGTTGGTCTGTTAGTCTGTTGGTCTGTTGGTCTGTTGGTCTGTTGGTCTGTTGGTCTGTTGGTCTGTTGGAAGCTAGGGAGTTGGGATAGTTCAATAAACTGTGTCTGGTTAAAAGTTATTCCTGAGTGCTTTCCACATTCTCCCGCAAGAAACCCCTTCGGGGATTTATTTCGGCGCGGAGAATGTGGAAAGGACGGTCCCAGGCTC
>NZ_SNAQ03000042.1 GCF_004375085.3 Lewinella sp. W8
CGGAGTCGCCTCACGCGCCCTTGCGGCTTGCTAGGTAGCTTCACCAACTCGCTACCAGTGGACTTGCACCACTTAGAAAACTCGCTATCTTTAAAGCGAAGGATGTGCATTCCAGGCACACACAAAGCTTGTGCGACAATGCTCGTTCCTCGCACTGCGCCCAAGCCAGAGTTCGCCGCAATAAAAAACAATAAATGAACATATCTAAAATTGCTATAAAAAATTACAGAGGACTGAAGTCTTGTGAATTTAATCCTACTGAGTTCGTATGTATTATTGGAGAAAATAATGCGGGGAAATCGACAGCTCTTCTTGCTACAAGTTTATTCTTTTCAGGGTCATCAATCAGAGAAACTGATTATTATGATAAATCTGAGCCAGTTCTAATTGAATTAACATTTTCTGGAATTATTGATGCTGATTTAAACCGAATTACACCAGCGCATCGTGATCGTCTTAGGTCTATTATTGAAGACGGTTCTATTACACTTACTCGGAGATATAGACCTGATAGCGGATCGGAAATCTTATACACAAAAATGTCTCCAGTCAATCCAAATTTTGATTTAGTTGCAACTACTTTGTCTGGAGCCAGAGGTGATGATGTACGAGTTAGAATGGTTGCATTATTTCCACAGTTTGAACAGTCTTTTGAAGGATGTACTACTCAAAAACGAGCTAAAGAAATAGTTGAAGAAATTATTGACTCTTTACCAGAAGATCAACTGGTACCAAAATTGGCTCCACTCCCTACAGGGATTCCAGAAAGCGTTTTGGCTTTACTTCCTGAGCCAATTTACATTCCTGCGGTAAAGGATTTGAAAGATGAGGTTAAAACGAAAGAGAGCACATCTTTTGGTAAACTAGTTTCTATTTTGTTGAAATCGCTTGAGGGAACCGAGGATATACAAGATATTCTAGATTCTTTCAATAGACTTCATGATATGATAAATGTATCATATACAGAAGAGGGTGAGAAACAAGACAACAGAATATCAAAGCTGAAGGAGATAGAGTCATCAATTCAGAATTTTTTAAATGAGAACTTTCCAGATGTAGATGTTGAATTAGAAATCCCTAAGCCTGCCTTAAGGCAAATATTTGGAAATGCAAGAATCCTAATAGATGATGGGGTTAAGGATGTTGCAGATACTAAGGGAGACGGATTAAAGAGATCGCTGACTTTTGCTTTATTAAGAGCTTATGTTGAACATTCAAGAATCCAAAAAAAGCTAGAAAGAGAGAAAAAAGAGCAGGAGAAAAGAGAAGCAGAACAAAATAATGATGGCGTAGCATCAGCCGCCGCAGAGGAGTTAGGTGCTGAAGAATCTATTGCCATCGAGCAATCGTATATATTTTTATTCGAAGAGCCAGAGCTTTTCCTTCATCCAAATGCACAAAAAATTCTTTTTGGAGCCCTTGAAGGTTTAACTGATTTAGGTCATCAAGTATTCACAACGACTCACTCACCTTTATTCTTTTCTCCGAAGTCAACCAATACTTTTGCTAGAATTAAAAAGGTTTATCCAGAAAACGAAGTTCCTTTTGGTGAATTGACATCTATTAATTTGCTTGAGAATATTGGACTTCGAGATGCTTTTCAGATTATATGCTATGAAAATAATGCCGCAGCATTTTTCAGTAAAAAAGTTCTTTTAGTTGAAGGGATAAGTGATTTGATCTACGTAAAAGAGCTAGCAAAAAGACTAGATCCAGACTGGAATTTCGATTATTGTAACGTACCAATTATCCCAATTGATGGAAAAACCAATGTTAAGAAGTTCAAGGATTTTTATGATATTTTTCAGATCGAGGTATTTACCTTATTGGATGCCGATGCAATGATTGAGGGGTTTGAAAAATTTGATGTTCCAGATGCCATAAAAAACGAAAGGAACGCTTTGTTTGAAGCTCTTGATGGAATTGCAGCAGAAAGACTAGTTCAAGCAGCAACGACAAGATCAAAAATCAAAGAACTTACAAGGCGTTATTCATGGAGGGAGAGATACGAAAATTTGAAAACGCTTTCAAGAAGAGTTGCTGAAGGAGAAGTGCTCAATGAAGAAGAACTCTTAACAATTGAGTATCTATTCTCAGATGAGGCGCAAAATATTAGGAGACAAATTTTTACTGATAATTCTATATCTGTTCCAGGGAAGGACTCTTTAATTTGTAATCTCATGGATCATAATATATTCGTTCTAAGTAGAGGTGCAATTGAAAGCTATTATCCTGCAGGAGTTACAGGTAATGACAAACCTTCAAAGGCTTTGAATGCAATCGAAATAATTGATGCAATGGAAGCTCCCATTGATTTTTTACCGAAAATCACATACCAAAATAATCAGGTTTGTGAAATGAGAATGATATTTGGTAGAATTTTTAATTGAAATGCGGCGAATCGAGTAGGGTAAGGAGCCACCCAATAGTGACTCCTTATCCCTCTCACACCACCGTACGTACGGTTCTCGTATACGGCGGTTCATGAACCATGGAAAAGTTGTTCGTAATATTTGGTGAAAGAC
>NZ_SNAQ03000043.1 GCF_004375085.3 Lewinella sp. W8
TTCGTGGCCGCTGCGGGCACCTTTGATCCGACCGGAGCCAGCCTTGGCGTTTACACCTTTACGTACGGCATCCCCGCCAGCGGCGGCTGTGCCGCCGACGATGAGACGGTGACGATCATCATCAGTGAGCAGCTCTCGGCCGGTACGCCGGAGCCAGCGTTAGAAGTTTGTGCGGGTAGCCTGGCGGTAGTCAACCTTTCGACCCTGCTTAATGGCGAAGACGCCGGTGGCACGTGGACGGCGGGAGGTGGTAACCCCCTCGGCGGCATTTTCACGGCCCTGACGGGTACCTTCAATCTGCTCGGTGCGGGCGTAGGCACCTATACCTTCACCTACAGTATTGCGGCCAGCGGTGGCTGTGCGGCCGACGAGGCCACGGTAACGATTGAGGTCAGCACCCAGCTGACGGCCGGAGTGGCCCTGGGCGATCTGGAAATCTGTGAGACGGACAATGCGGTGATCGACCTGTTTGCTCGCCTGACGGGCGAGGATGCCGGCGGCAGCTGGACGGCCGGGGTCGGGAACCCAAGTGGCGGCACTTTCGTGGCCGCTGCGGGCACCTTTGATCCGACCGGAGCCAGCCTTGGCGTTTACACCTTTACGTACGGCATCCCCGCCAGCGGCGGCTGTGCCGCCGACGATGAGACGGTGACGATCATCATCAGTGAGCAGCTCTCGGCCGGTACGCCGGAGCCAGCGTTAACGGTGTGTGTGGGTAGTGTCCTCGAAGTTGACCTTTCCACTTTGTTGTCGGGCGAAGACGCTGGCGGTACCTGGACCGCGGGAGGCGGTAATCCCCTCGGCGGTATTTTCACGGCTCTGACGGGAACCTTTAACCTGCTCGGTGCGAATGTGGGCACCTATACCTTCACCTACAGTATTCCGGCCAGCGGTGGCTGTGCGGCGGACGAGGCCACGGTAACGATTGAGGTCAGCACCCAGCTGACGGCCGGTACGGCCCTGGACGATCTGGAAATCTGTGAGACGGACAACGCGGTGATCGACCTGTTCGCTCGCCTTTCGGGCGAGGATGCTGGCGGCACCTGGACGGCCGGGGTCGGTAACCCAAGCGGCGGGACCTTCGTGGCCGCTGCGGGCACCTTTGACCCCACCGGAGCCAGCCTCGGCGTTTACACCTTTACTTACAGCATTGCGGCCAGCGGCGGCTGTGCCGCCGACGATGAGACGGTGACGATCATCATCAGTGAGCAGCTCTCGGCAGGTACGCCGGAGCCAGCGTTAGAAGTTTGTGCGGGTAGCCTGGCGGTAGTCAACCTTTCGACCCTGCTTAATGGCGAAGACGCCGGTGGCACGTGGACGGCGGGAGGTGGTAACCCCCTGGGCGGCATCTTTACCGCCCTGACGGGAACCTTTAACCTGCTCGGTGCGAATGTTGGCACCTACACCTTCACCTACAGCATTGCGGCCAGCGGTGGCTGTGCGGCGGACGAGGCCACGGTAACGATTGAGGTCAGCACCCAGCTGACGGCCGGTACGGCCCTGGACGATCTGGAAATCTGTGAGACGGACAATGCGGTGATCGACCTGTTTGCTCGCCTGACGGGCGAGGATGCCGGCGGCACCTGGACGGCCGGGGTCGGTAACCCCAGTGGCGGCACATTCGTGGCCGCTGCGGGCACCTTTGATCCCACCGGAGCCAGCCTTGGCGTTTACACCTTTACGTACGGCATCCCCGCCAGCGGCGGCTGTGCCGCCGACGATGAGACGGTGACGATCATCATCAGTGAGCAGCTCTCGGCCGGTACGCCGGAGCCAGCGTTAGAAGTTTGTGCGGGTAGCCTGGCGGTAGTCAACCTTTCGACCCTGCTTAATGGCGAAGACGCCGGTGGCACGTGGACCGCGGGAGGTGGTAACCCCCTGGGCGGCATCTTTACCGCCCTGACGGGAACCTTTAACCTGCTCGGTGCGGGCGTAGGCACCTATACCTTCACCTACAGTATTGCGGCCAGCGGTGGCTGTGCGGCCGATGAGGCAACGGTAACGATTGAGGTCAGCACCCAATTGACGGCTGGTACGGCCCTGGGCGATTTAGAAATCTGTGAGACGGACAATGCGGTGATCGACCTGTTTGCTCGCCTGACGGGCGAGGATG
>NZ_SNAQ03000044.1 GCF_004375085.3 Lewinella sp. W8
CATCGCCTGGTTGAGCAAGTTTGCTGACCTGAACTACAACCCCGGCTTCCCGCAGTTCGATATCCTGCTGGATAACGGTGACGACAACGACGGAGACGACGACGACAACGGCGATGACAACATCGACGATGACGAGTACGCTCAGGACTTCAGCCGCGGCTTCTTCCGCTACGTACAGTTCATCAAGATCTACGACGAAGTTGAGCCCGTAGTTAACGTCATGGAGCCCGCAGAGTGCTTCGCCGGTATCGGTCCCGACAACTGTGTTGCTGAGGTAACGCTGACCTTCGAGGCCTTCGACGAGTGTTCTGACGTAAGCGTAAGCGTAGAGCTTGACGCTGACTACAGCCTGGCTGACGGATTCGAGCGCACGCGCTTCCTGACCACCAGCGAAGTAGTTGCTAACGGTGATGACACCTACACGGTCCGCCTGAGCGGTATCCCCGTAGGTAACCACGCCCTGCGCATCCGCGCCGGTGACGGTTGTGGTAACTTCGACGTGGACATCCTCGAGTTCTGCGTAACTCCCGAGAAAGCTCCTACCCCGATCTGTATCCAGACGCTGACGGTCACGCTGATGCCCGACGGTAACGGTGGCGGCATGGCTGCTATCTGGGCTACGGACTTCATCGCCTCTGACGTAACGGACTGCTTCGGCAACGTGATCGACAAGTACAGCATCTACACCGAAGAAGAAGCTACGGAAGCTGGATTCGCTCCTGCCGTTGGCCGCATCGGTATCGACCTGACTTGTGAGGACTTCGGTGAGGACGTGAACGTACGGGTGTACGCCATCGACAACGCTGGCAACGCCGACTACTGTTCTGTAGTACTCGAAGTACAGGCCTTCCAGGACGGACTGTGTGACGGTAGCAGCGGCTCACTGAGCGGTGCCATCACGACGCAGGACGACGACCTGATGGGTGGTGTTGAAGTAACCGTAACGGGTGCTAACAACATGGACGAAATGGTAGTAACGGACGCCAACGGCCAGTACTCCTTCGGCAACCTGCCTCTGGACGCTGACTACACGGTACAGCCCGAGTACAACGCTGCCTTCGACTTCGCTGCCGTAACGGTAACTGACCTGGTAGCCATCACTGGCCACATCCTCGGTTCTGCCGTACTGGAGACGGGTTACGACAACGTAGCCGCTGACGCCAACATGGACGGAAGCGTAGACATCCGTGACCTGGTATCTATCCGCCGCGTAATCCTTGGTCTGGACAACGACCTGAACGCTGCTGGTGCTACCTGGCGCTTTGTTTCTGCTGACTACAACCTGACGACCAGCAACTGGTCTGCTGCCTTCCCCGAAGTATACAACGTGAACAACCTGCAGGGCAACCTGCGCGATGGTGACTTCATTGCAATGCAACTGGGTGATGTAGTACGTGCCGGTGGTCGCGCTGCTCTCGACCTGAACGTACAGGACGCTGAGCTGGCCGCTGGTCAGACGCACACCGTTGAACTGACTTCCGGTGAGCTGGCTGGCTTCCAGGGTACCCTGGAACTGGCTGCTGGTCTGGAGCTGGTAAACGTAGCCTACGAAGGTGAAGGCGCTCTGAACCTGAACCGTGCTAGTGAAGGTCTGATTGCCATGGCTTTCAACGGCGCTGCCGTAATCAACGTTGAAGTACGCGCTACGGAAGCCGTACGTCTGAGCGACGCTGTTGCCCTGACGGACGCCATCACGCTGCGTGAAGGTGTAGCTGCTAACGGAACCGCTGGTTCACTGAACCTGAACTTTGCTGGTCAGGCCGAGGCTGAGCTGGTAAACGCTCTGGAGCAGAACATGCCTAACCCCGTTGCTGAGACGACGCGCATTGCTTACACGCTGGCTACTGCCGGTCAGGTAACGCTGAACATCCAGGACATCCAGGGCCGTACGGTACTGGTACGTGAACTGGAAGGCGCTGCTGGTCGCAACGTAATCGAGCTGAACGTAAGCGAGCTCGGCGGAGCTACCGGTGTACTGAGCTACACGGTAACTGCCGGTGACTTCACCGCTACGAAGAAGATGGTAGTTGTGCGCTAAGCATAAACTGATCAT
>NZ_SNAQ03000045.1 GCF_004375085.3 Lewinella sp. W8
GAAGACGGTGCGGTGGAAGACATCGACTCTACCCCGGATACCGACGCCGGCAACGACGCCGGTGGTGCGGTGGGTACGCCTTCCGACGATGCCACGACCGGTGACGGCAGTGGCGCTCCCGGTGATACCGAGGAGAACACGGACGAAGACGACGCGGACCCCGCGCTGATTTCTATCGGCGAGTTCGACCTTGCGCTGACGAAGGTGTTGACTCCGGGTCAGGACCCCGTCGTTGAACCGGGCGATGAAGTCTCGTTCACGATTACGGTGGAGAACCAGGGTGAAGTCACGGCCGACAACATCGAAGTAACGGACTACCTGCCGACGGGCCTGAGCCTGAGTGCGAACGCTACGGGCTGGACGGACAACGGAGACGGCACGGCGACCTTCGCCATTGAGGGTGAGCTGGCACCGGGCGCGAGCACCACGATTACCATCCTGGTGACGGTGGATGCCGGCACGGACGGTGAAGACCTGGTGAACGTAGCGGAGATTAGTGCCGCCACGGACAGCGAAGACGGCGCGGTGGAAGACATCGACTCCACCCCGGATACCGACGACGGCAATGATGCCGGTGGTGCGGTGGGTACGCCTTCCGACGATGCTACGACCGGTGACGGAACCGGCGCTCCCGGTGATACCGAGGAAAACACGGACGAAGATGACGCCGACCCCGCCTTGATTTCTATCGGTGAGTTCGACCTTGCGCTGACGAAAGTGCTCAGTGCTGGTCAGGATCCCGTTGTTGAGCCTGGCGATGAAGTCTCGTTCACGATTACGGTAGAGAACCAGGGTGAAGTCACGGCCGACAACATCGAAGTAACCGACTACCTCCCGACGGGTCTGAGCCTGAGTGCGAACGCTACGGGCTGGACGGACAACGGAGACGGCACGGCGACCTTCGCCATTGAGGGTGAGCTGGCACCGGGTGCAAGCACCACGATTACCATCCTGGTGACGGTGGATGCCGGCACGGACGGTGAAGACCTGGTGAACGTAGCGGAGATTAGTGCCGCCACGGACAGCGAAGACGGTGCGGTGGAAGACATCGACTCCACCCCGGACACCGACGACGGCAATGATGCCGGTGGTGCGGTGGGCACGCCTTCCGACGATGCTACGACCGGTGACGGAACCGGCGCTCCCGGTGATACCGAGGAGAACACGGACGAAGATGACGCCGACCCCGCCTTGATTTCTATCGGTGAGTTCGACCTTGCGCTGACGAAAGTGCTCAGTGCTGGTCAGGACCCCGTTGTTGAGCCTGGCGATGAAGTCTCGTTCACGATTACGGTGGAGAACCAGGGTGAAGTCACGGCCGACAACATCGAAGTAACCGACTACCTGCCGACGGGTCTGAGCCTGAGTGCGAACGCTACGGGCTGGACGGACAACGGAGACGGCACGGCGACCTTCGCCATTGAGGGTGAGCTGGCACCGGGTGCAAGCACCACGATTACCATCCTGGTGACGGTGGATGCCGGCACGGACGGTGAAGACCTGGTGAACGTAGCGGAGATCAGTGCCGCCACGGACAGTGAAGACGGTGCGGTGGAAGACATCGACTCTACCCCGGATACCGACGCCGGCAACGACGCCGGTGGTGCGGTGGGTACGCCTTCCGACGATGCCACGACCGGTGACGGCAGTGGCGCTCCCGGTGATACCGAGGAGAACACGGACGAAGACGACGCGGACCCCGCGCTGATTTCTATCGGCGAGTTCGACCTTGCGCTGACGAAGGTGTTGACTCCGGGTCAGGACCCCGTCGTTGAACCGGGCGATGAAGTCTCGTTCACGATTACGGTGGAGAACCAGGGTGAAGTCACGGCCGACAACATCGAAGTAACGGACTACCTGCCGACGGGCCTGAGCCTGAGTGCGAACGCTACGGGCTGGACGGACAACGG
>NZ_SNAQ03000046.1 GCF_004375085.3 Lewinella sp. W8
GAACTACGGCACAGTCCGCTTCCTCATCCGTGGGGAAGGTCAGCGTGTAGTCGTGGATACCGTAGACCGTGATGCGCTGCGTACAGGCAGCAGCGTTGGTCAGGCCCTGGCCGTCAGTAGCCGTGAAGACACGGGTAAACTGGCCAACACCACAGCTGTTCACGTCACCGCTGATCGTCTGGGTGATCGTTACCTCACAGTTGTCGATACCGGTGGCCGCACCGAAGGCAGCGTCCAGCTCCTCATCCGTGGCCTCATTGATGTCGGCGGGAAGCTCAGCGTTGTAAGCAATACAGCTGATGTTGACCGGAGCCGGAGCAAAACAGACCGGGCGGGCCTTGTCTTCCACCAGTACTTCAAGCCAGCAGTAGTTGACGTTTCCGGCCTCGTCCGTGACGCGCAGACCAACCAGGACGTTGCCCAGGTCAGCACAGGTCAGCAGCAGCTCGTCGGTGTACACCGCGCCGGGCAGCAGTTCGTAGGTGCCGTTAGCCAGCTGGCGTACCCGGCCGATGTGCAGCGTTACGTCGCCACAGTCGTCGTAAGAACCGTTGTCAATCATTTCGGGGGTCAGGACCACCACACCGGTGCTCGCTCCGCCCGTGCTCGAACCAGACGTCAGGCTCACGTTCAGGCCGTCTTCACAGATGGCTACGGGAGCCGTACGGTCGATGACCGTGAAGGGTACGTCGGTGAAGTCAGCGTTACCACAGTCGTCCGTGTAGGTGTAACGCAGGGTGTGCGTACCGGCAGGAATCGGACCGGCAATCTCCGCATCACCGTCGTTCAGGTCCAGGAAGAAGGTGCCGATGGGGGCGCCGTTCAGGTCCTGGAAGGGGTAGATGTCAGCTTTCAGCTCGATGCCGGCGCTACAGTTGTCCGTCAGTACGATGCTCGGATCGTCCAGGCGGATGTAGGCCGCACAAACATCACCGGCGTTGGTGCTGAACTCCAGCGGGCCTTCGTCGATGGTACCGTCGAAGTCGCGGTCTTGCGTGGGAGCCGTGAAGTCAGGGGCCGTGGTGTCGCCCACCTTAACCACCTGGGTGTAGGTGCGCGGGGCACCGGGCTCACACCAGTCGATGACCGTGTAGGTCCGGACAAATTTGTAAGTGTTGGGGCAGGTCTGCAGGCGAGGACCGTCTTCATAGGTCAGCGCCAGGTTACAGATCGTACCGTTAATGGTCAGCGGCACTACCGCATCACCGTAGGTAAAGAAGGGCAGGTCCTCATCGCGGGGAACGGGGTTACCGTTGGCACCCAGCGTCAGGCTCTCATCGCATTCGTACTCGGCTACGTCCAGCACGTCGCCGGCCGGTTCTACGTCCGCCAGGCTGGGCCGTACGAAGGTGATCTCGAAGGAGGTCACCGCCGGGCCGTTCTCTTCACCGGCTGCGTTTTCGCAGTCGCTGATTTCGGTAGCGGTGAAGGTCCGCGTGATCACCACGTCGTTACACTCGGGGTCTTCTTCGTCGAAGGTCGCCACGTCGTTCACGCACACCTGCAGGCGCGGGGCGCAGCCGTCAGAGAAGGTTGCCGTGATGGCGGCTCCCAGGGCATCGGCGTCCAGGTCCAGACGGTCGCGCAGGGCCGTGGCCATCGTACCGGGAACGGTCGTGAAGTTGCCGTTACCGTCGTTGGCTACCTCCCAGCAGCGGCTGATGCTTACTTCCAGCATCGTCAGCGAGATCGCCTCCAGGTCCGTGCACAGCAGTTCTACGTCATCGGGCGTCGTCACCACCGCCGGTGGCGTCTTGTCTTCGGCGTTCACCACACCCCAGCAGGTCTCGAAATTGTCCAGACGCA
>NZ_SNAQ03000047.1 GCF_004375085.3 Lewinella sp. W8
GCACCTACGAACTGCTGCCCGGCGCGGTGTACACCGACGAGCTGCTGCTGACCTGTGCTGACCTGGGCAACGTCCTGGTTGGTCTGCGCGTCACGGACGAGGCCGGAAACGTCAACTACTGCTGGCTCGAAGTACTGGTGGAAGACAAGGCCCGCCCGGTCTGTTTTGCTCCGGCTCCGGTCAACATCAGCTGCATTGCCTACAACGCTGAACTTCCCGCCGACATCAATGAGGCTACCGACGAGGAGCTGGACGCTGCCTTCGGTGCGGCTACCGGCCTTGACAACTGTGAGGTAACGATCACCCAGACGATCAGCGGTGACGTGAACAGCTGTGGTGTTGGCCAGTTTACCCGTGTCTTCACGGCCACTGACGGCCAGGGCCTGACCAACGCTGCTGCTTGTACGCAGCGCATCACGGTCTACGGCATCCACGACTACACGCTGACCTTCCCCACGGATGAGGAAGCTGACTGTGCCGTAGTTCCCGACTACGACGGCATCGGCATCGACGAGCGTGCCTGTGACCTGATCACGATCAACCCCAGCGTGGATACCTTCCGCACGACGGGTACGGCTTCCGAGGAGTGCTTCAAGCTGGAAGTTACTTACGACATCATCAACTGGTGTGAGTACAACAGCATCGGCCAGGCTTACCTGATCCCCCGGGATCGCGAGGGTGACCGCAACCCCGAAACGGAGCTGATGTACCTGCACGTACGTCCTGGTGTTAGCCAGACGACGACGGCTGACGACATCGCCTGGTTGAGCAAGTTCGCTGACCTGAACTACAACCCCGGCTTCCCGCAGTTCGATATCCTGCTGGATAACGGCGACGACAACGACGGTGACGACGACGACAATGGCGATGACAACATCGACAGCGACGAGTACGCTCAGGATGCTAGCCGTGGCTTCTTCCGCTACGTACAGTTCATCAAGATCTACGACGAAGTTGAGCCGGTGGTTAACGTTATGGAGCCCGCGGAGTGCTTCGCCGGTATCGGTCCCGACAACTGTGTTGCTGAGGTAACGCTGACCTTCGAGGCCTTCGACGAGTGCTCTGAGGTGGACATCAGCGTTGAGCTTGATGCGGACTACGCCGGAGTACCGACGTCCTTCGAGCGCACGCGCTTCCTGACGACCAGCGAAGTGGTGGCCAACGGTGATGATACCTACACCGTTCGCCTGAGCGGTATCCCGGTCGGTAACCACGCCCTGCGCATCCGCGCCGGTGACGGTTGTGGAAACTTCGACGTGGACATCCTCGAGTTCTGCGTGACGCCGGACAAGGCTCCGACCCCGATCTGTATCCAGACGCTGACGGTCACGCTGATGCCGGACGGTAACGGTGGCGGCATGGCGGCCATCTGGGCTACGGACTTCATCGCCTCCGACGTAACGGATTGCTTCGGCAACGTGATCGACAAGTACAGCATCTACACCGAAGAAGAAGCTAACGAAGCGGGCTTTGTACCGGTCGTTGGCCGTCTGGGCATTGACCTGACGTGTGAGGACTTCGGAGAGGACGTGAGCGTACGGGTGTACGCCATCGACAATGCGGGCAACGCCGACTACTGTTCGGTGGTCCTCGAAGTACAGGCCTTCCAGGACGGACTGTGTGAGGGCAGCAGTGGCTCGCTCTCTGGTCTGATCACTACCCAGGACGACGACGTGATGGGTGGCGTTGAGGTAACGCTTACGGGTGATAACAACATGGACGAGA
>NZ_SNAQ03000048.1 GCF_004375085.3 Lewinella sp. W8
AGTCGTCCCTGAAAAAGCTACTCCTTGCAGGCTCACCACGTGGATAAGCGATTTTTCAGGTTAGGGTTTATCGTTCAGATCGGGAGTAGCCTCCGATTATGGCTTTTCTGCGGCACTACCCAGCCGCTCATCAGGGCCAAAACTCGCCAAATAAGCGCCCTAATTTGGTTCAGGCGCATTTTGAGGTTGAAGGCCGCTCCGGCCAGCAAGCAATTGATCGCATCTCCTAATTCTCCGTGCAGGTAGTTTCTCAGCATTCGGTGATCATGTTTGAGGTGACCGATCACCGGCTCGATACCCGCTCGGCGGCGGAAGCGTTTTCGCTGCTTCTGTTTTTCGTAATACGTCTGGTCTTTTCTTCCTCGTCCCGGGATACAGATTTGGGTGGTCCCCACCATCTTTGGTCCGCGATAACCGCGATCTCCCACGGCAATGGACGGACGGTTGCCACCAGCATCTTTTCTGATTCGTTCTACCTGATCCAAGCTGGCTTCCAAGGTGTTGCCGTCGTAGGGATTGCCAGGGAAGTTTTTCATGCCAACAATGACGCCACTGTGGGCTCCCCGGACCACACTTACTTTGCAGCCGAACTCATACTTCTTGGATACTTTACCCTTGGCAATACACCATACCGCAGGCTCGTGCAGACTGTAGCGCTTATTCTTGTCGCCTCGCTTCTGGGCCAGCACCTGCAAGAATAAGGAAAGGCTAACGCCATAGTAATCAAGCGCCTCCGCACTCATCTTGCGTCGCACATCGCGCACCAATCAACCGGCGATCGTCTTGATCTTACGTTGCGCCTTGCGGGCCGCTTTGCGCCTTCTTGGATGGCTGGCGTTAAAACACTTCAACCTCAAATTCTTGAGCACAAACCGGTAAGACTGCCGTAGTTGAATACCCTCTGCTTCAGCATAAGACCAGCAGTAATCAATGATCTTCAGGGCCAGCTTTATATCCGTTGGGTAAGTGATGTTCTTTTCCTGAACGGTCGTGTCCACCAGAACTTCTTGCTCCACTTCGCTGCCAAAGTGAAGACGAACGGTGAGGCTCAACACCTTTTCCATGCCTTGGTCACCGACTCGTTTGCGGAAATAGACAAAGTCCGTGGGGTCAAATGGAGGCTTATGTTGAAAGTAGGTCTCCCCGGTAAAGTATTGCCAGTAGGGGTTCTCCACCCAGCGCCGTATAACCGACTCGTCGCTCTCATTGAACATCTGCTTGAGCAACAACATGCCGGCAATCGTCCGTACCGGAATGCTCGGTCTGCCCTCATCCGAATAGTATACTGATAACTCTTCATCAAGCCAGTCCCAATCCAGCTCATCGGCCAGTTTACACAACTCGTGTTCCAGGCTTAAAATCGAATCCAAACGAGAACGAAACAGGTCACCCTGGCGCTCATCGGGCAAACTCCCCTTCATTTTTTGCAAGCTTTTGGTATCAAAATGGCCGTTTCTGGCAAAAAACTAATATCCACAAACGACGTCAGGACCAAGATAAAGACTGATTATCAGATGTTTAAATGAGAATCGATATGTTTTTCAGGGACGACTA
>NZ_SNAQ03000049.1 GCF_004375085.3 Lewinella sp. W8
GCTCCTCCGAGGTGCTATGATAAAAACCAAGTAAAGTGAGAAGTTTTTTACCTTGAGGGATCAAAAAGCCGCTCAGTTTACTGAGTGAGCTACTGTAGGCGGACTGAGAGGTTCGCCTACTTCATTTTGGATCCTTAGCCGGTGAACTTTCTCGTTATACGGTTGCCTTGATTTGTACACACCATAGGCCACTTTAAGGAGCTGTCGTAAAGTAGCGGCCACTGCTTTGGCTTTGACGCCGTGCTTTTCTAAGTGTCGGTGATAAGTCTGGCTGAAGACGGTATCCTTGGCGCATGCTCCGATGGCCGACATGTAAGGCGCTGATCGGAGGTGACTATTTCCCCGTTTAGACAATCTTCCTTTTCCGTTGATAGAAGAACCTGACATTTTCTCGACGATGTCCAAACCAGCGTATTTGATCAGCTGGCTACGGCTTTCGAAAAGGGCAAAGCCTCCCGTTTCGGCCAGGATTATACAAGCGGTCAGCCACCCGATGTGGGGTATCGAAGTAAGCAACTTAACGTTTTCGTTGAGCTGATGGTCCTCTTGTCTCATTTGGGCAATATCTTGTTCAATCCCCTCGATTTGATTTTCGTAAAGTGCAATCTGTTCCTGGAGTCGATCAATGGTCCTGCTGGATGGGTGACGACTCTTCTTTACGGCGTGCAGTTGATTGAGCGCCATTGTTTTGTGTTTGGTAAGTCGCTGACGCTCACGGGTGTATTCCCGAAGTTGACGCATGGATGGGCTTGCCGGACGCCAGCAATCTGGGGAATGAGTGGCAGCATAAGCGGCAATTAATTTGGCATCAATGGCATCCGTTTTCGAGAATTGGTTGAGGCTCCGGGCAAAGTGTTTGATCCGGTTGGGAAGTACGATGCTGACCGCCATATCCGCCTCGAAGAGCGTATAGGCCAGTTGTTCATGGTAGCGCCCAGTAGCTTCCATAGTGAAGCGTACTTCGGTATTCAGCTGATTACGTTTGCCAACCCAATCGATGAACGAAGCAATACCCTTGGCTGAATTCTTGAAACGTCGCTGTCCCGCTTTTTTAACGGACCGATCCGAAAACAAATATTGCAGGTAGGCATCAAAGTGATCCTGAGAAATATCGATGCCGGCGTTGAGAACGATGACTTGCATAAGGGAAACTTAAGCGTAAACGAAAAAATCAAAGAACTTCCGTCGTCTTGCCTCATAGCTTTATCGTTTCTAGTCACGTCAATGCGACTGAATTAAGTGCTATTGTGACTCTAAAAGCCTTCTAACCAGAGCGTCCTTCCTCGGTAGAGATACGGGTGAGGACACTCACCGTAATTCCGTCGCGTGAACTGCATCTGGCTAGAAGTAAGATCGTAAATAATGGTCAGCTAAACCACCTTTACCAATCCTGATGCTAACATATGAGCCGTCGAGTG
>NZ_SNAQ03000004.1 GCF_004375085.3 Lewinella sp. W8
CAAGCTTTTGGTATCAAAATGGCCGTTTCTGGCAAAAAACTAATATCCACAAACGACGTCAGGACCAAGATAAAGACTGATTATCAGATGTTTAAATGAGAATCGATATGTTTTTCAGGGACGACTAGTTACTGGTCCCTGCGGTGTTTTTCCGGATCGATGTAATTGAGTGGCAGGGGATACTTATCGGCGTGATACCGGACGATGTAGGCAAATTCATCCCGGGTGATCCGCTCCTTCAGCGCAAATTTTTTCTCCAGGGCCAGGTAGGCCTTATCGACTAATTTGGCGGTGGAGACGTAGTCTACGGCACCGGGAATGGCGGAAATGATGGCGTCGTAGTCCCGCTTCGACAAGACTCCGTTTTCGAAATCGATCTGGCTTTTGGTGACTTCTCTGAGTCCTTCCGCAGTCAGTGGTCGAACCGTAGACAGGTGGTTACGCACCGCCTGGGCGTAGCTGATGTATTCCTGGCTCTCGGCTACCATGATCAGGAAGTCCCCCTTGGCCTCTTCGTTGAAGGGAGCCAGACCCTGGTCCTGGCCCCTGCAAGGTTGAAGATCAAAACCTAGCAAGAACAAAAATATCGTGAGGGCTATGGATACGTAGATTTCCATGGTAACAGGTGAATCTAATTCTGGTGTTCTGAGTCCATAAAGAATCATTCCGTCAGGCCTGAACAGGGATATTTAGCAGGAGAGACCGTTTAGTAACAAGCGTTTTTTTTCGGTAGCTCTTGCCGTGTTGATATCCTTGCGATCATCGATGGTATTCACCGTAACCCTAAACTTGCAACAAGCCCAGGGCTACGGTGAAATCAATCTCCAGACGGACTTATTCGCTTAAGTCCGAGTACATCGATCGTAGGTATCTCCGGCCTCTCGAACGCCTCGCTGAAAGGAACGATGTGCCTCATCTTCACATAAAGGAGCGAAAATTACAGGTTCATCCCAGCAATACCGCAAATCATTAATGTATACCACTTCCAGTTCATTCATCGATATCTGGAAGTCGAGCAAACAGTCTCTTCCGGTAGCAAATACACTCGAATAAGAGAGTAGCATGAAGAAGAGAAAGAACAGTTTGCGCGCCTTTTTCCGGGTAGTAGGGTGTATTCTGGTCATAACGGGTGCTTTTTAGTAACGGTTAAGGAGTGGGTACGTGCCATCATTGATTTTCTGCCAGATGTCCTTATGGTCATATACTGGCCCTCCATAAGTGGCTCGGTACATCTGTCGCAGGATACCTGCCTCTTCTTCGCTGATGGTTTTGTACTGGGGAAATCGTTCAATAAGAACGCTCAGCGCGGCGTGATGAGCGATCCGATTCCGCATGAACTCAACTCCGCCTTGCACTTCGGAGAAGTAGGCTGGGTCTGGAGTAATATGTGCGTCGTGCGTTTCATAAAACTCATCCCTCTTCTGCTGAAAGTGGTCCAGCTGAACGGCCAGGGTAGAACCGATGAGAGCATCAAACGCTTTGCTGTAGGAAAGGTATTCGGGTGAGTAAGCAATCTGAGTCAGCAACTCCGAAGTATCTTTTTGCTCCAACAGGCCCGTACTTTCCTGAGAGTCACAAGAAGCGGCAAGTAAGAAGAGGCCTAGAAGCAAAAGGCTGGTCTTTAGGTAAGCAATCATAAGGTGGTGATTATGGATTAGTAATGTTTTCATCGATTTTGATGAAAACGTGGATTGTTTCTATTCTTCTGGATAGTTTTCTCTCATACACTGTTGGTAATGAGTCCAGGTTAAAGCGTAATTGACAATGTAGGTCCACATATCGTAGGGAGACCGTAGCCAATCCTCCATCAGTATTCTTCGCTCTTCCATCAGGGCGTCGTAGCAGGGAGTGTCGGAGTTCTTTCGTACTGCCCTATAATCGCTGGTAATTTCCGCGTGGAGTGCGTCAGTCGTTTTATAAAGGAAGTTTTCCAGGCCATCATCGCCCGATTGCTCGGGATCGGTGGCCTGGTTGATGTACCCCCGAAAAACCGGATGTGCGACCAGGTCATGGGTGATTTCGAGGGCGGCCTGGTCCGACAAGCCTTTGTCGGTGGATCGTTCTTGGATCGCCTCGCTCATTCCTGAGTCGTTGGCAATCCAGCTTGCGAACTCCTGGGGTAATTCGGCCGAAACGGCCGTGCTCTCCTTCTCGCAGGAGCAGGCGATGATGAAAATGAGTAAAAGCAAAAAGAACCTCATGGTAAAAGGATTTTAGGTGAATAATTCTGGTGTTTTCCCGCTTACCCAGCCGGGCATCGGGCTTGGTTCCAAAAGAAGGGAGCGTGAGGATATCACTCCAAATTTCTGTCCCAAATTGCCTCATTCTGCCCCAAACTGTCCCATATCGGGGGTAAGCACGATGGACAAGTCAGGAGAAATGACCGGGACTCGGATCGCCCAGAAGGGCATAGATTGTTTGCTGCTGCTCGGGAGTCAGTAATCCCTGGGTGGGAAGCAGAACACCGTACCGTTTCAACTTCCGGTACAACGTCTTGCGGCTGATGCCGTATTCATCGGCAATCTGTTGGCGTGTTTTGAACATAGGTGGTAGCATTTTGGTCATCCGTACGTTTTTAAAGTATTCCAACAGTAAGATCACCTGAAGGCAAAACAAGCCTTCACGGAACACCTTGAAAAATGCCCCCTTTGAGCTTTAAAAAAATTAAAGCCTTGTTTTACAATTATTTATGTCAATAAAAATTGACTCCAATCACCAAAATAAAAACCCTCATTTTACCCACCTTTTGCGCCAATTCTGTTTCTACTCCCTGGGTTATAGCCGGATAGGCCTGATCGGAAAAAGTAGTCCCTCACCCCTAAAAACAAATCGGGCGCTAACCGGCCGTGCCGGTTAGCGCCCGAAAAGGCGAAGCATGCTCGCTGATTACTGACGAATAATTTTCAGGCTGGCGACGCCCTCTTCGGTAAACAGGCGAAGGACGACTACCACGATGTGCGACTACCTTAGCTCTCCTGAATGCGGTTGATGAGGCCCTGAACGGCCCGCTGGTAATTGAGCTGTCCTTCGGGTACGGCGTCCTTGGCCATCTGGGCGTACTTCAGCGCCAGTTCCTTGTGCCCCTGCTTGCTCAGTTGGTCGGCCATCCGGTACAGTTGGCGGTAGCCTTCCTCGGTGTCCGCCAGGGCAGCGGCGGCTCCGGCCTCGAGCGCCATGGGTAGTAATTTCTCGTCGTTGGCGTGGCGGGAGGCCATGATGGTCCGGTAGAACAGCAGTTGTCTTTCCGGCGTGGTCGCCACCTTCTTGGTGTAGTTTTTCGCGGCCTTCTGCAGGGCCTTCACGTCATTGCCCAGGGCCGCCAGTTGCAGCGTTCCCGCCAGCTCCAGATTCTTGGCCGCCTCCGGATTCACCAGCGCCAGCTTCTCTACTGCGGTTCCGAGCAGACCTTCATCCTTGTATTCGAGGGCCTTATCCTTGGTCGTAGCGACGGCCCGCTTCACCGTGCTGTTAAAGGCCTCCTCTCCGACCAGTTCGGTAATCCGGTCCCGTTCTTGCACCAGGAGATCAAAAATCCGACTATCGGCGGCCGTGGCCGCCACGTGAATCAGGCGCAGGGTGGCTTCGTCGCGCGGTCCCGACTGGCTCCGCAGGAAATCATTGGCGACCCGCAGGTGGGGTTCTCTCTGCCGCACCATGGCCCGGACGTAGGTAAAAACAAAATTGGAGGATCGCTCCCCTTCTTCCCAGCGCGCGGCCAGGGCCGGCAGATCATCCATTTTACCCAGGGCCATATTGGCTTCCTTCAGCAGCGCCGCCACCTGCTTTCCACCCACGGTTTTGTGCACCACGTCATTCCCTCCGTTGATAAAGAAAAGGGTGGGAAAAGCCGCCGCCCGGTGTTTTTTCCGAAACTCGACGGACTCCTCCTTCTCCATGTCAAACTTCACGTTAATGAAGTTGGCGTTAAAGAAGTCACCCACCTCCTTTTTAGGAAAAACGTTAGCCGCCATGGCCTTGCAGGGTCCGCACCAGCTGGCGTAAGCATCAACAAAAATCAGCTTCTCCTCCGCAGCCGCCCGGGCCAGCGCCTCTTCCCAGGAGCCCTGGAAAAATTCGATTCCCTGAGCGTTTATCGTCAAGCTACTGAGTAAAAAGATCGCCAGAAATACTTGTTGCACTTTGCGCATAGTCGGTCAATGTTTAGGGGAGGTGCTAAGATAACGGATTCGAAATTGTTCCGTAATCAAACGTGCATCCCCCTTCATTTAGCATTAGGGCGAGGGGCCGCAGGTGCCGGGGGATATGGAATGAAGGATTGATGGATTGATGGATTGAATTATTTTCATTCAGTTGCACCTCCTCACAAAAGTGTACAGTTACTTCTGATTAATTCGGCACTTTAGTTTTTGTTTTTCGTTCATACGCTTGCGGACGGTTAGTCCTTTCAGTGTAGTATGAATGCGGTTAGTGTTATACCATACTTCAATGTAATCAAAGATAATTGACCACGCGTGGGCTCTGCTTGTGAACTCGTGCCGATCAATGCATTCTTCTTTAATCGTTTTGAAGAAGGACTCTGCTACTGCATTATCCAAACAGTTCCCCTTTCTGGACATACTTTGCACCGCACCAATGGCTGCAATGCGTTGGCGCATTTTATCGCAAGTGTACTGAACTCCACGATCAGAGTGGAAGATCAGGTTTCCCTTTGGCTTGCGTCTAGCTACTGCTCGCTCCAAAGCTGCTACTGAGGTGGTTTGTGCACTCATCTCGTCGCTAATGGCCCAGCCAACGATGGCTCGGTCAGCAAGATCCAATATGATCGTTAGATAATGCCAGCTACCCTTGATCGAAAAGTAACTAATGTCGCTTACCCATTTGGTCGCTGGTCGATCAGCAGCAAAATCCCGGTTAAGCAGGTTGGGAGCTACTGGATTATCCTCATTGACCAGGGTGGTACGCGTCCACCGTTTAGGCTTTCTAGCGGCAAGCTTGAGTTGACGCATTCTACGGGCAACGCTAGATTTAGAGGTTAGAATGCCCTGCTGCTTAAGGTCTAAAGCAACTCTTGGGCTGCCATAAGTTCTTCTGCTTCGGTCAAAAGAACTACTGATGGCTGCATCGAGTGGATCGACTTGCTGCCCAGCTAGCTGGTGTTTGTTTAGCCATTTATAAAAGCCACTACGGCTAACACCGAAGACTTTAGACATCTTCTCAACGGAAAATTCTTGGCGGCTATCCATTATAAATTGGAATATTTTCCGTCGCCCTTGGAGAAGATGCTGATGGCCTTTTTTAAAATGTCCCGTTCAAGTTGGGCTTCGCGTAATTGCTTCTCTAATTGGGCAATTCTGCGCTCTTCATCGGTCATCACTTTGATGCCCTGGCCTTCTGGAACGATTCCATGCTCTTGGCGAAATTGACGCCGCCAGCGGCTTAAGGTATTTGCTCCAATACCAAACTTAGCCGCTACATCAGCAACTTTCACATCGGGTTCGAAGCTTTGCTGGACAATTTCAAGCCGCTCTTCTTTGGTAAATTGTTTCCTCATTTTCGACATCTGATCGAGTTGATTGGTTAAAAATAGCAACCAAGTCAATCAGAAGTAGCTGTCTACTATTGTGGGGAGCTCCACAGTCATTCATTCATTCAATCATTCAGTCATTCAATCCTTCGCTCCTTCAATCATTCAGTCATTCGCTCCTCCAATCATTCAGTCATTCGCTCCTTCAGTCATTCAATCCTTCGCTACTTCAGTCATTCTTTTTCGGGTTCTTGGGTACCGGATCGGGGCCGAAACCACCCCAGGGGTGGCAACGTCCGATGCGTTTAATGGCCAGCCAGAAGCCACGAAAGGGGCCCCATTCTTCGATGGCCTGAATGGCGTAGGAAGAGCAGGTGGGATCATAGCGGCACTTGTTGGCCCCCAGGAGTGGGGAGATCGTCCACTGATAAACCCGGATGGGGAAGATGAGCAACCATTTCAGCATACCCTAAGAACGGAACGAGCGGGAGGGTGGTTGACCCGCTGCCGTCCGTCGCAGCGGCATAAAAAAAGCTCCCCGCCCACAGGGCGGACGCACCGGTTCCACGGGCCGAGGGCCCGGGGTCGATGTGCCGCTCCACGAAGGACGGGGAACCCGACATTGAAATTGAAACTGAAATAATTAAAAACCTCAAATCGGTTCAGGATGGCCGGGGGCCAAAAACTTCAAAAGAGACGGTAAAATGCCCAGCGGGCAGATAGTGTAAAGTGTGTGCGTTACGCCAAGGAGTTTTGATCAGAAATGTGAGGTCGATTCGGGAGATAACCCGCTGATCAGTTCTTCTTAACGCGCTGGGTGTGGATCACCTGGTCGTCGGCATCCCGCAACTGCACCAGGTACATGCCCTGGGGAAGGTCGCTGATGTTGTAAGGCTGTTTGGCGACGTATTCGAATTTCCGCACCTCACGGCCCACCATATTGATTACGCGGATGCTCGCTACACGCTCGCTGTTCCCGATCTCAAATTGATCAGCTACGGGGTTGGGGAAAATACGAAGGTCCTCCGCCGCACTTTGTGCGGCCAGACCGAGGGTGAAGAAAAAGAAGACGCAAGAGAGAAATACGTACTTCATGATAAAAGAGGCTTAGAGAGTAACAAATGTAGTTTAAGTTCGCCGCTATTCGCGTGCGTTTGGTGGCTCAAACCTCAGGTTCGGGGTGGTGTGCACGGAAAAATTGAAAAAATTGAAAAAAAATTGAAAAAAGCCGAATTTGTACGAAATACAGTCATTTGATGGTTTTAACCCAAAATTTTTGCTCTTCGTCACCTCAAGGCACCTGCGGCCACGCCCTAGCTTACTAAATATCATACTTTGTAGTTTCATGGTAGGATTTAAGCCGTTTTATCCGCATTTTTGTTCTCTACCTAGGTATGGCTGAAGTAATCGAAATAAACGTTGAGGAACGGACCCAGATCCGGACTGCCTACGAAGAAATGATCGCTGCGATGCGGGTCTCCTATTCCGAGGAGGATCGGGCGCAGATGGATCGTGCCTTCGAGTTGGCCAACTATTCTCACCGGCACCAGCGCCGGAAGTCGGGGGAGCCCTACATCTTCCACCCGATTGCCGTGGCCCGCATCTGCGGGGAGGAGATCGGACTGGGCACGACGGCCATCTGTGCGGCCCTGATGCACGACGTGGTGGAAGACACCCCCGTCACCCTGGACGAGATTCAGGCCGAGTTCGGGGAGCGCATCGCCCAGATGGTCAATGGCCTGACCAAACTCGACAGCGCCTACCAGCACGAGAGCCAGCAGGCGGCCAACTTCAAAAAGGTACTGTCTACGCTCATTGTGGACGTACGGATCGTGCTCATCAAGATGGCCGACCGCCTGCACAATATGCGGACGATCAAGAGCATGCCCGAGCACAAGCAGCTCAAAATCGCCGCCGAAACCAGCTACATCTACGCACCGCTGGCCCACCGCCTGGGACTGTATAATTTCCGCTCGGAATTTCTGGACCTCTGCATGAAGGTGCTCGAAAGGGAGGAGTACAACACCATTGCCCGCAAGCTGCAGGAAACCAAAGCCTCGCGCGAGGAATACATCGAACGCTTCATCGCTCCGCTACGGGAGCGGATGGACGAACTGAACATCCCCTACCGGATATACGGCCGTCCGAAATCCATCTACAGCATTTCCAATAAGCTGAAGAAGAAGCAGGTTCCCTTCGAGCAGATATACGACCTCTTTGCCGTGCGCATCATCGTGGACGTGCCGCCGAAGCAGGAAAAAATGGCCTGCTGGGGTGCCTACAGTATCGTTACGGACGTCTATCAGGCCGTACCCGAGCGGCTGAAGGACTGGATCACCATCCCGAAGTCCAACGGATATGAAAGCCTGCACACCACCGTGGCCGGGCCGGACGCCCGCTTCGTCGAGGTGCAGATCCGCAGTGAGCGGATGAACGAAATTGCCGAACGGGGCTTCGCCGCCCACTGGAAGTATAAGGGGGTTAGCAATCAGCCGGACATCTACGAGCAGTGGTTTGAGAGCGTCCGCGACATTCTGGAAGACCCCAACAGCGACACCGTTCAGTTTCTCGGTGATTTCCGGGCCAATAACTTCTTCAACGAGGAAGTGTACGTCTGGACGCCGGACGGCGACATGAAGACCATGCCCAAGGGCGCTACGGCGCTTGACTTTGCCTTCAGCATTCACACCATGGTCGGCCATCAATGCCAAAGCGTGCTGTGTGATGAGCGGATCGTTCCCCTCTCCTACGAGCTGCAAAATGGCGACCGCCTGAAGGTCATCACCAACAAGCAGCAGAAGCCGAATAAGGACTGGCTGAAAATGGTGAAGACGGGTAAGGCCCGCTCCAAAATCCGCCAGGCCCTGAAGGCCGACCGTAAAGAAAAGGGTGAGTTGGGCAAGGAGGCGCTGCTGCGCAAGCTCAAGAACCTCAAGGTAGAAGACACCAAGGCGGCCTTCGAGCAACTGGCCAACTTCCACACCGACCGCAGCCACGTCGATCTGTTCTACAATGTGGCCACGGAGGCCATGACCGTAGCCCAGGTGCTGGAGCCCTTCATCGTTGAAAATGGGAAGCTGGTGGCCAAGGCCGCGGAACTGCCCACTGCCCCCGCTCCCAGTGCCCCCGCCGCCCGCAAGCGGAACCCGGCCAGTAAGATCAAGGGCCACAGCAAGCTGATGATCAACGGAGAGCCCGGAGATCAGTTTGAATACACCATGGCCAGTTGCTGCAATCCCGTGCAGGGGGATCAGGTCTTCGCCTACCTGACGGCCAATGCCGGCCTGAAAATACACCGGGCTACCTGCCCCAACGCCGAAAACCTGATGGCCAACTACGGCTACCGGATCATGAAGGCCGAGTGGGTGAGCACCACCGAATCCAGTTTCGTGGTGAACCTCACCCTCACGGGACTCGACAGCGGCAAGGGCGTGATCGAACAGATCAGCCACGAAATTGGTCAGATGGACCTCAACATCCGTTCCTTCAACATCTCGGCGAAAGACGGCTACTTCAAGGCCAACATCAGTCTGCTGGTGCGGAATACGGACCAGCTTTTCCTGGCCATGCGCGGCTTGCAAAACTTAGATAACATCTCAACCGTTTCCCGGGTAGAATAAATTTAATTAAAGGGCATGGAGAGCAAGCTGAGCACCGACTTTGAACGGGTGAAGGAGATTTTTTCGGACCACTTACGGGAGCGCAAAGCGCGCCGCACCCCCGAGCGCTTCGCCATTCTGGAGGAGATTTACAGCCGAGACGATCACTTCGACGCAGAGTCCCTCTACATCCACATGAAGACCAACAACTACCGGGTCTCCCGGGCTACGGTGTACAACACCCTGGAACTTCTCGTGAGCTGTGACCTGGTCAAAAAGCATCAGTTTGGGAAAAACCTCGCTCAGTACGAAAAAAGCTACGGCTACAAGCAGCACGATCATCTGATCTGTAATGACTGCGGCAAGGTGCTGGAATTTTGCGATCCCCGCGTCCAGCAGATCAAAAACATGATGGGTGAAATCCTGCATTTCAACGTCACCAGTCACTCGCTCAACCTTTACGGGAATTGCGCCGGGGGCTGTGAAAAAACGACAAAGTAGGCCATCACCCCATTAAGGTCGTACTTTCGCGCAGTAACTGGCGGAAGTGGCCACTTTTGCACCCCATTAATTTGAAAAACTACGCATAATATGTCTTTTGAAATCACCGGCACCCTGGTCAAGAAATACGAAACGGAAACCAAGGGAGAATCCTTCCGGGTGCGTGACTTTGTGATCAAAGCCAATGACGGCGGACAGTACGACAACTTTGTAAAATTCCAGTGCACCCAGGATCGGACGGCCATCGTTGACGACCTGAACGAAGGCGACGAAATCAAGGTGCACTTCGATCTGCGGGGCCGGGAATGGCAGGGCCGCTACTTCACCAACCTGAACGCCTGGCGGGTAGAAAACATCTCCGCTTCCAGTGGCGTCAGCACCAGCTCGGAAGAAACCTTTAACGATTTCCCCAGCGCCGGCGACGAACCGGCCGTTTCCGCTGACGACGATCTGCCCTTCTAGGGACTGAATTCATCGCGCCATACCGATTGCTCCCCACGAACCAGGCGTTTGCCACAACCTTTCGGCACCTCGATTGTCTGAAAGGAATAACCTCAATGACCATCCAATATGGTTCGTCAAACAACCCAGGAAGTAACCGTAAGTGCCGACAGCATTTTCCAACCCCAGTACAGCGACCCGGAGAAGGAACTCTACGTGCACGCTTACCGGATCCGGATCGCCAATGACGGAGCGCACCCCGTGCAGCTTCTCAGTCGGTCCTGGGAGGTTATTGACGCTACCGGGGCCCGACGGCTCGTGGAAGGAGAAGGTGTGGTGGGGCAGCAACCGGTAATCCTTCCGGGCCAATTCCATGAATACACCAGTTGGGTACAGTTTGAAACGCCCATCGGCGCCATGCAGGGAACGTACCTGATGAAGCGGCAGTCCGCTTCCCCCCGCCAGGGAGGAGAGTTGTTCCAGGTGGAAGTCCCGCGCTTTCTGCACGTGGCAACCGAAGTCCTTAACTAAATCTGAGGTTGGGGCTTACGCGCCTATACCCGCGGTTCACCTACTCCTCTTCGCCGGGTCCGGCCTCCAGCCAGAAGTTATTCGGTCCCTCGCCGGGAATGAGCTTCACTTCCTGCAGGTTCAGCAGTTCCAGTAAGCCCAGGAAGGTCACGATGGCGTGAATGCGGGTTTCGCATACTGAGAAAATATCCATGAAGGTTGCCCGCTCACCGCTGGTCCGCACTCGCGACACGACGTCCATAATCCGGGTCTGCTGATCTTCAATGGTATAACTGAACTGTGCAATTTCGTGCACCACGGGCCGCTTGCTGGCGTCCTCCAGTTTCTGGAGCATCCGTTCGTAGGCCCGCAGCAGTTTGAACAGGGTTACGCTTTCCAGCTCCACGTCCACCAGCGCTTTCGTGGCCAACTGGGCGAGTTCCGCCGTGACGTTACCCCGGTAATTGCGCATGCCGCGTTCCGTCTCCAGGGTCCGCAGTTCCTCCAGCACGGATTTGTATCGCTTGTATTCCAGCAGGCGGGCCACGAGTTCCTCGCGGGGATCGATCTCGTTGCCATCTTCGTCTACCGGTTTGCGGGGGATGAGCATTTTGGCCTTGATGCGGCACAGGGTGGCCGCCACGAGGACAAACTCACTGGCCAGGTCGATGTCCATGGCCTCGGCCTGCCGCATGTAGGCCAGAAACTCATCCGTCACCTGCGCGATGGGGATATCGTAAATGTCCAGCTCATCCCGCTCGATGAAGAAGAGCAGCAGGTCGAAGGGCCCCTCGAACTGGGGAAGTTTGATGGTGTAGCCAGCGGCCATGATGCGGGGGTTTGGGGCTCACGAAGCGTAAACCCGGGCAAAGATAGTATTCTGGGCGGAGTGCGCTAGCCGCCAAACACCTCCCCCAGCAGGGCTTCCAGTTCTTCCTGGTCTACCGCGTCGAAAGACGATTCCAGGGAACTGTCTACGTCAAAGACGCCCATCAGGGAGCCGTCGGGGCGCCGTACCGGCACCACAATCTCGGAGCGGCTGTTGGGATCACAGGCGATGTGCTCCTTGCCCGGCACGAGGGCGTGAGTGTCTTCCACGATTTTTGTTTCTCCGGAAGCCGCCACCGCTCCGCATACGCCCCGACCAAAATCGATGTACAGGCAGCCCAGCGTTCCCTGGTAGGGTCCCACTACCAGCTGTCGGTCACCACGGACGAGGTAAAAACCCACCCAGTAATAATAAGGGAGGTGGCTTTTCAGCAGGGAGTTGATCGTCACCATCTTCACCATTTCGCTGGGCTCCTCCCCTAGGGTGGCCAGAATGGCCTGACGGGCAGCGGCGTAGGCGGCCCGCTTCTCTTCCCGGCTCAGGTTGACCGACGGCTTGATGAAGTAGGGCATGGTGGCGGATGCAGACATACGGAATGAATTGGGGGTGTGCCAAAGTAGGGTTACGGGAGCATAAACACCCCCGGGTTAAAAACGGATGACGAAAAGGGGACAAAAAGAAAGCGCAGCCGGCCCGAGCCAACTGCGCTTTCGTTCCGTTCAGGATACCCTAATAATTCAGCTCGAGTATGGACTTCTCGTTCATCCGCACGTAGTCCATATTACCGGCCTTCTCGGCCAATTCGGCGGACAGGTTGAAAGCGTCCGTGGCCTTTTCCTTCATGCCCATATCCACCAGGATCAAGCCCTGACGACGTACCATCCAGTAACGTGGATTGTCACCGCCCATGGCTACGGCCTTATTGATGTATTCCAGGGCCTTTTCCTTATCGCCGTTTTCGTGAAGAAAGGAAGCGGCGTTGTAGTAATCGTTCATGCCGGGGCCCGCCATGATGCGGTCAATGCTGGCCATAATTTGCGTCTTAGCATTCGTCTTCACGGGTACAGCGACCATCGTGTTGTCCCACTTCATGACGATGTCAGCACCGTCCAGGGTATAGTTCTGCACGTCAATCGTGAAGGCTTCTACTTTTCCTTCGGAGGCCATGCTTTTCACCTTGGTGGTAACGGCAGGCGTTTTGTCGACGTAGCTACCCCAGTTGCCGGTCTCGTAGGGGAAGAACATTACTTCCCACTCCGTAGTGAAAGGCTTAGAAAGCACCGCGTAGCTGCCGGCGGGAACTTCCTCACCACCGATCATGACGTCTCCACCAAAGGTGATTTTCGTGGCCTGGTTGGCACCAGTTCTCCATACTTGGCCGAAGGGCACCAGACCATTGAGGGCAAAGATTTTACGGCCCTTAACGCCGGGGCGGCTGTATTCGATGTGAACGTCGGTCAGACCGATGGTCGTCTCCACTTTGGCGGAGGGAGAAGCGGGGGTGGTCCGCAGTTGAGCTTCCAGGCTGGTGGTCAGCAGCAGCGCGAAGAGCGCAAAGGTGAGGGTAAGTACTTGCTTACGCATGGTGATTGGTTTGATTTAGTGTTGTGGAATTATTCCGAACGCTAATGTTTGTCGGTTACCGATGGTTCAATTCTCCCGCAGGAGTTTTTCCGGCTTTTCGGGTAGGCTTCCCCGCCCTAGTGGGCACTTTTGGGCGGTGCGGGAGCCGAGGCGTGGAAATCTCGCGCGATGCGACCGGCGTAATCATCGAGTAGTTCGCGCACCCGTGCGGCGCGTTCACTGGCTACGATCATGCCGATGTGCTGCTTCTTATCGATCTTCCAGACGACTTCGGGGTCATTGAACCCGCTCATGTCCGGCCGCTCGAAGCGGGAAAGGCTGACGACGATGCCGGCCTGGCCGTACTTACGCTCCGGGACCTGGTAGGCAGTATGGTGGGCCATGGCGGTTTCCAGCCGGGCCCATTCGGCCCAGAGGTTGACGCCCGTGGCGGCCTCCACCATCTCCGCGAGGTGCGCGCCCCCTACCCGACTGGCCGTCTCCAGGAAGACGAATTCGCCGTTGGGGAGCTTGATGAATTCCGTATGGCTGGCGCTGAAGCGCATGCCAAAGGCCTGCATTACCTCGGCCGTCAGGGCCCGCAGGCGCTGGGCATCCTCTTCGTCGTGGGGTACGCTGACGGAGCGGAAAATGCCGCCGCCGTGGGCCACCTCAAAGGGAGTGCTCAGGTAGCGGGAAATCTGGCAGAAAACCACTTCCCCGTCCACGCTGATGGCGTCGGCGTGGTAGACATCTCCGGGGCGAAACTGCTCGATGAGGTACTCGTGCCGCTTTTCCCCGAGGGCGTGCACCGCCGCCCAGAGTTCATCGGCGGAGTGTAGTTTTTTAATGCCCGTCGCACTGGCTTCTCCCCGGGGTTTGATCAGGCAGGGATATTCAATCCGGTTGGCGAAGTCGGCCAGCACCTGGTTGTTGAACAGGGGCGTGAAGTCGGGCACCGGAACGCCGGCCTCGCGGGCGCGAATGCGCATGGCAAGCTTATCCCGGAAGTAGCGAGCCGTCGTTTGCCCCATGCCGGGCAGGCGAAACTCTTCGCGCAGGTAGGCGGCCTTCTCGACGTCAAAGTCATCGAGGGCCACGATGCGGTTTACCTGCCGGTCGCGCATCATCCAGGCCAGTCCCTTCGCCAGGTTCCCGAGATTCGCTGGACTGTTGCTGTCGTCTTCCATGTAGAACACCTCGTCAATCGCCTCCCAGGGCCAGGGGTCATGCTCGAGCTTTTTGGCCGTCAGCAGGTAGACCGTATTTCCCGCCGCTTTGCAGGCGCGCAGGAAGGGGGCTCCCTTGAAATAGCAGGAAATACAGAGGAAAGTCATAAGCGGTGGAATTTGCTCCCCAAAGATGCAAACTTCCTGGGTAGCATTCCGGAGAATCCGGGGGTTTTGAGTCAACCCAAAACTCGATTTATCACTTTATATAGTCGATCTCACGGGCAACGGCCCCGAGATCGCAGGTCGCTGGGATCGCCGATCATCCGGGATGGTGGGGCGCAAGTCCGACCAAGCACTTGGGCGCTGCGCGCAGGTGCCGCGACCGCCCGGGAGGCCGGCATAGAGAACGAATGGCACGGTTATCGCTCACGATGAGCCTGCTCACAAATTCGGCTCCTCCAGGGCATCTTTGCACCTGCGGTCCCTCGCCCCCTAAATCATTATTCAGAAAACCAACAACCAACATGGCCCTGACCGAATCTACGATGCTCGACATCGGCACCCAAGCACCCGAATTTACGCTCCTCGACACGGTATCCGACCGGCAGCTCAGTCTTAAAGACCTCCAGGGAGACAGCGGTACCCTAGTGTACTTCATCTGCAATCATTGTCCCTACGTGCTGCACGTGATCGACGAGCTGGTGGCGGTAGCCAACGATTACCGTACCCGCGGCATCGGTGTGGTGGCCATCAGCTCCAACGACGTCGAAAAATACCCGGTCGACAGTCCGGAAAACATGCAGGTCTTCGCCGAGAAGAACCACTTCAATTTCCCCTACCTCTACGACGAAGATCAGTCGGTGGCCAAAGCCTACGACGCGGCCTGTACGCCCGACCTTTACCTCTTCAGCGGAGACGGCAAGCTCTACTACCGCGGCCGCCTGGACGGCAGCCGCCCCAATTCCGGCAGTCCGGTTTCCGGGGTCGATCTCCGCAATGCGCTGGACGATCTACTGGCCGGGCGCCCCGCTCCGGAAAAGCAGTATCCCAGCATGGGCTGCAACATCAAATGGAAATAAGAGCCTGTTTGGACGGATTTTTTAACGCCTCCTTATTAATCCAGGCGGTCCGTTCGACGTTCCTATCTTTGTAAGCCGCCAAAGATCCCGATCTTTGGCGGCACACCCTCCTCACTAAAATCATCCGCCATGCGTGCGCTTTTTCTCCCCCTTCTTCTGTTGCTGTTTGGTGCCGCCACCGAGCTTACCGCTCAGGACGCCCAGATGTGGCAGACCCTCAGTAAGATCACCTACGAAAAGCAATTCGACGAATTACTGGGGTTCAAGGTAGACGTTCCCGTCTTCAGCCAGGAGATTAAGGACCTGGAAGGAGAAATCATCGAAATCAGTGGCTACATCGTTCCCGTGGAGGGCTACAAAAGCCACACCGAATTCGTCTTCAGTGCCTATCCCTACAATATGTGTTTCTTCTGTGGTGGCGCTGGGCCGGAAACGGTCATGGAAGTTACGGCCAACGAGCCGGTGAAGTACAGCACCGAACGCATCAAACTGCGCGGTAAGCTCCTGCTCAATGACGACGATATCAACCGCCTGATGTACATCATGGTGGACGCCGAACTGATCACGGACGATGATTCCGGGGCCGGAAAATAATCTTTTGCTCTGGCGCTTGTCCGGGTTTTGGCCATCGGTATAACCCCAGACAAGCGCCATTTTTTTGGATGAACGCTCCGCTCGTCGCCTCGTCGCGGGCGGCCACAATTGTACGTTTTGTCTCAATCCTTCTTTTTCCGTTTTACGCTTCTCCTCTTGCCCCTGCTCTTCACGGCCTGCGGCAAGGAAGACCCCGCCGCTACCACCGCTTCTTCACCCAATGAGCCTACGGTAGCCCCGAAACCCGTCCCTAAGTTTGAGCCCGACAGTGCCTACGCCTACGTCGCCCGGCAGGTGGCCTTCGGTCCGCGGACGATGAACAGCCCGGCCCACGACGCGACCCGCGACTGGCTGGTGGAGCAACTCAACACCTTTGGAGCCGAAGTGGAGGAACAAAACTTCAACGCTACGGGACCTGACGGCACCCAGTTCCGGGGCACCAACGTGATTGGCCGGTTTAAGCCGGCCCTGCGGGACCGCATTCTCCTCGCCGCCCACTGGGATACCCGCTACGTGGCGGACAGCCCGCTGGAAGACGACCCCACTGCCGTGGTGGAGGGCGCCGACGACGGCGCCAGCGGCGTGGGGGTACTGCTGGAAATTGCCCGTCACCTGGGTAACGACGGCCCGGAAATCGGCGTCGACATCGTCTTCCTGGACGCCGAAGACCAGGGAGCCTCCGAAAACACCGAAAGCTGGGGCCTCGGGGCCCAGCACTACGCCCGTACGCTGTCGGGCATCAAACCACGGTACGGCATTTTGTTGGACATGGTCGGTGGTAAGGACCCCCGCTTCGCCATTGAGGGGGTTTCCCAGCACTTCGCACCCCAGGTTGTCCAAAAGGTTTGGGGGCTCGCCGCCCAGATGGGCTACGGCAAATACTACGTCAACGAAGACGGCGGTGCCGTGACGGACGACCATTACTTCATTAACCAGATGGCGGGTATCCCGACCATCGACATCATCAACCGTCGTAAGGAAACGGAGTCCGGCTTCGTGCTCCACTGGCATACCGGAGACGACGGCATGGACGCCATCGATAAAGTGAGCCTCGGAGCCGCCGGCCAGGTGGTTTTGGCCGTGATTTATCGGGAAGCAGCGGGGACTTTGTAAAAAAATGCGGCGATTTAAAGTAATCGGATGGCACGGCCGTCTACCGGAGTAAACAATAGACCATATGCGCCACCACAAGCATCGCCATCACCGCCACCATCGTCGTCGCCCCCAGTACGGTCCGCGCCGCCCTAAGCACAACGTTCCCGTTAACATTGAGGAGTTTTCCACCCACTTTGAGGCCCGGGTATTTTGCGTGGGCTTTAAGCGGGAGGACATCAAGATCAGTCTGGCCAACGACGTCATTTACATCAGCGGCCACCGTCATCCCGAGCACGACACCCCCGATTTCCTGCTTCAGGAGTATCCCATCAAATCCTTTGAGCGCTGGTTCCAGCTGAGCGAGAAAGTCGATCAGGAAGCCATTACCGCTAAGATGGACGAAGGGGTGCTGGTCATCACGGCCCCCAAGGCCGGAGCGAACATGAAGCCCGACCGGGAGGTGACGATTGAATAAATCGGCCGTTCCCGAACGAAAAAGCCCCGGATGAAAATTTTCATCCGGGGCTTCCTCTTTGGTATTCTTACTTCACTACAAACCGGGTTGGTTCAGCAGGTGCTCGAACTGCTGCCGCGTGGGGCGATCATAGAGTTCGATGACCTTACCCATGATGGACTTGCGGTAGGGGCCGAAGGCGTCGGGCACCCGGCGCCAGCCCATGTTATCCTGTTCGGCGTTGATGGCCTGGATTTCCCATACGGCGTCCATGCGGTCGACGTTGCTGTCCAGGGTCAGCTTCGGGAATTTTTCCTGGTAATCAAGGTACCAGGCACCGGAGTGGGTTTGCTGCTGCCAGTGCCCGGCGATAAAGGTGCCGTCGGGGTTGAACTGCATCCACTGCCCGGTGCCCTGGGCCGTCTGGGGTAGGCTCGCCTGGGAGTCGATGTAAAATTCAAACACCCAGATGCTTTTGGTCAGTACCTGTGCTTCGGTACGGCTCATGTCGGGGGGAAGGATTCGTCCATGCCCTCCCATTCCGGTTCTATCGGCGTTGATTTCGTCGTCGGTCGGAATACCGTGAATAAACAGCGGTTTGTACTTCGCCGTGTCACTGTCGTGACTGGAAGCAAACTCAGCGGTGGAGGACACCATTTGGGTCTTGCTGCCCGTGGCCTGGTCGTCCTGGCAGGCCACCAACATCAAGACGGGTAGCAAAAAGAGGAGATACTTCATTTTCGTGGGATTACTATTTACACAAATGTACGGCGGTTCCCGGACCCACGTTGTTCGCGGCCACGCATTTGAATATCCTTTACACTCACTTACCTTAGCGGCATGGATTTTTCCAGTCTCCAAAAGGCCATCAAGGGCCGTGATTTTTCTCCCCTCTACCTCCTGCACGGAGAGGAGGCCTACTTCATTGACCAACTGGAAGCCGCCATCGAAAAACACGCCCTGCAGGAGCACGAGCGGGCCTTCAACCAGACGATCCTCTACGGCAAGGATACCGATCACCTCCAGGTAATCGACGCCGCCCGGCGCTTTCCGATGATGGCCGAACGCCAGCTCGTCATCCTCCGCGAGGCCCAGGACATGCGCAGCCTCAAGGAACTGGCGGCCTACGCCGAAAAGCCTTCCCCCACGACCGTGCTGGTCATCAGCCACAAGCACAAGAAGCTCAACGGCAACCTGGCCCTGACGAAGAACCTCAAAAAAAACGGGGTCGTTTTTGAATCCAAGGCCCTCTACGAGAACAAGATTCCGGGCTGGATCAGCAAGTACCTCAAGGACCGGAAGTACGGCATCGACAACGAAGCTTCGCTACTGCTGAGCGAGTTTCTGGGCACGAGTCTGGGTAAAATCAGCAACGAGCTGGACAAACTGATGCTCAACCTGGCGCCCGGCACCACCATCACAGCGCAAATTGTGGAGGACCAGGTGGGCGTCAGTAAAGATTACAACGTCTTTGAGCTCCAGAAGGCCATCGGCCATCAGGACCCGGTGAAGGCCACCAGGATCCTTCACTACTTCCGGGCCAACCCCAAGGCCGGTCCGCTGCCCATGGTGTTGGGGAGTCTGTACACTTACTTCAGCAAGGTATTCCGGCTCAAGGAACTCCACCGCCAGCGGGCCAGTAAGCAGGAAATCATGTCGGCGCTGAGCCTTCGCTTCGATTTCTTCCTGGCCGACTACGACCGTACCGCCCGCAATTATTCCGAAGCGGGCATCCGCAACATTTTTGCCCTGTTGCGGGAGTACGACCTGAAGTCCAAGGGCGTCGGCAGCAACCTCGCCGGCAAGGGAGAAAGCGAGCTCCTCAAGGAATTGGTGTGGAAGATGATGAATATGCGGTAGGGAGGGGGATTGAGGATTTAGGCCTGAGGTTTGAGGATTCAGGATTTAGTGGGGAGGGAGGAAGAAGGAAGAATAAAGAAGGAAGTAGCGTTCATCGGATGTCTCCCGAGTGAAACGAGGGGTCATCCGATGCATCGCGGCAGACCGGTCGAGGAGCTCCGCTCCGAGGCAGATTCCAGGGCCAGACTATTCCGTAGCCTGCCGGTCGAGGTGCTCCGCTCCGAGGAGCGCTACCGTACCGGTCGGCGGACGAACCTGCTCGTACCTCGCGTTTCGGCCGACGACCTTTTGGGCGCTGGGCTACCCAAATATTTAAAACGCTACCCACCGAAAAGTCAGCGCCAACCCCTCTTCGTTGGGGTTTCGGTGGGCCAGGTAGTAGCCGTCCAGATTGGTGATGGTTTGGAGGTCATCCGTCAGGGCCGTCCGTAATTCGTCCGGCGTGATGCTGGCGTCTTTGTAGATGATCGCTACCGCTGGAAGATCCCTGGTTGATGGCGGTACATAGAGGGAATGTTGGCGAATAAGATCTTTTAGCCCATCCTGATCCAGAATTTTTCGGTAGCCGGCCGCTAAAGCCTTGATTTCACTGTTGAAACGATCCCTTCCTACCTGGAATGTCAGATGCTTATGCGTTACCGGGATAACGGGGTACTCTCCCATGGTATCTCTGGGTAGCGTAATGGAGATGGGCAAATCGATGAAATAATCTTGTTCCGGGTCACAATCTCCGGGGCGAAAACGGTGGGCGACGGGCCGCCAGCGGCTGTGTTCTCCGTCTTCGTACCAGAAATCCATCCGGTCACCACGAATGCGATATTGAAAACTCTCGTACCAGCACTCCAACCTAAGATGCATTGTGAGAAATAGTTTGTCGACGTATCCGGTGACCGCGTACTCTTCGTCCAAAACCTCGTTTATCCGTACTTCACCATTACCGTTAATCTTGAAATGATGTACTCCCGATAGGCCATCTTGACTCGTTTGGTAGGCCGGATGCACGTGCCAGTGGCCCGTCAACTCCGGCTGGGTGACCCGCCAGCCCAGGTAAAGGCTGGCCGTTAGGGCCAGCATAATGACGATCAGGTTCAGGTGTGCTTTCATGGTGAGTAGATGTCGGCGGCGGACTAAAATGGTGGATTAAACGGTCAAATGATTTTAGCTGGGTGGAGACGCAAGATTTTGCGCCTCCATCTATTCCCAATACCACGGCACCCGCGCGCCGCCGCAAAAAACGTCCACCTGAATATTTGGAAGTATATAGCCCCTTCATCAAAAAACGAGGGGCGGGCCTATCGCCGGCTTCAACCCCCCCGTTGTTACCGACCGGCCCGCCCCATCAGTTTATCATTCGGCATTGCTGCCTCGAACGATTAGGGCTAGCGGCCACCCAAAAATGATGGTTGGACGCTGTAAAACAAATTTACCTCCGGGGCGGGCGGAAAACAAGAGGTTTACGATAATTAGAAGGGCAAGTTGGTATGAAATACGGAAACACGCAATTCCTCTTTTTACACGTCAAAGTGTCAGGACGATAAGACTGGAATGTTCTTTGCCGGGATCAAGCGGACCAAAATAGCATGCAATGCCAAAGGGAAAAATTTCCGTACAGACGGAGAATATCTTTCCGATCATCAAGAAGTTTCTGTACTCCGATCAGGAAATCTTCCTCCGGGAACTTGTATCCAATGCCGTTGACGCCACCAGTAAATTGCAAACCCTGGCCCGCAAGGGTGAGGTAAGTGGGGACATCGGCGATTTGACCATCGACATTCTCATCGACAAGGACGCCAAAACCCTGACGATCCGCGATCGGGGCATCGGCATGACCAGAGAGGAAGTCAAGAAATACCTGAATCAGGTGGCGCTGTCTTCCGCGCAGGATTTCGTAGAAAAATATAAGGACGAGGCCAGCATCATCGGCCACTTCGGTCTTGGCTTCTACTCCGCCTTCATGGTGGCCGACAAGGTAGAAGTCGTCACCCAGAGTTACCAGGAGGACGCGAAGGCCGTCCGCTGGGTCTGTGAAGGAGACCCTAGTTACGAGATTGGTGCGGCAAAACGCGACTTCCGCGGCACCGACATCATTCTTCACATTAGTGAGGACAGCGCGCAGTACCTGGAAGAGGGAGAGATCGAGGGCCTGCTGATGAAGTACTGTCGCTTCCTGCCCTTCCCCGTGCGCTTCGGTACCCGCACGGAGACCACCTACGAGACGCCCGAAGGAGAAGTAGCCGAGGGAGAAGACAAGCCGGAGCCCGTTAAAGTAGAGACGGAGGTTGACAACATCATCAACAATACTGACCCGCTGTGGAAGAAGTCGCCCGCCGACCTGACGGACGAGGACTACAAAGCCTTCTACCGCGAGCTCTACCCCATGGGTGAACCCCCGATGTTCTGGATTCACCTCAACATCGATTACCCCTTCAACCTTACCGGGGTACTCTACTTCCCCAAGCTTTCCGCCGGACTGGAACTGCAACGGAACAAAATCCAGCTCTACAGCAATCAGGTTTACGTAACCGACGACGTCAAGGACATCGTGCCGGAATTTCTGACCCTACTCCATGGCGTAATTGACTCGCCGGACATCCCGCTGAACGTGTCCCGTTCCTACCTCCAGGCGGATACCAACGTTAAAAAGATTACCGGCTACATCACCAAGAAGGTGGCCGAGAAGCTGAACGGACTTTTCAAGGACAACCGCGAAGACTACGAAAATAAGTGGTCCGACCTGGGTGTCTTCGTGAAGTACGGTATGATCTCTGACGATAAATTCTACGACCGGGCCAAGAAGTTTGTCCTGCTCGGCAACACCGAAGGCAAGCACTTCACCGTCGAAGAATACCGCGAACGCATCAAGGAGAACCAGACCGACAAGTATGACCGGCTGGTGGGCATCTACACCGCCGACGCGGACAAGCAGCATACCCTGATCACCTCCGTGCAGGAGCGCGGGTACGACGTGCTGAAGTTCGAGCACGCCATTGACGCTCCCTTCATCCAGTCGCTGGAGCAGAAGGAGGAAAAAATCACCTTCGTGCGGGTGGACTCCGCCACCCCCGATCAACTCGTCCAGAAGGACGAGGAAAAAGAGATCGTGCTGAGCGAGGAGGAGCAGGAAACCGTGAAGGGGCTCTTTACGGAGATCGTCGGCACGGCGGGTTCCGTGGAATTGAAGCCGCTGGACACTACCGACGCGCCGGTACAGATCGTACGCCCGGAATTCATGCGCCGCATGAAGGAGATGCAGATGCTTCAGGGTATGGATCCCAATATGTTCCCCGACGCTTACCAGGTGATCATCAACGCCAACAATCCGGTGGTGAAGGAACAGATCCTGGCGAAGGAAGATGCGGAAGCCCGCACGGAGAACGCCACCCACCTCTACCAGCTGGCGCTGCTGAGCCAGCAGATGCTGTCCGGGGCCGACCTGAAGGCCTTCGTGGACCGCAGCATGAAGATGCTTTCGTAGGGAGCGTAAGAGCTTGTTTGGAATTTAGTAATCGACCTCCATTTGGCCTTTTTTGGCGCTAGCTTCGTTGGAAAAATCCTCATTTAGCGCTGCTAAACTCCGGTTGTCCCGCCTCGCTACCACCAAAAAAATCTCAAATTCGGTCAGATGACCAAAATCCGAACAAGCTCTAAGATTCCCGGATTGACCCTCAAAGGAGGCATCCGACTTCGTCAGGACACCACACTTCGAGGTCAATAAGGACCTCTCCCCGACCCCGAAGCGTTCGAAAATCGGCGATTTACGATCCTTTGAGCGGCGCCTGGGTTGCATACCAAAAAAAATCGGGCACGTTGAGATTCTCAGCGTGCCCTTTTTTTGTCAAACCAGTTCCCTTTCGATCAGGCTCTCGGCGGTGGCCCGAATGGCCTCCTCCGGCGTGCGGGGAGTCCAGCCCAGCACCTCCCGTGCCTTTGCGGAACTGGCCACCCGCTTGCGGCCCAGTTCGTTCAGAATGCCGCGGGTTTCCGGGTCAAAAAGGGCCGAAAGGCGGATCAGGAAATTGGGGAATTGCATTCGTGGAACCTTCTTGGCTTGCGCGGGAACGCTGTTCCGCAGCGTCTCGGCGATCTGGAGGAAGGTCCGGTGGCCGGCGACGGCCAGGAAGCGTTCGCCCGCGGCTGCGGGAGATTCCATGGCCCGCAGGTGCAGGTCCGCCACGTCCCGGACATCAACAATCTCAAACCCGAACTTCGGTACTCCCGGGAGGTCTCCCCGCATCATTTTCTGTACGATCAGCAGCGAGTCGCTGGGGTTGTTCCCGATCAGGGGCCCGAGGACAGCCCCGGGATTTACCGTGACCAGCTCCGGTGCTCCCGGCGTTTCGTCCACATGCTGCCAGGCCGCCCGCTCGGCGTAGTACTTGCTCAGGATGTAGGCGGTCACGTCATCTTTCCGCTCCGGATTCGTCCAGTTCTTCTCCGTCATGGGATTGGCGGGATCATTGTCCTGACCGTAGACCACGGCCGCCATCGAAGAAGTAATGACCACCCGTTTGACGCCCGCCTCCGTGGCGGCGCGCAAGACGTTGAGGGTTCCTTCACGGGCCGGAACGATCAATTCGTTGGGGTCCTTGGGCTCCACGGCGGCCAGAGGAGACGCAACGTGAAGGACGTACTCCACACCGGTCATGGCCGGCCGCCAGCTATCGGCGTCCATCAGTTCGGCCCGCACAATTTCCAGGCCCTCCGTGGCGACCCGTTGGCCAATGGCGGTTTTGACGGCTTCGGCCTTCGCCGGGTTCCGGGCCGTTCCCCGCACCCGGTAGCCCCGCTGGAGTAACTGGACGGCAATCTGGGAACCGATGTATCCGGTCAGGCCGGTCAGTAAAATTGGTGAAGAGGTAATTGGAGTCATATCTTTAATATTGAATATTTATTCATTTTTGGGATAAATTTTTTATCCGATCAGGGCAGACCGCACAATTCCCCACGTTCGTTGCTGGATATTTTTGGTGTAGGGCCTACCGTGAAAGAGTTGAAAATCGACCATGGCTTTGACGATGCTGTCCATCACGTGGAGCAATTCTTCCGGGTCCCCCGTTCTGATCATACCCGATTGTTGGCCTTCTTCCACCATGTCCAGCAAAAACTGGAAGTGGTCCATGGTTTCCTGGCTCGCTGCCTCGGTCATGTAGGGGGAGCGCTTGAGCAGATCGGCGAATAAAATGGCCTCCCGGTGTTCCCCCACGTAATCCACGTACCGCTTGACGGTATGCTCCAGCCGATGCTCCAGCGTATCCTCCTCCCGGAACTGGTGACGAAGGTAGCGGGCGGCCGTGGACCGCACGGAGCGATTCACGGAGAGCAACAGATTCTGCTTATCCTCAAAATATGTGTAAAGACTCCCCGTGGCGATCCCCGCCCGTTTGGCCAGGTCGCTCATCCGGATACCCGCCAAGCCCTTCTCGTTGGTCAGCTCCAGGGTCGCCCGGATGATGGCGTTGAGTTTGTGCTCGTCTTTGAGTCGCATTTGGCAAGGAAACGCCCTAAAATGAATAAAAGTTCGGGAATAGATCTACTCCCCGGAAAAGTCCTTTTCCCGGAGAAAAAAATTTTACTACGGGTAAGATTCCTGGTCTGGCGCAATGGGTGATAAAACCACTACCCATGAAATCCATCAATTTTCTCCTTTTCTTCTTGCTTCTTCTGGGCAGCTCTTCCCTCAAAGCCGTCATGTTTCCGGGAACCCTGATCACCCTGAGCGGGGACTCCATTGCCGTCAAAATTGATGCCGGAGTCGGCTTTTTCAGCGGAAAGAGTGTCAACCCCACCAGCATTAAAAAATCCGTTACCATGGAGTTGGCTCCGGGCAGGATTAAAAAGTTCAAGCCTACCGATATTCAGGGATTTATCATCCATAAAACTAAGGAAGGCTCCGTAGCTTTTCTGAGCAAAGAAGTAAAGAATAAGCAGTACTTCGTTAAGCTCATTCACCAGGGATCCGTGAACCTATACTTCTTTTATACCCGTCACCCGTACGACGGCGGACTCATTGCCCGCTACTTCCTCGAAACTTTTGATGGAGAGATGGTGCAGCTACGGGAATTCACCTGGAGAAAGCAGTTGGTGGAGCTCTACCAACACGTGGATTTTTTCAACCGCGAGAGAGCAGAGAAGCAGTACCGTTTTGGCAAACTGAAGGACTTCTTTCAGGATTATGAACGCTCGCTGGGCAAGACCCAGCAAAATTTTTACGCCTGGAAATAAGGGAAATCAGAACGGGAGCTTTCCCATTTAAGGAACTGCTCCCGTTCCAATCCCATTATTTCAACTGCTCCATGATGATTTCAATGGCCTTATCCAGCTGCGGGTCACGCCCCGCCTGGCGATCGGCCATGGTGTTATCGATTCTTACGTCGGGTTCCACGCCCGTCTTTTCGAGGTTTCTCCCGTCGAGTCCGTAACAGCCCCAGCTGGGCAGACGGTAGAAGGAACCGTCTACCAGTCCCTTCCCGGAAGTGAAGATGATCCACCGGTAGGTGGGGGTACCCACGACCGTACCGAGACCGAGCTGCTTGAACCCTTCGGTGGTCATTTCGGCGTCGCTCAGGCTTTGCTGGTTGATCAGGAGGACCACCGGTTTGGCCTGGGGTGCAAAATTGGGTTGGGACGCCCGGTCGCCACCCCGGTAGGCCCATTCGAGGTAGGGCCGCTGGCTGAGGAACTGGAGGACGGCATCGTGGACGTTCCCCCCGGTATTGTAGCGCAGATCAAGAATAATGCCTTCCCGCTGGTACCCCTCGGAGATCATTTCATCCAGGAAGCGGTTGAGCTCCCCGCCGCCCATGTTCTTCATGTGGATGTAGGCAATCCGGCTCTTACTCTGTCGGTCTACCCGCGCCTGATTATCGTCCATCCATTCGTCGTAGCGGGCCGTACGGGTCTGAAAGTAGTTTACCGGATGGATACCGACCTCAAACCGTTCCCCGCCCCGGGCGAAGGTCAGCATGATCTCCTTATCGATACTCGGCCGGGACAGGTACATCTCCCGGTTCATGGCCGGATCCACCGATTCGCCGCCCACGGCCACCAGACGATCTCCGGGCTGAATGTCCTTTCCGTAGACGTCGGCGGGACCATCCGTCAGTACCCGCTCCACGCGGTAGGGATCATCCGGGGCGAATTCCAGTCCGAGCGAAAGCGTCCGGGAGCGCTGCCGCGCCCGTTCTTCCGAACCGGAAGAATTAAACCCAAAATGCGAGGTGTTCAGCTCACCGAGGAGGTCATTGGTGAGTCGGCGCAGGTCGGCCCGGTTGGTGAGGTGGGGCAGGTACTTAGCGTACTGATCCCGCAGGGCCGGCCAATCCACGCCGTGAAAGTCTTCGGCGTAGAAGTTTTCCTCCAGGTTGGCCCAGGTCTCGAAGTACATCTGCCGGAACTCGTCGTTCAGGTTTCGCCGGAAGGTGTGCTTCAGTTCGGTGGCCTCCAGCTTGTTCTGGTTGAGGTTGATCTGCTGAACCTTACCGCCCCCGAGCAAATAGTATTTTCCCTTGACCACGACCAGATCGTTGGCACCGCCAACGCCCTGCCCCTTGATTTCTTCCGTCTTCGGTGACTCAAAGTCCTCGTAAACGGTCTTGTACAGCTTGGTGCGCCCCCCTTCGTGGTTGGAGCCATACAGGACGATCGTTTTGCCCTTTTCCTCGATCACGTAAGCCCCTCCCTGGGTGCCGAATCCAGGACCGACCTGCTCCAGCCGCTCCATGATGTTTTCGTAATCGATACTGACGACCACCGAATCCTTCTCTTCTTTCTCCTCGGAGAACAGGGCGTCAAACTTCTCCGTCCGGTAGGGCGCTTCGTAGCGGTGCAGGGGTAGGCGGTAGAGGTTCTGATTTCCACCACCCCGCGGATAACTTGGCTGTCGCCGGGCACTGGAGAAGTAGATGTAGCGCCCATCGGGCGACCAGACCGGTCCGGACTCACTCACTCCGGTATTGGTCAGGTTCTTGACCTCGTTGTCGTTTTCCAGATCAACGAGAAAGATGTCGTTCTCAAAGTCCCGGTAGGCCGTATACATCAGGTAGCGGTCATCGGGCGACCAGAGGGGGAAGTCATTATAAAACCCCCAGAGTTCATCCCGGGCCACCAGCTCGGTGGTGAAGTTGTCCAGGTTCAGGACCCGCACTTCGTTGCGGCCACTCAGGTAAGCCACCCGGGAGGTATCGTGACTCATCTCCAGGTTGCGGTTGTTCTTAGTATCGTTGGTGATGGCCGTGGGGGCCGCGCTGCCGTCGGCAGGCATCCGGTAGAGGTTCTGGTAGCCGCCCTTCGTCTGGTTGAACAGGAGGGTTTTGCCGTCCTTGAGCCACTTCACCTCCAGTACCCGCCCGGTACCCGTTTCCATCTGTCGGATGAACTTGCCCTCCATATCCGAAACGAAGAGCTCCCCGCGGGAAACGAAGGCCAGTTTTTTGCCGTCCTTCGCGACGTCGAAGGCAGTAAGCTTTCCGTCCGTGGTAAAGTCCTGGCTTTTGGTTAGTCCGGCAAAGGCGTTCAACGTAATGGGTACCAAGCGAGACTTGCCGATGGCGGTATCGAATAGGTGGAGTTGGTAATCCCTGATGAAGGCAATGGCGCTGCCGTCGGCGCTGATGCTGGGCGAGAAGACCGAACTGGAAAAGCGGGTTAGTCGCCGTTGGTTACCGTCCCGGAGGGCGTACAGATTGTACTCGCCGTTGTCCCGGTCGGAAACGAAGTAGGTGTTCCCGTTGCGGTCGATCATGGGCCACATGTCCTTGCCCTCCCAGTCGGTGTGCTGGGTCAGGGTACCGGTAGCACTATTGTAGGATTTGATGTCGGGATTGAAGGGCCCCTTATACCCCTTGCGGTGGGTGAAGATGCTGCTTTCCCAGCTTTCGTTGAAGTACAGCTCGCCGGTGCTGGGGTGGATGGCGGGATTGTGGATGGTGTTGAAGTAGTGGCCGAACAACCGCTTCGGCGTGCCGCCCTCCCGGGAAATGGCGTAGGTGGTGCGGGCGTTGTAGCGGCTGGAGACGAAGTAGATCGTCTGACTATCCCAGCTCCAGGTCGCCGCCACGTCGCTGCTCTCGTGGAAGCTCAGCTGCCGGATTGGTCCGCCACCGAAGGGCATCAGATAGAGGTCGTTGTTGCCGTACTGACTGGAGGAGAAGGCGATCCATTTCCCGTCGGGGGAGACGCGGGGGCTGCTCTCCGCCCCGTCGAGGGCGGTGAGGCGGTTGGCCTGCCCGCCGGCGGCGGGCACCTCCCATAAGTCACCGTTGTAGGTAAAAATGATCGTTTTTCCGTCGGGCGTCAGACTGGGATGGTCCACAAAATAAGGGGAATCCTGGGCGGTCAGCGTGATGGCCAACAGGCACAGGACCAGGGTGAAAAAGTGTCGCATTTGGTGGGGTTTTGGGAGAAAGTTACGGAACGATCGCAATGTCCGCCCGAACCCAGGGGCACCACCAGCGGTTGCGGAGAAAAACTACATTTATGAGTGCGCCCATTTCTCCCCGTTACCTCGATGCCGTAGAGGCCTGTCAGGCCTGCATGATTGACTGCCAGGCCTGCCTGATGGCCATGGCCACGAAAGAAAGCATGAACGAGTGCCCCCGCTGTTGCGTCCAGTGCATCGAAGCCTGTCAGGTGGCCCTGAAGATGATGGTCGCCGACAGCCAGTGGGCCGCCGCCTACTGCGGTCTTTGTGCCGAAATTTGTGCCTGGTGCGCCGACGAGTGCGCCGCCCACGACCACGATCACTGCCAGCGTTGCGCCGAGAGTTGCCGCCGCTGCGCCGATGCCTGTCACGCGCTGGTGGGCAGTAACTAAGATGAACGTTCAGCGAAAGGCCGCACGGGAGAGGTTACCTTTGGGGGATGAAGTACCTTCCTTTTTGTTTCCTCTTACTGTTGGCCTGCACCCCCGAGGCGCAGGAAACGGAAGCGGATACCACCCCCGCCACCGATATGGCCATGGAACCCAGTACCCCCGACAGTCTGCTACGCCACGCCGTCTTGTTTTCCTTCAAGGAGGAAAGCTACCCCGATGGCGTCGCGGAGGTCGAAGCCGCCTTTGCCGCCCTTCCCGGAAAAATTCCGCAGATCATCGATTTTGAATGGGGCACGAACAATAGTCCCGAAGGCCTCGACCGTGGATTTACCCACCTGTTTTTCCTCACCTTCGCCAGTGAGGCGGACCGCGACATCTACCTGCCCCACCCCGCCCACAAGTCCTTCGGCGAAGTGCTGGGGCCTCACCTCAAGGACGTATTGGTGCTGGATTACTGGACAAAGGCGGGGGAATAAAGTCGGGGCGACGGAGCGCAGGTGCCTACCTATTCGGTACGGCCCGTAGAGACAAGGTATGCCTTGTCTCCACAATGTTTACTCATGCCTTGTCCGTACGGGGCCGGACCGAAAATTTTTGCACCCGCGGTGACGCCAAAAAATACATCCTCCGGCCAACCTTATTGCCATCAATTGTATTTAATACTACGCACTTCCAACACTTGTTATGGCCTTCGAACTCAACGCTAAATTTTCCCCCACCGGTGATCAGCCCCAGGCGATCGACCAACTCGTTGACGGCGTCGAGCGCGGAGAGCGCGGGCAGGTGCTGCTCGGGGTGACGGGCTCGGGTAAAACCTTCACGATGGCCAACACCATCGCCCAGCTCAACCGCCCCACCCTGGTGTTGACCCACAATAAAACCCTGACGGCCCAGCTCTACGGCGAATTCCGGGAATTCTTTCCGGACAACGCGGTGGAATACTTCGTGAGCTACTACGATTACTACCAACCGGAGGCCTACATTTCCGTCTCGGACACCTACATCGAAAAGGATCTCGCCATCAACGAGGAGGTGGACAAACTCCGCCTGCGCGCCACCTCCAACCTGCTGTCCGGCCGCCGCGACATCATCATCGTGGCCTCGGTCAGCTGCATCTACGGTATGGGCAACCCCGAAGACTATAAATCGGGGATCATCCGCCTGGAAGTGGGACAAACCAAGAGCCGTAACGGCCTGCTGTACGACCTCGTCGATAGCCTCTACAGCCGGACGGAAGTCGACTTCAAGCGCGCCACCTTCCGCGTGCGGGGGGATACCGTGGACGTCAACCTCCCCTACGTAGAATTCGGCTACCGCATCATCTTCTTTGGCGACGAGATCGAGAGCATCGAGAAGATCGAAATCGAGAGTGGTAAGCGCATCGAATCGATGCGCAACGCGGCCATTTTCCCGGCCAACCTCTACGTGGCCCCGAAGGAGCGCCTGAACGGCATCATCACCCAGATCGAGGACGAGCTCTACGAGCAGGAGCGCTACTTCGAGCGGGAAGGCCGACTACTGGAGGCCAAGCGCATCCACGAGCGGACGGCCTTCGACCTGGAAATGATGAAGGAGCTGGGCTACTGCAACGGGGTGGAGAACTACAGCCGCTTCTTCGACGGGCGGAAGCCCGGCACCCGTCCCTTTTGCCTGCTGGATTACTTCCCCGACGACTACCTGATGATCGTGGACGAGAGCCACGTGACCATTCCGCAGGTCCGCGGCATGTTCGGAGGCGACCGGGCCCGCAAACTGAGTCTGGTCAACTTCGGGTTCCGGCTGCCGTCGGCGATGGACAACCGTCCGCTGAACTTCACGGAATTCGAAAGCCTCATCAACCAGGTGGTGTACGTTTCGGCTACCCCGGGCGACTACGAGCTGGAGCAAACCGGCGGCGAGATCGTCGAGCAGCTCATCCGGCCCACCGGTCTGGTGGATCCGCCCATTGAGGTGCGCCCCAGCGAAGGACAGATTGACGACCTCCTGGAGGAAATTGACGAGCGGGTCAAGAAAAACGAGCGGGTGCTGGTCACCACCCTGACCAAGCGAATGAGCGAGGAGCTGACCAAATACCTGCAGACGCTCAGCGTGAAGGTGCGCTACATCCACTCCGAGGTGGACACCATGGAGCGGGTGGAGATCCTGCGTGACCTCCGCCTCGGGGAATTTGACGTCCTGGTGGGCGTTAACCTGCTGCGGGAGGGCCTTGACCTTCCCGAGGTGAGCCTGGTGGCCATCATCGACGCCGACAAGGAAGGTTTCCTCCGCAACGAGCGGAGCCTCACCCAGACGGCCGGGCGTGCCGCCCGGAACGCCAACGGCCTGGTGATCTTCTACGCCGACAAGGTCACGGACTCCATGCGCCGCACCATTGACGAAACCAATCGTCGCCGGCAAATCCAACTGGCCTACAACGAGGAGCACAACATCACGCCCATGTCGCTGGCCAAAACCCGGGAAGAAATCCTGGAGCGGAAAACCATCCTCGACATTCGCGGCAAAGCCGCGAAGAAAGCCTACGTGGAAAAGGTGGAAATTTCCAGTGCCGCCGACCCCGTCCTAAACACCATGACGAAGGAGCAACTCGAAGCCGCCATCGCCGAATCCGAGCGCAAGATGAAGAAAGCCGCCAAGGAGCTGGACTTCATGAGTGCCGCCCAGTACCGCGATGAGGTATTCGCGCTGAAGGCGCGGTTGAAGGCGGGGGGGATGACGCTGAAGGGGTAGGTTGGGGGGATTGAGAATTTTTGATTGAACATGTAGAATTGAAAATTTTGGGCACTAAAAAGTGCGAGGGCCCAACTCTTCCTTAGACGAAGGGATAGTTTAATTCAATTATTTGTTTAGGTAATACTTTTCCAATCCATGGAGTATTTCCTGTAATCACCCTATCCTTTTCATTGGTGGGAAACTAGCTTTTTTAAGTAACTCATTGATATTTTCCCAATCAATTTTTGATGCCTTCCGCATCAAAAAACCGTTTTGTTCTGCATGAGCAGATAATAACTCATCGATTTCAATAAAACCCAATTCGGCATAGTAAACGTACTCGGTGGACCAAATAAATCTATCGTCGCATATAATCTCTGGAACGCCAATCAATTCTCCAGTAAGGGGACTGGACAAGAACGATCGCTTGGCAATGATTCGGTAACCAGATTTCAAATACTCAATGACCTGTTTGGAGTTACTATATCTACCCATATCACTTTCCCCCCATCCCTCAACAGGGCTCTCAGTCCCGTGCCCTGGCCACGAGGAATTCCATATTCCAATAATATTTTCCATACTTTTTTGCTTGTTATTTGACCATCGTTCCGTTTACAGAGCACATTTGCCCCTGTAAGTCCACAGAAGCAAAAATTGTAGCTCTAGTAATTAGGTTTGAAAAATAGATCACAAACCTCTTTGGCCATATTACACGATTAGTTTAAAAGACTTTCAAAACTGCACCTGAAAAGGAGAAGCTTTCATTGGTTAAGTTTCCGATCTCGATAATTATTCTCCCAGCAGGTGCCAATGCATACCAATGTTCCCCAGCTACCTCCGTTCCTTCGCCGCCTACCTCAAACTTACCCGTGGGTACAGCGACCATACCATCGCGGCCTACCGCCGCGACCTGGAGAAGCTGCCCGCCTACCTGGAGTTGCGGGATTGGGAACTGAGCATCAGCCAGATCGAGCGCTTTCACCTCGATGACTTCATTCAGTACCTGGCGGAGCTGGGCCTGGCGCCGCGCTCGCAGGCGCGGCTGATTTCGGCCATGAAAACGTTCTTCGGCTATCTGCTCGACGAGCGGATCATCGCCACCGACCCAACGGAGCTGCTGCAGGCTCCCAAACTGGGGCGAAAAATTCCGGAGGTGCTAACTTATGAGGAGATTCGGGAACTGCTGGCGCAGATTGATCTGAGTACCGACCACGGCCTGCGGGATCGGGCTTTACTGGAAACGCTTTACGCCTGCGGTTTGCGCGTCAGTGAGTCGACGGGGCTGAAGCTCACCAATCTTTACCTCGATCAGGGGTTCATCCGGGTGACGGGCAAGGGAAACAAGGAGCGGGTGGTACCCATCGGGGGGGAAGCCGTTAAGCACCTGGAAATATATCTGGAGTACGTCCGGCCACATTTACCGAGCATCAAGCCCGAAGCGGAGAACATTGTGTTTTTGAACCGCCGGGGCGGAGCACTGAGTAGGGTATCAGTGTTTACGGCCGTGAAGAAGTATGCGGCGGCGGCGGGGATTGAGAAAAACGTCAGTCCGCACACCTTCCGGCATTCATTTGCTACCCACCTGATTGAGGGGGGCGCGGACTTGCGGGCGGTGCAGGAGATGCTGGGGCATGAGTCCATTCTCACCACGGAGATTTACACGCACCTGGATACAGACTTCCTGCGGGAAACCATCATGAGTTTCCACCCGATGAATCAACGGTGATTACTATAGCAGATTAGCGAGTTGGGGGAGGAAGAAGAGACTTCCGTAGAGCGTCAGTAAGACGATGATGAAACTAATTCTGCCGAAATTTTTGGGAAAGTTCATGGGTCATAAATTGCGTGGGTTATGGGATATGTGCGCACGAGTGCGTCTATTCCTACATACGTGATTTTTAGGAAATTGGTTCGTTTTTTCCATTTCCCATGAACACTTTTTAAACGCTACGGCCCTTAATTTTATTCCTCCATGCATCGAACCCTTTTGGTTGGTGTTGATTCTTTACGTTATGCGCCTAACATTTCTACTGTTCTTCCTGCTGGTCCTGGCGGGCAGTGCCGCCGCCCAGCGGGTCCTCCTCTTCGAGAAACTGACCGACTCTCGCTCGGAACGCCTCTACGAGGGCGAGATGCTCCGCTTTAAGATGAAGGGAGACAACTTCTGGCAGGAGGGTCCCATCCGGCAGATGCGGCCGGACATTCAGGCGCTGGTCATCAACGACCGCTTCATCATGACCGACGAGATTGCCGTGATCGACCAGGGCAACACCGTTTTCGCCGCGGCGGGCTACGGCCTGATGACCTTTGGCGCCGGATGGTCCTTCTGGGCCCTGGCGGGCAACGCCACCGACGGAGACCCCACCACCCGCTACGAAAACCGGGACCTGATGGTCACCCTCACCTCCGTCGGCACCGGCTATCTCCTCACCCGGCTGCTGGGCAAGAAGCGATTCAAAACCGGCAAGTACAAACGCCTGCGGGTGGTGGATACGAGTTTTTAGGGCTTTTATTCTATCGTTGGTCTTCACTCTCGTGCTCCGCAAAATATCCGACTAACTCGTCCGCCGAGGCGTGACGCAGGAACTGACTCGTCGGCCGAGTGGGGGAAGTAATCGTACTCCAATTCACTCAGCTAAACCTTCGCGCCGCGACACATCGGATCAGCTCACTTTGCTCGACGGATCCGATGAGCGCTTGGTGGAAAAGTAGCGTTCATCCGATGTCTCCGGAGCAAAGCGACGGGTCATCGGATGCATCGCGGCCCCTTTGCGGAAGCCCCTCACCCAGCGGACGCCCCAAATCGCCTCTCCCGTTTCGGCCTCCTCTTCAGCCTTAGCCTTCTCCTCAACCTCAGCCTCCTCCTCAGCCTTAGCCTTAAGCCTGAATCCTCAATCCTTAATCCTACGGATACAGCGCCTTACTCAGTACCTCCGCGAAGGCTCCCGGAGTGCTGGCGAAGGGTTGAAGGCCCATTTCCGTCAGGTAGGCGGCCACCTCGCGGTCGTAGGCAGGCGCGCCTTCGTCGCTGAGGGCCAGTAGGGGGATGAAGGTGAGGCCGGTTTGCTGCAGCCGCTGGACGGTGGCCAGCATGGCGTCCACGGAGCCTCCCTCGAAAAGGTCGCTCAGCAAGATCATGACCGTATCCTTCGGGCGAACGTTGAGCCGTTCGGCGTAGCGCAGCGCCCGGCCAATGTCCGTTCCCCCACCGAGCTGGATGGCGAAAAGTAGTTCGAGGGGATCGGGCAGTTGATCGGTCAGGTCCACCACGCTGGTATCGAAGGCCACCACGTGGGTCTTCAGACTCGGCAAGCTGGCCAGAATGCAAGACAGTACGCCAGCGTACACCACCGAGGCGGCCATCGATCCACTCTGGTCGATGAGCAGGATAACGTGCTTAAGCCCGGGCCGGGCCCGGGCCTGCCCCCGCAGGTGTATGGGTAATACCGTCTTGTATTCCGGCTGGTAGTGTTTCATGTTGCGCCGGATCGTCTGGTCCCAATCGATGTCTTGGGGGCGGGGACGGCGATTCCGGTTGTGCTGCCGCCGGCGTCCACCGAGGGATTCCTCCACCGGGCGGCGCAGTTGTTTCTCGATGTCTTCCACCACCTTGCGGACGACCTGCCGCGCCGTTTCCCGACTCCGCTCCGGCAGCAGATTTTTCAGACTCAGCAGCGCGCCCACTAAATGCACGTCCGGCTCAATGGTCTCCAGTAACTCCGGCTCCAGGAGCATCTGCTTGAGGCCCAGTCGCTCCAGGGCGTCTCGCTGCAGCAGCTGGACCGTGTCCACCGGAAAATACTTACGGATGTCCCCGAGCCAACGGTTAACGTTGGGGTTGGAGGAGCCCAGCCCGGCCTTACGGTCCTGATCGTGGTAGAGGGCTTCCAGCGTGCCGTCCATGCCCGCCAGGCGGGGCGGCAACTCGATGGCATCACCGCCCTCCTCTTCGGCCTGCTGGCCGAGGATGAGTCGCCACTTTCGGAGGTATTCGTCGTAGTCGTCGGGCATATGGCTAAGGTAGGCTAAGAGAAGAAATAATGGATGTCAACTAATTGCTCTTTCAAATGAATTTTGATTGACCGAATTAATCGGGGAGATAATGTGACGGACCTCACAAAATTACCGGGCAAAGGGGAGTACCTTTAAATCAATCCGCAAACAACCAATAATGAGCACAAGAAATGCCATTGGCCTGGACAAAGCCCAGGCTAAACAACTCGCTGATAAGCTGAATGAACTCTTGGCCAACTACTCCATATTTTATCAGAATACCCGAGGTTACCACTGGAACATCAAGGGAGAAAAATTCTTTGAACTTCACGTGAAGTTTGAGGAACTGTACAATGATCTGATCCTGAAGATTGACGAAGTTGCCGAAAGAATTCTGACCCTGGGGCATACCCCAAATCATAATTATTCGGACTACCGGGCAATGTCCAGGATTCAGGAGAGCGTCGAAGTCAACAATGGCCTAAAAGCCGTGGAAAACATCCTCGAATCTTTCAAAACGACCATAATTCTACAGCGTGAGTTGCTTAATTTATCTTCTGAAGCCGATGACGAAGGGACGAATGCTTTGATGAGCGATTACATCCGCGAGCAGGAAAAACTGGTTTGGATGTATTCCGCCTTTTTGAACAAGTAAGGAAAACTCTCGCTAAGCAACAAAATCTTTGAGGCCCACCCGGGCTTATTGCCGCGCCGCCAGAATCCGGCTGATCAGCCCGTCAAAATCGGAGACCTGATCGTCATTGTGCCCGAGGCGGACAACCACCAGCCTTTCCTGCGGCAGCATAAACACCCGCTGGTCCTGAAAGCCGCGCATCATGTAGGCGTCTTCCGGCAGGGAGGGCATATCGGGGCCCTTGAGCCAGGTTTGGCCACCGTAGGTTCCTTCACTGCCCGCCGCGGGCTGGCGCAGGTAATCCACCCATCCGGGCGGCAGGAGGGTATCTCCCTCCCAGATGCCGTCCTGCAGCATGAACTGCCCTAATCTGGCCCAGTCCCGGGCGGTCGCCCAGCCGTAGGAGCTGCCTACCGGTCGGCCACTCTGGTCCGGCTCGAGGAGCAGGCTCGGAGCGATCCGGTGGAACAGGGAGTCGTACAGAAAGTCGTAAAGTTCTGCGGTTCCCCCGCGTTCCCGACGCAGGAGTTCCATGAGGGTATTGGTCGTTCCGCTGGAGTAGACCCACGCCTCCCCGGGCGGGGTCACGGCCGGCATTCCGATCTGGTAGGCGGCCATGTCGGCGTGTTCGTGCAGCATGATGGTCGCGTCGCTCAGTCCGCCGTAGGCTTCGTTCCACCCCAGGCCGGAGTTCATCCGCAGCAGGCTTTCGCGGCTAATGTTCTTGCGCGCATCCGTCCATATCTCCGGGAAGAGTTCGCGCTGCTGTACGTAGGCATTTAGATTAGGCGCGGACGCAGGTGCCGTGTTTTGTCGGTCGTGCAGACTGGCTCCCGTGGCCAGGGCCGTGAGGGTCTTGGTCATGGACCACCCCAAAAGGCGGGTATCCCGGTCGTAGCCTTCGGCGTAGCGCTCCCCGGCGAGTTTACCGTCGTGCAGCACCACGATGCCCCGGGCACCGCCGCCCGCCACCGGCGTCATGCCGAAATCCAGGGCCGCCGCCAGTTTATCCCGGTCGAAACCGCCGTAATCCGGAGGGAGGCCGGCATCCTGGACGCCCATGGCACCCGTGCTTGCATCCAAAGCCAGTGCTCGAAAATCACGGTCGCCACGATTGTCAAGGATACACCCCACGCCCGGGAAGAAATAGGCGCGCCGGGGCACCAATCCCGCCAGTCGGGCCTCCACCCCTCCCTCAAAGGTGGTGAGGGAGAACCAGGAAAGCACCGAGAAATTCAGGTCATGCTCCCGGATGTCTTCCAGGTCCCGGTCCTGAAGGTAATGGCAGCTACAGCCGTGCTTGGCCGCATACCCACTGCCCACGTTAAGCAGGGGACGCAGCCAGAGGAAAGCCGAAATGAAGATGAGTACGAGCAGGCAGCTGAGCACCAGCAACCGGCGGTAAGTTCGCTTGTTTGCCATGCCGGAAGGTAAAGGTTTAGGAGATAGTATGGTAGTACGGTAGCGGGTAGCGAGTAGAGTATTAAGGGGTAGGGGACTAGGGAAATGATTGTTGGAGGAATCGTTTCACCTCGCGGGGAGACCGCAGGCGGTAGATGGTTTTTCCCCGTTGCTGCTCCGCTTCCAGACGACGCAGGATCCCCGGCTGGCGGGTCATTCGGTAATGCAGGACGTAACTCAGGAAGTGCAGGTCAAAGCGTTCGGGGCAGTCGGGCGCGGAGCTGGGGCGGTTCTTTCCCCAGTAAAGGGTGGTGCGCTTCAGAACCCGCCACAAACACCGCCAGGTGGGGAAATCGAGGAAGATGATGGCTTCCGCCCGGGGCATCCGGTAGTCGAAGGTTCCGGAATAATTGCCGTCCATGATCCAGGCCTCCCGAGCGGCGAGGGCGCTGACCCGTTCTATCCATACCTCCTGGGAGGGTTCCTTCCACCCCGGACCGAAGTAGTGCTGATCGAGGTAGATGATCGGCAGGCCCGTCCGTGCGCTGAGCGCACGCGACAGGGTCGACTTCCCCGAACCGGAGCAGCCGATGATCATTATCCGGCGATGCTTTAGATCAAAAGTTTGGATGATTGTCCGTTTGTGGAGGGCGAAGATATAGCTGCTTTCGATGGAGACAAAGTACGGCCTTCGCTCGGCCGACCAGCCAGCTCCTCCGTCGCGGCTGGGCGGACGAGCTCCTCTTTTCTAAATCCTTGAGCCTAAATCCTCAATCCTCTTCCTTACCTTCCCGCCATGGAGGTACGCACCTTTGGGATTCGGCATCACGGGCCGGGCTCGGCCCGGCGGCTACGGGCGGCGCTCGAGGCCTGGGTTCCGGATTTGATCCTGCTGGAAATGCCGGCGGACGCCGGGGTGGTACTGCGGGAGTTGGTCAGCAAGGGGTTGCGCCCGCCGGTCGCGCTGGTGCTGTATGCGGCCCAGGACATTGACCGCGCGGCCTTCTATCCCTTTGCGTCCTTCAGTCCCGAATACCAGGCCATCGACTGGGCGGTAGAACGGGCGGTGGAGGTGGTCCCCATCGACCTTCCGGCCAAGCACTTTCTGGCGCAGCGGGAGGACACTCCCGCCCCAAATTTATTTCAGCTTCCCAACCAGGAGCCTTCACCGGAGGAACCCTCTCCCCTTCCGGGCAAGAGCCGGAAGGCCCTGCTGGGGCAGTTGCGGCGGGACCCGTTGTCTATCGTCGGGGAGCTCGCCGGCTACCCCGACGGGGAAAGCTGGTGGGACGCTACTCTGGAGCGGGGCTTCGAGCAGCCCGCGGCCGTCTTCACCGCCCTGCGGGAGATGATGACCGAGCTCAGGAGCACCTTCCCCGAAGCGTCCGATGAGGAAAACGAACTGCGGGAGGCCTACATGCGGCACGAGATTCGCAAGGCCATGAAAACCGAGGCCGCACGGATCGCGATCGTGGTTGGGGCCTGGCACGTTCCGGCGGTGGCCGACGTAAAGCAGTACAAGGCCACTACCGACCGGGCCCGGCTACGCGGCCTACCCAAGGTAAAGATCAGCAGTGCCTGGGTGCCCTGGTCGTTTCCGCGCCTGGCGCGGAACGGGGGCTACGGGGCCGGGGTGACGAGTCCCTCCTGGTATCAGCTGCTGTTTGACTTCCCCGACAACGCCACGGACCGCTGGATGGCCGCCGCAGCCCAGCTGCTGCGGGCGGAGGGTTTCGACGCCAGTCCGGCCCTGGCTACCGAGGGTGTCAATCTCGCGCAAACCCTGGCCACCATGCGGGACTACGAACGCCCGGGCATCAACGAGCTGGAGGAGGCGCTGCTGGGTACGCTGGCGGCCGGTCGGCCGGAGCGGCTGGCCATCATCCACCGGGCCCTGACGGTGGGCACCACCGTGGGTTTCATTCCGCCGGGCGTCACGACCGTGCCCCTGCTGGCGGACCTCAACAAAGAACTGAAGAGCACCCGGATGGCCAAGCACTGGGAGACCGCCGGCGAGCAGTACCTCAAGGCCACCAAGGCCAATCCCCGGGGAGGCATTGATTTGCGGCAGTCCAACGACCTGCGGAAAAGTCACCTGCTGCATCGGCTGAACCTGCTCGGCATCCACTGGGGGCGGTTGCAACCGCTCGGTCCCGACAGCCTGAGCAGTTTCAAGGAAATCTGGTTACTGGAATGGCAGCCCGAATTCAGTCTGCTGCTCATCGAGCGGGCCGGCTACGGGAACACGGTACCGGCCGCCGCCATCGGTTACGCCCGGGAACGCGCCGGCGCGATGACCATGGTGCAACCCCTGGCCCAGTTGATGCTGGATTGCCTGCGGGCCGACCTTCCGGCCATCGTGCCGGACCTCCTCCTTCAGCTGCGGCAGCGGGCCGCCGCCACCACCGACGTCAGCGCCCTGCTCCTGGCCCTACCCACCCTGATCCAGACCACCCGCTACGGCGACACCCGCAAGACCGACACTTCGGCCTTGCTGCTGGTGATCGAGGAGTTGCTCCCCCGCCTCACGGCCGGCCTACCGGCCGCCGCCACCAACATCGACGACGAGCGCGCCGAAGAGATGCTGGGACTGCTGGCCTCCGCCAACTACCACCTCGCCCAGCTGGGGGGGGAGCAACTGGAGGATTACTGGCGCGACGGACTGCGACGCTGCAGCGTCGCCGGCGTACACCCCTCCGTGGAGGGCCTCTGCGTGCGGCTGCTCTACGACCGCGAAGAACTCGCGGCCGGAGAAGCCGCCAAACGCTTTTCCCGGGCCCTCTCCGCCGCCAACGGGGCACTCCACATCGCCCAGTGGCTGACGGGCTTCCTCCACGGCAGCGGCCAGCTCCTCTTTCACTATCCGCCCCTCTGGCGGCTGGTCGACGAGTGGGTCGCCAGCCTGGAATGGGAAGACTTCGAAGCGGTACTCCCCCTGCTAAGGCGCACCTTCGCCGACTTCAGCGTCTACGACCGCCAGCGTCTGCTGACGCTGGCTAAAGAGGGGCCGGCGCAGTTCAAGGAGGAGAAGGCTCCGGATAAGTCCGAGTTAGTTGCCGAAGCAACCACTTCTGGCGGAGACGATGGGTTGTTGGGACGGTTGTTGGAGTGGGTGGTGTGAGGGGAGCGCTTTTGCTAAAAGACAAGACCTGGTTGCTTAGAGAGATCTTTCCGAAATATCAACCAGCCTGTCATTGACCGGTGAACCTTATGCAGGTATAGTGTTCAGGATTTGCCCAACCATCGTCTAATTTTCAGAAAGGTTATTAAAGTTTGCGGGGTGACTCAAAAGCAAATGGTGAACAGTACCACGGATAGTGTTCAGTTGTAATAATAAGCTTCTAATTTCTTTTTTCTCATTAGGATTTGTCTATCTTTAGGTTATAGGCAACTAAAGTTTTTTCAATAAACCTGAACCACCTCTTAAACTATCCTGTCGACACAATTCTGTAAATCAGTCGGGATGCAAACAAATAACTTAATGTTAACTAGAACCACTATTGCTATATTCATTATATTCGGATCAATTGGCCTTTTCGGACAAGCCCACATAATTGGCGGATGTGGCACTGATCAAACACCAATAGGCTTCAGTAACAATAATAGTGATGCTAAGTCCACTAATTGCTCTACACCTACTGGTACAGATTTGAATACCTTTGAGCAGGATCATCTTGCAGATTTAGTGCCAACCAATTCTACACGCAAGATTAGAATCAGAACAAACGTCATACTACTTCAGAACGCTTCCGGCGAAGGAAACTTCGAGTTGTCAAATCAAGTACATCAAGATTTTCTTGATGACTTATATGATATGATCAACAACAGAATTAGTAATATGCAAAGTACGTGTACTTCTGATCCATCAACACTTGGAGACCTAAACATAGAATACGTACCCAATTTTATAGAAATTCAGGACGAATTTCTGTGGAATCACCGAAACGATCCGCAACATACAGTATACGATAGTGGCGAAAGTGGTAATAAATCATACCTGAACGATATACAGAATCTCGTATTTCAAGACCCTGCATATGAACAGGGCTTTGATGTAATTATAACAACTGATGCCAGCTACCATTATGGTTGGGATAGGTCTACTGAAATCTGGAGAACTCAACTATGGTCAGACTTAGGAGGATGGTACTTTAATGGCTTTTTTTACAGTGGCTTCCCTACCTTAAATTTGTCGTATCCTGCAAGATGGCATGCTCCTGATTTCTTTTTGCTATATGAAAATTTCAAAGCTGAAAAAACTGATCCTGAATGGTTCGGATCAAGAAGACAAGAAGTGCTTGAATACTTTTCAGGCTTATTCATACATGAATATGGTCACTACTTTAATTTGGGCCACTTTTCGTCAACTTGTTCTACAGACTTTATGAATCAAGGCGGATTTGAAACATCAAGAGCATATACTCATTTCTCAGACAATCAATCCCGAGAAGCATATAAAACATTTATGTTCAAGAACCTAAGGTCTTCAATAATTTGCGAAGATAAGATTGATCATGACTTAATCATTTCAAGCAATGAAACCTGGGATTATGATATAAAGGTATACGGAGATATAATTGTAGAAGATGGTGCCACACTAGATATTGACTGCAAATTAACCATGCAATCTGATGGAAAAATATTCGTGAAGCGGGGAGGCACCCTAAATGTAAATGGAGGTACAATAACAACTGATTGTGGAATGTATTGGCATGGAATAAGAATTGAAGGCTATTCTGATTTTTCAAACTTCCCTCAGTCTCAAGCAGGAAAAATTTATCTAAATGGCGCTCTTATTGAAAACGCACAGGACGCGATTTCTACTGACAACATACACATACCATATCCACAGAAAGAGGACTACTATGGCGGGTTGATAATTGCTGAAAACACAACTTTCAAGAACGGATGGAGAGCTGTAGAGCTAATGAAATATGCAATCAATGGTCATGACGATCAAAGCTATTTTTTAAACTGTACATTTGAAGATTTAAGTGTTGGCATCTCAAATTGGAGTAGTAATGGAGTTGAGATCACTTCATGTGATTTTGTGAACATTACCAAGCAAGGCATTTTACCCTATAATGCGGAAGTCATCGTAACAGGTTGTAATTTCACCAATTCTAATATTGGTGTAGATGCAATAAATACAAGCCCTACCTTATACAACGACATGAAAATTGGAGGTAGTAATATAGGTGAATCTAATTACTTTAACTGCAGCTCTTATGGGATCAGAGTGGTTTCTACTGTTTCATATGGAAATAATTACCCGATAATTCAATATAATAGTATTGATGGCGGCATTGCAGGAATATTATTAGATGGCCCTAATAAGGTTACCATATTTAGAAACAATATAGATGGTTCCTCTACAGGTGTACAAACCATGAATTGCGGTTCTAGTACGTCTTATATTCAAGAGAATGCTATTGATAACTCTGTCTATGGTTGCCAGAACATTGGCAATAATGATGGTATGAACTATATAGCGAACTGCTTTAGAAATAATTCGGCTTCTGATATTAAAATAGAGTCAGGAGGAACTATTAACAATCCACAAAGTCTATTTAAATTCTATGCAGCCGACAACAAGTTTTCAGGCCAAACAACAATGGCAATCGACAATAAGGGATCTTCTACTTTGCAATATTATTCAAGAACAACTAATCAAGGATCTCCATTTTATCCATCAAACTCTACGAATGTAAGCGTATTAGTTGGAACTCCTACCGCAATATCTGATCCCTGTGCCGGTAAATCTGCATTAAAAAGCGATACTGATTTCTTTGAAGAAACAAGCCACTGCTTTGACTTGTCTAAAGCCTCAATGAACAATTTTGAAATCAAAAAAAGGTTGGATGTCTTCTATGACAAAGAAATCAGCAATGAACTGTCTAATACTGAGCAGCAGTGCTACAAAGAATTGTCTACCTATTATGCTAAAAATCTGATTACAACTGACAATACAGATGACGCCGTTGCTTTCTTGAGTCATCATCCAATAATGGATATCAGGCTGCTAACTTTAAACGTACTTATTAGTAAAAATAAGTATGAAGAAGCCAAATCCTTTTTAAGTACAATTAAAGGGCATTCTCGCGAATTATATACTTTTTCCTGGATGCAAGAATTATTCATTGACTTTATCACCAATAAAACATCAAAAGACAGGCTTGAAAATGATCTTGTATCACTAAAGGAATATGGACTTCTTGGCAAAAAATACAGCGGATATGCAAGAGCAATATTTCAGTTCATTACGGGGGAGACAATAATTTTATCCGGTGATTTTTCCCCAATTTCTATCCATAATAATGGTGATAATAATCCAGAAAATTTGATCAAGATCTATCCTAACCCTTTTTCAATGGGTAGTAATGACCTAATAAACATGGACATTCCAATAGAATTTTACGAAGAAGGAATGCGATTAACCATCTACGACCTTTTAGGTCACAAAATTAGTACAAAATCTGTCCCTCTTTATTTAGGTAATAATGCCATTAATATAAATGAATTACCATCTGGTATTTTATTGATGGTCGTTAGGGACAAGATGGGTAAAGCTATTTCGACAAATAAAATATTATTAGTCGAATGATGAATTACTTGCCGGAGCTGTATTTTTCTTTGAAAAGTATACAGCTCCGGTAGTAGTCGCCTCAAAGCATAACCCTGTGAACTCACCACTTGAACACCTAGAAAACAGGTCAGATAGGATTCACAGCACAAGTTGGTTACTCCGATGATGAAGACGTTTTCGCCGCGCCCGATCCATGCTAGAAGATACAGCTAGACTGGAAAAATCAAGCCCAGGGCTTGAGAACGAGTCAACGCCCTGCAGGATTACTGTTTTAGGGGGGGCTATTTATATATTTTTCATGACTTTTTACAAAAGAATAAAATAAGAAGGGAACACAGAAAAGGAAGTATGATATATCAATTTTACTCTCTAAATATGCATTTTGAAAGCCAACCAACACTATATGATAAAAAGAATAAAACATAATAATTAAAAATAATGTTATCCCAGAGAAGAAGTATGTATCTTTTTCAAATCCAGGAATCAACCCAGCAATAGCTGATAAAACTAAAAAAATCGCCACCATTTCTTTAGGAACGAGAAAGGTTGATTGAACTATAAAAGGATTTGCTTCGAAGAACAAATCTTTCCAGATCAACACAAAAGGAATAAATGTCATTAAAAATGACAACAAAACTATTGTGGCGTACCATAAAAGAACACTACTTACCTTTTTATTCTTAAGCATATAGACCGATAAAGAAATAAAAACCACAACGAAAATAGACCGTGTTGAAAGTAACAATCCAGTAACTATGCCTGCAATAGAAGTTTTTTTATAACCAATGCCTTTTTTTGAAAAAAGACTATTAAAAATGAAAGCACATACTAATATCAGAAAAGAATACGTAAAAATATTACTCCTAGTAAACACTTCCCAATAGAAGTATGAAGAAGAACTTATAATTACCATTGACAATATTAAGCTATTTCTATTTTTTGTAGTAAAAAAAACAAATGAAGCCATTGCGATGTATCCTATAAATGATAATAATTCTAGTGATCCTGCCATATAAAAAGGGAAAGCAATCAAAAAATATACAGGCATAGGTCCAGGAGGGTTTCCCATGTGGGATCTAGCGAAGTATGGGTAATCACCTCTTCCAAAGCTTTCCCAAAAACTTGAAATTACACTCCATCTGTCAACGTCAAGAGACTCTAGAGGGATGTAGAAGTGAGATACACATATTGACAACAAGCATAGTCCAGAACATAAAAAGAATATGTGTGTAAATACTTTTTCAAAATACTTAAAGTACCTAACTACCCCATATTGGATTAGTGCTATTGTGATAGACACCAAAAGTATATAATTTGGTATCAACCTTTGTCCGTACTTATAAATAAATATAAAATTTATAAATACTAAAACAAACAAGGATACCTGAGACTTAAGATGAAGCATGTGATTCAACATTTTTAAAAGCAAAATTTTATCGCCGCCGCCCGTCGGAGCAGTTACCGTGGCTCCAAAATAGAAATTCTTATTTGGATTGAATAAAGCTCGATAGGCTTCCCAACTAGAACGACCACAGTTTAGTCGGTGGGGGTATTGCTTTCTGCCCCCTTGGCCTTCGCCAAGAATGGGGGTGAAAGTGTTACAGCCGAGAGGCATCACTCATCTTGCACGAAAGCGATAGGAAAGATGGGGAGACGGTTCTACACCATCGGGGCAACGCCCCCATCGAAATAGACTTACCAGTAGTGTTTCACCAAAGACCTCGAGGGGCGTCCGATTGGCTGCCCCTAGTCATTTTATGAATACAATACCCAGTTGTCCATACTACCACATTGGAACGGTTCGCCTTCTGGCTACCATAATGCGAACGATGTAGAAAGGCGAGTTGGCTAAGTTAACAAGGCAAATGTTAGTTTAAAATCTAAACTAACTTAACATAAGATTAATTATAGCACGCATCACTCTCCAGAAGTTCTCCCCTTAATCTACTTCCCCTACCCCACCAACGCCATCAACACCGCCAGCTCGTCCTCCCGCAGCTCGCGTAGTTCCCCTTCCGGCTGTTGATCGAGCCGGACGTTCATGATGCGGACGCGTTTGAGCGTCCGGACTTCGTAGCCCAGGAACTCGCACATGCGGCGAATCTGGCGGTTGAGGCCCTGGGTGAGGATGATGCGGAAGGTGCGGGCGTTGATCTTCTGGACTTCGCAGCGCTTGGTGACGGTGCCCAGGATGGGCACGCCGCCGGCCATCTTGCGCAGGAAGGCGGCGTTGATGTTCTTGTTGACCGTGACGATGTACTCCTTTTCGTGGGCGTTTTCCACGCGGAGGATTTTGTTGACGATGTCGCCGTCGTTGGTGAGCAGGAGGAGTCCCGTGGAGGCCTTGTCGAGACGGCCGATGGGGAAAATCCGTTCGGGGTAGTTGAGGTAGTCAATGATGTTGGTGGGGTCGCTGCGGTCGGTGGTGCAGGTGATGCCCGGGGGTTTGTTCAGGGCCAGGTAGACGGTCTCGGGTTGTTCAGTGAGTGCTTCACCGTCCAGCAGAACGACGTCTCCGGGTTCGACGCGGTTACCGCGTTGGGCAATTTCGCCGTTGAGCAGGACCCGCCCCGCCTCGATGAGGCGGTCGGCTTCGCGGCGGGAACACCGGCCGGTGCCGGCAATGAATTTGTTGAGGCTGACGGACATTGGGGCGAAGATACGGCGTTGGGGGGATCGATCTTCGCGAGGCCCTGGCCCGTTCTGCGAACGGCCGGCAGACCTCGCTCGGGGAGGAGGACCCTTCCAGGGCCCTCATACGAGATTTCATTGCATCCCGGCAAAGCACGAGGATTCCATTGCATTGCACCTGCGCTGCGCCGCCCAAATCCATCTCCTTCGTCCGCCAAGAAACAATTTGGGTACTACAATTGTCGTTGCACAATAGACTTTACGCTAAACCCCCTATTTTGGGGAAGAATGCTCACCCCAAATAAATGACGAATGAAAAAAGGACTCTTCCTGTTTTTACTGTGCCTTTCCCTCGGGCTGTCCGCCCAGGAAGCCGCCACGGGCATGCAGTTTTCGGAAAAAACGTTCGATGAACTCCTGGCGCAGGCCAAGGAAGAGGACAAGCTCATCTTCATTGACGCCTACACCACCTGGTGTGGCCCCTGCAAAATGATGTCCGCCAAGGTGTTCCCCGCCGAACGGGTGGGCAGCGTCTACAACGAACGATTCATCAACGCCAAGTTCGACATGGAAAAGGGCGAAGGCCTGGCCCTGGCCCGGAAGTACCGCGTGCGTGCATACCCCACCTACCTCTTCGTCAACGGTGAGGGGGAGCTGATGCACAAGGGGCTGGGCTACATCCCCCAGGATGAATTCATCGCCCTCGGGCAGGTGGCCGTCAGTGACCAAAGCCTCGGCGCCCTGACCAAGCGATACGAAACGGGCGATCGCGACCCTGACTTCCTCTCCAGCTACGCCAGCACCCTGGTTAACGTCTACGAGGAGCCCAAGGCGAACCTGGTCATCAACTCCTACCTGGAAGCCGAAGACGACTGGTCGGCCCCCGGCGTGCTGAAACTGCTCGTCAGTTCACCCGGCCAACCCGGAGGTAAACGGATGAACTACCTGATCGAAAACGCCGACGCGGCCATGGAGGCCGCCGGTGGTCAGGCGTACATGTCTTCCGTACAGATGGCGATGGTCCAGCACAAGATGAAGGCGTCCGGAAGACGGATTTTGCCCACGGCGGAGGATATGTCCGCCCACTACACGAAGTACGCCGGTCCGCTCCGGGACCGTCTGAAGAGCCACTACGCCGTGTTCTACGCCGAGCGCTCCCGGAATATGCAGGCCTACGTGGAGGCCGCCTACACCTACTACACGAAGTACGGCAGCGAGGACTACGAGGAACTGAACACCATCGCCTGGAATTTCTTCGAGAATACGGACAACCCCAAGTACCTGCTGCAGGCCCTCGACTGGGCCAAAGAATCCGTGGCCATCAACGCCAACTACGCCAACCTGGACACCCTGGCCTGGCTCTACAAAAAGACGGGTAACGAAGCCAAAGCCCGGGAGGTAGCCGAAATGGCCATCGAGATGGCCAAGGAAATGGGCGTAGACTACAGCGATACCGCCAAAATTCTAAATGATTAAGGTGGCGGTGAGCGAGTGAAAAACGGGTGGCCTTCTTAGGAGGCCACCCGTTTTTTTGTTGCCATCCGACACGGTCACCACTATTTCGGGGTCCCAGCGATCAATCGGGCCACCAGAAGACTTATAGTGGTAATATTCACCCTCCTCACTTCACCGTCATGGCCCTTCTTCGCACCTGCGTCCTCCTATTCATCGCCCTGGGATACGGGCAACTCTACGCCCAGATTGCCGGCGACGGGCACGGCATCACCTGCGGGATGCGGGACACGGTGGACGCCTACCAGGCGGCACCCCTGGCCTTTTTGAACGGGACCTCGGAGTTAGGTACGAAATTCACCCTTAGGTTTTCCGATAGCGTACCTTCGGTCGCGGAGGCCAGCATGACCTTTGCGGCCAATATCTGGGGGAGTATTCTGCAATCAGAAATACCCATCGTGGTCGACGTAGACTGGCAGGACCGCATGGATAACCGGCTGCTGGCCAGTGCGGGGCCTTCCACCCTGATTCGAGGTTTTGTGGGATCCGAGCCGGACACCTGGTATCCCGTAGCCCTGGCCGAAGCCATTTCGGGACAGCAACTCAACGGTACTGACGACGCTGACATCACTGTGGTGGCCAACAGCACGGCCAACTGGTACTTCGGGACGGACGGAGATACGCCCCGGAACCGCATCGACCTGGTATCGGTTTTTCTGCACGAACTCGGCCATGGCCTCGGATTCTTATCCAGCGCCGATACCATCAGTGAAACGGAACTCGGCCTGGGTTTTGGGGGGCGCTTCATCATCTACGACCTGTTTCTGGAGACCGAAGGCGGACTCCCCCTGGCCGATCCGTCGGTATTCACCACTCCATCTCCGGAATTGCTGCAAGCCGCCACCATGAACGACCTCGTCTTTAACGGCCCGGAGGCCAACCGGGAAAACGGAGGACGGGTCCCGCTTTTCGCGCCCGCTGCCTTCGACATCGGTAGCAGCGTCAGTCACCTCGACGAACAGACCTACCGACCTGGATCAGAAAACGCCCTGATGACCCCCTTTTTCTCGGCGGGGGAAGCCGTCCATACCCCCGGCCCCGTAACCCTGGGAATCTTCGCGGATATGGGGTGGCCCCTGAATTTCGATCTGGTGAGTACGCAGGACGTGGCCACCCAGCCGCTGACCTTTTACCCCAATCCGGCCTCATCCGCCGTCACGATCAAGCTACCCGCGGGCAACCCGGTCGCCGAAATTCAGCTCTTTGACCTGCAGGGGCGACAGCTGTCCGCCCAGGTCACTTCTCCGAATCAGTCCGTCCTGACCGTGGAAACCCGCCACCTTCGCCCGGGCACCTACCTGCTCCGCTACCTGGGAAAGGAGGACATCAGGACCGGGAGATTAGTGATTAAATAGCGGAGTGCTCTCCGACATTCCTTACGTAACTCCCGTGAAGTAACGGAAGCCCGGTGTGATGTCGGCGACGCTCCGGCAGCATCGATTACGGAGGGTAAACCAACCCGTCCAAACGAAAGAAGCGCGGCACCGATGGTGTCGCGCTTCTCTTTTCTGTCGTGATTCCCTTCCGGGTCCTGCCCTAGCGAGCGAAGCTCACGGCCCGCTTTTCGCGGATGACCATGACCTTGATCTGGCCGGGGTACTGCATGGATTCCTGGATTTCCTGGCTGATCTTGAAGCTCAGTTCGTCGGCGTGCTGGTCGCTGACCTTTTCGGCTTCCACGATGACGCGGAGTTCCCGGCCCGCCTGCATGGCGAAGGCGGAGGTTACGCCCTGATTCTTCTTGGCGATGGTTTCCAGCTCCTTGATCCGGTTGATGTACCCCTCGAGGATTTCCCGCCGGGCGCCCGGCCGGGCGCCACTTATGGCGTCGCAGGCCTGGATGATGGGCGAGAGGATGTTGTTCATCTCGATCTCATCGTGGTGGGCCCCCACGGCGTTGACCACCATCGGGTGCTCGTTGAGCTTCTCACAGAGTTGCATGCCATAAAGGGCGTGGCTCAGTTCGCTGTCCTCGTCGGCTACTTTGCCGATGTCGTGCAGGAGTCCCGCACGTTTGGCCAGCTTGATCTGCTTCTTGTTCAGGCCCATTTCGGCGGCCATCGTCGCGCAGAGGTGCGCCGTCTCGATGCTGTGCTTGAGCAGGTTCTGGCCGTAGCTGCTGCGGAAACGCATCCGTCCCACCATGCGCACCAGTTCCTGGGGCAGGCCGTGAATGTCGAGCTCGATGATCGTCTTTTGACCGATTTCCCGGATCTGGGCTTCGAGTTCCTTCTTCGTCTTGTTGACCACCTCCTCGATCCGTGCGGGGTGAATGCGGCCGTCGCTGACCAGTCGCTTGAGGGACAGGCGGGCAATTTCGCGACGGATGGGGTCGAAACTGGAAATGACGATGGTTTCCGGCGTATCGTCTACGACCAGTTCGGCACCGGTAGCCGCTTCGATGGCGCGGATGTTGCGACCTTCCCGGCCGATGATCTGCCCCTTCACGTTGTCGTTATCCAGGCTGAAGACGGAAACGGTATTCTCGATTGTCATTTCCGCACACATCCGCTGGATGGTGTTGATCACCACCTTGCGGGCGTCCTTGGCGGCGTCGGCCTTGGCCTCTTCGATCAGCTCCCGCTTGAGGGCAAGGGCTTCGGTCTCGGACTTCACGCGCACCTCCTCCAGCAGTCGCTTTTTGGCGTCTTCCTGGCTCAGGCTGGCGATTTTTTCCAGTTCGGAGGTGAAGCGTTCGTGCTGGGTATCCAGCTCCGCCTGCTTCTGCTTTGCGGTTTCGATTTCCTGCTCCAACTGCTTTCCGCGCTGGTCCAGTTCTTCTTTGCGCTGTTCCACTTCCTTTTGGCCGCGCGTAATTTCTTCCCGGTCACTCTTGAAGGCCGCCCGCTCTTCCTTCATCGCGGCCTGCTCCTCCTTGAGGGCCTCACGCTTTTCCTTCAGCTCTACCAGTTCTTCCGCCTTCTCCTGCTTGAACTCCTCCTTGAAGCGCTTGAACTTGTCGCGGCTTTCCTGGATCTTTTGCTGCTTGAAGGCCTCCTGCTTCTCCTTGTATTCCTGAAAGGTTTTCTCGGCCTTGAGTTTAGCCTCAGCGATGGTTTTCTCGGCGGTCAGCTTCGCTTCCGCCAGCATTTTTTCGGCTTCTAGTTTGTGGGAGTTGTCTTGCTTCTGAACGGCATTCTGGAGCTTTTTGCGCTGGGCCGAACCGATAAAGAAAACGACAACGGCACCGATCAGCAGGCCAATTGCCCCGTATATTAATTCCATTTCGTTGTAGCGTATTAAATAGTTAACAATCGAAGCCATCGGGGATGACTCCGTGCACAACTGAAAAGGATAAGGGGAACGGGGTTATAGCAAGCCGTCGACCAGGTCATTCAGCGCTTGCAGGCGGGCACTGATTTCTCCTCCCTGTCCGGTATCCGCCAGGCGGCGGGCGCTGCGTAGCTCATCGGCGTAGGTCAGGAGGGTCATCACCAGACAATCCTGCTTATCGCGGTCACTGTACCTAATCTGGAAATCATTAAATCGCTTATTGATTTCCTCCACCAGGGCACGTAGACCCTCCTCATCCCGGCGCTCCACCCGCAGGGGGTAGGGGCGTCCGGCAATGACGACGGTAATCGGTTTGGTATCCTGTGCGGGTTCCGGCATAGCGTTAATTCCGTTGCATCCAGTCAATGCAGCGATCGATTTCCCTGATGCAGAAGTCAATCGCTTCCCGCTGCTGTTGTTGTCCGTTGGCGGCGGGGGCGGTTCCCGAAGCAGTGGTTGCTTCTCCGGTAACCTCCAGCTGTTGTTGGCTGCGTTCCAATTTATCCTTTAACGAGTTGACGACGCCGAGTTGGCGGTCGAAATCCCGCTTTAGTTGTTCGTTTTCGGCGACCAACGCATCATGGGCCGCCCGTTGGCGGTCCATTTTTGCGGCCAGCTGCCGAAGTTTTATTTCAAGACCGTCAAGTTGGTTCAACGGTTCCATTCAGTTTTGATTATCAGCAAAGTTACCAATTAACGACGGACTTCTGCTCCTAGTTGTTTGGTGAGCGTTCCTTCGATGGATTTCATAACCTTCTCCACCTCTTTTTCCTTCAGGGTGCGCTCATCGCTGGCCATCAAAAAGCTCACCGCGTAGCTCTTTTTGCCGGCGCCCAGCTGTTCCTCGTTTTCGTAGACGTCAAAGAGATTCACCTCCCGCAGCAGGTTCTTCTCGGCCTTGCCGGCCAGTCGTTCCACTTCGGCAAAGGCGACGCCTTTGTCGAGCACCAACGCCAGGTCCCGGCGGACGCTGGGGTACTTGCCCGGGGTCTGCACCTGAATGGGCTTGCGCGGAAGTACCCGCATGATGTTATCCCAGTTGAAGTCGGCGAAGAAGACGTCTTGTTTTACGTCGGCGGTGCGCAGGTGCAGTGGATGCACGGCGCCAAAGTCCACCAGTTCCATCGGCCCCTTGTGGTACCGCAGGCCGTAGCCAAAGGTCTCGGCTGGCGCCTCGTCCGTCCGGTAGCCGTCAATACCCAACCGCTGGAGAACCAGGTTAACGGCCGATTTCAGGGTGTAGAAGCTTACTTCTCCCCCACCCTTGGGCGTGGGGTGCCAGGTTTCGGTTTGCTTCTGCCCGGTCAGCGTCAGGGTCAGGTGATTAACCTCCTTGTATTTCTCGCCCTTGAGGTGGTAGGTCCGACCGAACTCAAACAAACGCAAATCATTCTCCTTGCGGTTCTGGTTGTGGGCAACGGCCTCCAGCGCACTCATCAGCATACCCGGACGCATGATGTCCAGGTGCACGTTGCTGGTGTTGTTGATGTAGACGAGCCCCTCCTGGCGCTGGCCTTCCTTCACCTCTCCGTAGTAGCGGCTTTCGCTCAGGGAGAGGGCCATCATCTCGTAGAAGCCGTTAGCGGCCAGCAGGTCGCCGATCAGTTCCCGGATGGCGTGGGGGTCTGGCTGGGGAGCCACCACCATCGCCGTGGTGATCATCTGCGGTTCGGGGACGTTGTTGAAGCCGTAGATGCGCAAAATTTCTTCGATGACGTCCACCTCGCGGGTCACGTCGCTCTTGTTGGTGGGAACGGCAACGGTAATGGACGCGTCGTCGCTGGCCGTGATTTCCATCCCCATCGATTCCAGAATGCTTTGCACCTGCGCGCGCGACAAAGGCGCTCCAATCAGGTCCACCACCCGCTGATCCCGCACCACTACTTCGAGGGGTTTGACGGGCTCGGGGTACAGGTCCAGCAGCTTACTCGTCACCTTGGCCCCAGCGACTTCCTCGAGCAGCAGCGCCGCCCGCTTGAGGGCGTAGACCGTGATGTTGGGGTCACTCCCCTTTTCGAAGACCTTGGCGGCGTCGGTCCGCAGGGTGTGTCGCATACTGCTCCGGCGGATGGTGCCCGCCTCGAAGTGTGCGGCCTCCAGGAAGATGCGGGTCGTCTGGTCGCTAACGCCACTGTTCAGTCCGCCAAATACCCCACCAATGCACATGGGCTGGTGGTTGGCGTCGCAGATCATCAGGTCATCGGCGCTCAGGCTTCTTTCCACTTCGTCGAGGCTCAGGAACTTGGTGCCTTCCGGCAGCTTTTCCACTACGATGCCGCCACCGCCGAACTGGTCCAGGTCGAAGGCGTGCAGCGGTTGCCCCAGCTCGTGCAACACGAAATTGGTGACGTCCACCACGTTGTTGATCGGGCGTACGCCGATGGCCAGGAGCCGCTGGCGGAGCCAGTCCGGGCTCGGAGCAATGTTCAGATTTTCAATGGTCAGACCGGCGTAGCGGGGAGCCTGGCTGGGATCCGTTACCGTGACGGGAATCGGTGCCTCGGAGCCTTCCCGAAAGGCGCTCACGTCGGGGCGACGGACCTGCACCTCGCGGTCGTGGTTCACGTTTAGGGCGGCCGCCAGATCGAAGGCCACACCCAGGTGGTTGGTGGCGTCGGAACGGTTCGGGGTGAGCCCGATCTCGTAGACGTAATCTTCCTCCAGCTCGTAGACCTCCGCGGCGGGCGTACCGGGCTCGAAGGGCTTTTCCAGCACGATGATGCCGTCCTGGTCGTCGCCCAGGCCAAGTTCGTCTTCGGCGCAGATCATTCCGGCCGATACTTCTCCCCGGATTTTCCCCTTCTTGATTTTGAAGGGTTCTCCGTTCAGGGGGTGGAGGGTGGTGCCGACCGTGGCCACCAGCACGTGCTGGCCGCTGGCCACGTTCGGCGCTCCGCAGACGATGGACAGGGGTTCCGCTTCGCCCACGTCCACGCTGGTGAGCGAAAGGCGATCGGCGTTGGGGTGCTGGCCACATTCGAGGACGTGACCAACCACGACGCCCGCCAGGCCTCCGGGGATGGATTCCACCTTCTCCATGCCTTCCACTTCCAGGCCGGTTCCGGTCAGGATCTCGCCGACAACTTCCGGGTCAAGATCGATATCTAAATACTGGCGTAGCCAGTTCAGGGACACTTTCATAGGGCGCAAAGGTAAAAGAGGTTGACGGGATTTTTGTAATGATCCTGCTTTTGGTCCTGATCCCCGACGGACCGGCCGTAAAATCCCTCCCATCCGGCAAAAAGAATCCGGTTTGAGGGCGCGTTCCGGCGCGAAACCGGACCATTATCCCGGAAAACGATCCGGCCCCAGCGCAAAGTTGCCCGCCCGGGAACTTCTGTTTGGCACGCCCCCATTATCCTAGCCCGCTCCACCGGGAGGAAGGAGGCGCTCTGGGCGCCCCAGCCCGTCAGCGATCGGACTTTATCCGAAAACCCTTAGCAGAAAGTTAAAACCGCTTGTTACCTTATGATTATGGACCAAAGTCCGGAATAAGTCGGCCATGATCCGGAGCTGGCGACCTATTTTTGGGGTCGCTGTTAACCTTAGGCCCTATATTGGGTTATAGCCTTTAAGGATCAGCCTCCATTTTACCCGTTCACGGATCATTTATCATCAAATCCCAGTAACTCCAATGAAAGCACGCTTACTTCTTCCTTTACTGATGCTTAGTGTTCTTGGTTTTTGTCAGGAAGAAGTGTTACGGGTGGAACCCGGAAACGTGGTGCAGGAAATCGTGGTGGACAACCTCGACGAGAGTTACCAGGACATGACCACCTTCGTGGTGACCAACAATTCGAGCAGGCTGATTCAGCTGGCCTACCAGCTCCGGATGGGCGAAAAGCCCCGTTCCTGGAATTACGGCATCTTCAACGGCAGCACCTCCAGCACCCCCTACCTGCTGGATCGCAGCACCAGCTCCCAGGGCAAGGCGGTGCCCCTGGCACCGGGTCAGTCGGCCACCTTCTACATCGTCCTGGAACCCGACGGCATTTCGGGTAGCGGTCGTGCCGAGGTACTGTTCTCTGACCTGACCATCCCCGGAAGAATCCTGGCCACGGCCTCCTTCGCCACCAAGATCTTACGCCGCCCGATGCTGAATAGTAATTCCTCCAGCGCCAACGGACTGACGGAGACAACCACCACCCCGGATCGCCCCGAACCCACCAGCGTCCGGCTCTACCCCAACCCGGCCCGCGAACGCTTCTTCGTGGAAGCGCCCGCCGGAACCAAAGTTGGTCGGGTTGAAGTCTCGAATACCCTCGGGCGCCGCCTCCGCCGCTTTGACGAACCCGCGGGGGAAGATGGTTACGACATCGAGCAGCTCCCCGACGGGCTCTACCTGATTTCCATCTACGACGACCGGGGCAAAAAGCTGAAAACCCTACGGCTCCTCCACCGCCGCTTCGGCGCCTAGTGGCCCATCATTTTCCTACCTAAACTTTGCGACGTATGCTTACCGTCGACCACCAAGCCCGGATTCAGGAGAATCTAGGAAGGCTGCGCACCGCCGCCAATCACCTCAACCGGAAATCCACCCAGGAAATTAACGCCTGCCTGCTGCGGTTGGCCAGTCTGGTAGAAGCCAATATTACACCACTCCTGGCCGCTAATCGCCTGGATTTGCAGCGGATGAACCCCACCAACCCGAAATACGACCGCCTCCTCCTCAATGAGGAGCGGCTCCACGCCATCGCCGCCGACCTGCGTAAGGTGGCCGAACTGCCCAGTCCGCTGGGCCAAACCCTGGAGGATCGTACCCTGGCCAACGGCATCCAGCTGAGTCGGGTCAGCGTTCCCATTGGGGTGGTGGGTATCGTCTTCGAATCCCGGCCCAACGTCACCTTCGACGTCTTCGCGCTGAACCTGAAGGCCGGTAACGCGACCGTCCTGAAGGGAAGCCGCGACGCCCACGACAGCAATCTCGCGATCAAAGCACTGATCGACCGGGCCCTGGCCGATACCGACCTGCCGCCCGCCTGTTACCTGGCACCCTCGGAGCGGGAAGCCCTCTCCCCCATTCTGCGGGCGGACGGCCTCGTGGACGTCATCATCCCCCGGGGAAGTCAGGGGCTGATTGACCACGTCCGGGCCAACGCCACCGTCCCCGTCATCGAAACCGGAGCCGGGATTTGCCATACCTACGTGGATGCCACTGCGAATTTGGAATGGGCCAAGGCCATCGTCACCAACGCCAAGAGCCGGCGGGTGAGCGTCTGTAATGCGCTGGATTGTTTGCTCATCGACGAAAGCGTTGCCCCCGAGCTGCCGTACCTACTCTCTGAGCTGGGACAAACCCACCGCTGCCGGGTGCACGCCGATGCGGAGTGCCTTGAAATCCTCCGGGATGGCGGATATCCCGCAGAGCTCCTTTTTCTCGCCGACGAAGACAGCTTCGGGACCGAATTCCTCAGCATGGCCATGTCGGTCAAGACGGTATCTTCCATCGACCAGGCCATCGACCACGTCAACCACTACGGCAGCGGACACAGTGAAACCATCGTCTCGGACGATCCGGCGCACCAGCAGCGCTACCTGCGGGAAATTGACGCGGCGGTGGTGTACGTGAACGCCAGCACCGCCTTCACCGACGGTGGCCAGTTTGAGCTGGGCGCGGAAATTGGCATCAGCACCCAGAAGCTGCACGCCCGCGGCCCGATGGGCCTCGCCGCCCTCACCAGCTACAAATGGCGGGCCGTGGGGCAGGGGCAGGTGCGATAAATTTTTTGAGCCCACAATTAGGAGAGGTCAATTTAGATGGCTATGCCGTATCTGAAGAACTGTAGCGGGGTTCACGGCAGGCGGATAGACCTAGTTGGAATGGTGTAGAGTTGTACCTTTTCCAAGGGCGGATAGCAGGGAAAGTCCGGAACAAACCACTAGGAAAGCTGGGTGGTAGTAAATACTTTAAGCTAACACCGCAACGAGAGAAGTCTTTTTCCCGGCCTTAATTGCTGGTAGGGGGAGCGGTGCTTTTGGGCCGTGAAGCGGAATTGGTGTTTGAGCTAATACTTGGTGATTACTTGAAAAACAAGGAGTCGACAATCGATGGGTGTTCTTTGAAAAAAGCAGCGTGCAGCGAGTTTCAATTTCGTAGGCGCCAAAAGTGCCGTGAGCCCGTGAAGCCGGCAATTTAGACGGAGGGCTTTTGCGGTACTTTTGGCCGACAAAAGTACCAAACTCGCATAGCAGAAAAAATGACTGTCTTAATCCAAAATCAGTGATGAGTAGACTTCCACATCACAACTCCACCTAATGCCAAAAAGCAATTTATTGAGTAAATACCAAGGGTTAAAATTTTATACTAACCGAAAAGTGCCTACCGGTACCTTTCGCTGCCAAACGTGTTTTCCTCCTACTCCAATTCCATCCCCCTGATTCTGCGCTTGGTACCCACCTGATCGATGGCCTCCAGGAGGCCGTCGGCCCGCTCGATTTCCCGTAGGTTGTAAAAGTTGAGGGCGAAGGAGATGCCCCAAATGATGACGATCAGCCCGAAGAGGAAGTGGTAGGTGAAGGTCTGCAGAATCACGTTGAGGTTATCAATGGCGTAATTATCGGCGTAGAAGACCCAGTCCAGGAAGGTGAAGATGAGTCCACCCACCGTCGTATCAATGAGCCAGATGCAGGGGATGGCCATGAGCATGACCAGCAGGAAATTGCTGTAGCTGGCCACCAGATTGGTGTACACGAACTGGAAGGTCTCCCGGAAGCTTGCCTGCCCCACGTAGCCGGCGTAGGCGTAGGTCATCAGGAAGGGGAACAGGAGAAAAACCGCCAGTCCGGTCCAGGTTCCGTTGAAGGCGAAGCACAGGGCGATGCCCAGGCAGCCCAGGTAGAGAAACAGTTCGGATCGCCAGCTGGCCGGCAAGATGATGAAATCGGTGGATTTCCAGAAGACGGTATAGGCCAATCGCAACAGCCCGTAGAAACCTCCGGCGACCAGCAGCAGGTAAAAAATGGACCGGTCGCGGGAGAAGGTGCTCAGCAGTTCGTTGGCGTTGATCAGGTCGCCGATGATGAAGTCGGAGGTGAATACGTAGCGGTTTACGGATTCTCCGTTGAAGAAAGTGAAGGAGAAAAAGACGAAGGCGAGGGCGATCAGTGCCAGTCCGCCCATGACCGCTCCGATATTGCGGCGCAGGATGCTGAAGGTATCGGTGAGGTTCTCGCCGGAGGTGCGGATCATTTTCAGGGGCAGCTCTCCCTCGGGGTTGGCCGCCCGGCGGGCGGCGCCAAATTCTTCCATGGGCGGCCGGGCCGCCACGCGCCGGGGGTAGAACACGTAGTACCACAGCACGAAGGCAAAACAGAGAATGATGAACAGTAGGCGAATGGCGTCCGGCAATTCCGTGTGCCGGGTTAGGTATCCCTCGATGAAACCCGCCATGACGAAGAGCGGGACGGTTCCCAGCATGATCTTCAGTCCGTCCCGGGCCGAATCCTTGAAGGCCTGCAGCCGGGAAAGGGTGCCGGGAAAGACCAGGCCGCTGCCCATGACTAGTCCGGCCCCGCCGGCAATCACGATGCTGCTGATTTCGATGGCCCCGTGAATCCAGATGGTGAGGAAGCTTTCCTGAAAGATGCCCTGATCGTAGAAGAAATACTGAAAGACCCCCAGCATGATGCCGTTTCGGAGCAGCTGAACGATGGTCCCCACGGCAAAAAAGGCCCCGGCAATGAAGGTGAGAAAGGCCACCATGATGTTGTTCATCGTGATGGCCAGCGACATCTCGAAGGGTGCCGTCTGTTTGTAGACCGCCATCGGGTCTCCACTTTCAATGTTCGCCCGGGTCATGTCCATATAGTACTCCCCCATGATGAGTTCCGCAAAAGCGGGGTCAATGCGGTAACTGATGACGCCAATGAGCATGGCCAGCACGAAGACGATCAACGCCAACCCCAGGGCCCGCCGACGGGCAAATACCACCCGGGGCAGCTCGTCCGTCCAGAAAGTGAAAAAGCGGGAGGTCTCTCCCCGGCGACCGCGATAAATCTGCAGAAAGGTGCGCTGTGCCAACCCGTTCAGGTAGACCCGTACGGAACGGTTGGGGTAATAGGTCCGGGAATACGACAGGTCATCAATGGTGTGGATGTAGAGCTGCCGCAGCAGTTCGGGGTCCTGCTTTTCGTGCTCAAGCGCCCGCTCGTACTGCTTCCACTTTTTCCGGTTCTTTTTGATGAAATCGGTTTCCCGCATGGGCCTAAGATACTGCGACCAGGGACATTTATTTCTCAGATAATTTAAGTGATTGTCTTGGCGACAAAGCGCAGGTGCATTGTTTTCCAGCGGGAGCCGCAGAAGTGAGCAAAATGGCCGGTATTCGCTCCCGATGCACGATCCTAATCTTCAAATCCTTCCTGGCTCCAACCGAAATACTCCTCGTACACCTCCCGGAGCAGGTCCTGCAGGCGCTTGCGCGCGTAGCCCTTGCGTGAGATGACCGTCTTGAGGGGTACGCCGAGGTCTTCGGCGATTTCGCGCAGCGTTTCTCCCTCCATTTCGTTGCGCACGAATACCTCCCGCTGGGCTTCTGGCAGTACGGACAGGGCCTCCTCGATTTCCTCCTGCCAGTAATCACTGTCCATCGCCTCGCCGGGGTCGGTATAGTCGGGGTCCGCATTTTCCGGAGTGAGGTCGGTAAAGGCAGGCCTTCGGGCCTGCGCCCGCAGCACGTCGGTAATCCGGTTGCGGGTCACCCGGTATAACCAGGCCCGGGGCTGGGTGATGGTCTCCTCCCGCAGCGTATTGCTCAGGGCCGTCCAGACCTCCTGCAGGACGTCCTCCGCCGCTTCGGCGGACAGCCGCGCCCGCACGAAGGCCGCCAGTTCGTCGGCGTAATTCCCGTAGATGTCGTCCCAGATACCGGGCGTCAGATCCTGCATACTACCCGGAAGACGCCCGAAAACGAAAAATACTTTAAGCCCGCCGTCAGGAATAGACCGACGTTGCCGGTAAGACGACGAAAGCAACCGGAGTCCGCGCCTGACTGGGGCAACAAACCTGCAATGCTCCTCGAAGATAGTCTCAGCACCTGCTCCCCGACGCCCCGCCCGTTGCGCCGCAGAAATGTTAAGATTGGAACTAAACTTGCCAATACCTCTATTTTAGATGTATCATTGCCTTATGTATTCAAAAGAACTCATCAAGGGAACCCTCCGTACGGTCGTTTTGCGGCTCCTGGACCGGGAGGGGCGCATGTACGGCTACCAAATGAGCAAGCTCGTGGAGGACATGAGTGCGGGGCAGTACAAGCTGACCGAGGGCGCGCTTTACCCCCTGCTGCACAAGCTGGTTAAAGACGGGATGCTCGTCACCGAAACGGAGACCGTCAACGGCCGTGCCCGCCGCTACTACCGCATCACCGAAGCAGGCAGGGCCGCCGCTGCCGACCGACGGGAAGAATTCCGCCGCTTTCTCCTCACCATGCGCCAGTTACTGGACCTACAACCCGAGTGATATGCCCATACTTACCGAAAAACAGGTTGCTGCGGTCCAGGCTCACCTGGCCATGGCCGGCATCAAAGCCCCCCTGCGTGAGGAACTACTGGACCACCTCTGCTGCGCCATCGAGGAACGGATGGAAAGGGGGCAGGATTTCGAAACCGCCCTACCGGATTGCCTGCACTCCTGGCCGATCCGTCACCTGAAAAAATTACAAACCAATATCCTCATCACCACCAAACTGAAACCTATGCTCGTTCGCTTTACCGCCACGGCCGCCGCCATGGCCGGCCTGGTCTTTCTTTCTCCCTTCTCCCTTCCTCCCGATGCCCCCATGGAGCGGGACGAGGTGTCCTTCCTCCTGGAAAACGAGTACCTTCTGGAAGAAGCCTTCGTTTTTGAGCCGCCCACCGGCAGTCCCATACCGGGCGTTGACCTGAAGAACCCGGACAAGACCCTTACCTCCACGTTTGGGATGCGGATGCACCCCATCTTCAAGCAGAAAAGGCTCCACACGGGTATTGACCTCAAGGCCGACATTGGCACTCCGGTGGTGGCTACCGCCAACGGGAAGGTGGTCTTCGCCGGTGAGAATGGCGACTACGGTATCTGCGTACGCATTCTCCACGACGATGGTTACGTCACCGTTTATTCCCACCTCCACCAACACGACGTGATTCGGGGGGAAGAGGTTACGCAGGGGCAGAAAATTGCTGCCGTAGGCAACACCGGTAAATCCATGGGCCCCCACCTTCACTACGAAGTGCTCAAGGACGACGTCCCCATGGACCCCCTGGCCCTCCTGGAAGAATAGGCCGTAAACCCCACAAAACCCCATATCTGAATACCGGAGTAGGTCTGCTCAGTAGGCTCACGACATACCGTGGGCCTACTGTTTTTGGGGTTTGCGATATCAAAATGCTGCATCTTGTGCAGAATGGAGTAAAGTTTGCCTCCTCAATTTCCGGTCAACCGGTCAACGATCCGGTCCGCAGCCCGGGCGATCAACTCATAGACACCCGCGAAACCGGAATCATCCCAGTAGGGGTCAAAGACGTCCGGTCCGTCGGAATCTTCCAGTCCGGCGAACTCCAGAAACAGGTGAATTTTTTGTCGCTGGGCGTCGTTTTGGGCCAGGGCCTTCAGGTCCCGCAGGTTGTTGCGGTCCATGGCCAGGATGAGGTCGTACTGTTTCAGGTCGTGTACGCTGACCTGATGGGCCCGTTGCTGGCTGATGTCCAGGCCGTGGGCGGCCGCTACCGCCTGACTGCGGGGGTCCGGCGGGTTACCGACGTGCCAGCCTCCGGTTCCCCCGGAGGAAATGGTGAGGTCGATGTCTTTGCGCTGGGCGGCGTTGCGCAGGAGCCCCTCGGCCAGGGGGCTACGACAAATGTTGCCCAGACATACCAATAAAATGCTAAAGGGTGTAGTGATGGTCATGGGGGAAAAATTGTAAAGCTCAGGGGGAAAATCTGATGGGTACTATCTACTACCGATAGGATGACGTACTAATATACGATTTGTCGCCCTGCTCTGAAGAAAAATCGTTTCTTTTGGGTACAAGTGCCTTACTCTTTCTCCCCGCCCGAACCAAATGGGAAGGGAGATTGTAAGGTTTGGTGAAATTCATTTACAACCCATGCTCGGCCAGTCGCTAAAACAAACGCAGCAGCAGACGCTCAGTCCCCGGCAAATTCAGCTGATGCAGCTGATGCAGCTGCCCGTGATGGAGTTGGAACAGCGAATCAAGGAAGAACTGGAGAGCAACCCCACGCTGGAAGAGGCCCGTCCCGAAGACCTCCCCTCCGAACGGGGAGAATCCGAGAACGACGGCGGCAGCGAGGACAAGTTCGACATGGAAGAAGACTACTTCCGGCAGTACCTCGAAGATGATCCCGGCAGCTATCAGAACTCCGGCAGCAGTGAGGACGACTACGAGGCTCCGGGGAGCTACACCGCCGATGAGTCCACCTTCTTTGAGCACCTGGAGGCCCAACTGGCCAACCTCGAATTCAATACCCCCGTCGAGCGGCTCATTGCCCGGCAGATCATCGGTAACCTCGACGACGACGGTTACTTACAGCGGACGCCCAGCGCCATTGCCGACGATCTGCTGATCAACCATCACCTCGACGTCACGACCAAGCAGGTCCTGGAAGTGCTCACCATCGTGCAGGAGCTGGAACCCGCGGGCCTGGCGGCCCGCGACCTGCGGGAATGCCTCCTGCTGCAACTGAACCAGAAGGTGGACAACGGCGAAGACCTCGACGACATGGCCTTCGCCGACCTGGTGCTCGCCCAGCGCATCATCCGTGATCACTTCGAGTCCTTTTCCAAAAAGCACTACGACAAGCTGCGGGACCGCCTTGGGGTGGACGAAGACGAACTCCGGGATGCCCTCGGGGAAATCCTCCGCCTGAACCCCAAGCCCGCCAGCGGGTTGACGGGCGCGGCCGGCGGCCGCGCCGCCCGGGTCGTAGTGCCCGACTTTCTGCTCACCGAGCAGGAAGGCGAATTCCGCCTGACGCTTACCGCCCGCAACGCCCCGGACCTGAAGATCAACGACCACTACCAGGAGATGCTGGCCGAATACCGCCGCAAGCAGAAAGAGGCCGGCAAGCTCAGCGTGGCCCAGAAGCAGGCGGCGGGTTTCATCCGGCAAAATATCGAATCCGCCAACTGGTTCATCGAGGCCATTCAGCAGCGGCAACAGACCCTCTACAGCGTCATGCACGCCATCCTCCGCTACCAGGAGGCCTTCTTCCGCACCGGCGACCTGAAGGCGCTCCGCCCCATGATCCTCAAGGACATCGCCGCCGTCACGGAACTGGACATCAGCACCATCAGCCGGGTGGTCAATTCCAAATTCATCCAGACCGATTTCGGCACTCACTCCCTGCGGGAATTCTTCAGCGAAGGGATGACCAACCAGGAAGGCGAGGAAGTCAGCACCACCCAAATCAAGAATGTACTGCGCGAAATCATCGAGAACGAAGACAAGCGCAAACCCCTGGCGGACGGTAAACTCCAAAAGGCGCTTGCCGAGGCAGGCTATGACATCGCCCGCCGCACCGTGGCCAAATACCGTGAGCAACTGGGGCTACCCGTTGCCCGGCTACGAAAAGTGCTTTAAGGCACAAGAATGAGCTAAGCCTGGTCGTTCCTCCCACCTGCGGGAAAGCGCCGGCGACGGTAAGAAGTCCGTGAGGTTTGCATGGTTAACCCAAAAAACCCTTTCTTACCCCTCCGGAAACCCATTGTTCCTCTCTTTAGACCCTCCTTCCATGGCCGATTACACCGACCAAGTCATCAATAACACCGAAGATTTTCAGTTCGAATACCACAGTGGTTCCCTGGTTTCCAAGCTGGAATACCGCCTGGGTAAATCGCGCATCGCGCTCGTCCACACGGAGGTTCCGGAAGAACTGGCGGGGCAGGGCATCGGGAGCTCCCTGGTGGAAGCGGCCATGAAGTACGCCAAGGAAAAGCAACTGAAGGTGCTCGTTTACTGCCCCTTTGCCGCCGGCTACCTGGAGCGCCACCCCGAATGGAACGACTACGTTAGCAACATTTAGTGGCCCTCTTCCTGCTCGTCACCCTGGTCCAGTTGCTGGCCTGGGGACTTATCCTGCGCCCAGCTTTCCGGCCACCGTCTTCCCCCGGCTCCGCAGTCAATCCACCTCCCGTCAGCATCATCGTTTGCTTCCGCAACGAGGCGCAGCACCTGGAGGCCTGCCTGTCGGCCATCCTCCGGCAGGCCCACCCGGATTTTGAGATCCTTGCCGTAGACGATAATTCCACCGACGATTCGGCGGCCATCGTCCGGCGACTGGCGCGGGCGGACGCCCGGCTCCGTTACCTCCCCGCCGGCCCCACCCGACCGGGTAAGAAGGACGCCCTCAGCCGGGGCATCCGGGCCGCCAGGCACGAGCGGGTGCTGCTGACCGACGCGGACTGCCTTCCCGCCACCGACCAGTGGGCCACCCACATGGCCGGTGCCCTCGGCGAAACCACCGAACTGGCCCTGGGCGTTTCCCTCTACCGCAAGACCGGGGGCGGCCTTCTCCATCACTGGCAGACGTTTGAGTCCGTTTACGTGGCCCTGCAGTACCTGGGCTTTGCCCGGATGGGCGTGCCCTACATGGGGGTGGGGCGGAACCTGGCCTACCGCAAGTCGCTCTTCGAGCGGGCCGGCGGCTTTGCCCGCCACGCTGACCTCCCCGGCGGCGACGACGACCTGCTCGTTAATCAGATGGCGCGGGCGGATCGTACCGCCACCGTCACCGATGCTTCCGCCTGGACGTGGAGTCTCCCTAAGACCAGCTGGCGCGCCTACTGGCGACAAAAACGACGGCACCAGTCGGCCGGGCACCGCTACCGGCCGGAGCACCAGCTCCTGCTCACCCTCCTCGGCCTTAGCCACGGTCTCTTCTTTCTGCTCGGGCTCTGGGGGCTCTTTTCCAGCTGGTGGCTCGTGGCGCTGGCGGCCTATTTTTTGCGCCTGCCCCTCGTCCTGACGGCCGTACAAAGTCCGTTTCATGGAAAGACGGAGCAACCATTTATTGGCGAGCCCCCCGGCAGAGCACGAGGGCGCAAGCGCGCAGGTGCCACGTCCGTGGGTAGGGCCATGGTTTTTGATGTACTCCTGGCCCCTCACTACCTGGTGATGACCGTACTGGGGATGCTGCCGGCAAGGGAGTGGTGAATGGTCGTCGTCTCGGGAGCGTCAATGCCCGCCCCAACAAGGAAGTTTCCGTAGCGATGGCTTTAGCCGCTAACGTAAGCCTTTCGCCGGATAAATCCGGCGCTACTGAAACTAGAGTGTTTTCTCGAAGGTCGGCCGACCAGCCAGTCCTCGGCTTTGCCGGGACGCCTGGGCGGACGACCGGATGATGTTCTTCCTTCTTTATTCTTCCGTCTTCCTTCTATGTTCTCCTCAGCCTTAGCCTTGACGACCGGCTTGCGGAGCAAGCCTTCTCCTTCGCCTCCGTCTTCATTCTTCCTTCTCCTCCGCCTTCCCCAGTGCAACCACCAAACCCCTTCGCCGTCCTTTAAGGAGAACAAACCCACCAACCTAAACGCTACATGAACCGCTTTTCCCTATTCACCCTGCTCGGATTGCTGCTGCTTAGTTGGACCGCCTGCGTCGATAACGAAACCTTCGTCGGCTCCGACACCTTCGTCACCGAAACCCGGAGCGTGGACGCTTTTTCGGGCGTGCGCATCAGCGACGGCACCATCGCCACCATCACCTTCGGCGCGGAGCAGGATCTTGCCCTTACCGTCAACGACAACATCGCAGACCGCGTCCTGACCGAGGTCAGGAACGGCGTGCTGGAAGTCGGCCTCCGCAACGGTAACTACCGTAATATTGAGGTCAGCGTAGACATCGTCATCCCCAACCTGGATTTCCTGCGGGTAACCGACGGTGCCGACGCCACCGCCACCGGCTTTGATGCCCTGACGGACCTGCGCCTGGAAGTACACGACGGCGGAGACGTAACGCTGGCGGGCACCGCCGAGACGCTGGACATCGTCTGTTCGGATGCCGGTGACATCAATGCCTTCGACCTGATGGCCACCCGTTGCGAAGTGCGCATCAGCGACGGGGCGGACGTCAGCGTTTCGGTTTCAGACCTACTAACCGGCCGGGTTTCTGACGGCGGCGATCTGTTTTTCCGCGGCCAGCCGGAACTGGACGTAACCACTACCGACGGCGGCCGCATCACGGACGCCAACTAAGGAGGCCCTTCAAACTACTCCTGTATTTAAACTCCGGTATAGTTTCGCGCCGGGCCGGATTATCTCTGGTCCGGTGCATCTTTTTGGGCCAGAACGCATTTCTACCGGTAACCTCCTGCGGTAAAATGCGCTTCCTCCTCTCCTAACCCCTTCCGACTGGTTGTCAGGCCGGGCGGGCTCCCCATACCGGAGGAACCAAAGCGGCCATTTCCCCGCAGAAGACCACAAAAGAACCCATTTATCTCCGAGCCTTATGCGTGACACCCTCATTTTACTGCTGATCCTGATCATTGCCTTCGCCATCTACTGGCCCATCATGCGCATCGCCCGCCGGGATCTCGCCGAGCGCAACCAGGCCGGATTAGGGAACGGTGTAGTTTACGCCATTTTGTTACTCCCCCTCTTTGGGCCCATCATCTATCTCCTGCTCCGCAACCGCTTTCGGGTCAAGTAGGCACGGCTCTTTGCCGATTACCCGGCACCCGCGCTACGTCGCAATTGAATCAATTCGACGATCCCGACGAGTTACGAATCTCGGGACCGACGGCTAAGGCTAAGGCTAAGGAAATCAATCCAGACCCGGCTTGCTCTAGGTAGCAACATAAACTTTTCATTTTTCACCCCATGAAGGAGTTCCAGCTCCCGCCCGATGTTACGGCATCTAAAGCTCCTTCGTCATGGTAAAAAATAAAGCCGGCGGGGACCCTCAAAGGAGCAACGCGCTGCGCTTGTTGCACGCTTCGAGGTCCCAAGCGAACGCACCCAAAACCGGTCGAGGCGTTCCACGCCGAGCCATTCCCGTAGCAGAACATCTTTCCGGAAAGGGCTTGCTCTAGATTGCAACATAGACTTTTCATTTTTCACCCCATGAAGGAGATCCAACTACCGCCCGATGTTACGAAATCTAGAGCTTCTTCACCGGTAAAAAAACTTCGCAACACGATGCTATCATTATGAAAAATCAATGTGCTTACCTACCGCAAGCCGGTCGTTACATTTTTTGGAGAGTCACTAAAGAAAAAGAGCACTTCACTATTTCCCCGCCAAAGCCCGGTGGGTGGCTCCCACGAAATTGTCGAGGTAATCGTCCAGCTGCTTGCGCTTGTACTGCATGACGTAGCGCGGATGGGCCAGCGGAATCACTTCCCCGAACCAGCCGTGTTCCTCGTTGAGGGCCCGCAAAAATTTATAATTCTTGCCCTCCCCAAGGCAGAGCCCAAACTCCCGCCGCGACCCGAAACCCAGTTGGGTGTTCAGGTTGTCAACGATGTGGGGCAAGACGGCCCGCTCCAGTTTTTTGCTGTCGTAGTAATTGTAGTTTTTCCCGTCCCGGGTGAAGCCTAAGGGGCACACCGACGTGATGTAAAAATCCTCGTAAAAGGCTTCGGGACCACCGACTGCATTGATCCAGCGATAGATGAAATCGGCGGAGAGCTCCGCCCGGGAGGTGAAGGGGTGTTCGATGCCGCAATCTTCCCGCAGCTTTTTGGGACCGGTGAAGGGCACCCCCGTCACCCCGGCGCCAAAGCGCCCGGGATTGATGCCCAGCACGAAGATGCGTTCCCGCTCGTCCGAGAAGTATTTATCGTAGAAGGCCGTCATCGCCGCCTGGGTCTCCGGCGCTCCGAAGGGGTAGATCAGGTCCACCCCGGCCGGCAGCTTCCAGTCGGGCTGCAGGTAGCGGAAGTGGAAATCCAGTACGCGTTCAGCAAAGGTCATCGGAGCTCACCCTATTTTTGGCGGAAGAAAATGGAAATGGGCACTCCGGTGAAGTCAAAATGCTCCCGGATCTGGTTCTCCAGGTAGTTTTTGTAGCTCTCCTTGACGTGCTGCGGGTGGTTGCAGTAAAAGGCGAAGGCGGGATAGGCAATCGGCAGCTGGGTCACGTACTTGATCTTGATCTCGCGCCCCCGGTAGCTTGGCGGACGGTAGCGCTCCATCGACTTCTGCAGCACCTCGTTGAGACGGGAAGTGGGAATGCGGCGGGTGCGGTTTTCGTACACCCGCAGGGCTTCGTCCACCGTCTTCATGATCCGTTGTTTCTCCGTCACGCTCATGAAGACGACCGGCAGGTCGCTGAAGGGCGCGAACCGCTTCCGCACCTTTTCCTCGTAGTCGCGGGCCGTATTGGTCTCCTTGTCCTGCACCAGGTCCCACTTGTTGATCGCAATGACGATGCCCTTGTTGCGCTTCTGGGCGATGCGGAAGATGGCCAGGTCCTGGGATTCCACACCGTCCGTAGCGTCAATCAGCAGTACGCAAACGTCGGCCTTTTCGATGGCACGGATGGCCCGCATCACGGAGTAAAATTCCAGGTTCTCGTAGACCTTATTCTTCTTGCGGATGCCCGCGGTATCGATCAGGTTGAATTCCTTACCGAACTTGTTGTAGTAGCTATTGATGCTGTCGCGGGTGGTGCCGGCGATGTCGGTCACGATGTTGCGCTCCTCTCCGAGGAGGGCGTTGACGAAGCTCGATTTCCCGGCGTTTGGCTGGCCGACGATCGCAAACTGAGGAATGGACGATTCCTCCTCCTCGTGGTTTTGCACGTGCTCCACCACGGCGTCCAGCAGGTCTCCGGTACCGGAGCCGGTCACGGAGCTGAGGAAGAAGGTTTCCTCAAAACCGAGGGACCAAAATTCGTTGGCCTCCAGCTGCCGCTGGTGGTTATCCACCTTATTGACGGCCAGCACGACGGGCTTTTTCGTTTTGCGGAGCATGCGCGCGACCTGCTCGTCGAGGTCGGTCAGGCCGGTAGAGACGTCCACCATAAACAGGATCACCGTCGCCTCGTCGATGGCGATCTCCACCTGGTCGCGGATGGCGGCCTCGAAGACGTCGTCGCTGTTGCGGACGAACCCGCCGGTATCCACCACCGCAAATTCTTTGCCGTTCCAGTTGGACTGACCGTACTGCCGGTCGCGGGTCACCCCGCTCATATCGTCCACGATACTCTGCTTCTCGCCGATCAGTCGGTTGAAGAGCGTCGATTTGCCTACGTTGGGCCGGCCTACAATGGCAACAATATCCATAAGGTCTGTGGTACTGGTTCTTTAGACTATTGGTTCGTTAGACGGTTGGTCTGTTAGACTGTTGGTCCGTTAGTCTTTTAGAGCTTGTTTGGGCGGTCTGCTTTTTGGTAAAAGGAGGTCCGTCTTATGTAACCCGTAGCTGGCCGCAAAGTTAGCTTTATCCGGGATAAGCTACGGGCCGACTGAATAAATCAATCGAAATCGGAGCCTGGCCAGGAAGGTCGAGACGCTCCGCATCGAGGGGCAAAGAAGGCTCGACGTGAAACGTCTCGACCATGGCCAGGTTTACCAGAACAGGGTCAGGTACGCCTTCCGGAGGCGCTCCCCGAGGCCGGGTTCGACGACCGGAGTTTTGGGGACTGCGGCAAGGGTGACGGATTCCGGTGCCGGCGTCTCTTCCTTCAGACCCTCGGGGCCGAAGTACTGGAGTTCCAGCTCGCGCCGGGCGTCTTCCAGCTGCAGCTTGATCCGGTCTTCGTTGGCGGCCTTCCACTGCGCCAGCATGCTTTCCCGCTGCGCGTGGGTGCCCATGAAGACGAACTGGCGGTATTCCCGTTCGTAGTACTGGCGCAGGTAGTATTCCCGCAGCGCCAGATCCTTGTCGAATTGCTCCCGGAGGTTGCGGTATTCTTGCTTGGTCATTGCGGAATGATTGGGTTAGGAAATAGGTGCTGGGCCAATAATGCCTTCCCAACGGGTAAAAGTTCCTTTGGTGTGATCACCGGCAGAGCACGAGGGCGCGATCGCGCAGGTGCCGGGTTGGTCCTGAAGGCCGTAGTAATGCGTACGTTCCAAACTTTCGGCCCCTTACCTTTGCCGCATGCCCTCCCTACTCCGCACCGAGATTGACCGGGCCGGGGAAAAACAACCGGTCCCAAAGTTTGCTCAGCGCCCGCTGCGCTGGCGGGCGTTTCTGGAGGCCTCCCCCTACGCCAACCCCCTGCAGGACCTCATCGGCCGCTGGACCGATCGGATGGACAAAACCACCCCCTCCCAAAAGCAGTACAAACACATCGGGCAACTGGACTTCACCGACTCCCAGCTGATCATCATGGACCGCAGCGGCGGTAAGCCGCTGCGGCGCTTCGGCTACGGGGAGATGCGCGACCTCAAAATCTACGCCGTCCTCGACGGCTGGCCCGCCGCCGGCCCCCGGCAGTCGACCATCCTCTTCACTTACGGCGGGCGGGAGTTCAAATACGGTTTTCAGTATCACCAACGATCTCTCAAGACCGTATGTGAACACCTGCTGGAATACGGCGTCCCCTTCAAGGAATTCCTGCAGGGCTCCCGGGTGCACCTGGGGCAATCGCTGTCCTACCAGGAAATTCAGGAGGTGAAGAAACAGTACGGGGTTAAGTGGTAGCAGAAAAACGACCAGCCCATGAATGCTGAAAGTATTGCCCGGATAGAACGCCAGCTTGGGATTACCCTCCCACAATTTTACGTTGATACCATGCTCAATTATCCGTTTCCCGTTGCTCCATCAATTGAGGTACTGAGCTTGACTTACGGGGAGGAAGCAATTATCAATGCCAATAAATATACCAAGCCAGGTTCTGCTAGGTTTTACATTGGATCTGACGGTGGTGAGCACAGGTATTTCATCAAACTCAATGGCGAGGAGACTGTCTACATTTATGATCTCGAAGGATCAGAGGATCACATGAGTGTACTAGCAACTACTTGGGATTCCTTTATCAGTGGTCCGTGGGAAACGGAAAAGGAATTGCCCCAGGATGAAAGGAAACCTAACGGTAAGAGATGGTGGCAGTTCTGGAAGTAGCTAATTACGGTTTAGTAGAATCAGCGATTCATATCCTAAAACCCTCGAAAGCTATTAGGAAAAATTCGTGGCAAAAAAACGCATTGCGTTTTGAAAGCCCCTCTCCTCCGGAGAGGGCTTGGGGAGAGGGTAAAAACACCCCGGTCGGCGGACGAACCTGCTCGTGCCTCGCGTTTCGGCCGACGACCATTCAGTCCTTCATTCATTCAATCCTTCATTCATTCAATCCCTCAATCCTTCCCTACCGAGCCGCTAACCACTGCCGGAGCAGCATGCGACAACTGCGTTCGCTGGCACCTGCGTCAATCGCCAACTGCATGTCCGCGATGGCCTGTTCCATGACTTCGTTGGCCCAGTTGCCCGAGGCGCAGGGGCAGTCTTCTACCTCATGGACCGCCGAGTTATAGAAGCGGATGGAAGTACAGACCGGACTGATCAATTGCTGGCGGCATTTGGCCACGATACGCCGGGCCGGGCGGGCCGAAAAGGAGCCCACCGGGTAGTGGAGGTGATGGGCGGGAAGCTGTTCGTGGCTCAGGCTGGCGCTGCCGTCGCCGTAGATGCGCAGCTGCCAGCCCGTAGTGTTGGCCACCTCCGCGTAGTCGAGTTCCGCCAGCACGATGCGGGGACTCGTGTTGCCACAAGCCGAAAGCAAAATCCAGCCAGCTACGAGAAAGCGGAAGGGTGAAGACGACATAGTGGGAGGCTTGCGGCAACTAATCAGATGCCATCCGGGTTTCCTTTGGCGGGCATCCCCTATAAAATCCTAATTTTCTTGATTTCCTACGATACTTACATCCTTGACAATGGCCTTCGCGTGGTGCTGCACCACGACCCGAAACGCACGGCCGTAGCCGTCAACGTGCTCTATAAGGTAGGGAGTCGCAACGACCCGCCAGAGCGTACGGGATTCGCCCATTTGTTTGAGCACCTCATGTTTGCCGGTTCGGCCAACGTGCCAAATTTTGACGATGCCCTCCAGCTGGCGGGCGGCGAAAACAACGCCGTCACGGGTTCCGATCACACCCTTTACTACGACATCCTACCGGCGGCCAATATGGAAACCGCCCTCTGGCTGGAAAGCGACCGGATGCGGCAGCTGAACTTCAGCGAGCAGTCCCTGGCCGTGCAGAAAAAAGTGGTCGTTGAGGAGTTTAAGGAGACCTGTCTGGAAGAACCCTACGGTGACCTCTACCACCACCTGAACGATCTCGTTTACACCGTCCACCCCTACCGCTGGCCAGTCATCGGGGAGCGGTTTGAGCACATCGAACAGGCGACCCTGGAAGACGTAAAGGACTTCTACTACCGCTACTACCGCCCGGACAACGCCGTGCTGAGCATCGCCGGCGGCTTCGACCCCAAAAGTATTCGGGAACGGATCGATTTCTGGTTCGGAGATATTCCCCGCACGGACGGCAGCCACGACCGTCCGCCCCTCCCGGAAGAACCGCCGCAGCTGAGCCCACGCAAGAAAACCGTGGTGGCGGACGTCCCCAGTCCGGTCATTTACCTCAATTACCGCACCCCGGGAAGGCTCCACCCCGACTTCCCGGCCATCGATATCCTGAGCTTCCTGCTGGGCAGCGGGCGCTCCTCCCTACTCTACCGCCGCCTGATGCGCGACAGCGAACTCTTCGCCGAAGTAAGCTGCGGGCTGACGGACAACCTCGACTCCGGGGGGATCCTGATCGACGCCCGACCGGCCGAAGACGTCGACTACCGGGAGGCGCGCCAGGCACTTTTCGACGTCGTAGACGAAATGGTGGAACGGGGTATATCCAAAAAAGAACTGACCAAGGTGATTAACCGTCTGGAGCACCACAACCACTTCAAGACCATCAGCGTCAACAACCGCGCGGGGGAGCTGGCCTTTTACGCCGCCTTGGGTCAGCCGGAACTGATCAACACCGAGCTGGACCGCTACCTTTCCCTCACCGTGGAAGACATTAACCGGGTGATCAAAAAATACCTGCGGCCGGAAGGACGGAGTGAGGTGGAGTATTTGTGTGAAGACTGAGTTGGTCTGTTAGTTCGTTAGTTCGTTAGTTCGTTAGTCTTTTGGTCTGTTGGTCTGTTAGTTCGTTGGTCTTTTGGTCTGTTGGTCTGTTAGTTCGTTGGTCTTTTGGTCAGTTAGTGTGGGAGGGGGTGCACTTGTATGAAGGCCAGTTAGGCTCCGGTATATTTCATCATGGCTTTTCCTACGGGCAGGATTTCCAGGCCCGGCATCTTCACCAATCTGCCGAGGAGGTCGTCCAGATAATCCGCCGTCATGGGTCCCCAGCCTTCTTCGTCCAGGCCGTGAACGTTCAGGATGAGCCATCCGCCCGGGGCGTTGAGGAACTCCTGCACGGTAGTTTCCACCCAGGCATCAATGTTATCCGGTCCGTTGGCCGCACACACCAGGTAGTGGTCGGTTTCTTTGCCGGGCATCGGTTCCGTGTAGAGCTGTTGGTAGCGCATCCGGGAACGAACGGCCAAAACCCGTTCCAGCAAAAATTCTTCCAGGGCCGGCGTGGAGGCATTGAAGGGGAAGTTGAAGACCGCTTCCTCGTTGCGGTAACCCCGAAGGTGCTCTTCGAAGTAGTCCAGGCACTTCATGATCAGCTTCTGGGCCTTGCGGGGTTTCTGCTTGGCGAGGTTCAGGTGTTTCCAGCTGTGCGGCATGATCTCGTGCCCCCGCTTTTTGAGGTCGTTCCAGTCGTCAAAGCTCCCCATCAGTTCCGGCCGAATCCACTCATCTACTTGTTTGAAGGAGGGCAGATGCCCCGAAGCGATAACGTTCAGGCAGGCCCGTAAGCCGTGCCCCTCGTGAATGTCCGCCGCCCGGTGGAATGATTTGCGGAAGCCATCATCAAAACTCAGACTGAGTAAATGCGTGGGGGCTGCGGGGGCAAACCCACTGGCGCCCAGCGCCAGGGTGCCGAGGCCGGCCGTTTTCAGGAATACTCTTCGATCCATGGGTAGGTAGATTTTAAGTAGTTAGCGCTTGACCCAAAGGACCAATAACCAAGCGCCAAGCGCTTGTATCGTGGACGCTTCGAGGACCCAAACAACCTTATGGATTGACCTCAGGGCCTCCTCGCATCATGGTCTACCCTAAAAATACGCCATGGTTACACTTCCCGCCCGAAACACGAAGCCCCGACCGCAAACGCGATCGGGGCTTTGGTATTCGTGGCCGGCTTCGGATTAGCTTCCGAAGTCGTCAAAGGCAATGTTTTCTTCGGGTACGCCGAGTTCGTCCAGCATGTTCTGCACGGCCTGCAGCATCAGCGGAGGTCCGCAGAGGTAGTATTCAATTTCCTCTGGCTCGGGGTGATCCTTGAGGTAGTTGTCGAGTACTGCCTGGTGGATGAAGCCGGTCATGCCGTCCCAATTGTCTTCTTCCAGGGGCTCACTCAGGGCGATGTGGTAGCTGAAGTTCGGGAATTCCTCCTCGATCTTACGGAAGTGATCCGTGTAGAAGAGTTCCGCCTTGGAGCGGCCACCGTACCAGTAGCTCACCTTACGGTCCGTCTTCATGGTGTGGAAGAGGTGGAAGATGTGGCTACGCAGCGGGGCCATACCGGCACCACCACCAATGTAGACCATCTCCTTGTCGGTGGGCTTGATGAAGAACTCACCGTAGGGACCGGAGATCGTTACCTTATCACCGGGCGTCTGGTCGAAGACGTAGCTGGAACAAACACCGGGGTTGACGTCCATCCATCCTCCTTTCTTACGGTCGAAGGGAGGCGTAGCGATCCGGATGTTCAGCATGATGATGTTACCCTCGGCCGGGTGGTTGGCCATGGAGTAGGCGCGGAACTGCTCCTCGTCGTTTTTCATCTTGAGCTCCCACATATTGAACTGATCCCAGGCGGGCTGGAATTTGTCCATCTTGTCGTGGTGCTCGGGGTGAGCGTCGATGTTGAAGTTCTTGAAGTCCACCTCAATCTTGGGCACGTCGATCTGGATGTAACCGCCAGATTCGAAGTCCAGGGTTTCTCCTTCCGGAAGCTCCACGACGAACTCCTTGATGAAGGTCGCTACGTTGTAGTTTGACTTTACGGTACAATCCCACTTCTTGATTCCGAAGATTTCTTCGGGGATCTGGATTTCCATGTCCTGACGCACCTTCACCTGGCAGGCCAGACGCTTGTGCTCGGCTACTTCCCGGCGCGTAAGGTGATTGAGCTCCGTGGGCAGTACGTCACCGCCACCGGCGGTGATGTGACATTCACACATCGCACAGGTACCACCACCACCACAGGCGGAGGGCAGGAATACACTCTTGTCGGAAAGGGCGGAAAGCAGTGAGGCTCCGGGCTGAACCATCAGGGGGTTCTCGGAGTCACCGTTCACGATGATTTTCACCTCGCCCTGGGGCACAAGTCGCTTGCGGGCCACCAGCAACATCGTGATGAGCGCCAGCACGACAATGGTAAAGACCACAACCGCTGCAATAATGGTAGTCATGAGGGTCTGTTTTTATGTATAAGCCGGTTTTCATACCGGCGGTTTATTGTTTTGTGTCATTTTCCGGCCACGGGCCGGAAATCTTATTCTCCGGTGCCGCTCCAGCCCGCAAATACGGCGGGATCGATACCCGTGAGGCTCAGGAAGGCCACGCCCATCAGTCCGGTAAGCAGGAAGGCCATACCAAGGCCGCGCAGGGCGGGAGGAACGTTGCTGTAGCGAATCCGCTCCCGGATGGCGGCAATGGCGATGATGGCCAGGAACCAACCGAAACCACCACCGAGACCGAAGGCAATGGATTCTCCGAGGTCATACTCCCGGGTAACCATGAAGAGGCTACCCCCGAGGATGGCGCAGTTTACCGTGATCAGGGGAAGGAAGATACCCAGCGCGGCGTAGAGGCCGGGACTGAATTTCTCCACCACCATTTCCACCAACTGTACGGTAGAAGCAATTACGGCAATGAAGATGATGAACCGCAGGAATTCCAGCTCGAAGCTTACCAGCAGGTACTCGTTAATGAGCCAGTTGATCGGCATCGTGATGCCGAGTACGAAGATGACCGCCATGCCCAGACCAAAAGCCGTGGAAAGGGTCTTGGAAACCGCCAGGTAGGAACACATCCCGAGGAAGTAAGCCAGCACCATGTTTTCAATGAAGGCCGACTTGATGAAGATATTAATGTACTCGCCCATGGGGGAGGAATTTTTTAAGTTGAGAAAGGACTAATCGGTCGGTTTAGCTGGCGTCTACCAACTTCGGGTTCCAGGCGCGCTGAATCCAGATGAAAACGGCAATGACGAACATGGCCGCCGCGGGAAGTACCATCAGGTTATTGTTGGCGTACCACCCGAACAGCGTTCCACCCAGACCTTCACTCATGGTGTTGATGGTGTACTCGGCGGAGGGGCCGATGATTTTCCACTCGATGGGGCTACCGGCGAAGAGGCTACCCTTACCGAAAAGCTCCCGCACGAATCCGACGGCCACCAGGATCAGTCCGTAGCCCAGTCCGTTGCCCAGTCCGTCGAGGAACGAACGCCAGGGCTTGTTGGCCATGGCGAAAGCCTCCAGGCGTCCCATCACGATACAGTTGGTGATGATCAGTCCGATGTAGACGGAAAGCTGCTTGTAAATGGGGTAGTTCAGCGCCTTGAGCGCCTCGTTTACGATCGTTACCAGGGTGGCAATGATTACCAGCTGCACGATCAGGCGCACGGCCTTCGGGATGGTGTTCCGCAGCAGGGAAGTAAACAGGCTGGAAAAAGCACAAACGAATACTACGGCCACCGACATCACCAGGGATGGGTAGACCAGAGAGGTTACGGCCAGCGCAGAACAAACGCCCAGTACCTGAATGGTGATGGGGTTGTTGTCCAGCAAGGGGTCGGTGATCAAGATCCGTTCCTTCTTGCCGAACAGGGGCTCCTTTTCTTGCGTAGTCGTTACGCCGGTTTTGATTTCGGTGGATTCTGCCATGATTTGCTATAATTATCGCCGGGCGGTGGCGGGCTTTTTATTTGAGGTTCATTCCGGAGGCCTTATCGATATCCTGGAGGAAAGGCTCGTAGGCTTTAAGACCGGTGTACAACATTTTCGTTACGCCGTCGGCGGTAACCGTGGCGCCGCTCAGGCCGTCCACTTCGTGCTCGGGGTTCCGGGCGCCTCCCTTGCGGACAACGATGGACACAAAGTCTCCGGCGTCGTCGTAGATTTTCCGACCCTCGAACTGGTTTTTCCAGCTCTGGTTATCCTTGATTTCGGCACCCAGACCGGGGGTTTCACCGGCGTGGTCAAAGCTTACCCCGGCAACCGTATTCAGGTCGTCCTCCAGGGCGATGTTGCCCCAGATGGCGTCCCACAGTCCGTTGCCCCGCACACTCATGATGTAGTAGTTGCTGCCGTCGAGGTTGACGGTGTAGAGGGGGTAAAGACGATCGGCTTCGTCCTTCTTCTTCTCCTGTTCCATGTCCACCTCAATGGCCATGGTCCCTTCAATGATCTCGCCCTCGGCGTTGATCACGGTCTGTTCCACCTGGTTGTCGAACAGTTCCAGTACGGCTTCATCGGAGAGGGCATCGACGTCCTGCCCGGCCTCGGCCATGGGGGTGGCGATGGCGGCCAGGATCTGACGCTTGTTGAAGATATCTTCGTTGCGGGCAGCAACGTCCGCCGTCAGGGTTTTAAATCCGGCAAGCACGAGGGCCACGACGACCGTCATGATCAATCCGAAAGTATAGATGTATTTCGTACTCATAATTGGCTTGAATTGGGCGACGGTCCCGAGTTCCGCAACTCGTCGGGATCGTCGAATTAAATCAATTGCGACGAAGCGCGGGTGCAGTGATTATGGATTGAAGGAGCGAATTATTGAAGGATCGAATTATTCAGTCATTCCATCCTTCAGACATTCAATCATTCATTCCTTGTTAACCTGGCACCTGCGCGCCGTCGCATGCTCTTGATTGCCTTGATCCCGATGAACTTTAATGGGTTCGTAGAATCGTGGCCTTATAAAACAAGAAAGCGCGGGAAAGTGTCCATTGTCGGGCCACGTTTGGCCGACCGCTGGCGGACAATTCCCTTTTATACGTTGGAGGGACTAACGATTTCGGGGTTTTCGATCCGCTTCGTGATCAGCTCGTCGCGCTGCTTGGCCATGGCGGCCGTGCGCTTTACGCGCCGCTTGACGTTGGCCTGGTAGACGTAGTGGTCGATCAGCGGAGCGAAAGTGTTCATGAGCAGGATGGAAAGCATCCAGCCCTCGGGGTAAGCCGGGTTAAGCACCCGGATAATGATTCCGATGAAGGCGATCAGGAAACCGTAGATCCACTTTCCGGTCGGCGTATCGGCGCTGGAAACCGGGTCGGTGGCCATGAAGGTGATCGCAAACAGGAAGCTACCCATGATCATCTGCCGCAACGGGTGGATGGCCATGAACTGGAAAATTCCGGGAGTGTCGTCCGTCAGTACCGGCGGCGCGATGGCGTTCAGCATCAGGGCGCCGACCATGAAGCCGATGAGTCCACCCACGATGACGCGGTAGTCGGCAATGCGGGTGACCATCAGGAAGATCATCCCGATGATGATCAGGGGAGCGCTGGATTCGCCGATGGAACCGGGGATGTTACCCCAGAAAATCTGGCTCTCGGTGTAGTACTGGGTGACGGCGTCCCAGCCGCCCTTGGCCGCCAGGCCGAGGGGCGTGGCGCCCGTCCATCCGTCGGCAACGGCCATGCCGCCTTCCCCGAAGGTGCTCCAGCCGAGGCCGGAGAAGATCCAGTCAAAGAAGCCGTGGGCCCAACCGTAGGTAGCACCGTAGAATTCCGTTCCTTCCTTCACGATTCCCGCTACCCATACCTCGTCACCGGAGATGGTGGTCGGGTAAGCGAAGAAGATGAAGACCCGCGCCAGCAGGGCGACGTTCCAGATGTTCATCCCCGTTCCACCGAAGGCTTCCTTACCCAGGACTACGGCAAAGATGATGCTTACCGCCAGCCAGACCAGGGGAATATCGGGGGGCATGATCAGGGGGATCAGGGCACCGGAAACGAGGAAGCCTTCCTCGACCGAGTGGCCCTTGCGGGCCGCGTAGATGAATTCAATGCCCAGACCAACGACGTGGGTAACCACGAAGATGGGCAGGATCTGAATCAGACCGTAGATGATCTTGAGGTGAAAGCCTTCCAGAAAACCGTTGTACTGCCCCAGCGCGACAAAGTGCTGGTGGCCGATGTTCCAGGTGCCGAAAACGTAGAGGAGCTGCAGCGCCAGTACAACGTGTACCATGAGCCGCTTGAGGTCCATCCCGTCCGTGATGTGCACACCTCCTTTGGTTACCGTATCGGGTTGGAAGAGGAAGGTGTAGAAAGCGTCGTAGGTCGTGTGGGCCAGCTTGTTGCTGTGGTCCGGTTCGAACTTTTTGACGAAATCGTGTAGTGCTTTCATATTGCTATTCTAGCTGAAGCTTCCGGGAAGCGGAAGCTGGTTCTTTAGATAGTTTACCCCTGCTCGCGCATGGTGTTAAGTCCCTCGCGGAGGATTTGCTGAAGCGGTTGCTTGGACACGCAGGCGAATTCCGCCAGCGCTACGTCCTCTTCTACCAGTTCGTAGATACCGAGTCCCTCCATGCTTTCAAAGTCGTTGACCATGATGGACTTCATCAGCTGCTGGGTGTAAATGTCCATGGGCATCACCTGCTCGTAGTCGTTGTTGACCACGAAGGCACGCTTCTCCCCGTGGGTATTGGTCGTGGCCTCGAACTTGCTCAGGGTCGGGATGGTGGGAGAGATGGAAGCCCGGGGCTTCAGGGGCAGGAGCCAGCCGAAAATTTCGGCTTCGTTGCCTTCTTCCAGCACCGTCACCTGGCTCCGGTAGAATTCCAGGAAGCCTTCACTACCCTTCTGGGTGCCGGTGAGGACGTCCCCGCTCAGGATGCGAACGTTGTCCGTCAGGCTGTCGTCCTGCAGCAGTTCCCCCAGGTTGGCACCGGCGTGGGTGCGCACGTGGCGGGGCTGGCTGAGGGGCGCGCCGCTGAGGGCGATCACCCGCTCGGTGGAGTACCGACCGTTCTTGAAGAGTTCCCCCAGGAGGAGGACACCGTTGACGTCCACGGTCCAGACCGTGTTTTCACCGGGTCCGGCGGGGTGAATGTGGTGAATCTGTACGCCGACGTTCCCGGCGGGGTGGGCGCCACGGAAGTAGCGCTTTTCGGCGTTGGCCACGGCGGAGAAGGCCGTGGGGGCGGGCTCACGGCCGTCAAGGCCGAGGTACACCAGACCGTCCGTCAGGCGGTTCAGAACGTCGATACCGGTCTGGAATTCTTCCTCGCGGCCGGCGATGGACAGCTTCAGGTCGGCGGCCAGGGGCGCCGTGCTGAAGGTAGAGACGAAAATATCGCGGGGTACAACGTCGGGATCGGCCACCACGTTGTAGGGACGCTGACGGAATACCGGCCAGGCGCCGCTGTCCAGGAGGAAGTCGACCAGGTCCGCGCGGCTGGCGTCGGCGGCGGGCAGGTCGTACTTGCGACTGGTCTGCTCCTTGTCGGCCAGGATAACCACCTCGGCGATGGAGCGCTTGAGGCCGCGGTTGATCGCAATGACCTCGCCACTCACGGGAGCCGCAAACTTGATGCGGTTCAGTTTCTTGTCGAAGAAGATGACGTCTCCGGCCTTCACCGCATCACCAACCTCTACTTCCATCTTGGGGATGGGCATGAGGCCGTAGTAGTCGGGTGGGTTCACCGCAAAGCGCGTCACGTTGAGCGTGTCATCCACGGATCCGGCGGGCTCGCCTTCCAGGGGGATGTCGTAGCCCTTCTTCAGGGTAACGACGTGCTCGTTCTCCAGGTAGTCGGCCTTTTTGGCGGAAAACAAATCGCTGAGACGGGGGAAAAGTCCCATGTTGGTTTCATCCGTATCGATGCCTTTAGCCTTTGACTCAATCACCATGAAGTTGTCCGCTACGCTGACAATCATGAAGAAAAAGATCAAAAGGGCAAGAGCAGTGATACCGTAGAACACCAGGTTGCTACCACCGACGTCAGCTTGTGATTGAAGCGTAATGGCGGCCAGCATCAGCAAGGACAGGAGGCCTGCCGGTCTTTGGAAAGATTTCATACGCGGGCTTGCGTTATCAACATTGAGGTTGACCTTCTAAAGGTCGAAAAACGTACTGAGGTTCACAGCCGTCAGGATGTGGTCTCAGAATAATGCCGCAAAATTACGGAAATTAAATAATCAACCCAAGGAAGATAAGGATAGATAAAGCTCAGGATTTTATTTAGACCGATTCTAATTTAACGCGGCCTCACGGGCCTTCGTTAGTTTGACCAGCTTGCAGGCTCCCGATTGGTAAATCTCCTTCACTTCAAAGCGGTCAAAAAGGTATTCCCAGGTTTCTGAAGAACAAATAACTACCCTTTCATCCACCTTAAACACACCTGCTTCCCGGGTAGTAGCGACTACCGGCGGACTCAGACTTTTGATGGATTTAATGGCGATTTCATTCCCGGCGGTCTCCGCGTAGAAGCGGGCGTTGGGGTTGTAGTTCCTGATGGATATCGTAAAGGGCGGCTCAACCATTGGGTCTCGGATGAAATCTCTGAAGGGAGCTTTTCGCAAGGGGGTTTCAACGTGTTCCCGAGGGTCCAGTACCCGATCAATGATCAGTACCATTGGAAAAATCAGGAATCCCGCCAGAAAAGTTACTGTCACCACTCGTCCGGATGCTCCTTTAAAATGCCGGCGAATCATCTGAGCAACTTCAAAAAGCAACATCCCGACCAAAAGACTGAAGAAGGGTAAGGTTGGCCCCTGGTACCAGTATAGTTTGGTGGCAGCTACCGACACCACCAGAAGGGAAACTACACCCGCCAAAGCGGACAACAAAGTCACCTCTCGCAATTTTTTGGTGAATAACCCGATTGCGATGGCGGGAAGAAGCAATGGATACAGATGACCCGCAGCCCGATCAAACAGTAAGCTCTGAAAATAAAAATACCACGGTTGTTGGTGCCCCTCCGTCGCCTCTGAGAAACGCCCCCCGAGTTCGTTGCCCCGCACCAGTTCGAAGTAACCCTGGTCAATGTTATTTCGCATGAAGTAGTAGGACAGCACCCCGAGGATGGCCAGGCCAAAGCCCAGGTAGACCCACGGCCGCAGGAGCTGCTGGCGCCCTTCCGGCAGGAGGAGCATCCATAGTCCGATGGCGGGCAAGACGAAGCCCCCGGCGACGCCCTTGGTCCACCCCGCCAGCAACACGCCCAGGGCCGCCACGCCCAGCCAGCGGAGGTCGTTGGTTTTGATCCAGCGGTAGCTACCCATAACCTGTAAAAACAGGAAGAGCAGCAGCAGGGCGTCGAAGTCGCCGGACCGGGCACCGTGGTTACCCATGAACTGCCAGTTACTGAGCAGCACCAGCGAAGCCAGGGCACCGATGTAGGGGCTGCCCCAGTCGCGGGCGGTCCACCAGATCATGAGTACACACAAACTCAGTGTAGCCAGCGCGGCGGGCAGGCGAACCGGCAATTCGCCCGGTCCCAGAATTTTTATCCAGAAGGCCTGGCACCAGACCAGGAGGGGGGGCTTGGTGCCCCAGTGGTCGGGTTCGCCGGCGTAGGTCGGCACCAGCAGGTGGCTTTCTCCCCGCGCCATTTCCAGGGCGTTTACGCCCCGGCGCGCCTCGTCATAGATTTCCAGCTGATGATCGTCCAGGTGGGCAAAAAGCACGAACCCGGCGTAGGCCAGCGTGAGGATGAGCAGCGTTTTCTGGAGGCTGATAGCCATGCCGTAAAGATATCAATTGCACCAGGACTGGCGGTCGGCAATCTCCACAATCTCAATGTCGGTCATCGTTTTTTCGAACCAGTTGAGGGGAGCCGGGTTTTTGTCTCCCGTGCAGGTATCGCACTTAAAGAAGAGGTAGTACAGCTGCCAGTAGTCCCCCATCCGCCGGCGCAGCTCGTTCAGCCGTTCCGCGCTTTCCTGCGGCCGGTCGTACAAATGCGCCAGTCGCCAACAGTAATAGGCTTCGTCGTGTAGTTCCACGAGGTTGAGTAGCCACTCATCGTCCAGGTAGCGTTCCAGAAATTTCCGGGCGTAGACGGCGTGGTGCTTGGTCCAGTCCCGGGGGTTGCCCTTGTCTTCAATGTGCTTAAAGGTGTCGTGCACCCAGCTTACGATCCGGAGGTGGCGGCGCTCGTCGCAGGAAATGTCCATGCGGTCAATGTTTTCGTTGACCTCCAGGATGTGCCGCCAGATCGTTCCCTCCGGATGCCCGTAGCGGGGCAATCCCCACACCAGCCCACGACAAAATTCCTCATCCTCCAGGAAAGCGGCTTCCAGGGGAGTCTCCGGTTGCAGAATGTCGTGTAAGTCTTGGGGGGTCAATGCTCCGGTATATCAGGGAATCAGTGATCAGGATAACGTACGGGATCGGCAGCCGCTGCTGCCGCTTGCCGGGTGGTAAACGCTGACAAAATTACGTTAGTTGTGCAAAATACCGTCACCGGGCCGCAATCGAGGTCATTATTACGGTGGCTAATGGGGACGAAAGCGAACGGATGGTTCGCGGTAAGGTAGCCCGGGAATGGGGTGCTTTCTTCTGCGCCGGACCGGAACCTCATTATCCCTCCTGCCATCCGGATACAACCCCGTTACGATTGTCACGTTGTTCATATGTTGCAGCGGTTGCTGGTTGCTTCCGCACAACGGAAGTTCGCCCGACCGCATCCTTATTATAATGTCTATGCAGCCATTTTATCGCTTACTGCTTGCGGCCCTGCTCGGTGGCCTGCTGGCCGCCGGAGCCACCGTCCTGCTGCTGGAGCAGCGGCTCGGCGGGGCCATCGGCCTCCTGCCGGACGATGCTCCCCGCCCAAAACTGGTTAACCTGGCTCCCGGAGCGGGACAGCTCCGGCATTACCCGGAACCCGTGGACCTGCGCTCCGCCGCCCGTCTGGCCACCAAAACCGTCGTCCACATTACGGCCCGGGCGGACGGTGACGGTCGGGAAACGGTCAAGGCCCTCTTCGGTCGCCAACGGCGGGATGCGGACCTCTCCGGCGGGGAAGGCTCCGGCGTCATTTACACCTCCAACGGGTACATCGTGACCAATTACCACGTCGTTGCCGGGGCCAACCAGATCACCGTGACCACCACCGACCGGCGGCGGTACCCCGCCAGCCTGATCGGCGAAGACCCCAAATCCGACCTGGCCGTCCTCAAGATTGAAGGAGACAACTTCCCCTATTTACCCCTGGCGGACAGCGACGCCGTTGAACCCGGGGCCTGGGTACTGGCCGTCGGCAACCCCCTCGGCCTGACCAGCACGGTAACGGCGGGCATCATCAGCGCCAAGGGGCGCAACCTGAGTCTGCTACCCGACCTGGACGCCATCGAAAGTTTCCTGCAAACGGATGCGGCCGTCAACCCCGGTAATTCCGGCGGCCCGCTGGTGACCGCCGAGGGAAAACTCGTCGGTATCAATACCGCCATCGCTTCCCAGACCGGACGCTTCCAGGGCTACAGCTTCGCCATTCCGGTGAACCTCGTGCAACGGATCGCCGACGACATCATCGAATTTGGCGCCTACCGCCGGGCCTACCTCGGCGTGGAAATTTCCACCCTCACTCCGGCCGACATTCGCCGGATGCGCCTCAAAAACCAGACGCAGGGCGTACTGATCGATGCTATCTTTGCGGGCGGCTCCGCCGAAGCCGCCGGACTACAGGTCGGCGACCTGGTCGTTAAAGTAGACGACCGTCAGGTCAATGATTTACCCGAAATGACCGAGATTATCGGTCTGGCAAAAGTTGGGGATCAGTTAAAGGTGACGGTCATCCGGGACAATACCCCCCGGGAGATCGTTGTCACGATGCTTCCTTTCCAAGAATAAACCATCCACCATGCGCCTCCGCAGCGAAGAGCTCATCAAAAAATACGGTAGTCGAACGGTAGTCAAGGGCGTCTCCCTGCACGTAGACCGGGGAGAGATCGTCGGACTGCTCGGCCCCAACGGGGCCGGAAAAACCACCACCTTCTACATGACGGTAGGCTTCATCAAGCCCAACGAAGGACAGGTTTTTCTGGACAACGAAGACATCACCCAACTGCCGATGTACAAACGGGCGCAGCTCGGCATCGGCTACCTGCCCCAGGAAGCTTCCGTATTCCGCAAATTGAGCGTCGAGGATAACATCTCCGCGGTGCTCGAAATGACCGACCTCTCCAAAGCCGAACAGCGAGATAAGCTCGAAAGCCTCATCGATGAATTCAGCCTGCACAAGGTGCGCAAAAGTCACGGCGACACCCTCTCCGGCGGGGAACGCCGGCGGACGGAAATCGCCCGGGCCCTCGCCACGGACCCCAAATTCATCCTGCTCGACGAACCCTTCGCGGGCATCGACCCCATTGCGGTGGAGGACATCCAGTACATTGTGGCCAAACTCAAAACCAAGAACATCGGCATCCTGATCACGGACCACAACGTACAGGAAACCCTCTCCATCACCGACCGGGCCTACCTGATGTTCGAGGGCAACATCCTCAAGGCGGGCACCGCCGAAGAACTCGCCGCCGACGAGATGGTCCGAAAAGTATACCTGGGCAAAAACTTCGAGCTACGGCGGAAGGTGATTGAGCTGTAGCGGGGCAACGGCCCCGAGTTTCGTAACCCTCGTCGGGATCGCTAATTATTAAAAGAATGCAGCGGCCCCGAGTTCCGTTCAGCTCGTCGGGATCGTTGATTTTTAAGAAAATGCAACGACGTGCGGGTGCAATGATTAAGGACGGAAGGAGAGAATGATTGAAGGATTGAATATTTCGGTCAGGAAAAGGCTTGCTCCCGCAAGCCGGTCGTCGGGTAGAATCCAGGATAAAGGGCTGTGACTGAGGCTGAGGAAAAATAATCGGATGGTGGAAAATTGGGGTAAGAAAAGGACCCTTTGTTTCCAGAAAAATACGTTCATCGGATGCCTCCCGAGCGCAGCGAGGGGTCATCCGATGCATCGATTCAGTGGAGAGGATTAGGGAGGCTGAGGATTAGGTCGTCCGCCCAGGCGTGACGCAGGAGCTGACTGGTCGGCCGACCGGAATTGAGGTTTTCGTAAAGGACTCTGATGATTCCGTAGCGCCGAATCTATTCGGCAAAAAGATTGAGTCAACGGCTAAAGCCATCGCTACTGAAATGAACTGGTAATTAACCGTTCATGTACAGGGATTCGGAGCAGTTCGCGGTGTTCGACGGCTACGAAGAGCTCCAGTACTCTGACTCTTCCCTTCAATTTCCTAACCCGGGCGGCAGACTCCCCCCCACTCGTGCCTCGCATTTCGGCCGACGACCGTTTCAACCTCCGGTTCCTCTCGTTCTTCAAGTTAGGTTGGAAGCTCCTCACCAAACTGAAATCACGTCGGCGATTAATCCAAATACCAGTAATCCGAGGATGCGTAGATACCCGGCCCTAATACCTTCCTTTCCCAAGAAGACACGCAGGCCAACCCAAAACCCGAGAATGCCCACTGAAACGAGCAGGTAGAGTGCCCAGTCCGGGTACATGAAAACGTAGATCATGTCAGTGTAGTTATAGAAGTACCATAACTGAACATATTGCCACACCCAAAGGAGGGACAACAGCATCTGAAGGCCGCCATGTAGTTTAGGACTCAGGAGCAATGATTTCCTTTTTGGGCGCGGGGCGCAGGTGCAATGATTAAGGAGAGAATGATTGAAGGATTGAATATTTCAGTCATGCTGTCCAATTATTTTGGCGAGGCTGAGGAAAGATAATCGGGCGGTAGAAAGTTGGGGTAAGAAAAGGACCCTTTGTTTCCAGAAAAATGCGTTCATCGGATGCCTCCCGAGCGCAGCGAGGGGGCATCCGATGCATCGATTCAGTGGAGAAGATTAGGTCGGCCGACCAGTCAGCTCCTGCGTCACGCCTGGGCGGGCGACCGGAAATCTGTCCAGCGATTTCGTCGTAATCGCGCTCGTTCGTAAGGGTGATCCGTAGCGTCAAGGCATGTGTGGGTTAGCGCAAAGTTGTAACCCTTACAATGGCGTAGAGTTACGGCCGTTCTATGCTTTGTAATCTGTGCCCCACGAATATCTTTTTTCACCTTTAGGTTTGTGGCCAGTAGTCTGACAGACTACAGACTGATCTTGACTCCCAATTAAGGAAATATCAAATAATTGGAGGCAGGTGGTGTTTCCTTTCCCCGAAAGGAAACCGAATCAGCCTGGGATAACTAAAGGACCTTCCGCGAAAGAATGTGGCCAATCGATCTTGTACAATCCTTCCTACTTTGATGGAGTGGTCGCCTTTCGGGGAAAGGCGACACCAGGCATTTACCCCTAGGGTGGATGATTTCGACTTTCAGGTGATTATGATTTTCAAGAAGCACAGGACTTAGAGAATTTGGACTTAATTATTACAGAATAAGCCATAGTTTCTGGAAGGGGTATAACCCTATGCCATCCCACACATGCCTTGACGCTGCGGTAAAACCCGCTCCTCGTCGCTGCTGGCCGCAGCTCGCTTTGCTCGACAGCGCCGAGGAGCGCTACTTCCTGCTTCGACCATTCAATCCCTCCATCATTCAATCCCTCCGCCATTCATTCCTTCAATCCTTCACTAATTCCATCCTTCCCCCTCAACTATACCCCACCGCCACGGCCAGCATCAGCCCCAGCCAGGCCCAGACCAGGATGATGCCCGTCAGGGGCAGCGCGAAGCGCAGCCAGCGGTCGAAGGGTACCCGGCAGAGCGACAGCATCGCAATGAGGCCACCCAGGGAGGGGTTGAACAGGTTGGTTACCCCGTCTCCGACCTGAAAGGCGAGGATGGAAATCTGCCGGGAGAGCCCGAGGGCTTCCCCGAGGGGGATCATCACCGGAAGGGTGGCCAGGGCCTGGCCGCTGCCGGAGGGAATGAGCAGGTTCAGGCCGCTTTGTCCGATGGACATCCCGATGGCCGACGCGTAGCTCGGTAGTCCGCGGAGGGCTTCGGCCATGCCGAAGCTGATGGTATCCTGAATTTGCCCCTGCTCCATGAGCACCTTCACCGTGGCGGCCATACCGATGATGAAGGTAGCCGGCGCCATCTGGGCCACGGCACCCATCCCGGCGGCGGTCACCTCGCGGCCCGTCAGGCCGCTGGTCAGCGCACAGACGACCATCACGATGAGGAACACCGCCGAAATATCGTTGATGAACCAGTGGTAGGTAAACACTCCGTAGAGCACCCAGCCCAAACCCGCCAGAAACACCCCCAACAGCCACCAGTTACGGCCAGACAGCCGATATTCCTCCAGCGGTTTGGAGAGCTTCATGCCGGACTGATCCAGGCCCCGCCCGATGCCGGATGCCGGGTCGGCCTGAAGTCGTCGGTAATAACGTAGATTATACAGGGCCGTGATGGTCAGGGCCCCGAAGCAGAGGATGGTCCGCAGCCACCAGCCGCTGAACAGCGGCAATTCGGCGATGTCGTGCCCGATGCCCACGGTGTAGGGATTGATGGGCGAAAGGCCGAAGGCTACGGTCATGCCCCCCACGCTCACCCCGGCGGCCAGTACCAGGTCTCCGCCCAGCGCCAGCACCACGACGGCGGCAATGGGGATGGTGGCGATATTGTTCTCGTAGCCCACCATGATCCCCAGAATTCCGTACACGAAGGTCAGCAGCACCAGCAGCCATTCGGCGTGCCGGTCGCCCAGTTTATGCACCAGGCGGCCCACCGCATTTTCAATGGTGTGGGTTTTTTCCAGGATGGAAAACATCAGCGCACTGGCCAGACAAATGAAGATCACCGGCGTGGCCACCTTGTACCCCTCCGGAAAGGCCCGGAATAAATTAAAAAAGCTGATGGGGGTGGAGGGGACCTCGGAAAAACTTCCCGGCACCACGCGCATCCGGCCGTTCACCTCTACCCTCTCGTAGTGGCCGGCGGGTAGGAGATAGGTCATGATCGCCACGGCGACCACGATCAGGAAAAGCATGATGAGGGGCGAAGGAATACGGGCGTACCAGGCTTTCTTTTCGGACACGGACTTTTGGGTAGTGGGTTATCGAGGTCCGCTAAAGTACGTCTATTTCAGTCGCTCAATCAGTCGGCCGGATACCCGCAGGAAGTCCATCTCCGTGATGATCCCCACCAGCTCATCGTTCTTCACGACCGGAAGGCATCCGATTTTGTTGGAGCGCATCACGTGCATGGCCTCCTTGATGGTGGTGTGCGGAGTGATCGTTTTCGGATCCTTGATCATCAAATCCTTTACGGAGACGTACTTGGATTCCGGGCTATTGGCCCGGTCTCTGCGGATGTAGTAGCGCAGCAATTTCCGGGTGGTGATGAGGCCCACCAGATGCCCCTTGTCATTTTCAACGGGCAGGTAGCGGAGTTTGCGCCAATCCATGACGTCGCCCACCAGTTCCAGCAGGTCGTTTTCGTACACGGTAAAGAGGTCGGTCTCCATGAATTCCTCGACCCGGAGGCCCACCGGCCGGTAATTTTTCAAATCAACGGCCTTCGGCAGGGGCCAGGAATGTACGGGTTTGGCCGACATTTGGTTCTGGATCATCGCCGAGGTGATGATGGTCACGCTTTCGTCCTGGTTCACCTCATTCGAAAGCTCGGTAAAGGATTGCAATAACCATCTGGCACCAGTTCGCTTGGCCGTAGCGCGTTCTTCAATGACGCCGAGGTAACGGTCAATGTCTTCCGCGTCGATGCCGCGGCTTTTCAGTCCGCTTCTGGCCAGGGGCAACAGTTCCTCCAGAATGAGTTCGCAGCAACTCACCTTGCGGTTATTGAACCAGGTAAAGTTGGTGTCGATGCCAAATTTAGCCGCCTTGACGAAGTTATCTTTGGCGTCGGCAAAGCTCATGTGCTCCCGAACGTCGCGGTATTCGTGGGCCATGCCCATCATGGTACCCAACCAGAAGGCCGCGTTGGAGATCTGGTCAAGCACGGTCGGACCGGCCGGCAACACCCGGTTTTCGATCCGCAGGTGAGGCATCCCGTTGCTGCTGATGCCGTAGCAGGGGCGGTTCCAGCGGTAGACCGTTCCGTTATGGATTTGCAGGGCCTTGAGTTTAGGCACCTTCCGCTGGCCCACCATGGCCATGCTGTCTTCTTCCACCGCCGTACCCAGCAGTACCCGGAATCGGGCAATGTCTTCCTTGTAAATTTCCATGATGCTCTCATCCAGCCAGTTGGTACCGAAGCTGACCCGTGGCTCGGGTTGCCGCATATGGTCCTGGGTGGCCCGCACGTCAAGCGCTTGCTGAAAGAGGGCGATCCGACTTTCGTGCCACAACCGCTTTCCGAAAACCAGCGGACTGTTGGCCGAAATGGCCAGAATGGGTGCCGCAATGGCCTGAGCGATGTTATACAGGGGGGCAAAAGTGTCCGGCGTCACCTGAAGGTGCACCTGATAACTGGTGTTGCAGGCCTCCATCAGCGGACTGTCGTGCCGGATGAACAGCTCGTCAATGCCCTGCAGGCGCAGCTCAAAGCCCCGGTCATTCTTTAGTTGGGCGGTAATGGCTTCAATCAGGGCCAGGTAACGGGGCTTGGGGGTTAGGTTTACGATGTCGAGGTCGAACTTACGCAGGGTCGGCAGGATACCGGTAAGCACCACCTGGGCACTACTGCTTTTTGCCGCCGCCGCCACCAGTTTCAGCTGTTCCCGGTTCTCGGCTTCCATAATACTCAGGGCCTTCCCGGTGAATTCTTGCGGAGAGAGATTGCACTCCAGGTTAAACCTGGCAATTTCGGTGGTGGCCCAGTTGTAATCCTTCAGCCGCTTGAGCACATTCATATTTTTGGGCGTGGGCTTCAGGGTCTTCTTATCGACCAGGCACATCTCCTGCTCCGCGCCAATGCGAATGGTGTCGGTTTCAAACCAATCATTTTTCAGCATGTGGTCCAGCGCCTGAACGTCTTGCAACAAACTACGGGTAAAATTCGCGCGATCCGCTTCCGTTGGAATGTTTACTTTTTCTTCTCCCATAATGCGTGTGATACTCTCGGTGGATTAGCAGTGCACTAAATGTACAAGATTCCATCAGTATGAACGCACGAACACCCCGCAGAAAAAAAGAAGCCCCCTCCGAATTCATTTCGCAGGGGGCTAAGTTATGGATGTTTGTGGGGGATTATCCCAGTTTCTGCTTAACCATGGCAGCGATGGTTTTTCCATCGGCCCGGCCGGCGGCCTCCTTATTGGCCATCCCCATCACTTTACCCATATCCCGCATGGAACTGGCACCGGTCTTGGCGATCACGCCATCGACCAAAGCCCCCAGCTCCTCCTCGCTGAGTTGCTGGGGCAGGTAGCGGCTGATCACCTCGATCTCCTCCCGCTCCGTCTGCGCCAGATCCTCCCGGTTCTGCTTCGTGTAGATATCCAGGCTATCCTGACGGCTCTTCACCAGTTTCTGCAACAGGGCAATTTCCCCCGCCTCGTCCAGCACCGTGCCGGATCCATCCGTCTTCTGCAGGAGTAGGGCACTCTTAATGGCACGGATGCCCCGCAGACTGGTTTTGTCCTTGGCCTTCATGGCCGTCTTCATATCCGTAGTGATGCGCTCTTCTAGCGTCATGGCGTATTGATTTATGTGTACTCAAACAACGTTTCCATCCCCATCCTTGGTTGCACCCCAACCACCCAATGAACTAACCGACTAACGAACCAACAAACTAAAAGACCAACAAACTAAAAGACCAACAGACTAAAAGACTAACAGACTAACAGACTAAAAGACTAACGAACTAACAGACCAACAAACTACTTATGCCTTCCCCGCAGCACTTCCCGCACGTCTTCCAGGGTATAGCCCTTTGCCGCCAGCAATACGATATAGTGGTACATTAAATCCGCAGCTTCCCCCAGGAACAGGTCCCGGTTATCGTCCTTGGCTTCGATGACCAGTTCCACCGCTTCTTCCCCCACCTTCTGGGCGACCTTATTGATGCCCCGGGCGAGTAGTTTACTGGTGTAGCTCTGCTCACTGGGATTATCCCGACGGTGCTGGATGGTCCGCTCCAGGTGGTCAAGGAAATCCCCCCGGTTATCTTCGCCCCAGCAGGTATCGTCTCCGGTATGGCAGGTAGGTCCGGCGGGGTTCGCCAGTATCAGCAGGCTATCCTGATCGCAATCGGGATGAACGCTGACGAGCTGGAGCACATTACCACTGCTTTCCCCTTTGGTCCACAGTCGCTGCTTACTCCGGCTGAAGAAAGTCACCAATCCTTTTTGCAGGGTCACGTCCAACGCTTCGCGGTTCATGTAGCCCTGCATCAGTACGGTACGCGTTTTAGCGTCCTGCACGATGGCGGGCAGTAAGCCGTTAGCGGCTTGGTCAAAGGCGAGTTGTTCGGGAGATAATTCGTTCATGATTTCTGGTTAGGGGCCGCAAAGGTAGCCTGGAAGATTTTGGGAAGAAAAATATCCCACGCTATAATTAGGCTACTGGCCGTACCGGAATGTCGCGTGCGGCCAGATAGTCTTTGAGGTCTTTGATTTCGACTTCTCCGAAGTGGAAGATACTGGCCGCCAGTCCGGCGTCCGCCTTTCCGGCCGTAAACACCTCGGCAAAATGCTCCTTGTTTCCCGCACCACCGCTGGCGATGACGGGGATATCCAGCAACTCACTCATTTTGGCCAGAGCATCGTTAGCGAAGCCGGCCTTGGTGCCGTCGTGGTCCATACTGGTAAACAGGATTTCTCCGGCACCCCGCTCCTGCGCTTCCCTCGCCCAGTCGTAGAGTTTGTATTCCGTAGGAATGCGGCCGCCGTTCAGGTGGACGTACCATTCCCCGTCCACCTCCTTGGCGTCAATGGCCACCACCACGAATTGATTGCCAAAAGCGTAGGCCAGCTCATCGATCAATTCCGGCCGACGGACCGCCGCCGAGTTGATGCTCACCTTATCCGCACCGGCGTTGAGCAGCACGTCCACGTCGGCCAGTTCCCGAATGCCCCCACCGATGGTGAAGGGTATGTTCAGGTGACGCGCAATGTCCCGCGCCAGTTCGGCCAGGGTCCGGCGGCGCTCGTGGGTCGCGGTGATGTCCAGGAACACCAGCTCGTCCGCACCGGCCTGACTGTATTTTGCCCCCAGTTCCACCGGATCCCCGGCGTCGCGAAGGTTGACAAAGTTGACGCCCTTGACGGTACGACCGTCCTTGATGTCCAAACAGGGAATAATTCGTTTAGCAAGCATAACGGGAAGTGTAAAGCGGAAACAACAACCGTACGGACCGAGGGTTTTCTCCTCCGACCTTTTTTCCCGGTTGGAGCGCAGTCACTAAGCGGGGATCTGGGGGTGGTAAAATCCACTGTTCCGATCAGGGATCATACTTGGGCAACGGCCCCGAGTTCCACAAAGCTCGTCGGGACCCTTGATTTCTAAGGAAATGCAACGGCGTGTGCAGCGAAGCGGAATACTCGGCTCAGCCGGTACTTGTGCGACTAGCCTTGGGCAACGGCGTGCAGGTGCAGCGGAGGTCGGTAAGAGCAATGTATCCGGTTCATCCCGCAAGCGCAAGATTGTGCCCCGGTGGAAGGACGAAATTTTAGGGTCATTTTTAGGCCCTAACCCTCCTCATCTCCCGTCACTGGCCGCAAAACGGCACTTTTCAAACAAAAACAATAACCATATTGATTATAAATTAGCCTTTATCTGCATAAAGTGGAAAATATTTTGTTTTTTTATTGACATCTTGTTGCCCCGCAATGCAAATCTGTTTATATTTGTGACATAGCAAAACAAAAGCAGTTTCTTCAAAACAGCAGAAAAATGGCAGATAATAAAGACACCGCCGCAAAACTGAAGGCGCTACAAATGACGATTGATCGTCTGGACAAGGCCTACGGGAAAGGCACCATTATGCGCCTCGGCGAGAGTCAAACGGCCAACGTTGAAGCCATCCCCACCGGATCCCTTGGCCTGGACGTAGCCCTCGGCATCGGCGGCCTCCCAAAAGGAAGGATCATTGAGATTTATGGTCCGGAATCCTCCGGTAAAACGACCCTGGCCATCCACGCCATTGCCGAATGCCAGAAACGGGGCGGTATCGCCGCCATCGTGGATGCGGAACACGCCTTCGACCGTTTCTACGCCCAGAGCCTAGGAGTAGACACCGACAATCTCCTGATCAGCCAGCCCGACAATGGTGAGCAGGCCCTGGAAATTGCCGAGAACCTCATCCGCTCCGGCGCCATCGACATTCTCGTTGTGGACTCCGTTGCCGCACTCGTGCCCCGCGCAGAGATCGAAGGTGAAATGGGTGACAGCAAAATGGGTCTTCAGGCACGCCTCATGTCCCAGGCCATGCGGAAGCTGACCGGCACCATCGGCAAAACCGGTTGTTGCTGTGTATTCATCAACCAGCTTCGGGAAAAAATCGGCGTTATGTTCGGTAATCCCGAAACCACCACCGGTGGTAACGCCCTGAAGTTCTATGCTTCCATGCGCCTTGACATCCGTCGCTCCGGTGCCGCCATCAAGGACAAGGAGGGCAACGTGATCGGAAATCACGTCAAGGTGAAGGTGGCCAAAAACAAGCTGGCGCCCCCCTTCCGGATTGCCGAATTCGACATCATGTACGGCGAGGGCATCTCCAAAACGGGAGAGATCGTTGACCTCGGAGTAGACCAGGACATCATCAAGAAATCTGGCGCCTGGTACGCCTACGGCGACGCTAAAATCGCCCAGGGCCGGGAAGCCGCCAAGCAGTTCATGCTGGACAACCCCGAGGTGGCCGAAGAAATTGAAAACAAGATCAAGGCCCGCCTGATGGGACTAGAAGAGGAACCCGCCCCGGCCGAAAGCAACGGGAAGGGCTCCGCCAAGGATGCCCAGAAGGTAGAAGCCTGAGGGTAACCAGAGACTAAACCAAAAGCGCTTGCTCCCGATGGGGGGTAAGCGCTTTTTTGATTGGGGGCCACACCCAAGCCTACCCTTCTCTCCTCGCCAGGTATTGGTGAATGGCGGAGAAGTCAAGGCGCCCCAGCCCCTCTTTGTCGGCCGCCGCAAACATTTCCTTCGCCAGATTCGCCATAAAGACGGGTTGCTTCGCACCGTAGGCCGTAACACTCGCCAGATGAAGGTCCTTCAACATCCATTCCAGCGGGAACTGCACCTCGTAGTTCTCCTGCCGAATCATCTCCGCCTTAAACTTCGTGAAGGGAGCGGAGACCACCAATCCCGGAAGCACGTCGAGCAAAAACTCCCTGGCTAACCCCAGTCGCTCCCCCAGCAATACGGCCTCCGAGAAAATGATCATCGACTGGGCCAGCATAATGTTGACCAGCATCTTGAAGGAAGCCCCTTTTCCAACCTCCCCGAAGGGAATCACCTTCGCGCCCATGGTATCGAGGTAGGGGCGCATGGGGACAATTGCTTCCTCCGTGGCGCCCACAAAAAAAGCTAGTTGTGCGCCCTCCGCCTGAGGTTTACTGCCCGCTACCGGAGCATCAAAAAATTGAACCCCGAAAGCTTTGGCCTCCGCGGCCGCTTTCCGACTAAAGCCAGGATTTACCGTCGTGCAATCTACCCACAGGGAACCGGAGTGCATTTTTGACAACGCCCCGTCGGCCCCAAAGAAACATTCCGCCACCACTTCCGGAGTAGACAACATGGAAAAAACCAGGTCTGCCTCCCCTACCGCCTCGGCAAGGGATGCTGCGACGGTGGCTCCCCGAGACTTCAGGGGAGTAGCGGCGGAAAGCGTCCGGTTCCAGACGACTACCTCAGCGTCACTTTTCGTTAGGTTTGCGGCCATGCGGGAACCCATGATCCCGAGGCCGATAAAGGCAATCTTCATCGTACGTTTATTTTAGTTTCGACAAAGAAATGGCCCACCCTCACGGGAAACTAGCACAAATCAACCAGGGGTATCACTCATGCATCAAAATCGGTAAACTGCTCTCCCCGGCGGTGTAGCATATACTGCTTTGGGGATAAGCCCGTCATCTTACGGAACTCCCGGATGAAGTAGGAAATGTTGTCGTACCCCACCGCGTAGGACAATTCCGTAACGCTTAAGTCCCTTTGATCCAACATCATCTTGGCGGTCCGTAGCCGCTGCTTACGCAACCACTTGTTCGGGGTAGTGCCAAAGTATTCGCGGAAATCCCGACGAAAACTGCTCGGAGACCTTCCCGTAAGGTAAGCGTAGTCTTCCACCTTGAGGGGCTTCTGGTAGTTGTGCTCCATGAAGGTCTTCAGGTTTCTCCGCTTCGGCAGCGTAAGCCGAAAGAGGAATTCTACGAAGGCACGTTCGCCCCCCGCCGGAGCGATCAGGTGCATCAACTCCTGTAGCTTCAGCGGCAACAACTCCTTCCCGAGGGAACCTTCGCCGTAAACCTTAAGGGTTGCCTCTGCGAAGTGTTTGATCGCTTCCGACTGCCGGATTTTGAGATGGTCGGGTGCAGAAGCCCGACTGACCTCCGCCACCCTCACTCCGGCGAGAAAGCGATGTATTACTTCTTCATCAAAGTAGAAAAGCAGGCTCCGAAAACGACCATCCTTTGCCCTTAAATCGGTGACGTAGTATACGCCACGGGGAAGCACTACCATCTCTCCCGTCCGAACGGTAATCACTGCATCATCGTAAGTCCTGATGGTTTGCTCGCCCGCCAAAACCATACTGACCACGTGGTTGGCGACGTAGGCCTCCCGGCCGATCACGTCTTCAGCAAGTGATTTATGCAGCACGCAATTATTTCCGTCCCGCAGGAGTACGCGGACGTCATCACTTTGAAACAGACGTTGGGGAATGAGCATCATACGGGGAAGGTAAGGGGCATTTTACACGGAAATAGTCGAAAACGACCGGGGATATAACATTTCCACCACGCTTACTGTGCATCCGCCAGTCAACGTGGTCGGTCCAAGATTCTGATCCTGCCTAAGCCGGATACCCGTGAGCTGAAAATGGCCTGATTTTCCGTAAGCCGCACGCTAAATACCCGCAAGAAGGAAATGGCAGTCCCCTGATACGCTGACGGATTTCCCCAACGCTTGTTCCCAGGTTTCAAAAAAATTAATCCCGTAACTTTGCGGCCCCTGAATGCGTTAGTTAAACTCATTGATCCTGAACCTGATCCGATTTCACGGGATGGTTTTCCGGGTTATTTTTTTAAGTCCTTTCGTTATGTTTCCTACTTACGATGTGATCGTTGTTGGTGCCGGCCACGCCGGATGTGAGGCAGCCATTGCGGCCGCTAACCTGGGAGCAAAAGTTATGCTCGCCACCATGAATATGCAGACCATCGCTCAGATGAGCTGCAACCCCGCCATGGGCGGCGTCGGTAAGGGACAGATCGTACGTGAGATTGACGCCCTTGGGGGATACTCTGGAATCGTGACCGACGAAACCATGGTCCAGTTCCGGTTGCTCAACAAGAGTAAAGGTCCCGCCATGTGGAGCCCGCGGGCGCAAAGTGACCGCATGGCCTTCGCCCTCAACTGGCGGGCCAAGCTGGAAGCCCACCCCAACGTTGATTTCTGGCAGGAAATGATTACCGGTGTAATCATCAAGGACGGTCGGGCGGCGGGTGTGTACACCGGCCTGGGCCTGGAAATCCCCGCGAAGGCCGTCGTGCTCACCAACGGAACTTTCCTGAACGGGAAAATTCACATCGGTGAAAAGCAATTTGGTGGTGGCCGGGCCGGAGAACGCGCGGCCGGAGGACTGACCGAACAGCTCGTTGCACTCGGCTTCGAGAGCGGCCGCATGAAAACGGGTACGCCGGCACGCCTTGACGGGCGTACCCTCGACTACAGCAAAATGGAGATCCAGCACGGTGACGACGATCCCGGGCGGTTCAGCTATACCGAAACCCCGGCCCTGGAAAACCAGCTGCCTTGTTACATCACCTACACCAGTCAGGACGTTCACGACACCCTGAAGGAGGGCTTTGACCGGAGCCCAATGTTTAACGGTAGAATTCGTGGCCTCGGGCCACGCTACTGCCCCAGCATCGAGGACAAGATCGACCGATTCGCCGGCCGTGACCGTCACCAGTTGTTCGTGGAACCGGAAGGCCGCGACACCTGCGAGATTTACGTCAATGGCTTCAGTTCTTCCCTTCCGGAAGACGTACAGTATAAGGCGCTCCGAAAAATTGCGGGTTTCGAGAACATGAAAATGTTCCGCCCGGGCTACGCCATCGAGTACGACTTCTTCCCTCCAACCCAGCTGGCTGCCACCCTGGAGACCCGCCTGGTGCCCAGGCTTTTCTTCGCCGGGCAGATCAACGGCACGACCGGTTACGAGGAGGCGGGATGCCAGGGTATGATGGCCGGCTTCAACGCGGCCCTTGCCGTGCAGGAACGGGAACCCTTCGTACTGAAGCGTAGCGAAGCCTACATCGGGGTGCTCATCGATGACCTTATCAACAAGGGCACGAAGGAACCCTACCGGATGTTCACCAGCCGGGCAGAATACCGCATCCTCCTCCGGCAGGATGACGCGGATCTACGCCTCAGCCCCCTGGCCCAAAAACTTGGGGTGCACGGCATGGAAGCCCGGATGGAAAGGGTAGAAGAAAAGCAAGCGGGCGTCAGCGCCATTCGGCGGGCACTAGCCAATTACAGCGTTAGCCCGGACCAGCTGAATGGTTTCCTGGAAAGCATCGGTTCCGCCGCCCTGAAGCAAGGCGTGAAGCTGGACTCCGTAATCACCCGTCCCGGTGTTTCCCTGTCGGGACTCGCCGCGGCCCTACCGGATTTTGCCGCCCTGCTGGCCGATCACGACGCCGAAACCCAAAACCTGGCGGAGGTCACGGCCAAGTACGAAGGTTACATCGAAAGAGAAAAGGCGGCGGTTGAAAAAATGAACCGCCTGGAAGGGATTCGCCTCGGCGCCGATTTCGACTACTCCCAACTGACCAGCCTCAGCAAAGAAGCGCGGCAGAAGCTTAATGAGCTACAACCGAGGACCATCGGGCAGGCCAGCCGGATAAGTGGCGTAAGCCCCGCAGACGTCAGTGTGCTGCTCGTCCACCTCGGGAGATAATTGTTTTTTGCTAATCTGTCCAATTTGAGGGCTTGTTGTCCCGATTGTGGTGGCTGTTAAGGCTGAACCCCTAGTAAAACCTAGGCTTGTCTATGGTTTGTCTATACTCTTTTTCAAAATGTCTAGGGTAGGTCTATTGGTATTCCGGCCAAGATTAACGACATTTGAGAATGTAATTAGAGAGAGACTTTACACTTTGAACAACACATTAATTTCCATCAACAACACTAACGCTTATTAACTCTAGTTCCCCGCACACGGGAACCTAGAATTCTTTGTTTTTATTCTGAGAAGAGTTCTACAACTTTAGTTTCGAAGACTATGAACAACATCATTTTCCAAGGACCCGCAAGCTCCGCTTGCGGGTTTTCTTTTTTACGCTGAGGGTCGCCCCAACGGCAGCGCGCGAGGACTCCGCTTCGTTCCACCCGTAAACCCCAACCTTAGTTTAATTTTAAAAGGACTGGACGAATTCCATTAGATCGTCCCCCTTTGGGATGCCGAGCTTTTTCTTCAACCGATACTTTGCGGTGAGTACGCTCTGGGGGGTGATGTTCATCAACCTCGCGACTTCCTTATTGGCCAAGTTCATTTTCAGGTAGGCCAGCAACCGGAGATCGTTATTGCTAACCTTATAGTGCTGGATGATTCGGGAGAAAAAGTTCGGGTGAACCATCTCAAAGTGCTTTTTGAAGTCTTTCCAGTCGCTGTCCATTTCCATGCTCTGGTCAATCTTCCGGACAATGGCCTGAAGGTCCTTCAACTCCCCATTTCGTTGTTGTTTTTTGGTCAGAGCAAGGATCTCCTCCCGCAAACCGGCCAGCACCTGATTCTTCTGTCGCAAATAGGTAGTGTTGGAACTTAGCGTACGGGCCATGTATTCCAGTTTCTCCACATTTTGCTGCGCCTTGAGCTCGGCAACCTCTACTTCCGCGGCCTTCTTTTGTTCCAGTAGGGCAATTTTATGGTAGGACTTGTACTGGGATTGCCGGTAGTACAATAAGCCCCCAAAAATCATCAGCAGGGCGGACACAATCCCCAGGGTGATCACTTCCTTTTGCCTGCGGTTTACTGTCTGTAGCAAGGAAATTTGTTCCTCCCGCTTACGCACTTCGTACTGTGCCATTACGCCCAACTGAGCGATTTCCCGCTCGTTGTAGTACAGGCTATCCTCGAAAATCGTGTGCAGGCTATCGTAATGCCAGGCTTGTGGATGGTTGCCTTCGGCCCGGGCGAGGTCGCGCTGTAGTTGGTAATAAACCGTCCAGCTATCCAAATCTTCAAGTTCAGCCATCAGGGGAGCCATGGACAACAGCGATTCCCGGGCCTGATCGACCTGCCCCAACGCCAATTCCGCCTTGGTGGCCATACCGATCAGAGAAGACAAGGTATAGGGATCTCCCGACCAAACCAGTGGAAGGGCTTCCTCCACCAGAGAGATTACCTGCTCGTAATTCTTCAGGGCATAGTGGACCTCCGCCAGATTATAGATCGCCAGGGGAAGGTGATGGGGAAAATCCTCCCCCAACTCTTTTTTGCGGTATGGGTCAACGGCCCGTTGGTTCAGCAATAGGGCGCTATCCAACTTATCATCATGAAGGTGTATAGTTCCCAGTAAGTACTGAACAACCCCGTAATCATAGCTGACGGTATCCGGAAAAGTAAGAGCACTGTTGAAATAACGCTTCGCTTCGTCCCAGTTTTGCATTTCCTGATACAGGCAGCCTAAGGTGTAGATCGATTCAAAACGGGCGTAGGGTGTGTCCAGCACTTTGGATAAACTATCAAGATAAAGCCCGTATTCCAGCGCCAGGTCATACTCTTGAGTGTAGACTACGGCATCAAACAAGCCAAGCGTACTGTTAAAACAGATTTTCGGCGTACTGTACTCCTTGAGGATTTTCATCCCCTCCAGATGGTAGGGTACGGCTTCGGAGAACTTACCGAGGTAATTGTAGTAAAAGCCTACGTCAGACAATAGACTCCCGTGCATTTCGTGAAAGCCCAGTTGCTCCGCTTCTGCGGCGCCCTGTTTCAGTTCTTCGATGGTTACGACCCGATAATCTTCGATAAAGATTGCCTCCAGCAGCTTATACTTTTTCTCCCCTTCGGCCACGGCATAGGCCCGCTGCAGGCTGTCCAGATTCCCCGCAAGGAGGAAGGAAGCAGGCAGGAACGCAACGAGGAGAACCACTAACTGCAGTCGAAACATTAAATCAATTGCTATCTGAGGGATTACCACCGCCACTTTTCGTGGGCGATTAAAAAACATGCTTACGCTAAAGAGTTGAGTGTCTACGGAATAAATGTAGTACAATTTCCTGGCATGTACTTTCCCGCAACGGAAAATGCCCGGCGAAGCCCGATTCTTTGCCACCCCCAACAACCTGGCACCTGCCTCCGGCCAAAGGCCACTTCAGCTAACTCCAGCAGATGGTTTAAAGCGTCCGGGATTACTCAAACCGGTACCACATGAGAATGCCCCCGAACAGGGTGATCAGCGCCAGCAGCACCGTAGTCATGGAGATACTGCGCCTCAGGTTGTTGCTGAAATCGCGGATGGCGCTTTCCTGGTCGGGATAACTGGGGATAATTTCCTCCTCAATTTTCCGACTACTGAAAATTTGCCCCGCCGTGAATTCTACCCGGTTCCTGACCAACACCCGGTAGGCCTTCAGGACCTTTGCCCGAAAGTAGAGATTGACGAACAGCATGCCCACGAAGAGGATGGCCACGATTGACAAGAGAAGAATGCGCATGTCCAATAAAGGATTCAGTCCCGGGAATAGTTGAAAACGGGGCCAGAGATGTCCTCTGGCCCCGTTTCACCAATCCTTATTTACGCCTGTATTTACCGCTTCATGAACCGCACGGAACGGATGCCCTGCTCCGTCTGGAACTGGGCAAAGTACATGCCGGCGGGGAGGGTGCTGATGTCCAGGCGAAGCTGCGCGGAAGTCGTACCTCCGGGCAGTGGCTGTACGTCGTAGGAACGTCCGTTAAGGTCGCGAACCGACACCGTACCCCGGGGCAGTGGCAGGTCGCTTTCGAGCGTGAGCATGACCTCTCCTCCGGAAACGGGGTTGGGGTAAGCCGTCAGGGAGACGGAACTTCTCACGTCATCCTGGAGGTGATCCTGGAAGACGCCGCCCCCGATTTCCATCATTTCCGCACGGGTGACGGTTACGAAGTTGTCGCTGAGCGCAAAGCAACCGTCGGTAAGGACGGTGTCGTCGGCGTCATCGCCAACCATGGCCGTCACGTTTCCGGTGTAGGCCAGTCCCCACACCCGGCAAACGCCGGGGCCGGCGGGACCGAAGTCTACCGTTCCGTCGGCGGAAGTGCCCAGGATCACGTTTTCCTCATCGGTGACCACGTAGAGATACTCATCGTCCATGCTGGCCGTAGAGATGAAGGACAGCACGGCCGTAGGTTCTTCCCCACTCCGGTCAATTTCCACGGTTACCTCCGTCATTCCATCCTCGGTGGTGACCATACCGCCGTCGGGGTCGGATTTGGTGACCGTGATGAAGTTGCTGGAGATAGCGTAACACTCCGTACTCAGGAAGGCCGTTTCAATGTTCTGCCCGAAGGAGATGGTCGGTTGTCCGGTGATGTTGGTGCCGTAAATCCGGTAAGTTCCCGCGGGGAAGGCCGTGAAGGGAATGATTCCGCTGGGCAGGTTCGCCACCAGTACGCCGCCGTTTTCGTCGGTAACGACGTAACGGTAATTGGCCGCCGAAACACTGGCTTCCACCAGCACAATCGGATTATTGCCGGCGGGAATACAGAAGCTAAGCGTATCACTGTCGGCCCCTACCACACTCAGGCTACCCGCCGTAATGCTTCCTCCCTGACGGACGGTCAGGAAGTCGGAGGTCAATTCATAACAGTTATCGGCCAGGGCCACCACCGCCGCATCGTCACCCACCTGAGCGATGATGTTTCCGGTGTAGGAGAGTCCCCAGACGCGATAGTCGCCTTCCGGAAGGCTGCCGAGGTCCACCTCATTGGGGTCCGTAGCGATCAGCTGGATGATGTTGTTTTCGTCGGTAACCAGAATGGCGTAACCCGCCACGCTGGTGCTGGTGGTCGCCACCGCGATGGTGCCGTCGCCGTCAACGGAGCAGGACACGTTGGTGGGTGGTACGTCCACGAAGCTGATTTCTCCCGCTTCGGGGTTATCGTTAAAGATGGTCACGAAATTGGAAACGCTCACGCAGCCCGTGGCCAACTGGCTGAACAGGATGGAGGTTCCCGGACCGGCCAGGAGGTCTCCGGTGTAGCTGATAGCATAGACTCTCAGTTCCATCAGGGGAAGCGGACCAAAGTCAAAGGAAGCGCTGTCCATGACGTTCAGAATCACGTCGGTCGCCGTGGCGATCACGTAGACGTAGTTCGTATCCTGTACGACGCTGTTGGAGAAGAAGGAGACGAAGCCGTCTTCGAGGTTGTCGGGGCAGAGGTAAACCTCAGTCGCCCCGTTCTCCGCGGTGATTTCGCCACCATCCACCTGCGTCACGTTGATGGTGATGGACGTATCGCTGAGTTCAAAGCAGCTGGTCGCCAAATCTTCGTTGAAGATGTCCTGCCCGGGGATGATGCTCAGATCTCCCGTGTAGGCCAGACCGTAAACTTCGTAGGTGCCGGAAAGGGCGTTGTTGAAGTCAAAGGAGTTCCCCTCAATCGGCTGCAACGCAAAGCCCTCCTGGGTAATGAGGTAAACGTAGTTCTGGGAAGGCGAGGTGGTGGTAAACACCAGTTCATCGGCTTCGTCGTCTCCTGAACAAACGTCAATAACGTTGGTGCCATCGTCGAGGCTCACGCTACCACCCACGGGAATTTCCCGAATGACGGTCACGAAGTTCTCACTGAGGGAGAAACAGCCCGTGGCCAGCTGGGCCGTGGAGGCCGTGTCGCCGACCAGGGCCAGCGGATCACCGGCGAAGGCCAGTCCCCACACCCGGCAGACGCCCACGCCCGCACCCTCAAAATCGAAGGAGTCGTCGGCGGGGAAATCGAGAATGACGTTATTCTCGTCCGTGATGACGTAGGTGTAGCTGGGGCCGGTAGCGCCCTCACTGCGGAAGCGCAATACGTCCGCCACTCCGTCACCCGGACAGGTAGCCGTTTGCGTGGCGCCATTGTTCAGGCTGACCGTGCCGCCCATCACTTCTTCCCGAATCACGGTCACGAAGTTATCGCTGAGGTCGAAGCAGCCGGTGGCCAGGTCAACCGCCGTGGCATCGTCTCCGGGGCCGGCCGTCAGGGTGCCCTGGTAGGACAAGCCCCAGATGCGGCAACGGCCTTCGACGGCTTCGTCGAAATTGAACGTGTTCTCTTCGGATACGGTCAGGATGATGTTCTCGGAGGTCGTCACTACGTAAATGAAGCGGGCCCCCACCGCATCGGTAGAAACTACTTCCACCAGATCCGGCACGCCGTCCATGGGGCAAACGGTAATTTCGTTCGTCCCGTCCGCCAGGCTTACTTCACCGCCGTCGGGAATTTCTTTGACGACCGTAACGAAGTTCTCGGACAGGGCCGCACACTCCGTGGCCAGTTGGTCGACGCCGGCCACGTCACCCGGGTTGGCCGAGATCAGTCCGTTGTAGCCCAGTCCCCATACGCGGCAGACGCCTTCGGGGAAGGTTTCGAAGTTGATCCGGTCGGTGAAGGCCACCTGGATCAGGACATTATTCGTATCCGTCACGATGTAGTTGAAGCGCTCCAGGCTGGTGCCCGTAGAGTCAAAAAACAGCGGATCGGGAATCAGGTCGCCGGGGCAGATCAGGGCCTCCAGGCCACCGTCTTCCAGACTGATGGGACCCGTGGTCGCCTCAATGCGGTCTACGGTAACGAAATTGTCGGACAGGGCCGCACACTCCGTGGCCAGCTGTACCTCGTTGATGTTGTCGCCCTCGTTGAGGAGGACATCTCCCGAGTAGCTGAGGCCGTAGACGCGGCAGAGGCCAACGGGGGCGTCTTCAAAGTCGATGGTGCCGCTGGCGGGCAGGCTGATCACCACGCCGTTTTCGTCCGTGATGATGAAGGCAAACTCATTCGTTGCCGTAGCGCCGGTGGACACGAACGTCAGGATGTCCGCGATCCCGTCACCGGGACACAGGGTCGTAGCGGTCGCGCCGCTTTCCAGACGCACCGTACCTCCGGTAGGTTCTTCCCGGCGGACGGTCACGAAATTATCACTGAGGGCAAAGCAACCGGTGGCCAGCGGGGTGCCGGCCGCGTTGTCGCCAACTTCCGCCAGCAGCTCGCCTTCGTAGGCCAGGCCCCATACGCGGCACACGCCGACTCCGGCACCTTCAAAGTCAATGGTGCCGTCCGTGGAAACGTCCAGAATGTTGTTCTCCGCGTCGGTGATTACGAAGATGAAGTTGGTCGCGTCCGCTCCGGTGCTGACGAAGTCATACACGTCGGCTACGCCATCACCCGGACAGGTGAACAGTTCGGTTTCTCCGTCGACGGTAGCCACCGTTCCTCCGGCGGGTACCGCCCGGACTACGGTGACGAAGTTATCGCTGAGGGCAAAGCAATCGTCGGCCAGATCAACTTCGCCGGCATTGTCGCCCGGAGCAAAGATGAGGCTGCCCTGGTAGGTCAGAGCCCAGATGCGGGAAACGCCAACGCCCAGGGACTCCAGGTCGAAGCTGGGCGTATTGGAGAAGTCTTGAATGATGTTGTTCTCATCGGTCAGGAGGTAGACCAACTCGCCACCACTGTTGCCGGTAGCCACCACCTCAATTACGTCGGCATTACCGTCGCCGGGGCAGGTGCGTACTTCAGTTTCTCCGTCCACCGTGGCGATGGTACCACCGCGGGGGATTTCCCGCACCACGGTTACGAAGTTGGAGCTGAGGGAGAAGCAGTCGTCGGCCAGCGCCAGGGAGGTGATCAGGCCACCGGGGCTGAAGATCAGGTTGCCCTGGTAGGTGAGGTTCCAGATGCGGCAGGTGCCTTCGGGAGCGCCGTCCAGATCGATCATGGGGCTCTCCGAAGAGTCGAGAATCAGGTTATTGTCGTCGGTGATCACGAAAATCTGATCACCTCCGGAAGCGCCGTCCACGACGACTTCCACGATGTCGGCGTTGCCGTCGCCGGGACAGATGAGGACTTCGTCTTCACCGTCTACCGTAGCCACCGTGCCGCCCACGGGGGTGATGCGCTCAACGGCAATGAAGTTGTCACTGAGGGCAAAACAATCGTCGGCCAGGTCAACTTCTCCGGCATTATCGCCCTCGCTTACGGTGAGGTTACCCTGGTAGGTCAGGGCCCAGATGCGGCAGTTGCCAACGGGAGAATCGTCGAGGTCAAAGGTTGCCGATTCGGAAATCGTCAGCACCACGTTGTTTTCGTCGGTGACCAGGTAGACCACCTCGCCGCCGACGGAGCCGGTCAGTACGGCCTCTACGATGTCGGCATTGTTGTCGCCCGGGCAGACCCGCACGGAGGTTTCCCCGTCAGCCGTAGCCACCGTGCCCCCCACGGGAACGATGCGCACCACGGTAACGAAGTTGTCACTCAGGGCGAAGCAGTTGTCGGACAGGTCCGTCGTGGCGGCGTTGTCGCCGATTTCGAAGGTGAGGTTACCCTGGTAAGAAAGGGTCCAGATGCGGCAGGTGCCCTCGGGGGCGCCGTCGAGGTCAAAGCTGGGTTCTTCGGAGAAGCCGAGAATATTGTTGTTGTCGTCGGTCAGCAGGTAGACCAGGTCGCCGCCCGTCGCGCCGGTGGCCACTACGTCCACGATGTCGGCGTTGCCGTCACCGGGGCAGGTCAGGACTTCCGTTTCTCCGTCCACGGTGGCGATGGTGCCCCCCTCAGGGATTTCCCGGCGGACCTCCACGAAGTTGGAGGAGAGCGCAAAACAGCTGGTGGCCAGTACCGCACCGGAGACGGGTTCTCCGATGGTGGCGGTAAGTTCTCCTTCGTAGGAGACGGCCCAGACGCGGCAGATGCCGACCGGAGCCTCGTTGAAGTCCTCGCTGTTGCCGGTGGGCAGACCGATGATCACGTTGGCCTCATCGGTGATGATGTAGCCGCTGTTCGATCCGACGTTGCCGGTGGTCATGAAGCTGACGACGTCGGGAATATCATCGTTGGGGCACACCCGCACGATGGATTCTCCTTCGGTAGTCGACACCGTACCGCCCTTGATCTCCAGGCGGGTTACGGTGATAAAGTTGGGGGAAAGGCCGCCGCCGCAGGTGCCGAGACCGACGAGTGCGGAAACGTTATCACCGATGGTGACGGGTAGGTCGCCCTCGTAGCCAAAGGCGTAGATGCGGCAAACGCCCGCGCCGGCACCGTCGAAGTCAATCGCGCCGGTGTCGTTGAGGTCCAGGATTACCCCGGCTTCGTCGGTAACGACGAAGGCGGTATTCGTGCTCGTCGTCGTGGAGGTCACGTTGACGATGTCCGGCTCCCCGTCGCCGGGGCACACCGTAATTTCTTCTTCACCGGTGTCGGTGGCGATGGTCGCCTCCCCGGTTTGTCCGTTATTGACGCTGACGAAATTGGTCGTCAGGCCAAAACAGGGAGTGGATAAGGTGGCGGTAGAGAAAACGTCCCCTACGTCGGCCGTGATCCTTCCGTAGGTAGAAAAGGCGTAGACCCGGAGTTGGCCGGGAGGGAGCAGATCAAAGTTGATCCGGTTGCTGAAGTCAATGGAGAGGATGATGTCGTTGGCGTCCACGACGACGTAGGCGAACGCCTGGCGGAAGGGGACAACCTGAAACCGGATGCGGTCCATGACCTCATCGTCGGTACAAGTGGCGATTTCTGTTTCACCAGTAAACGCAACGCTGATCTCGGAATCATCCTGGCAGGAACGGGTGCCGGTGGAGGAGGGAGTTTGAGCAAGAGCAGTTTGGGTCGTCAGAGCAAAAAAAACAGAAAGCAATAGGCCGGAGTAAAAGTGCTTCAGCATAGAACAGGTTTTGAGAAAATGATCCAGCGTGATCGAGAAGAAGGCACGCGCGTGAGATTATTCCGTAAATTTAGTCAATTGCCTCCGATCACAATAAAATTTATATGTTCACCATTGAGATGAATGTATTTTTGCCCAAGATTTAACCTTCATTCTCCCTTTTTTCCCGTTTTCTGGCCGCTCGACGGCTGCATTTTTTGTTCTCCGGCGGGTAAAAACATTTTTTTGGCGAGGTCGCAGGTGCAAAAATTTTTGGTTGGGCCACGTAGAGACCGGGTTTTTCTGCTCTCCACACGGCCCTCACCAACGTCCCCGGCACCCGCACGCCGCTGCATTTTTTAAAAATCAGCGATCCCGACGAGGATTACGGAACTCGGGACCGCTGCATTTTTTAAAAATCAGCGATCCCGACGAGGGTTACGGAACTCGGGACCCTCGCCCCGCCCCCGCACCTAAACCACCCCCTTAATTTTTACGAATTCCCGCTTTTTTTCTCCCTGAATTATCCTGAACGAGTGCCCCTTTCCCAAAAACGATAGTGCTTTCGATGCGTTGGATGTTGTTCACATTGCTGGTATTCCCCCTCCTGGTTACCGCCCAAACCGACTCCCCTACCCTGGAACTGGACGCCGACCTGACCGCCGAGGAGCTGGTCCGGGACGTCTTTGCGTCCGGTAACTGCGAAACGATCTTCAACATTCAGCCCATCGGCAGCAATCCGGACGGGATCGGCTTCTTTAGCGGGCCCTCCAATATTGTGGGCTTCGACCGTGGCATCATCCTGTCTACGGGCGACATCCGGGATGCCGCCGGACCGAACTCCGCCACGAATATATCCACCCAGCTCCAGGGGCGGCAGGACGATCCCGACCTGAGCCTGGCCTCCACCGGCAACATCTTCGACCCCAGCGGGATCGAGTTCGACTTCATTCCTCTGCAACCCACGGTAACCTTCCGCTACGTTTTCGCCTCCGAAGAGTACTGCGAATTCGTCAACGATCCCTTCAACGACATTTTCGGTTTCTTCATCAGCGGCCCGGGCATCAACGGCCCCTTCAGCAACGGAGCCATCAACCTGGCCCTCGTGCCGGGCACCAACCAGCCCGTCAGCATCAACAACGTCAACTTCAGCCGCAACGCTTCCTTTTACCTGGACAATGAGTCGCCCTCCGTCCGGGACGTCGCGGGCTGTGGCGGCAATTCCGAGCCGGGGCCCCGCTTCGCCACGATCGAATACGACGGGCAGACGGTGATCCTGACGGCCACCATCAACCTGCAAACCTGCGCCACCTACCACATTCGCCTCGTGGTTGGTGACGTGCAGGACCCCGACCTGGATTCCGCCGTATTTCTCGAAGCCGGGAGTTTTGACCTGGGTGGCAGCGTCAGCCTGGAGGGAGAAAGCCCCGATTCCAGCGCCCTGATTGTTTATGAGGGTTGTGCCCCTACTACCCTGCGCGTGCAGCGGGGGGAAGACAGCAATCCGGATCTGGACCAAACGATCGCCTACCGCGTCGGCAGCACCTCCGTGGCCGTCTCCGGCGATGACTTCACGGCCGGCACCGGGCAGGTGACCATCCCGGCGGGACAGAATTTTGCCGAAATATCGGTCTCCGCGCGAGCCGACGGGACCGTCGAGGGCCCCGAGAGCCTCTGGCTGGTGCTGGACATCCCCTGCGCCTGCTACACCGACTCCATTGAACTCGTCATCACCGAGCCGGAGCCCCTGGTGGTGGGGCTGGACGAGGCCTACTTCTGCCCGGATCAGAACGTGCGCCTGCAACCCGCCGTCACCGGCGGCGTGCCGCCGCTGCGCTATAACTGGAGTTTCGGCAGTACGGAAACGTCCCCCGAACTGACGCCTCCCCTACCCAACTCGATCCGGCTGGACGTGACGGACGCCTGCGGGCAGAACGTCACCCGGACCATCCCCACCTTCAGCAGTGCGCCCCCCGAGCTGACCCTCCCCCCGCAGGACCTGACTGCCTGCCGTAACGAGCCGCAGTCCATCACCCTGGACCTGGTGGGCAACGGCAACATCGAGGTCACCTACCAGTTGAACAACGGCCCGATCGAGACCCAGTCCTTTGCCGGCGCCGGGCGGCGCACCTGGCCCATCACCCGGGGCGGCAACTACCGCATCATTTCCGTGCAGGACGGCGCCTGCCGGACGCCCGTCAACGAAGTCATCCGGGCCGATTTCTACGAACCCACCATCAACCCCCGGCTCACCAACCCCAGCTGCGCCGACACGGAAGATGGTCGCATCGAAGTCACCCACCTGCCCACGGAGGGGCCCTACACCTATTCCTGGACCGGGGTCAGCCCGGACAGCTTACTGGCCACCGACCTGGCTGCGGGCACCTATTCCCTCCGCGTTACGGATGGGCTGGGGTGTTTTGACGAACGCGAACTGGAACTCCGGGCGCCCGATCCACTCATGGGGGTAGCGATCAACTGCCTTGAGATTCGTCGGCCGCCGCTCCGGCTCACGGCGGCCGGCGGCCGGCCGCCTTACGAGTACAGCATCAACGGCCAGGATTACTGGCCCGCCGAGGACTTCGACCGGCTGCAGGACGGTGCCTACTACCGGCTCCGCATCCGGGACGCCGCGGGCTGCGAGTTCGAACAGCCCGACTTCTTTTATCCCCGGGCGAGCCCGCGCTCCGCACGCCTGCCGACCTTCATTCCCCAGGAAGTGGCCGGCTCCGTGGAGGTGGTGCCGGATTACCTCGTCCCTACGGACCAGATTGCCGCCTACCGCTGGCACCCCGCCGAATATTTTGACTGCGCCAGCTGTCCGCAGCCGGTGCTGGCCGCTCCGCGTAGCCAGCCCATCAGTCTGGCCATTGACGATATATATGGTTGTACGGACAGTCTCGTCACCTTCGTAGCCGTAGACGGGCGGGTGCCCCTGTACGTACCCACGGCATTTTCTCCGAACGGCGACGGGAAAAACGATTTCGTGTCCGTCTTCGCCAACGACCAACAGGTAGCCACCATCCTGTCCTTTCAGGTGTTCTCCCGTTGGGGGCAACTGCTCTGGGAAGACTACAACTTCCTGCCAAACATCACCCAGCGCGGCTGGGACGGATTTCTCAACGGCCAGCGTGCGCCCGTGTCGGCCTACGTGTGGGTGGCCACCTACGAGCTGACGACTGGCGAACGACAGGAGGCCTCGGGTACCGTGGTCCTGATGGCCGACTGAGTTAGCCCGGGCACCCTTCATCCGTCGTTGTCCGTCATCCTTCCGTCGAAGTTTGGGTCGGCCGTGCATCCGGGCACGTCTTTATTTGTTACCTTGACCTAGCTAACGGAATAAGCAAAAATGACACAGAAAAAATTTATGACCCTGGGCATTTTCGGGTTCATTATCCTGATTGCCCTGATCATCTTCAGCAACGCCACCTTCGTAACCATCGACGCCGGTGAACGGGGCGTGCTCTTCTACCGCTTCGGTGGTGGCCTAGACAAGGAGAATATCTACCAGCCCGGCTTCCACATCGTTGCCCCCTGGAACACCATGTACGTCTACGAGGTACGGGAGCAACAACTAGAGGAAGAAATGGAGGTGCTCTCCAGCAACGGCCTGAACATTAAGGTGGACGTCACCGCCCGTATCCGGCCGAACTACGGCCAGATCGGCGAGATTCACGAGACCTTCGGCCGGGATTACATGACGCGGCTCATCCGCCCGGAAGTCCGGTCCAGCGTCCGTCAGGTCATCGGTAAGTTTACGCCCGAAGAGTTGTACTCCACCAAGCGCGACGAGGTACAGACCCTCATCACGGAAGACCTGTCCAGCAAGCTGAGCGAAAACTTCATCGACCTGCGGGCCATCCTGATCCGCGACATCGAACTGCCGGACAAAGTCCGGATGGCCATCGAAGAGAAACTGGAGGCCGAGCAGTCGGCGCTGAAGTACGAGTACATTCTTCAGCGGGAGACCCAGGAAGCCGAGCGTCGCCTCATCGAGGCGCAGGCCAAGGCGGACGCCAACCGCATCCTGAATGCCTCCCTTTCGGACAAGATTCTGCAGGATAAGGGCATTGAAGCCACCCTCGAACTGGCGCAGTCGCCCAATTCCAAGGTCATCGTCGTCGGCGGTGAAGGCGGGGGACTTCCCCTCATCCTGGGCGGCGGCAACTAGGCGGGAGAATGAATCTCGTTTGATCGGTGACCTAACCGCCATCAAACATCAACGCGATGCCTCCAGGATTTTGCGTTCACCATACAGGGGGTCTATCCGGAATGATCGTGTAAAGTCTAGAGAGCGGTATCGGGGTAAACCCGGTACCGCTCTAGTGTTTTTAATGTTCCACGATGATTTTTCCCAGTGAAGACGAATTACTGAGGCTTGCGATTGCTTGTTGACCACTTCTTTAAGCCCTCTCTCTCAGTCCACGGCTGAGCCGGATCCTAGGAAATGGCATAGATCCCCCATTCAAGTATAGAAAACATTGATCGAGGGGAAAAGTAAACGCAACTCCACCTCTCTCCACGGCCGTTTTTGGCGGGAAACTAATATCTCAACAATGGCAACAGGCCCAAAATATAAACTGGTTGTCAAATACTTAAATGAGCCTCGATATGTTTTTCAGGGGCGGCTACTTAATAATGAATTTTCTTGCTATTAAGCCTCTGCCCTCCTTAATAAGTCTCAAAATATAATGCCCGCTACTGAAATTTCTAACATCAATTTCTCTTGTGTCTCCACTGTAGGAAGCTAGAACTTTTCCATTTAGATCGATAATTTGTATTGTATTTAAAGATTGATTATCGGGGTAATCGATACGTAACAAACCACCGGATGGATTAGGGAATACTTTTATATCTTCATCATTAATTGGTGCGTGAGTATTGGTCATGTAATCGGCGGATACGTCATCAAGAACAAACACTGAATAAGCCATCATTTCGGGAGACAGCCCAAAAACGTATCCATATGCTTCAAAATAGATATTAACCTTTTCGCTATCGCCAATGACTCCTGAATCAATAATTACTTCTCTTGATATAAGCGAATCCGAAGTATTTCGGATTGTATCGGTAAAGATCATACTCATATCTTCACTGGTAATGTTAACCAAACAATACCCCAACCCTGCCAAGCTATCACATTTAAACTTGTAGCGAATAGAGGATAAATTATCAGAGGATATTTCTTGGCTTATCGAACCAGAAATTAGAGCGTCAAAGGTACCTTGCTTGCTTTCAATAACAACTTGACAATTAGCACTATCGAGGTTAAGTTTTTCAACCGAAACATTCTTAAATCCGCCAAAGATGTTATGATTTGTAGTTTTCCATCCAATTAAATCCAGGTAGGTTTCTGCGGTATCAATAATTACCCACTCATCAAAATTTCCATTTATAATTTGAGCATTGATGTTTAAGGCAAATAATAAGGTAGAAAGTGATAACAAGACCTTACGAAAATCCATCCATGTATTCTGAAAATCCATATTTAATGTAATTTGTTGCTTTGTCTTTTATCCGTTAAAACAAACATGTAATCAGTTGTTTATCGGAAACACCGACGGGCCAGCGGGACCGTCTCCACTTAATCCACCACCCGGTCTTCCCGCAGCATTTCCAGGTAGTAGTTGTAGATGAATTTTGGGGTCTTCTCGTATAGTTTGGCGTACATATCCAGGGCCTCCTGCTTGGCTTCCTTATCGAAGCCGCCGCTGATGCGGTAACGCCCCAGCAGGGCATCCGCGCGTTGCTCCAGGGTGATGTCTTCTTCGGAAAGTAGTTCCTCAATGATGTGAAGTGCATCTTCGATCTTGGCCGGATTGTGGGCCGCCAGGTAGCGCGCGTGCAGCAGGCGCGCGCCAAACAGCAGGTCCGGGTTTCCGAGCTCTTCGGCCAGCGCCAGAGCCTCGCTTTCCACGGCCCGCAGTTCTTCCAGTTGACCATCCGCCAGTAACACCCGGCCCTTTTCTTCCAGGCTGGAGGCCAGTACCAAACGATTATTGGTGCCCCGGGCGATCTCGATGGCCTGGTTGTAATTGCGCAGAGATACGTCGTGTTGCCCCTGCAGGTAGTAGATATCCCCCAGCGTATTGACGGCCTTGGCCACTCCCTTCCGGTAGCCCAGCTCGCGGCTGATCCGGAGACTGCGATCCAGGTGCTGAATGGCCTTGGTGAAGTTGCCGACCACGCTGTTGATGTCACCGATTAGCCCTTCTACCACCGCAAGGCCCTGCCGGTCTCCCAGTTCCTGGCAAATTTCCAGGTCCCGCTCAAAATACTCCAGGGCAAGCTCGTAGTGGCTCTGGCGCTCGTAGACACTGCCCATACTCCCCAGGCCGATGGCCTGGAGGCGCTTATTGCCCAACTCTTCGGCCAGGGCCAGTCCCCGCCGGTGGTTTTCCATCGCCTTTTCGTAGCCACCGCTCTCGAAGTAAATAATCCCGAGGTTGGTGTACAGACTGGCCAGCCCCATGCTGTCGTGGTTGATCTCGTGGCGAGGAATTTGCTCTTCCACTACCCGAATGGCTTCGGCGTAGCGCCCGAGGTTCATGTAGGTGAGCCCGAGGTGACTGATGGTTTCCGCCGCACTGGAGGTTCCCGCCTGGCTGAAGCCATCGTCTAGCGATTTTTGGTAGTAGGTGAGCGCCTTTTGGTAGTGGGCCGTTCGGAAGTACAGGTTACCCATGCTACTGTAGGACTTGGCCAGGCCGAAAATATCGTCTACCGACTCAAAGAGGCCCGCCGCCACGGTGAGGTAGTCCATGGCCTTCTCGTAGTCGCCCTTCAGCGTGTGGAGGCGCCCCAGGTGGTTGTTGGCCCGTCCCAGCAGGATGATGTCGCGGCTGGACTTGGCCAGATCCTGGGCCTGTTCGTAGGCTTCCTGGGCTTCTTCCCACCTGCCGACGATCTCCAGCACTTTCCCGCGATTGATGTGGGTATTGACGGTTACTTCCTGGTCCGACTGCTGACTGATCTTCTCGATGAGGCGCTCGTAGAGATCCAGCGCCTGCTGGTTCTGGTAATTGGCTCGGGCAAAATTGGCAGCTTTGCCCAGGTACTCAATCGTTTTATCCTTGTCTCCGGATTGCTCGTAGTGGAAAGCCAGATCGACGTACCGTTCCTCAATGCTTTCTCCGTAGAGCTTTTCGATGGCGTGGGCAATCTGCTTGTGCAGTTGCTGGAGGCGGGTGGTGAGCTGCATGCCGTACACGGCTTCCCGCAACAGGCTGTGTCGGAAAATATAACGCAGTTCATTCATGGCGCTCCAGATCTGGCCGCGCTCGGCGGCGGCAATCTGTTCCCGCAGTAGTACCATGATCTCCTCCGTATCGTCGTAGCCCGACTCCTGCCGCATGACCTCCGACAGCACCGGCACTTCAAACTCCCGCCCGATGACCGCCGCGGCCTTCACGGTTTCCCGCACCATGTCCGAAAGCCGGTCAATTCTCGCCGTCAGGATGGACGTAATGCTGGTGGACAGCTTGATGCTTTCGTCACTGATGCTCAGTTCCCCCGACCGGTTCCTGACCAGGAGATCATTCTCCCGGAAGTACGCCAAAATCTGCTCCAGGTAGAAAGGATTGCTGTTGGTAGCGCTCAGCAGGGTTTCGAGGCAATCATCCGCGATGGTGTCTCCCAGGGTGGTTTCCGCCATCCGGCGCACCGCTTCCGTCGTGAGGGCCGTGATCTCCAGCGAAATCTCCTTGAGCCCCATTTGGCTCCGGGCAAACTCATTGATGAGCCGCGGTTGCTCTCCGTCGTCGTAGCGACGCGCCGTGGCGATGATCAGCAGGGGAAGGCTTTGGGTTCTGCGAATCAATTCCCGTACGACCATCACGCTATCTTCGTCGATCCAGTGAATATCCTCCAGTTCCAGTACCGTGGGGGAGATCATGCACTCCGCAACGAGCAAATTAACGATCGCCGCCACGGTGTTCTGGTAACGGCCCTGAGCGTCCAGTTGGGTCCAGAGGGAGCCGGGTAAGGTGATACCCAGCAGGGCCGTCAGTACCGATTCCGTACGGTCGAGTTCCTGCAGAACGTCTTCAACCTGTTCGTGGTCCGTACGACGCAAAGATTGTTTGATCTGGCTGAGGCGGAACTGAAATCGCCTCAGGTTCTGGGTACTTCCCAGGTCGATGCTCTGGCGGAACATGCGCCGCAGCAGGTATACGAAGGGATTGAAGGCCTTGCGCAGAATCTGGTCCGAACTTCCGAGCAGCCAGTTGATGGTTTGCCGTTCGTCTAGCTGCCGTTTTACCTCATGCGTCAGGCGGCTCTTACCGATTCCGGCTTCCCCCACGACGTAAATGATCCCCGCGCGGTCTCCGGAAAACAGCGGCGAAGCAAATTTGACCATTTCCTCAATTTCCCGGTCACGGCCAATGAGGTCCCCACCATAGTTGGGTTTCCCCAGGGTTTGTCGTCTCCCGTTCAGGGTGAAGGTGGGCACGGCGTCCGGTATCCCCTTGTACTGAATGTTACCCTTTAGCCGGAAGCGAAACTGGGCCGTCTTTGCCAGCTCGCCATCCACCAGAATTTCCTGCCAGTCAGCATTGCTCATGATGCGGGCCGCAAGGTTTACGTGGTTACCGACGCAGGCGTACTGCCGGCGTTCTTCCCCACCGATGAAGCCCGTATAGGCGGTCCCCACGGTCATCCCGATCCGGCAACGGAAGTTGGCGTCGCCGTCTTCCCGGAGCACATCCAGTTTCTCCTGGATGGTCAGGGCAAATTCCATCGCCCGGGCAGAGTTGTTTTCGTAAGAAACGGGAGCGCCGAAAAAGACCACCATCAGGGATCCTTTATCACCGTAGTCGACTTCCTTGAAGTACCCGCCAAAATCCTGCACATGCTGCAGGATGATGGAAGCAAACCGATCTAATTCTTCGTGGGTATTTACCTGATCGAAGGAAATGAAGGTACTCACCACGGTACGGAACTCCCCGGGAAGGTCGTAGCGCAGGACGGCCGCCGGGAGGAACTGCTCTCCCATACCTTCGTTCTCCTCCCCCGTGAACTGCCGCTGAACCTGAACTTCTTTCGGGTCCAGCCGGGGGATGTCCGAAACCACGCGGTAGGCGGTATGTTTGACTTCTTCCAACACCATTCCCCGCCCTTCTAGCAGGGTGTGCATCAGTTCGTCAATCAGTATTTCCTGTTCGTCAGCCAGCATCTGACAATTGGCGGCACTGTTGATGGCTTCCCCCCGAAAGTAAAACGCCTTGAGTTCTTCCCCCACGATGCCGTAGTTCACGTTTCCGGCCGCCAGACCGGCCTTTACCGCAATGGAAAACTGATCGTCAAACTGCTGCTCCCGGTCTTTGAACAGGGCCCGGGCTTCGTCGGCGGTCCGCAACAGGTGGAGGGCGTGTTTACGGTTAATTTCCAGGGGGAAGATGGCCGTAAAGGCGTCGCCGGCAAAGTAGGGGATAAATCCCCCACGATCGTACATCAAACCTACGAGTGGTTCGAATACCTCATTCAGAATCATGGAAAGCCTTTCGGCACCGCTCAGGCCCTGGTTCATCAGGGATTGAGTGAGTACCGTGAAGCCCGACAGGTCAATATTGAGCGTAAAGCCCTTAAGTGAACCCGACCATTTTTCGGATTCTACGCGCTGCTGAATGAATAAGGGAACTAGTGACTGCAAAGCGTCGGGAAGCTAAATTGAGGTGGCTAAAGATAGGATATGCACCCCTCTAAATTAGGGTTTTGGGCCTTGGCAAGTCGAAAAATGCTCAGAAACATCCAGGCCGCAACCGCCAATGGGCGTATATCATGGCGGGGAAGATGATCCAATTCGGCGTTCCCTACCAAAAAAAGACGGCCACTTGCGTTCGCAAGTGGCCGAAGCGGGAAGATTTTTTTCGAAACTCAGACTAATTCTACAACGGGGTCAATTCAGAATAAATGGGTGTACTTCAGGATTTGGCCGTCTGATTATCCGAATATTCCCCTTAATAGTAGCGAGCTCCATCTAGGATAGCGGAGGACAAACACAGTCCACCAGCAATTGCACAAGCTACCAGGAAGGCATACAAGATTGTCATGTGGTACGTAGATTAAAAAGTGACAGTTGACGATCTTGTCCATGGGAAGGCCCTCAATGTACTGAAAGTCAATACACTTTTCCAAGGGCGTAAATAATTTAGCCGAAAATTTATTCCAGCTTAACCTTTGGGGAGGTTCGCCCCGTGCGTTTGTCGCTACTCGTTGATGACGAATTGCGCCTCCGCCACCAGGTCCTCAGAGGGTACCGCCGGCAGCACCGGCTGGCCAATCGGCCAGTGAAAAACCCGCAACGTGTCGTTGCCCCCATCCAGTTCCAGGGGATACAATGTATGCTGCCCTTCGTGGGTGATTTCAAGCGCGGGAATGACTTCCCGTCCGCTGCCCATCACAATGAAATAAGCGTGTCCGTCGGCTGGGGGATTGAAATCCGACAGGTCAATCAACACGGTCTTTCGGTTGGGAAAGTGGTGCACCTGAAGGTGCCCGACCTTGGCGTCCTTCCGTAAGGTTTGTAGCGTAGCCCAGTCCAGTGCGCCTTCTTCCAAATGCTGGAGGGCAATCTGGTGAGTATTCTCGTCCTGGGCGTGGAGCGCGCGCTCTTTGACCAGTTCGCTATGATTAAGCTGGTTGGACCGAAACAGGTACCCCGACAGGAGTAATAAGAGAAAACAAGCCGCCGAAAGCGCGTACCGCCAGATGGTAAGCGTATGGTTCCGCTCGGTCATGGCCATGATCACTTCGTGATCGAGGTTGTCGTACTCTTCCTGGTGGCGGGTCTTCCGCCCCCGGGCGGGAGGTAAGATGTTCTTGGCTTCCGCGTAGGCACTCATTTCTGCCTCCAGCCGGGCAATTTCCTGCTTGATGTGAGGGTGCTCCTCCGCCATTCTCATGATGAGATTGCTTTCGTCCCGGTCCGTAAGTCCGAGTACGTATTGCTCTAACAGTCCACTTCGTTTGAGTTCTTCGCTGCTCATTAGGGGTTAAGCCACTTTGAAGTCGTTGGTATTGGTCGAATCGCGGCATAGAACGCTGCGCTTCACTACTTATAACAAAGCAAGCACAAATTGTTCCCCTAAAAGCTCACTTTCGGCAGATTCTGTGAAAATCAGGCTATTCTACACCCCAAAGGAACGGAATTCGGCCCATTTTCAACAATACTTACACGCGACAAATTTTATTTTCCTACCGCACTTCCGTCGTAGGCCCACTTCAGGTAAAGCGCCCCCCAGGTAAATCCTCCTCCGAAGGCCGTGAGGATAATATCATCACCCTTCTTAAGCTGGGATTCATAATCCCACAAACAAAGGGGAAGTGTCCCGGCGGTGGTGTTACCGTACTTCTCAATGTTGATCATCACCTTGTCCAAAGGAAAGTCAACCATCTTGCTGATGGTCTGGATGATCCGGATGTTCGCCTGATGGGGAACCAGCCAATCCAGGCTATCGTTGTCCAGGCCGTTGCGGGCCATCACCTTTTGCACCACGTCCGTCATGCCGGTTACGGCCGCCTTAAAGACCGGCCGGCCGTTCTGGCGTACGAAGTGCTCGCGGGCCATTACGGTGTCAACCGTGGCGGGCTTACGGGAGCCTCCCGCAACCAGGTACAGAAACTTTTCACCACTACCGTCTGCGTGGTGCTGGTAGTCAATGATCCCCGTGTCTTCGGTGGTGGGCTCCAGCATTACCGCTCCGCAGCCATCGCCGAAGATTACGCAGGTCGTCCGGTCCGTGTAATCAATAATGGAAGACATCTTGTCTGCCCCAACTACGATTACCTTTTTGTGCTTTCCACCTTCAACCATCTTGGCCCCCACCGTCAGGGCGTACAAAAAGCCACTACAGGCCGCGTTGACGTCAAAGCCGAAGGAGTTGGTCAGGCCCGCCTTGTAAGCAGCAATGTTTGCGGTGTCGGGAAAGATGGCATCTCCGGTGACCGTGGCACAGATCACTAACTCTACGTCTTCCGGAGCAGTATTGGTCTTTTTTAGCAGCCCCTTAATGGCTTCTGCTACCATGACGGAAGTACCCTGCTCCTCTCCCTTCAGGATGTGGCGGGTCTTGATTCCGGTTCTGGTCGTGATCCACTCATCGTTTGTGTCTACAATGGTGGCGAGTTCATCGTTGGTCAGGATATAATCCGGCAGGTAGCCGAAAACCCCAGTGATGGCCGCGCGAACTTGGCTCATTTTGGTATACTTTCTGTTAGGGCGCGCAAGATACACGTTCAGGAACTCCCTAAACAAAGGATTTACCCAACTTAATGCCGACGGCTAGCGTGGGATATTACCGGAACCGAACCGGAAAATCTGGTTAAATCTGACGACTAAAGCTCCACCTTCGGGCAACGTAACCACGAAATCCAGTCCCTCATATCCCCCAACCTCCACTGGCTAAGGGAGACGCACTAGGCTGCGTCCTCCTTTGGTGGTTCAGGAGTACCCAGCTCACTGAAGTCACTCAACAGCAGCAGGCCCAGGAAGGTAAGTAAGCCGTTGAAGGCGAGGATCAGGAAACCAAACTGAAAGCCCCGGAGTAACTGCTCAGAATAAAAATCTACCAGCATGGAAATGATGGGGGCGGCCAGGCAGACCAACAGCAGGGCCGGCAGCTCGAAGTTTCCAATCCGTACCTGTTCCCGTACCCGGAGCCGGGTAAACAATCCGAAGGCAAAAAGCCCCAAAAGCGGGCCATAAGTGTATCCGGCAGCCTTGAACAGGCTGTTAATCACCGCCCGGTCACCAATCAGGCTAAAGGCCATAATGACCGAAAACAACAAGACCGAAAACCCGACGTGTACCAGCAGTCGCTTGCGTCGATTATCTAAAGCCCGGGCAGCATCTGCTTCACCGTCACCGGTCACTTCCTCTTCCCGCATCCCCAGAAAGTCAACGCAGAAGGAGGTAGTCAGGGCCGTCAGGGCGCTGTCGGCACTCGAGTAAGCCGCCGCGATCAGTCCGAGGACAAACACGATCCCCGCAGCGGGAGGAAGGTGCCGGAGAGCAACCGTGGGGTACAGCTGATCCGAAGCGGACGGAATTTCCAGGCCCACGTTGGCCGCGTAGATGTACAGCAGCGCCCCCAGGGCCAGAAAGAGCAGATTGGCAAAAATCAGTACGATGCTGAAGGTCGCCATGTTCTTCTGGGCGTCGCGGAAGTTGGGCATGCTCAGGTTCTTCTGCATCATGTCCTGGTCCAGTCCCGTCATCACGATGGTAATCAGGGCACCACTCAGGAACTGCTTGAAGAAGTTATTGGGGTCCGTCCACCCTCCCTCAAAAAAGAACATTTGCCCGTACTCACTATTCTGAATCAGACTGACCATTCCGCTGAGGTCCGTTTCCAGGGCCTGCCCCACGTAATAGACCGTGAGTCCGGCCGCCAGCAGCATACAAACCGTTTGCAGGGCGTCGGTATAGACAATGGTTTTAATCCCTCCGTTAAAGGTATACAGCCAGATCAGCACAATGGCGCTGGCTACCGTCACGGCAAAGGGAATACCCAGTGGCCCGGTAACGAACTCCTGCAGGACGATGGCCACCAGAAAGAGGCGAAAGGACGCCCCGATGGTCCGGGAAAGCAGAAAGTAAAAGGCGCCGACTTTGTAGGATTGTGGACCGATGCGCTCCCGCAGATACTCATAAATACTCGTCAGCCCCAGTCGATAATAAAGGGGCAGTAACACGAGGGCGATGAACAGATAGCCCAGCAAGTAGCCCAAAACCACCTGCATGTAGCTAAACGCCTGGTTGACGCCTCCCGCCCCCACCGCTCCGGGAACACTGATGAAGGTCACCCCGGAAAGACTGGCCCCAATCATACCGATGGCCACCAGCGGCCACGGCGACTTGCGACCCGCGAGGAAAAACGCGGCGTTATCGCTGTCGCGACGACTGGTGAAGTAAGAGACCAGAATGAGGACGGCAAAGTACCCCGCAATGATCCCCAAAATGGCAATTGGACTAAGGGATGCGTTCATATAGACTGCCGCAATTTATGTAAGGAACGCGACTTGCAAAATTTTAGTCGCTTCATCACCAAAAAAATTGCGCCCGATCCAACATCCGGCAACTACCCTAAAGGCTTAGGCCCGAAGCTTGTCCAACTCTGCCTTCAGGGTGCCCAGGCTTTGCACACCCGCAGCCCGATACTTGAGTTCTCCGCGCTGAAAAATCATCGTGGTGGGCATCGCCGTAACGCCCAGTTTCTGACAGATGGCCTCGTTCTGATCGACGTCAATTTTCACCAGTCGCAGATCGTCCCCTTCATCGCTTTTGAGTTGCTGCAGAATGGGAGAATAAGCGTGGCAGGGGCCGCACCAGGTAGCGAAAAAATCAATTAATACCGGCGTTTCCCCGTTGATCAGGTCGCGGAAGGAGGTTTGCTGTTTCTTGCTCATGATTTTTCTCTGGAAAACCATTCGGGGGGCTCATAAGTTGACCTGCCCCTCCCGACGGCCGTTCCGGTAGAGCACCGCAAAGGCGGAGGGGAATCCGCCGGCCCGAATCTTCCGCAGGGCGCTTTTGGCCGCTGATTCCGAGGGATAGTCCCCCACGGTAATGCGTTTGAGCGTACTGTTCGGAATGGCTTCGGCCCGAATGGCTCCGATCTTCCGAATGGGATCATACTTTGCGTCTTCCTCCCGAAAATTCCGTTGGGCGCTTACCTGAATCCGGTAGCTGAGGGGCAATACAGTTGGCGCGGGCGCAGGTGCCGGGGACGTGGGTTCAGGCGATGTGGTTGGGGATGTATTCGGAACGGAGGGCCGCACGGGCTGCTCGGGAACCGGGGGCGCAGGAATCTGGGAGGACCGCCGCAAGAAAACGGGCTGTCCGTACAGCGAGGAGCCCGTGGTGCTGGTCTCCACCGCGTATTCCACCCCCTGATAGCCCTCCCGGCGGATTTCCACCCGGTACCTGCGCCCGGGGCGCAGATCATACGTGTACACCCCCGTGGGAAACACCCGCTTTTCCAGCAGCTGGGTCCGCCCGTCGGTTAACTCCAGTAAACTGACCTCCGCGCCCCCCAGTTCCATTCCGGTAGTGTTATCGTAAATGGTGGCCTTGAGCCGTGCGCGACCGGCCCGGAAGTTGAGGGAAAAAATATCGTTCTCCCGGGTGGATTCCTTACCCCCCGCGTAGGTCCGATTACTGTTCAGGTAACCAACGCCCGTGGTCTCGTCGATGGTGAGCCCCGCGTCATCCGCCGATGAATTGATGGGCTGCCCCGGGTTCTCCGGCTGGCTCCAGCGGGTGCCACTGCCGCGGGTAATAAAAACGTCCAGTCCGCCAAAACCCGGATGACCGTCACTCGAGAAATAGAGGGTTTGCTCCTCCACCGCATAGAAGGGACTGACTTCGTTACTGACCGTATTGACGACGGGCCCCAGATTCGTAGGTGGCGAAAAACCACCGACGTTGGTGTTCAATTGCCGGGAAGTCAGGTAAAGGTCCATACCTCCCCGCCCGCCTTCGCGGTCGCTGCTGAAGAACAAAAGCTCCCGACCATCCTCGAAGGTCACGTGGGGGAAGGCATTGTTTGCTCCGGCTAAATTGATGGGACTGGGCAGCGCTTCCGGTTGGGTCCAGTTACCGTTGGTGGTACGTTCCCCCCGGAAAATTTCGCAGCGGTTCGTAGCGTCTTCGCCCGTGAGGCCACTGCAGATGGTGAAGTAAAACACCCGCCCGTCGGGGCTGATGCTTCCCGTCCCGAATTCCCCTTCCGCAATCACCGGGAAACCCGGTGGCACGGTGGCCTTCGTCCACTGCCGGGCCTCGTACCGGCTCTGGTACAGGCGGCTCTGCCCACCAGCCGTACTGGTGAAGAACAGTTGATCGCCCGCCACGGCCACCGGACCGATCTCATCGGCTCCGGTATTGATCCCCCGGCCCGGCCGGTCAATGTCCACCGTCGCTGGCCGACCGATGCTTTCCTGCGCCAGTCGGATGCCCGCCAGTTCGTTTCGCACGATTTCGGAGACGATTGGCCGATCGGCTCCGTTGTAGGTTTCCAGGAAGAGGGCCAACTCCCGTTGGGCCGCTTCGTAGCGGCCGTCCTGCTTCAGCGCCCGCCCAAACTGCAGGCCCAGCAGCGGATAGTCATCGGCGTCCTTTTCCATGAACTGGAACGCTTCTGCCGCCTTCCGGTAATCCTTGACCTGGGTGAACAGTTCCGCCGCCCGGTAAAGGATGGCCTGGTTACGGGGCTTAAGGGAATAGGCGGAGCGGTAATATTCCGCAGCCACCCCAAAACGCCCGGCCTGCTCTTCCGCCTCCGCCTGCTGGATGAGCTGTTTGTAGGAAAGGGATTCCGCTTCGGGACCGGCAACGGACCGGGGGCCACCACAGGCGGTAAGAAAGAAAACCGCCGATAACACCAGAATGCTTAAGGCTCGATTACGTAGGGTCAACATGCCGTGGGGTAAGTAGATACTGACGGAAAGTTACGTTCCCTCGGGGATTTCGGTATTACCGTGGGTCCCGCTCATGGTTTAACCCTGAACTTTATGGCCTGATCAGTATCCCCTTAACCAGCCGTTTCATTGCCCATCTTTGGTAAAGACACCGGCCACCGTTTGCCAGACTACGGCATTGCCGCGCTCGTCCATGGGCTCCCTCACTTCCAGAGGGTCGACCCAATCTTCCAGCGTCCATCCCTGCTGGAGCAAGTGCTCCAGTAGTTTTACCGGCGGGTTCCAGTTGCGCCAGCCGTCGGGGGATAAAAAATTGAGCGGGGTAACCATGATGAGTTTTCCGCCGGGGCGGAGCACCCGCCGCCACTCCGCCAGCCCGCGGGCGGGATTGGGCAGGCGGTCCAGCAGGAAGGTATTGATGACTACGTCGAGTGTTTCGTCGGCGAAGGGAAGATCCTGGCCCGAGGCCAGGGCAAAATGCAGATTAGTTACCTGCGGACCGCTCAACGAGGGGTTTTCCCAGCCATACCGCGCCAAATGCGGCGTGAGCGTCACGCCCTTTTTCCAGTAGTCGTGGGCGTGCCGGAGCATCTGGTAGCTGAAGTCAAGTCCGTATACGTCCCACCCCGGTTTGCGTTGGGCGATTTCCGCCGCAATCCGCCCGAGGCTGCAGCCCACGTCCGTCAGGGCCGCCCGGTCCTGGTCCGGCAGCTGTCGCAGTACGTAATCCAGTACCGGTTGAAAGGGGTAGTCTCCCCGAAGCTCGTCGGTCAGGTGAAGGGCCATCTGCCGACTCACCAGTTCATCGTAGCGTTCGTAAACGTCCGCCCGGTATTCGGCGGCGGTCTTGTTGTAGTACAGGGGTATGTCCCGGCGCCAGGAGATTGGTGCGGGAAGCAATTGACCCGAAGGAAGATCAGACACGTTGCGCGGCTTAGGCGCTGAAGGAAGACCCACAGCCACAGGTTTCCGTGGCGTTGGGGTTGTTGAAGGTAAAGCCCCGGTTATCCAGTCCGGTGGCCCAGTCAATTTCCATCCCGATGAGGTAAAGGGCGTGACCGGCCTTCATCAATACTTTTTCGTCTCCCACCATAAAGGTTTGGTCATCGTCTTCGGGGAGGTCAAAGCCCAGCTGATATTCAAAGCCCGAACATCCGCCGCCGCGAACACCCACCCGGAGGAAATGATCGTCCCCTACGCCGAGTTCCTGGCGCAGGCTGGAGAGTTGCTCCAGTGCAGAGTCCGTAATCTTGATGGGGGAAGTGGAGGTAGTTGGCTTAACGTCAGCGCTCATGGCTTAAATTTAACGGGGTAAAAATACTACAATTACCTTTGTTGTCCGATAAACAACGGGGGCACCAACATGGTTGCCTTAGCCAAACAGAACCTGATGGAATTAACCACCGCTCTCCTGCTGATTCTTGCCCTGATGATCTTTGCCGGCGTACTGGCCTACTGGCTTAAGGAAAGCCTGGACAAGCTGGACAAAACCCTCGAAGCCGTGGGGGAAATGGCCCGGCCGGCAGCCGTCAGCGGCGCGGAAAAAGAAAATCTGAGTGCCCTTCGGCTGCAGGCCTGTGAACGCCTGACGCTGATGCTGGAAAGAATTGCGGTGCCCAATTTGTTGTTGCGCCAGCCCCCGGCGGCGGGCATCACCGCCAAGGAATACACTGCCTCGCTGCTGCTCGGCATCCGGGAAGAATTCGAGTATAACGTCACCCAGCAGATTTACGTGAGCGACGCCCTCTGGTCCGTCGTCAACCAGGCCCGCGACAACGTCAGTCAGCTCATCGTCCGGGCCGCCGAGGGGGCCGAATCCGCTCCGCAGATCGTGGATCGCCTCCGACTCATGAGCAGCCGGCAGCCGCAGGATGCCATCGCACTGGCCCAACAAGCCGTACGCCAGGAGGCCACCCGGGTACTGGGAAAATAAGGATATCTAAATTTCCTTAAGGCTGAACATTGACGGCCCGCTCCTGTCGTAAGGAGACGGAGATCACCGAGGTTGCCAACTCCGTCGAAAACCCGTTCTTTAGGGCAACCCTAACTTCACCGTCATGCCAAACGAACTCACCCCGGAACGACTGAGCGACCTGCGACTACAGGAGCGCAGCGAAAACACCGCCGGACTTACCGCCCTGCGCTATTCGGCCATCCATGTCAACGAATACATGCATTACGGCGACGGACTAAAGACGCTGGCCAAGCTCAATCAGAAGGGGGGCTTCGACTGCCCGGGCTGCGCCTGGCCCGATCCCGACGGGCACCGCACCCCGATGGCCGAGTACTGCGAGAACGGCGTGAAGGCCATCGCGGAGGAAGCCACCAAACGCCGGGCCACTCCGGAGTTTTTTGCGGAGCATTCCATTGATGCCCTCGGTGAGCTGACGGATTATGAACTGGGGAAGTCTGGCCGCATCACGCATCCCATGCACCTGCGCCCCGGCGCCCAACACTACACCCCGATCAGCTGGGAGGACGCCTTTCAGATAATCGGACGCCACCTCAACGCGCTGTCTTCTCCGGATGAGGCCATCTTTTACACCTCCGGCCGGGCGAGTAACGAAGCTGCCTTCCTCTACCAACTTTTCGTGCGGCAATACGGCACCAACAACCTGCCCGACTGCTCCAATATGTGCCACGAAAGCACCGGGACGGCCCTGTCCGAAAGTCTCGGCCTGGGCAAAGGATCGGTCACCCTGCAGGACATTCACGACGCCGACCTGATCATCTGCGTCGGGCAAAATCCCGGCACCAACCATCCGCGGATGCTGACGGCCCTGGAGAAGTGCAAGGAAAACGGCGGGAAGATCATCGGCATCAACCCCCTGCCCGAAGCCTTCCTGCATAAATTCACCAACCCGCAGCGTCCGCTCAAAATTGCCACCGGGGGAACGGCCATTTCGGATTTGTTCCTCCAGGTAAAAATCAACGAAGACCTCGCCCTCATACGGGCAATCTGCAAAATGCTACTGGACCGGGAACGCGCCACACCCGGCAGCGTATTTGACCGGGAATTCATCGAAGAATACACGGCGGGATACGACGCCTGGACCACCATGTTGGACGCCACCGACGCCGCACAATGCCTGCGAAAAAGCGGCATCAACGCCGAGGAAGCGGGGCGGGCCGCGGAGCTGATCGCCACCTCCGAACGGATCGTGATTTGCTACGCCATGGGCCTGACCCAGCACGAAAACAGCGTGGACGTCATCAAAGAAATGGTCAACCTGTTGCTCTGCAAGGGCAGCATCGGTAAGCAGGGTGCCGGCATCTGTCCGGTGCGGGGCCATAGCAACGTGCAGGGCGACCGGACGGTGGGCGTCTGGGAAATCCTGAAACCGGCCTTCGCCGAAAGCCTGCGCAAGGAATTTAACTTCGAGCCCCCAATGGAGAAGGGCCACGACACCGTAGACAGCATCAAGGCGATGACCGAAGGCCGCGCCCGGGTATTCTTTGCCCTGGGCGGCAATTTTCTCTCCGCTACCCCCGACACGGTCTACACCGCGGAGGGACTGCGGCAGTGCTCCCTGACGGTACACATTTCCACCAAGCCCAACCGCAGTCACGTCGTGCACGGTAAAGAGGCCCTGATCCTTCCCTGCCTGGGGCGAACCGAGGTCGATCAACAAGAAGAAGGAGAGCAGTTCGTCAGCTGCGAAAACTCGATGGGGGTCGTGCAGATGAGCAAAGGTGTACTAAACCCCGCGAGCGAGCAGCTGCGCAGTGAATGCGCCATCATTGCCGGGGTCGCCAGGGCGACCCTCGGGGACCGGAGTACGGTCAACTGGGAACGCATGATCGCCAACTACGACCACATCCGGGACGCCATCGAGGCGACCGTCCCCGGCTTTGAGCGCTACAACGAGCGGGTACGGGAACCCGGCGGATTTTACCTCCCCAACGGTCCGCGCAACCGCCAGTTCGATACTGCCGACGGGAAAGCCCAGTTTAACGTCAGCACTATGCAACACCAGGACCTGGCCGCCGGGGAGTACCTGATGATGACCGTCCGGAGCCACGACCAGTACAATACCACCATTTACGGAATGGACGACCGGTACCGGGGCATCCTGCAGGAGCGCCGGGTGGTGATGATGAACGCGGACGACATGGCCGAAGCGGGGCTCAAGGCTACCGACCTGGTGGACCTGAGCAGTGAATACGACGGTGAGGTGCGGGAGGCTCCGTTATTCCAGGTTGTCCCCTACCCGATTCCGCGCGGTAACGTGGCCACTTATTTCCCGGAGGCCAACCCACTGGTGCCCATCACCCGCACCGCACGGGGAAGCAATACGCCGATCAGTAAGTCCGTCCGGATCAGGATTACGCCGCGGAAGTAGGCTCCCGTAAGACCGGTGGTTGAGCCAGTGGCCATGGCCCCAAACGGTAAGTTTTTCTGCCGGCCCGGGCAACGCCCAACAAATTGGGCACGTTTACCCTTGGTGAGAACTAAAGAACAGGTGACGATGGTCTGCTTTGGGCTGGTGGGCATCATGGGTATTCAACTCGGTCTGTACGAGTTGATCCAGGGGCTGGCCTATCCGAAAGCCTACGGCATGCTGTTCATTGGTTCCGTGCTTACCCTTACCGGGTTTGGTCGCTACAAGCGGATCCAGGAAGAAGAAGATCAGGAGGGTTAGGAGGCTCCCTAGTGGTAGGCTGTTCCGTGAGATTTCATCAGCGATTCCTGCGGAATCGCGGCAGTTCAGAGGGGCAAATGGTAGCGGCAAGGCATGTGTCAGTTAGCACAAAGTTATAACCCTTACCGTGGCGTAGAGTTACGGCCGTAGTATGCTTTGTACTCTGTGCCCCACGAATACCTTTTTCACCTTTAGGTTTGTGGCCAGTAGTCTGACAGACTACAGACTTATCTTGACTCCCACTTAAGGAAATGTCAAATGATTGGAGGCAGGTGGTGTTTCCTTTCACCGAAAGGAAACCGAATCAGACTGGGATAACTAAAGGACCTTCCGTGAAAGAATGAGGCCAATCGATCTTGTACAATTCTTCCTTCTTTGATGGAGTGGTCGCCTTTCGGGGAAAGGCGACACCAGGCATTTACCCCTAGGGTGGATGATTTCGCCTTTCAGGTGATCAAGATTTTCAAGAACCCCAGAACCCAGAAAATTTGGACTTAAATATTACGGGACAAATTATAGCTTCTAGAAGGGGTATAACGCTAATGCCATCCCACACATGCCTTGCCGCTACTAGTAAATTCAATGACTTGATGGCCAGAGGGTTAATTCACGGAACAGCCTATCCCTAGTGGACTACGGCAATTTGATCTCCTGGCTACCGGTGACCCGGATTCCCTGCTCCACCAGGGTGTTTACCTTTTGGGGGTTGTTGGTCAGCATGATCACGGAAGCGACGCCCAGGTCCCGCAGGATTTTTCCGGCCGCCGCAAAGTCCCTGGCGTCGCGCCGGAAGCCCACGGCTTCGTAGGCGTCTGCCTGGGCCTCGCCCAGGCGTTTATGGGCGACGCTGTTGAGCAGGGCAAAGTGTCCGTTTCCCTTCCCTTCCTGGTCCAGCAGGATGATGATTCCCGCTCCCGCCCGGGCGATGAGCTGCTGGGATACGTCCAGTTGTTCCTGGCAGTCACATTCGATGCTGTTGAAGTAGTGGCCGAAGATGCAGGAGGAGTGTACCCGACAGAGCACGTCGGTTCTCCCCCGCAAATCTCCGAGAAAAAGGGCGATGCTTTCTTTCTGTCCGTCGTAGTACAGGGCCTCCTGAAAGGTGCCGAACCTGGTTTTCAAATCTCCCTCGGCGAGTTTAACGATCATTGCTTTTTTTGCGAAGGTACGGTCATTCCGGGGGGAGCAGTCCAGTCTCGGGCCGGTCAAAGGGCACGTAGTTTTCCCACTGCCAGGGGGTGTAGACGTCGCCGATGGCCGCTTCCAGCACGTATTTGAAAATTCCTTCCGCCCGGTCGCTGTTGCTCATCAGCAGCAGGCCTTTGGCGGCTTGGGGATAGATGATGGAATAATGCTGAAAGCCGTGATCGTGCCCCTCCTTGAAGTACCCAAAGCCGTGGGGGCTGCTCAGTCTTCCCCACCCCAGCGTGTACCTTAAGTCAATGGCTTCGAGCGAGCGATCGTCTTCCCGGGCCAACGGCCCGAACTGCATCCGCGAGCGAATCCGCACGTTGGGCTGGAAGAGCACCTCCGTGAGGGGGTGCCCGGCCCGGGTAAGCTTCATAACGTGCCGCATAAACCTGGCGTAATCTTCCGGAGTGGTTTCCAGGGAACCGGCGGCACCGGCCCGGTGGCGAATCTTTTTCTTCAGCACCGTTCCGTCAGCGGTATGACCGTGGCAGTATTTGCCCGCGAAATGGTCCCGCCAGACGTAACTGCTCATGGTCATTTGGAGCGGATCGAAGACGATTTCCCGGGCCAGGGATTCCAGTTCCCCGCCCGTCGTACGTTCGATTACGCGCTGGAGGAGCAGCATGCCTTCGCCGGAATATCCGTAGCGCTGACCGGGCGCCCATTTGAAGTAGAGCTTCCCCGTAGGCTCCCGCCCCTCATCGACGAGGAAGCGCCAGTTGGGGAAACCCGTGGTGTGCGCCAGGCACATTCTTGGCGTAAGCTGACGGTAGCGATCGTCTCCGGCTAGGTCCCGATAGTGCTGCCACTCTTTCTCCGCCGGGAGTTCGGGAATCGGGACGTCCAGGTAGGATTGCAGGGGGCGATCCAGCTCCAGCACACCTTCCTGCACCAGGCGGGCCACCAGGTAACCGAAGACGGACTTACTCAGGGAAGCCCCGTAGAAGAGGTGGTCGGTGCGCAGCGCTTCGCCGGTCTCGGCGTTGGCCTGGCCGTAGGCCCGGCGGAAGCAAACCCCTTCCCGGTCGAGGACCATCACGGCCAGTCCGGCAAGGTCGGCGCGGCGGACGAGCTCCCGGAGGCAAGCATCCAGTTCGGGCACCGCAATTTCGGTGCCGTCCAGGCGGATGATGAGTGGGGGAGAATTGTTGGGCATAAGCGGTTGGGACAAAGAGCAGGCATAAGATAACCTAATAAGCCAGACCGCTGCGGACCGAATTTTAGGAGGCGCCCATTGGGTCGCGGCCACTGCTTAGAGCTTGTTTGAAATTTAATAATCGACCTCCATTTGGCCTTTTTTAGCGCTAGTTTCGTTGGAAAAATCCTCATTTAGCGCTGCTAAACTCCGGTTTTCCCGCCTCGCTACCACTAAAAAATTCTCAAATTCGGCCAGATGACCAAAATCCAAACAAGCTCTTATCTTGCCGCAACAACCAAAAAGCACAACCAAATGCGAATTCCCCTGATGATCATTGCCCTGCTGGCAATTCTTAGCACCTGCGTCCACGCCCAGGAGCTGAACCGCGAGCTGAACATGGACATGGCCCAGACCAGCGAACACAGCGTCAAGATTGGTGGCCAGACCGTCAACTACGTGGCCGAAATCGGGGTGCAACCCGTGTACGACGATAAGGGCATGGTTGTGGCCGGCCTGCACTACACCTACTATAAGCGTACCGGCGTCAACGACCCCAACCGTCCCCTGCTGATTTCGTTTAACGGCGGTCCCGGTTCGGGCTCGGTGTGGATGCACCTGGCCTACACGGGCCCCAAGGTGCTCAACATTGACGACGAGGGCTACCCCGTTCAGCCCTACGGCGTCAGCGACAACCCCTATTCGGTGCTGGACGTCTCCGACATCGTGTACGTCAACCCCGTCAACACCGGCTTCAGCCGCATGGTGGAAGGCGCCAAGCGGGAAATGTTTTTCGGCGTCAACCAGGACATTCAGTACCTGGCCGACTGGCTGAGTAACTTCGTCAGCCGCAAAAACCGTTGGCGTTCGCCCAAATTCCTGATCGGAGAGAGCTACGGTACCACCCGGGTGTCCGGCCTGGCGCTGGAACTGCAGGAGGCGCGCTGGATGTACCTCAACGGAGTGATCCTGGTCTCCCCCACCGACATCGGTATTGAGCGCAACGGCATCGTGAAGGCCGCCAACCGCCTCCCCTACTTTGCCGCCGCGGCCTGGTACCACAATAAATTACCGGCAGATTTACAGGGCAAAGACCTCGTGGACATGCTGCCCGAAGTAGAGGCCTTCACCCGGGATAAACTCCTCCCCGCCCTGGCCGCCGGTGCCATGCTGTCGGATGCCGACCGCCAGCAAATCGCCGAAGCCGCGGCGCGCTATTCCGGCCTGGACGCCCAGGAATGGCTGGACAATAACCTCATGCCTTCCACCAGTTACTTCTGGAAGAACCTTCTGCGGGGCGACGAGGACGGCAACTTCACCGTTGGCCGACTGGACTCCCGCTACAAGGGTATTGACGGAAGGGCCGCCGGAGAACGCCCCGACTACAACAGCGAACTCACCAGCTGGCTGCACTCCTTCACTCCCGCCATCAACTATTACCTGCGCGAGGAACTGGGCTTCAAGACGGACCTCCAGTACAATATGTTCGGCCCCGTACGTCCCTGGGACCGCAGTGGTGACCGTACCGGCCCGAATCTGCGCCAGGCCATGGCCGAAAACCCCTACCTGAACGTGATGATTCAGTCCGGCTATTTCGACGGAGCGACGAACTACTACGACGCGAAGTACAATATGTGGCACCTGGATCCCAGTGGCCGGATGAAGGATCGGCTGAGCTTCAAGGGCTACTACTCCGGCCACATGATGTACCTGCGTCGGGAAGACCTGAAGAACGCCAATCAGGACGTACGGGATTTCATTAAGCGGAGTTTACCGGGATCCCGCTCGGCGAAGTACTAGGGTTTACGTCCCGATCTCCCCGGACAATTATTTATCTCCCGCCCCGCAGCCGACATTATTCGGCTGCGGGGCTCGATACTTAGGGAGGTTGCTAATGTTATCTTTGCGTTCGATATATCATCAAGACTAATGACACGACTACTCTTCACTCTCATCGCCTGCTGCGGTGGGTTGCTGCTTTCCGCACAAAATTCTTCGTTCCAATTTATCAGCTCGCCAACTTCCGGCGCCGAGGAACGGACGGTTGAACTCGACCAACGGCAGTTTCTGTCCACGCTCAAACGCGCTCCCCGGGAATTTTCCGGCGCCAAGCACGGACAGCGCCTGGTCCTGCCCCTGCCCACGGGCACTTTTGCGGAGTTTGAGGTGGTCAACAGTCCGCTCATTGGCCGTTCGATCCAGGAACGCTACCCCGAAATCAACAGCTACAAGGTGGCCGGCCCCTGGGGTGGAGGGCGTATTTCGGTGGGCCCCAGCGGCATGTCGGCCGTCCTTCGTGGTCCCAACGGATACTACGTCATTGAGCCCGACGAAGCGGGTAGCGACCAACAGTATCGCGTCATCAAGCACACCGACTACCTCCGGCAGCTGAGCACGGAGGGAGCTCCCCTGTCTTGTGGGTACGACGATCACCAGGGTACCGGCCTGGAGGACCTGGAGCTTGATCCGGACATGCTGGATCATGGCGAGGTCGCAGGTGCCGAGCTTCCCCTCAAAGCGGGCAATGATCCCCGGGAACTTCGGATTTACGATCTGGTGATGACCTGTACGGGTGAATTCGCCCAGCGGGTGGGCGGAGACACGCTCGACGTTCTGGAGGCCTTCAACACGGCCGTATCCACCATCAACGGCATCTTTGAAAACGAGGTTGGCATCCGGATGAACCTTCTGGACGCCACCCTCAACGTCATTTTTCTTGATCCGGACAACGACCCCTACAGCAACGCCAATACGGGTGGTGCACTCCTGGGGCAGGTATTGCCGGCCTTTAACGATGCCAACATTCCGCCGGAAGCCTACGACCTCGGACACATCTTCACTTCCCGTTGTACGGACGTTGGCGGTGTAGTGAGTGGCAACGCCTGTACGGGTGGAAAGACCCGGGGAGTTACCTGCGTTGGCGGTTCCGTAGTCGGTGCTGCCCTGCGCATCATGTCGCACGAAGTAGCGCACCAGTTTGCGGTGTCCCACAGCTGGAACAACTGCCCCGGCAGCGAAGGCCAGCGGGCTGGCGGTGCGGCCTTTGAGCCCGGCTCCGGCACCACCATCATGTCTTACGCCGGCGCGTGTGGCAACCAAAATATCGGCGCGGACGATTCTTACTACCACGTGGGCAGTCTGCAACAGTTTCTCACCTTCACCCGGGTCACCGGTGCCCGGGCCTGTGCCACGATCGTGGAGACGGATAACTTCACCCCCGACGTGGAACTGGACTATGCAGAAGACTTCTTCATCCCCATCAGTACGCCCTTTGTCCTGAGCGGAACCGCAACGGACGCCAACGACGACGAGCTCACCTACAACTGGGAGCAGTTTGACCTCGGTCCCGCCGTAGACATTCGTGACCCCTCCGGCAACGCACCGCTTTTCCGGTCCGTGCCGCCTTCTCCCGACGGCAACGTGCGGTATTTCCCCCGCATCGACCGCATCGTCAATAACATCAGTAGCCTGCAGGAGGTCCTGCCGACCTACAGCCGTGACCTGACCTTCCGGCTGGTGGCCCGGGACAACAACCCCGAAGCGGGGGGCGTAGATTGGGAAACCATGCATTTCTTCGCCGAGGAAACCGCCGGTCCCTTCGTGGTTAACGATCCCGTCGATCCCGTCTGGGAGACCGGTGACCACCAGGAAGTCACCTGGGACGTAGCGAACACCGACAAAGCTCCGGTCAACTGCCGGCAGGTAGACATTTACCTCTCCCAGGACGGTGGCTTCACCTACTCCGACACGCTTGCCAGGGGTGTCGCCAACAACGGACGGGCCTTCGTCACCATCCCCGAAGGCATCCTAACCGACGCCGCACGGATTATGGTGAAGGCCGCCGACAACATTTTCCTGAACGTCAACGAAACGGATTTCACCATCACCGGTGCCAGCCTTCCCACCTTTACGCTGGAGGCTAGCGACCGTTATGAGCAAGTATGTCTTCCCGATCAGCTTTCCTTTGACTTCAGCTCGGGAAGTGTGCTCGGATTTTCCGCGCCCATTTCCCTTTCGGTAGACACCACCGGAATGCCCGACGGGCTACTGACGACCTTCTCCAATGACGTCATCAATCCCGGAGACAATACTACGCTGGGGGTTGACCTCAGCGAGGTCCGCTTCGATGGCACCCTTGAACTGACCGTCCTGGCCGTTACGCCCGGGCTCGACACCGCTCGGCGGATCATCGTACTGGACGTTACCGACAACGACTTCAGTGACCTGGCCTTCACCGCGCCGGCGGAAGGCACCAGCGGCATTATTCTTTCTACGGACTTTGACTGGACGGACGCCGTCAACGCCGACAGCTACGAAATCCAGATCGCCACTCGGCCAAACTTCGTGGAGGCCTCCATTTTTGAAGTGGCCTCCGGATTAACGGAAACGGAATATACTCCCGTTGAATTCTTTGAGCCCAATACGCTCTACTACTGGCGCATTCGCCCGGTCAATGACTGTGGCCCCGCCGAGTGGACGGATCCCGCCAGTTTCCGCACGGTAAACAGTCAGTGTATTACCTACTCGGGGGAAGACACTCCGATTGCCCTTCCGGGTACCGGCCCCTCCTTCACCCGGGAATCTTCCGTGTTCGTCGACCAGCAGGGCTCCATCAGTGACCTCAACATTCCGAACATCAAGATGCGCTACAACTTCGCATCGAAGGTTACCCTGACCCTGACCAGCCCCGCGGGCACCAGCGTCGTACTTTACCTGGAGAACTGTTTTTCGACCAACGCCATCGACCTTGGTTTTGACGATGATGCTCCGCGAGACATCGTTTGCCCACCCGATGACCAGCGGGTCTTCGTACCCGTTGGCTCCCTGGCCGACTTTAACGGAGAAGATACCTTCGGCACCTGGGTGCTTTCCGTTGAGGTGAGTGAGACGGGAGGTTCGGCCGGTCAGCTGGAAAGTTGGTCCGTTGAATTCTGTGCGGACATCAACTCCGTACCCCCCTCCATTGTGAACAGTTCCGTTACGGAAGTTCCCCCGCTGGGTCGTAACAGCATTGCCAAAGACAAGCTGCGGGTAGAAAGTTCGGTCTTCTCCAGTGGCGACGTCCTTTATACGCTGACCGCACTGCCGGAAGCTGGGTTCCTGACCCTCTACGGCAGAACCCTACGGGTGGGCGATACCTTTGACCAGTCCGACATCAACGGCAACGGTCTCTTCTACGAGAACACCGACGAGGTAGCGGTAAACGACGACTTTGGCTTCGTGGTTACCACGCCCGATGGTGGTTACCTTCCGGTAACCTACCACGACATTCTGATTACGGAAGACGCCGTGGTGAGCAACGAAGAACGGAATCCGCTGGCCGCCAGCCTACGTGTTTTCCCGAACCCGGTCAACGACCAGCTGAACGTTCGCTGGGATACCGAAGAGGCACGGACCTTATCCGTGATCTTGTTTGACCTCAACGGTCGTGCGCTCAGTGTCCAGCGTATTCCGTCACAAACCGGTACGGCTACGGTAGATACCAGTCAACTTCCCGGGGGCGTTTATTTGCTGCGAGTGGACGGAGCCGTCCGTCGCATCGTTAAGCAATAAGCAAACAAGCCCGCGGGACGCATGCTGAAAAAACTGGATTGGTACATCATCGGGAAGTTTTTACGCACCTTTTTCTTTACGGTGCTGATCTTCTCGATGGTGAGCCTGATCATTGACTTCAGTGAAAAGGTAGAACGATTCATTGAATCGGACATCACCAAGTACGAGATTGCCTTCGAGTACTTCCCGACCTTCCTCCTGTTTATCCTGGGGCTGCTCTGGCCAATGCTTACCCTGATTGCCGTGATCTTTTTTACGGGCAGGATGGCCAACAACTCCGAGATCATCAGCATCCTGAACGCCGGGGTCAGCTTCCGGCGGCTGCTACGTCCTTATCTGGTCACCGCCGGTTTTTTGTCGATTCTGTACGTGATCGGCGTTAACTTCCTGATCCCGATCGGCAATGCCCACCGCACGGAACTGGAACGGGTGTACTTCGGCCGGAATAAAGACGACGGCAAAACCGCCAACGTACACATGTTTGTGGCCCCAAACACCAAGGTGTTCATGACCCACTACAGCAAGCGGGACAGTTCGGCACGAAATTTCCGGATCGAACACATTGTCGACAATAAGCTGGTCAGTCTGACCAAGGCCAGGACGGCAGAATACATTCCGGGAGACACCGCACGCTGGAGGCTCAATAATTACGAAATCCGAAACTTTGACGGCGACGACGAGGAGCTGATCATTGGGGGCAGTCGGAGTAGCCTCGATACCGTGCTCAACCTGAAGCCGGCAGATTTTTTTGATTTCCGGGAAAGGCGGACCGCCCTGAGCACCCCACAGCTCATAAAATTCATCCAGCAGCAGCGGGCCCGGGGGGCCGGGAACGTCAGGCGATACGAGATCGAACTGGCTCGAAGGTCTTCGCAGCCTTTCACCATCTTCATCCTCACCCTGATCGGCGTTTCGGTGGCGGGGCGAAAAGTCCGTGGGGGTATGGGTATTCAGCTTGCCCTGGGGATTCTCATCGGCGCACTTTTCGTTTTCCTGAGCCAGTTTGCCTCTACCATCAGCACGGACGCTAATTTGCCCGTGTACCTCGGCATGTGGATGCCCAACATCATTTTCTTTGGGGCTGCCATGTACTTTGTGGCTACCGCCCAGCGCTGACGCCCGGAAAATCTTCCATCACCCGGCACCCAACCACCCTGATTGGACAAAAGGGGGGTGAAATCAGGGTATAAATGTCGGTCTGCGTACTTAAGGACAAAGTAGTGCGCCCGCAAACATATTGTTGAGGAAAAAGGCGGGTATAAGTGCCCGCAGACGGGGAAATGCACTCTTTTGTTTAACTATTTCCCCCCAAAAGGGGCCAAAACCTTAGACAAAACGTCTTTATTTTCATTTTTTACTGAAAAATAAAAAATCATTTTCCTTTCGTCGTCCGGAAGACCAGTGTTGAAAAACAGGCATTTACGAAGGATTTGTGCAAAAAAAGAACAGGAGTGTGAATAAAAATGGACCAACTTTTGCCCAGGGGCTTGTCAAACATCTAACTTTTACCTAATTTTGGTTCAACAAAAAAAACCACCCACAACCAAATTGCCATGTCCCAATCTGAGTTTTTTAAAGAATTTGACCGGCTATCCACGCTGCTCCACTCTTTCGCCTATAATCTGACGAAAAATTCAGAGGATGCTAAAGATTTATACCAGGAAACGGCCTTCCGTGCCATGACTAACCGCGATAAATTTCGTCCTGGCACAAATTTGAAAGCATGGCTTTTTACCATCATGAAGAACATCTTCATCAACAACTATCGTAAGAAGGTTAAAGCCAATACGATCATGGACAATACGGATAATCTGTATTACATCAATTCTGGTCGTAATACCATCGAAAACGATGCAGACAGTAACATTCTCATCAAGGAGCTCACCGAGATGATCGAGTCACTGGATGACAGTACGCGGGTGCCATTCCTGATGCACTACCAGGGCTTCAAGTACCAGGAAATTGCGGATCACCTTGACCTTCCACTGGGAACGGTGAAAAGTCGGATTTTCTTTGCCCGTAAAGATCTCAAATCACAGATTGCAAGACAATATGGTAAGTTGCGGGAACAGTAAGTCTTAAAGGATATTGCCCCCCCATCTTCTTGAGGCTAGTAAACTATCACTGCCCGCAAAAATCTTACCTTCCGCCGCAGAACCTTCTGCGGCGGATTTTTTATTTATGGATCATGGACATTAGTTGGTCAATTTTTCGAACGGCCTTGCTGAAGTGGCACAATCCGGAGGACCGCCCCATGCCCTGGAAAGGCATCCGGGACCCCTACCGAATATGGCTGAGCGAAGTCATATTGCAACAAACCAGGGTGGAGCAGGGCCTGCCCTACTATAACCGCTTCGTAGCCGCATACCCTACGGTCCAGGACCTGGCCGCGGCCCCCGACGATGAGGTGATGAAACTATGGGAAGGCCTGGGGTACTACTCCCGAGCACGCAATCTCCTCAAGGCTGCCAGGATGGTAAGCCAGGAGCTTGGTGGCGAATTTCCCCGTGACTACAATGGGTTGAGGGCATTGCCCGGCGTTGGAGACTACACCGCAGCGGCCATCGGGTCATTCGCCTTCGATCTGCCGACCCCCGTCCTGGACGGTAACGTTTTTCGGATTCTGGCCCGCTACACCAATTCCTTTCAGCCCATCGATGACGGTGCGGGTAAAAGGTACTTCAAAGAGCTGGTGGAAGCAGCACTGGGTAGTGCATCCGCGAGAAAGTTTAATCAGGCCATTATGGACTTCGGGGCAACCGTTTGTACGCCCAAACGTGCTTACTGTACTCAGTGCCCCCTCGCCTTCTCCTGTGGCGCACGTTCGGCCGGAACCGTTTATGAGTTACCCGTAAAACGGAAAACCCTGAAGCGCACCACCCGCCACTTTCATTACCTCGTGCTGCGGGACCAAGGTGACCGCTGCCTGATCAGGAGAAGGGAAGAAAAGGACATCTGGCGGGGCCTGTATGAATTCCCCTTAATTGAAACCACAGGGCCTATTCTTCAGGCAAGTGACCTGGCGGTTCACCCGGACTGGCCCGGCTCCATTCCCGCCCGGGAACTTCAATTCTTACGCAGCAGCCCCCCCTACAAACAGCAGTTAACCCACCAAACCATTATCGCGGTGTTCCATGAATTCAGTGCTGCTGACTTACCAACAGCTTTGAAGGCCCATCAACTGATTAACTACAAAATGTTGGCCAAAATGGCCTTCCCGAGGGTGATTACTAGGTTCTTATCGGAGAATAGGCTACATTTAGATTTGTTCTAACCACAAAATTTAAGAGATCATGGTAAACAAGATAACCCTGGTCGGCCGTCTGGGCGCCGACCCCGAAGTAAGAACCCTGGAAAGCGGCGCGATGGTCGCTAAATTCGGCCTGGCCACCTCGGAAAACTACCGGGACCGCAACGGGGAATGGCAGGAGCAAACCGAATGGCATGACGTTGTCGTTTGGCGCAGCTTAGCCGAGCGGGCACAGGAATATTTGAAGAAGGGCAGTCTGGTGTACCTGGAAGGCAAACTCACCCACCGCAAGTGGCAGGACAAAGACGGCAATCCCCGCAAAACCACAGAAGTAGTGGGGAGTTATTTCCGTATGCTCAGCAGTCGTCAATCGAATGGCGGTGGTGGTGGAAACTACTTCCCGAACGAAGAACCCGCCCCGACGATGTCGGCTCCGGCCCCCAAGGCAGAGGCATCATCTTCCGGCGATGACACCCCCACTCCACCGGCCGGTGGAGATGACGACGACCTGCCCTTCTAAGGGTAAGCATCAATTGTTTCGGGATAGGGTGACGGCTACTAAAGGCCTTCACCCTATCTTTGTATCGATCAGTACTTAGTGCTCTTTGACCATAGCTGAACCACTACTAGTTTTTCAAATCACCGGCCTTTTACTCAACGCCCTCCTGGAGATCAGCCTCGGTGTGGGAGGGGTGATGATATTGCTGTTTCTATCCGGACTCGTCTCCGGATCTGAAGTCGCCTTCTTTTCCCTCACGCCTAACGATTATGAGGAACTGGAGGGGAACGACTCTTCCTCGGCTCGCGAGCTACTGCAGCTCCGCAACATGCCCCGAATGTTATTGGCGACCATTTTGATCGCCAACAACCTGATCAATATTGCCATCGTCCTGTTGTCGGACTTCATCATTCGCCGGGCATTCCCCAACGAGGTGTTCATCACCTGGGCCACCAACATCCGGGATACGCTGCCCTTCCTGCAGTTCATCAGCGAGGATGGCATGGCTCAAGGCATCAGCTTTTTGATCACGGTACTTGCCGCCACCTTCCTGTTGGTGCTTTTCGGCGAGGTCGCCCCGAAAGTTTACGCCCGCTATAACCGGTTGAAACTGGCGCTACAAATGGCTCGGCCACTGAAGTTTTTGCTCTGGTGTTTTCGCCCCCTGGCCTTTCTGTTGGTTCGGGGAGCCGGCGTGGTGGAACGACGACTGGAGAATCACAGTCAGGACGGCATTACGGCAAGCCAGGAAGAAATTGACGAAGCCATTGAGCTAACCGTGAGCAGTGAGGATCACGGAGAGGAAGGCCCCCAGGACGTCGGCATCCTGAAACGCATCGTCCAGTTCAGCAACGTCACCGTACGCCAGATCATGCGGTCGCGGGGAGACGTCATTGCCGTAGACCAGAAAATCGGATACCCGGAGTTGCTCACCGTCATCCGGGAAAGCAGTTATAGCCGAATTCCGGTTTTTGAAGAAGACTTTGACCAGGTCAAGGGCCTACTGTACGTCAAGGATCTGCTGGGCCACCGCCACGAACCACCCGATTTTGAATGGCAAAAACTGGTGAGAACTGAAGTCCTCTACGTGCCGGGCAACAAGAAGATCAACGATTTGCTTCGGGAGTTTCAGCAGGAGAAAATGCACATGGCGATTGTCGTCGACGAATACGGTGGGACGGAAGGCGTAGTAACGCTGGAAGACATTCTCGAAGAAGTCATCGGAGACATCCAGGATGAGTTTGACGAAGGAGACGACATCATCTATCAGCGCATTGACAACCTGAACTACATCTTCGACGGTAAAACACTACTGGGCGATGTTTGTCGGGTACTGGATCTGCCCACCAATACCTTTGACGACGTCAAAGGAGAAGCAGAATCCCTGGCGGGCCTGCTGCTGGAAATGCTCGGACAATTCCCCCAGCCCGAAGAAGAAATCGAGTGCGGGGAATACCGGTTCAAGGTCATGGCCATGACGAACCGCCGGGTAGAGGAAATCCTGGTGACCCTACCGGAGCCGGCTCCGGAGAACGGGTAAGCCCCCTAAATATCCTTCCGTGCTATTGTTTACTGGTCAACGTACCAGGCGAAGGTGCGGCATTCAGCAATGGCCTTCTGGTAGAAACGAGTGCCCGCATAGTTGGTCCTGAGCAGCTGAAAATAGCGGAAGGGTCGCGTAGCCCCGGGGGGTGCGGTAGTGTAGTGCTGGTTGCGCTCCGTTTTGGCCGCAAAAAAGACGGCCTCCGCCGCGGCTTCCCGGTTAGGGGCCCGCGTAAGTGCCCGCTCGAAGTAGTAGCGGGCCCGCTCCATGTTCATGTCTTCGCGGTTGCCCAGCGGCGCTTCCGGGTGCGAAAACACGAAGTTACCGTTCCGACGGCTCCGCTGGAGCTGTTGCATACTACTCCCCGACCGGAAGTAATCCGCCATCCTCCAGTTATAACTGAAGTAGCTCATGTTGTACAGGGCCAGACCAATATTGAAGTAGTTCCTGGCGGCCAGGGTATCGTTGGTCGTCCCCCGGGCCTCTTCCTCCAGTTCCAGCAACCGCTCCAGCAAATCGACCTTATTGTATTCCGTAGCCGTAGCGGAGGGCCGGAAATTGACCCGGTCATTGAACTGCTTAACGAAGGGAGCGTAGGTCCCGTAGGTATCTCTCCGGGCGGTGGGAACCCGCCGAAAAATCTCCAGGGCGGTTTCCCACTGCCCCTGCTGAAGGTAATAGGTTCCCAGAAGGTCGTTAATGTCATCCTCTGCATTAGGGCCCACCCGCTCCGCCAGCAGTAAGCGATCAAAGCTATTACCCAGTATGGAGTCCGCCATACTTTCCAGCTCCTGTATCTGCGGAAGCTGGGGGTTGATCCGCAGGGCGTCAAAACCATACTGTAGAAGCGCAGCTTTCCCGGTTGCTCCCTTCTGCCGGTAAACGGCTTCCAGTTTATCGTTGACCAGCGACCGCAAATCCGGATACTGTCTCCTTAGGGAATTCTGCCGCAGTAACTGATAGTAGTAAACTTCGATGGAATCACTGATCCGGTTGAGGGCCAGGACATGGAGTACCTCATCGAGAATATCGAGTTGCTTGACGATACTGTCGTTCTCGGTCATGACCCGAAGATCTTCGAAGGTTTCTTCCGCGTAGAAATAGTCACCGGCCAGTAACTCGACGACTCCGCGGGCGAACATCCAGAAGTCCTTATTCCCACTTTTGCCGTCCCGAATCACCTCGTTGATGAATTCCTGCAGGGCCACTACCCGGGAGGTTACCCCCCGCCGGGGGCGCCCGAACGCCTGCTCATTACGCTGACGGTAAGGGTTGAAATCCAGGCCGAGCAAGTCACGTTCCAGTTCCAGCAGCTCCCGCATCAGCAGCGGAGTCAGGGCCGCATTCTGGGGGTCATACCGGTAAATGGACCGCATCTCCTCCACCAGCTGGGCCTTGCTATTCTGGGCCCGCAGGACGTGCATCATGGCCCGCTCATGATCGCTTTCGCAAAGTAGTAAAGCATCTTTCCATTGTTGATCCGTCCGGATTCGGAAACTCAGATAGGCGCTCTCCCGCTTGCTGGGGCAACGTTCGAAGACCCGGCTGAAAAGGTAGGCCGACTGCGCATACTCTCCTTTGGCCTGAAGGGCTCCCGCCCGGTGTCCTTCAATCCAGTCATAAATGATGCTTTCCTCCGCCTCAATTTTGGGCATCAGATAATTGTACAATTCGATGACGTAATCGTATTCCTTCAGATAATGCGCCAACCGAATAATCTGAAAGGCATAGCGCAACCGCACGTAATGGCTTTTAAGCGTTTTGAATCGATCAAGTCCGTCATCGATCAGACGCTCCATGTCTTCCCGACGGGTATTGTCCGTGGTAAAGGCCAGGGCATCGGAGCTGACCAGTGGTTCGCAGCGTTTGGCGAAGAGCAGGTATTCCACGACCTCATCGCACTTATGCCGTAAAAGGTGCTGCGCGAAGGAGTTCGCGCGCAGGTTGGGGGGAAGGTCGGCCGTTCGTGCCTGGGGCTGCCCGATGAGTCGCAGCAGCCGCTGTAGCCGGTTTTCGGTATTCCCGTAGATCAGGTTTTGAATGTCCAGCAGGTCTACCTGTTCACAGTAGCGTTCGTGCCATTCGGCCAGATTATCTTCCAACTGAACGGCCGCTGCACTCACGGCCTCCCCCTCATAGGTATCCCCGAAAGCCAGGAAAAAGGGGGCCAGTCTGCTGTCATAATCAACCACCTTAGGGTTGAGAAACTGATATCCGTAAAATCCAAAGTAGGGTCCGCAATCCGCCGCGGCGATTGCCGGCAACAGGAGGACGATCAGACAAATCAAGGTGCGTAAAGCCATGGGTTAAAGGTAGGGGACAGGCACCCAATTTTCGCCCTCCCCGCAGACGATAATCATCGGGGCAGGCTTCCATGCGAAACCCTAAAGCTGATTGCCCTAATTTTACCGGCCAACCCGCCATAACAACATTGACCTTGCGCACGCTCACCGTACTATTCATCCTCCTTTTCTCCCTATCCCTTTCCGCCCAGGAAGAAGACCTGAAAGTGGGCCTCGTACTCAGTGGAGGTGGAGCTCGCGGCTACGCCCACATCGGTGCCCTTCAGGTACTGGAGGAAGCGGGCGTCCGGGTTGACTACATCGGCGGCACCAGCATGGGGTCCATCATCGGTGGACTTTACGCTGCGGGCTACAGTGCCCACCAACTGGAAGAAATGCTCCGGTCCACCAACATCATGGAAGAACTCCAGGATGCGGTTGGCCGGGACAACCAGAAGATTTACGACAAGCTCTACAACGATCATTATCTGGTGGACCTCTCCATGAGAGACTTCAGTCTGCAATTACCCACGGCGCTCTCCGACGGGCAGCGGATTCACGACCTGTTCAGCCACTGGACGGCCCACGTCAACGACGTCAAGGATTTCAGCAAGCTGCCCATTCCCTACCTGGCCATTGGCACGGACATTGAAACCGGCAACGCCGTGGTGCTGGAAAGCGGAAGGCTGGCCGAAGCCATGCGGGCCAGTGCCGCCCTGCCGGGCATCATCACCCCCTACAAAATTGACGGTATCGTCATGACGGACGGGGGCGTCTCCAACAATTATCCCGCCGAGGAGGTGAAAGCCAAGGGGATGGATTACATCATCGGCATTACCGTGGAGCAGGACCCCTATCTGGCCGAAGAGATCAACTCTCTGGACAAACTCCTGCTCCAGATCGCCTTTTTTCAGGCGACCCGGAGGAACCTGGAGCAATACGCTACGACGGATATCGACATCAAACCGGAATTGGGGGATTTTTCACAACTCAGCTTTGAAGCCATCGACGCCATCATGGAGGCCGGCCGCGCGGCCGCACGGGAACAACTCGGCACCCTGCGCGCCGTCGCCCAAAAACAAGGGGCCCCACGGCCACAACCCGACACTTCGGCGGTACAATTCCCCGAATACCTGAACGCTCAAACCGTTAAGATCGAGGGGAACGTGGACCTCAGTCGCCGGCAAATTCTGGCCTTTTTCAACGGCAAGCTCCCCGGCCGGATCAGCTGGGAGGAGTTCCGCGAAGACCTGGTGGCCCTTTACGCCACGGGGCGTTACGCCAACATTGACTATGACTGGGAGCCCCTGCCGGGATCAAGCGACGGGGAAGTCGACCTCACGCTTCAGTTTACGCGGCGTCCGGAGTTTGGTCAGCGCCTCCGGATCGGGTTGCACTACGATCAGGAATATCGTGCCAACCTGTTGGTGGGGCTCCGGGCCAGCGACCTCATCATTGACAATACCATCGCCACCATCGACCTGATTGGCGGCAGCCGTTTCCGGTACCGCGCGGAGTTCCGGGTAGATCGCGTAGATGGCTCGGCCTTCGGAGTGCGCAGTCAACTGCACTTTGCCGACGTCGGCTTTGACATCCCCGAAACCATGGGTGGCCCGGCGGGGCTCATCATTGACCAGCTTGACTTCCGCTTTTCCGACCTCTCCGGAGAGCTGTACTGGGATTTCCGCCAAACGGAGAACTCCTTCACGGGGGTTGCGGCCGAAATGAAGTACTACCAGACGCTGTCTGACCAACTGGCACGGGTCGACTCCTCGAGCCTCTTTGACCTGAGTAACGAGTTCTACTTTGCTCCCCGCTTATACTTCCTCTACGACAAGCTGAACGACAAAAACTTTCCCATGCGGGGTTTCAGCATTAACGCCGAGGCGCGGGCGATCCGTCGTTTAGAGAGCGATTCCCCCTGGGCCTACAACGGTGACCTGGAGGCCCTCTTCCTGTTTCCCGCCGGGGCCAACACCAGCTTTGGGCTGGAGCTGGCCGCGGGGGGCTTTCTGGACGAGTCGGCCCTCCCCTTCCGGTATTACCTGGGCAGTAACAACCGGAATCTGATGAACAACTTCCGGCCATTCCCCAGTCTTGACCTGGGGGAAGCTTCCGGCAATTTCCTGCTCCTGGGAGAGCTCTTCCTGCGCCTGCACCTGGGTGGAGGGCACCACTTTACCCTGGGCGGCCGGGGGGCACGCCTGGGTAAAGATGAAGACCTGCCCAGCTCCGTGAGCCGCGCCTGGCTCGGCGCCGGACGCTTCACCTACGGGCTCGACTCCCCACTGGGGCCCGTGGAGTTGACCTACGCCCACGGAAACACCGGGGGGCAGCTGTACTTTAACCTGGGCTACTGGTTCTGACCCGCCTCCGGCGGGGGAACCTTACTCATTCTCTCCGGCGCGGATAAATCCGATCATCCGCCGACTGTTCCAGGAAGCTTCGCTCCCGGCACCGACGTCTACCTGTAGCCACTTGGCGTAGTTGCGGGGAAAGATCACGTCCTTGAAGGAGGCTTTGGCGCCGTTGATCACCCGAATGGCGGGAAGGCAGCCTTCACAGATAATCTTAAAGCCGTTTCCTTCGTAATTCGTGTCTTCAGAAATGACCAGGGTTTCGGATAGCACCAGGTCTTCGGTGAGCGTCACCGTAGTTTGCCCGTAGGCGGCCACTCCTCCCAACAGGAAGAGGGCGGTAAAGAGAGTTTTCATGTTGTTGCGTAGTGTTATTCAAAAAGCGAATGGAAGCAAGCTTCCACTTTAGTTTTGGGAAATATGAGATGACAATGCGGACACTACGCCGTAAGACAGTTACTCCTGCAGACGAAAAAACCTAAAGACCGTCACTGGGTAGTGACGACCATTTGATGATGGGCCAACTTATTTCTGGAAAGTACCTGCCTCAGAAAATCGAACAGGTGAAATGAGAACCCATATCAAACTTGTATAGGTTTCTTCATGGAGCAGTCCAAAAGTAAGTTGAAGACATGGTCTACACAAGGAGCAATACGTTAAACCCCGACCCAGGGCGGATGAATACCGCGGAGAAAGGGGATGGCCGGAGAAAAAAGATGGTTAAATAATCACCCCACGGGAAGCATTCCCGCAGGGAACGACCAGTTTTTGTCCAGAGACCGTACTTTTAGGCCTCCAAAAGTGCAGGCTACCTATGTTGAACCTCCCCTTACTGAAGGCCATTTGCGAAGCGCCGGGTGTTTCCGGCTTTGAGCGCAGAATTCGTGATCTCGTACTCCGGGAAGTACGTCCACTGGCCGATGAGGTTTCGGTGGACAACATGGGCAACGTCATTGCCGTCATGAAGGGTAAGCAGCCCAAGCGCGTCATGGTGGCTGCGCACATGGACGAAATCGGTTTCATCGTCAACCACATTGACGAGAAGGGCTTTCTCCGTTTCCTCCCGCTGGGAGGATTCGACCCCAAGACGCTGACCGCTCAACGGGTGATCGTGCATGGGCGTCGGGACCTGATTGGGGTACTGGGGTGCAAGCCCATCCACATCATGAAGCCGGAGGAACGCAAGCAGGTCGTTCCCCTCAACGAATATTTCGTTGATCTCGGCCTGCCCCGGTCGGAAGTCGAAAAACTGGTGGCCGTGGGAGACCCCATCACCCGGGAACGGGAGATGATTGAGATCGGGCACTGCGTGACGAGTAAATCCCTCGACAACCGCATTTCGGTCTTCATCCTCCTGGAGACCATGCGTAAGTTGAAAGAGCAGGAGCTCCCCTACGATCTCTACGCCACCTTCACGGTGCAGGAAGAGGTGGGCCTGCGGGGCGCCATGGGCAGCGTGGGCCACATCGACCCCGATTTTGGTTTCGGCCTGGACGTCACCATCGCCTACGACGTGCCCGGATCCAGCGCCCACGAGTCCGTCACCAACCTCGGCGAAGGGGCGGCCATCAAGGTGCTGGACGGCAGCGTCATTTCCGACTACCGGATGGTCAATTACCTCAAGGAGGTAGCGGCCAAGGAAAACATTAAGACCCAGCTGGAATTGTTGCCCGCCGGAGGAACGGACACCGCCGCGCTGCAGCGCTATGGTCAGAAGGGCGCGATCGCAGGTGCCATATCGATTCCGTTGCGCAATATGCACCAGAGCACGGAGATGGCCCACCAGCAGGACGTGGCAAACTGCATCGACCTGCTCAGTGCGGGAATCGCCCAGCTGGGCAGCTACGACTGGGATTTTGCCCGGCCGCACGGGCAGGGCCCGCACCCCGATGCCGGTTCCGCTCCGGGGGAATTTGACTGGATGTAATCGGTCACACTACGGGAAAATCATGCTCGCCTGGGAGGCTTCTCCCCGGCTACTTTCGGACCTTCCTGGCCCTTCCGGATGGTCACGGCACCCGCTCCGTCAAAAAAAAATGAATACCTTTCAAGGGAAACCCAACCTACCCATGAAAGCGCTTTTGTTTTTTACCCTCCTGTTCTCTGCCGCGGCCCTTCCGGGTCAGATTAAGGGCCTGTTCGCCCACAATGCCCGGGCCTTCAATTTTGGTCTGGGGGAAGAAAAATCGGCGGCCATCAACGCCGGCGACCTCGACGGTGACGGAGACCAGGACGTGGTCGTTACCAACGGGCGCCACTGGCCCGGACAGAACGAAATTTACCTGAACGCCGGTAACGGGCGGTTTCGGGTTTCCTATGATCTCGGGATATACTCCTCCACCAGCTACGCCGCCAAACTGAGTGACTTTGACGGCGACGGCGACCTAGACATCGCCGTGGGCAACGACACGGCGCCCAACCGCCTGTTCCGCAATAACGGTAGCGGACAATTTGAGGAATACGGCACCTTTGGCGCGCCGTATTCCAACACCCGCAACCTCACCCTGGGGGACGTTGACGGGGACGGAGACACGGACATCATCGTCTGTAACCGCTTCTTTGAGAATGAAATCTGCCTGAACGACGGCGCGGGGAACTTTGAGGACGTCCGCTACTTCGGGGAAAAGAATGATGCCACCCTACAGATCATCTGCTACGACGTGGACCAGGACGGCGACGTGGACCTCATTGTGGGGAACCGCAACCAACAACAGAATTATATCTACCTGAACGAGGGGATGGAATTCGGCAAGAAGATTCCCTTCGGCTCCGGTGACGACGACACCCGCTCAATTGCCGTAGCGGACCTCAACGGAGACGGTTATCCGGACATCATTACGGGCAACTTATCGAGCCGCAACCAGATTTGTTTCGGAGGGCCTAACCTGAGCTTCCAGCGAGTCATCGATCTCGGCACCTCCCGTCGCAACACCTACAGCCTGGACGTGGGTGACTTTGATCTGGACGGAGACGTGGACATCGTCGTCGGCAATTCCCGGCGTCCCAACCTGCTGTACGTCAATTCGGGAAATGGCGTCCTTTTCGAAGAAAAAAAGCTCAGTAAGCAGAAGCTCGACACCTACAACATTCAGTTCGCCCACCTGAACAAGGATCAGTATCTGGACATCATCGAGGCCAATTCGGATGCGGTGAATTACTACTATTTGAACCTGGTTGGGCGCCGGAACTAAGCCTCAGCAACAATGAACTTCCCGAAGACGCCATTCCATATAGCTTGGGTAGTGACCACAATACTGGTCATGATCGGACTTTTTCAAAGCCTCCCCGCCACGAAAAGAATTATCGGTAGCCACGGCGAGGGGTTCGAAACCTCCGTGACAATTTCTCCCTACCTGATCGTGGGGTTGGTGTTGTTCCTGATCTTACTGTTTCTGGACCGTAACCTCTACCGCGACAAAAACACTAGCCAGCGGTAGCTTCCCCACCGTTCATCTTCTTCATTTCATCCCGAATTTCGGACAACAGCTGAATGTCCTTCGGGGTGGGTACTTCCTTGTTTCCTTCATCCTCAGCCTTATCCTTGAGGCTGTTGATAAACCGGATGACCACAAAGAGCGTAAAGGCGACCAGGAAGAAATCAATCATGGCTTCCAGCAGGTAGCCAAAGCCGATAACGACTCCCGGGTCCGTCACCGTGCCGTCCTCCGCCACCACGGGGGCTTTGATCACCCATTCCCACTGAGACATTTCCGTCCCGGAGGTGAGAAAGCCCAGAGGAGGCGTAATGATCTTTTTTACGAGGACATCAATGATCTTATTAAACGATGCCCCGATGATGACGCCGATGGCAAGGTCGATCATGTTACCCTTGACGGCAAACTTTTTGAATTCCTGAAAGAGATTCTTCATGCTGGTTGCTGGTTGCTGGTTGCTGGTTGCTGGTTGCTGGTTAAGCTATGTTTTTATGCGTTGTTCCCAAATTTTGGTAACGTACTCTGGGAACCGCACTCTCCCCGGGTAGGTTCTGCCATGAGGCGCTATCTTTGCCGGCCATGGCAAAATACGAACTACGCGCATCGACCGATTGGGGCCAGTGGCACGCCGTCCTCGACGAGGTCTACCGGAACAACCCCCAGTACGTGTATCCGCTTCGCGGAGACATCGAAGGAATTCTGAGCGAAAAGAATGCAGCCTTTGACGGAGATAATCTGCGTAAATGGGTGGTCCTGCGGGAAGGTACTCCCGTGGGCCGTATTGCCGCCTTTATCGATAAGGCCCGCAACGAAGAACTGGACCTCCCCGTGGGGGGCATCGGCTTTTTCGAATCCATTGAATCCGAAGAAGTGGCCGGCCTGCTCTTTGACGCCGCCGAAAACTGGTTGCGGGAAGCGGGTATGGAAGCCGTGGACGGCCCCATCAACTTCGGAGAGCGGGATAAATTTTGGGGCCTCCTCGTGCGGGGCTGGTACCGGCCCATTTATCAGGAGACCTACAACCCTCCCTATTACCAGGCCTACTTTGAGGGGCGGGGCTACCGCCCCCACGAGCAGTGCCTGACCATGCGTGGAGTAGTCGCCGAATTCCCCGGCGATCGCCTGAAAAAACTCGCCGAACGCGTGGGAGAACGCTACGGGCTGTACACGAAGCAAATCACCAAGGATAACCTGCGGGAGGGAGCGGATCACTTCGCCCAGGCGTACAATGCCGCCTTTAATCACTGGCCCTACTTCAAGCCCCTGACGGGCGACGACATCTACCCCACTTTCCAGCAGATGAAGCCCATCATGGACCCGCATCTGACCTGCCTGGCCTACAACAAGGAAGACCGGCCCATCGGCCTCGCGGGGCTCATTCCCGATTTAAACTGCTTCCTGCCCGGAATGAAGGGTAAAATGAACTGGCTGGAACTCCCCCGCTTTCTCTACCGATTGAAGTTCCAGAAGCAGCCCCGTAATTGTAAGGGCATTGCCTTTGGCATCGCTCAGGACTACCAACGCATGGGGGTCTACCCCCTCATGGTGAGCGCCATGTTTCACAGCGGCAACAAGCACACTTCCCGAACCTATCGCTACGTGGATATGGCCACCATCCGCGGCCACAACAAGGTCATGGTCGACACCTGCCGCCAAATGAACACCGACGTCCACCGCGTACACCTCGCCTACCGCAAGGCCCTCACGCCCGACGCGAGTTGGGAGTCCTTCGACCAAATGGACGTCAGCGAAGTTGACCCGGGGGTCTACGGCAAAAAGGGAGAATAAGGGTAGGAATAAATCCGGATCTCAGAACCGAACGTAAGGGCTACGAAGCCACCTGCACCTGGTCTTCTTCCAGCAGCGGTTTGCGCTGGTAGCGGAAAAAAAGCTGTGCCGTGGCCAGAACGTCCTTCTCGCAGTAATGGGCGATCCGGTCGAGATCATCTTCTTGCCAGAACACCCGTCCCACTTCGCTGCCGTCGATATCGTCCTTCGGACTGGGGAAGCCCAGCACCGCCGCCAGTACTTTGAGGGAGGTATAGGACTTACGGTCGCCAAATTTCCAGAGCTCCATGGTGTCCAGCAGGTGCTTGGTTTCCCAGGGTTTTTTCCCGGCGATGTCCAGCATCTTGGGCAGGGGAAGCTGGTTGGTCACCAGACGCCGGCACATGTAGGGCACGTCGAACTCCTTGATGTTATGGCCACAGATGAACTGCCGGTTTACGTCGCCGTAATATTGGTCCAGCATGGCCGAAAAGCCCTTTAAAAGGGTGGCTTCATCGCGGTCGGCGAAGGACTTCAACCGGATTTTCAGCCGCTTATCTTTATCCCGGTATACCGCCCCAACGGAGATACAGACGATCTTACCGAACTCCGCAAAAATTGCGGCCCGGTCTTCGTAGCTCGCGGCAATTTCTTCTTCCGTCATCTCTTCTCCGAAGCGGCGCATGGCTCCGGGCGCCTTCAGCGCCCACAGATACTGAAAGGTTTCGTCCAGGTCCTCATAAGTGGCCCGCCCACTCACCGTTTCTATATCCAGGAAGAGAACTTTGGTGACGTCAATCTGGTCGATCATGGGAATAATTTTCGTGGAGGATTCCCCCCTGCTGTTTAGATAACCCAAGCGGGCTGAAAGGTAACTAAATATACGATATTATTATCAAAAAGTTTATTAAAACCCTTAAAATAACCAAATAAAGTACATTATTTTTCCTTACCCAACCGCTCTAATTCCCGGATGAGGGTACTGATGCTGTTGCGGAAGATAAAGTCGATCCGACGATTTTTCTTGCGTCCCTCTTCGGTAGCGTTGCTGGAGGTAGGACCATATTCTCCGTGGCTGGCGGCGATCACCCGGTTGGGGCTCAGGTAGTACGTCTGGGCCAGTTCGTTGGCGATGTGGGTGGCCCGCAGGGCAGCGTACTCCCAGTTGTTGGTGTTACGCCGTGGACTTGGCTGGTTATCCGTATGTCCGACCACCGTTAACTTGAGGAGCGGATCGTCATTCAACGCTCCCATAACGGCCTCTAACACGTATTCGGCGGCGGGCGTCAGGCGGTCCACGGAGCGGGGCGCAAACAGCAAATCCTCTTGAATGCTCATAATGAACTCTCCCGCCCGTTCGGTAAAGTAAAAACTGGCGTCGGGAATTTTACCGTCGAGTGAATCCGTGATGACGCGCCCGGCCCGCAGGCCGGTTTCCTGGAAATTCTTGATCAGGGCACCCTGATCCTGTAATAATTGCCGGTACTTCTCTTCGGAACCTTCGAGCTCCTCGCGCAGGTCCGCCATCTGCCGTCTCATCTGGGAGCTGGTGGAGTTCAGGTTTCCCTGCAGCGCCTCCAGGGCGTCGTCCTGTTCCATGATTTTTGCCTGCAGCTTATCCTGGGTAAGCAACAACATATCGTTCCCTCCGCGAATACGCTCCAGCGCGAGGGCCAGGGTGAGGATGCTGTCCGATTGCAGGCTCATGATGCTGTCCCGGGCGTCCAGCGCCCGTTCGTAGCGGGCGGAAGCCTCCTTCAGCTTCTTGGGGGCGATGCAACTGGTGATGACGAGGAGTAGGGCGAAAAAGGTAATAATGCGCATAGTGGCTGGGAGAAATGAGCGACAAAACTACACCGGCTCCGGACGAAACACCAATTCCTTGCCGTGCTCTCTTAGCCAGGCGTCGTATTCCCGGTAATTGGGCAGCACCCGTGACACCTCCGCCCAGAAGCGGGGCGAGTGGTTATGCTCCACCAGATGCGCCAGTTCGTGGACGATGACCGCATCCAGGACCGGATCCGGAGCCAGCAGCAATCGGGTAGCCAGATTGATGTTTCCCTTGACCGAACAACTTCCCCAGCGGGAATAAGTGTCCGAGAGCTTAACGGAGTTGATGGGCCGACGAAAGTGCTCCCGGTTGAGGGTATGTACCCGCTCGCTGATCATCGGTAAATACTGCTTCCCGAAATGTTTGGCCAGCAGCCGCGGCAGCAGCTGCCCCGACCGCAACCGGTCGTCGTCTGCATTGACCTTCACCAACAACTCCTCCTCGCCCGTCACCTTGATGCGGTGGCTACGGGCTCCGTGAGTTTCCAGCCGGATGCGGTAAGATTTGCCCCGCAGCGCAAACCGGTAGTTCTCCGCCAAAGCGGCAGTCTTGAAGTGCGCGAAGGCTTCGGGCTTATCCCGCAGGACGCCCCGCGCCCAGTCCAGCATCTTGCGGATTTGCCCGCTCCGGTCACCCGGCCGCAGCGCGGCCGGCACCCGAATGATGAGCGCCCGCGAGGTAACCGACGCCCGCGTACCGTAGCGCCCCCGCTCGGTGATAATTTTGACGGGAATCCGGAGGTCACCGACCTCCCAGACGTCTCGTTCTTCGTGCACTTTTTTGGGCCTGCTCGCCATGGCCGCCAAGATACGGCCCGCACGGAAAAGCCCCCGGTCAACTGACGTCGCCGGGGGCCGTACCACTTAAACCCTTCTTTGGTTTTTCGGGAAAGAGACTAGACCGTCGCCTCCGCTAATTCGGGGGCCGCGGGAAAATCAACGGGAATCTGGGTTACGCCGTGCAGGAAATTGGAAATGATCTTATCGCCAACGACCACGATGGCGTCAACGAGATTTTCTTTGGTGTAGCCGGCGGCCAGCAACTCATCGATCACCTGCGGATTGGGTTTGCCACGCTCCAGCGTCACTGCTTTGGCAAAACGGGCCAGCGCGTCAAATTTGGGATTAAAGGAGGCGTGGCCTTCCCGGAGTTCCAGTATCTGTTCGTCCGTGAAGCCGTTCATCTTTCCGAGCGCCGTATGGGCCGCCAGACAGTAAGCACATTCATTTACCTGACTCACCACCAGATTGATAATTTCTCTTTCTTTCGCCTTCAGGCTGCTCTTGGCGTTCTGCAGGGCCAGGTAGCTTCCCAGCGCCCGATCGGAGTAGGCGAAGGTGGCGTATAGATTGGGCACGAATCCCAGCCCCTTTTCGAGCTGGTCAAAAATTTGCTGATTGTCCGTGCTGACGTCGTTGCGGGTGGGAACTTGAAAATTTGCCATGATTAAATTTTTATGGATGATTAATTGAAGTCACTTGCTTTCGGTGACCTGGCAAAGTTGGGGGCAGACGCCCGCGATCTTCCGACCCATTCTTCCCGGTGGCTGTCCAATTTTTCCCGACTTGAGGTTTTTCCGGAAAATTCACCGCAGGAAGACACTCCCGACTTCCGTTGGCTCGTCGGGGTCGTCGATGCTTTAAAGATTGCGACGGAGCGCAGGTGCAGTGAAACGGAATCCTCGTGCTCTGCCGGGATGCAGTGGAGAGAAGGAAGAAGAAAGAAGGAAGAGATCTAATAGTTCCCTAATTATATAAGCTTCCATGCAGGGCAAGTTCGCAGGGAAACCAACCCGCCGTTAACTGGAGGCACCAACAAATTCAGTAGCGACGGCTTCAGCCGTTGACTCAGCCCCTTCGCCGGATAAATCCGGCGCTACCGCAAATGGCAGCATGATTAGCAAGTGGCTTTCTTCGCGTCCTCGCCCATCCGGACGCTCAGAGATCCGGCAGGGTTTTCTTTTCAGTATGACCGCTATTTTTCAGACGATCACCGCAGGTGCAGTGAAACGGAATCCTCGTGCTCTGCCGGGATGCAGTGGAGAGAAGGAAGAAGAAAGAAGGAAGAGATCTAATAGTTCCCTAATTATATAAGCTTCCATGCAGGGCAAGTTCGCAGGGAAACCAACCCGCCGTTAACTGGAGGCACCAACAAATTCAGTAGCGACGGCTTCAGCCGTTGACTCAGCCCCTTCGCCGGATAAATCCGGCGCTACCGCAAATGGCAGCATGATTAGCAAGTGGCTTTCTTCGCGTCCTCGCCCATCCGGACGCTCAGAGATCCGGCAGGGTTTTCTTTTCAGTATGACCGCTATTTTTCAGACGATCACCGCAGGTGCAGTGAAACGGAATCCTCGTGCTCTGCCGGGATGCAGTGGAGAGAAGGAAGAAGAAAGAAGGAAGAGATCTAATAGTTCCCTAATTATATAAGCTTCCATGCAGGGCAAGCTCGCAGGGAAACCAACCCACCATTAACTGGAGGCACCAACAAATTCAGTAGCGACGGCTTCAGCCGTGGACTCAGCCCCTTCGCCGGATAAATCCGGCGCTACCGCAAAATTTAGCTATTTCGGCAACCTCGAAGTTTCCGCCTGATCAGAAGATTAAGCCCTGCTAGGGTCGACCTGGTCCCGCTAAAGTATGTCTACTCCACTTTCTCCACCACGAAGCCCAGTGATTCCAGGTCGTGATAAAAATCCGGATAGCTCTTGCCGACGACCATGGGGTCTTCGATGCGTACCGGGTGCAGGAGGGCCAGCGGGGCCAGGGCCATGGCCATCCGGTGGTCATGGTAGGTAGCGAAGGTGGGGGTGCCGAGGGAAAAGTTGGCTTTTTCGTCCTGCCCGAAGTACTGCAGACCGCTACCGTCGCTCAGCTTCATGGGAATTTTGTAGAGGGCTACGCCGAGCTTACCCAGCTCGGTTTTCATGGCCTTCACGCGGTCCGTCTCCTTAATGAAGAGGGTCTGCAGGCCGCTGTAGAGCCCCTGTACGCCCTGGGCGGCACAGGTGGCCATGAGGGTTTGGGCGATATCGGGGCACTCCACGAAATCCTGCTCAAAGAGGGGCGGTGGCGGCGTAGCCGCCGCTTTGGTGATCCGTACGCCACCGTCGTTGTAGGTGGTTTGCACCCCGAAGCGTTCGTATAACTTAGCCACAACGGAGTCTCCCTGTACGCTTTCGGCGAACAGTCCGTCCACCTGCAAGTCCGCTTCGGGAGCGATCGCCGCCAGGCTGTAGTAATAGCTGGCGGCCGACCAGTCGGCCTCCACGGTAAACGCCCTTCCCCGGTAGGCCTGGGGGGGCACCACGATCGTTTGCTCTTCCCAGTGATGGCTCACCCCGAAGTAGGCCATGAGGGAGAGGGTCATTTTGATGTAGGGAAGACTGACGATGTCCCCTTCCAACCGCAACCGCAATCCGTTGGGCAGCGTTGGTGCCAGCATCAGGAGGCAGGAGATGTACTGACTGCTGGTGTCGGCGGCGATGCTCAGCTCACTGGCCGCATCGAGGGCGCTCTCTCCGATGTAGAGGGGCGGGTAGCCTTCCTTTTCGGCGTAGGTGATGTCGGCCCCGAGTTGTCGCAGGGCATCCACCAGAATTCCGATGGGCCGTTCCTTCATCCGCTGGCTGCCGGTAAGCAGCTGGCGGCCCGGCCGCCGGCAGAGGAAGCCCGTCAGGAAGCGGAAGGTCGTGCCGGCCGGGCCGGCGTCCAGGGTATCGTCGTCGGAAGCCAGGAGACGCTCCAGGCGTACCGTGTCGTCGGCCGCCGCCAGGCGGTGGATGGGGAAACCGCCCTCCGTCAGGGCGCGAATGATGAGCGCACGGTTGGCGATGGATTTGGAGCCCGTCAGGGCAACGCGTCCCCGGAGGGGGCCACCGGGATGGCTGAGCTGGTAAATCACGGACAATCAATTGGGGGTGGCAAAGGTAGCCGATCCCGCAGAGCCCGGGAATCATTCCCGTTCTTTTCCACAAAAATTTGCCCGCGAATTATGACGGGCAGCCCTTAATTGGCGGACGTTTTGGCAACCTTTGTCGGGCCGTGTCGATCATTCTTATAAAGAACCGTTAAACCTTCGCCGCACAAACCGCTTACGAACTAGTTTTACCGTCCGAAAACCCCTTCCCGCATGATCCGCTGCCTTACCCTGCTCCTTGCCCTGGCCCTCTGCACCTGCGTCCACGCCCAAACGCTGACGGGCACCATTACCGACGCCCAGACCGGGGAGCCCCTGCCCTTCGCCTCGATTTACGTGGAGACCACGAAGAGCGGTACCGCCAGTAACGCCGAGGGGCAGTATCAGCTGCGCCTGTCCGGAGGAGCCAACCGGGTCATCTTTCAGTTCCTCGGCTACCAGGCGGTGGTCAAAACCGTCTACCCCTCCACCGGCCGTCTGGACGTCGCCCTCCAACCCGAGGCCCTGGACCTCCAGCAGGTTGAAATTCTGAGTAGCGGGGAAGACCTGAGCTACAGCGTCATCCGGCGGGCCATCGCAAAGGCCGACTACCACCGCAACCAGATCGAGCGCTACGACGCGGAGGTCTACATCAAAGGAACGGGGAAGGTCAACAAAATCCCCGGACTCCTCCGGATGATGGCCGACAAGGAAGACCGCGAGGAAATCGACGCCTTCGTGGGGCGTCCCTTTACCACCGAAAGCACCAGCAAGATCACCTACGAGCGCCCCAACACCTTCAAGCAGGACGTGGTGTCCGTCTACAAGATCGGCGAAGAGACCTTCGACGCGGCGCCCTACGTATTTGCTTCCTTCTACGAACCCATGATTGCCGACGAGATCGTCAGTCCACTCTCTCCGAAATCTTTCGGCTACTACCGCTTTGAACACGAGGGGGTCTTCGTCGACCAGGATGAGCTCATCAATAAAATCCGGGTGATTCCCCGGAGTCGCGGGGAGGACGTCTTTGAGGGCTACGTTTACATCGTACAGGACGACTGGTCGCTGCACAGCCTGGACCTGACTACCTACAAGCTGGGCTTTCAGATTGACGTGGCCCAGAATTTTGCGGAAGTGCAGGAGCACATCTGGATGCCCATTACGACCAAGATGGACGCAGCCGGTCAGATCATCGGCGTGGGGTTTGAGTACCACTACCTGAGCACGGTCAGTAATTACAATCTGGAGCTGAACGAAGAGCTCGGTGGATACGTGGAAGTAATCGACGAAAAAACGCAACCGGACCTGGCCAACAAAACCAAGCGGGAAAACCAGGTGGCCGGCTACGAGCAGACCCTGGCGGAGGGTGGAGAGCTGACGCGTAAGGAGCTGCGTCGCCTGATGCGGGAATACGAAAAGCAGGAACGCAAGGAATCCGACGCTCCGGAGGTGGTGAGCAACTACACCCTCACCAACGACAGCGCCAAGGCCGTCATTGACACGGCCTACTGGGCGGCCAACCGCCCGGTGCCCCTCACCGCGGAAGAGAAGCGCGGCTACGCCATTGCCGACAGCATTCAGCGGCTGGAGCGGGAAGAGCAGGGCATGGTGCGGGTGCAGATTAACGACGGCGACGCCAACCTGCCGGACAGCACCGCCATCGACACCAGTCGGGTTCGCCGGAAGCGGTCGCCCTGGCGGCGGCAGTTCCTGCCGGACGCCTTCTTCAACCCCGTGGAGGGCTACACCCTGGGCGGGCGGCTGGGCATCGCCAACAAGAACCGTTTCGGGCTCGGGCTGCGCTCCCGCTACGGGATTGCCTGGGACCGGCTGAGCTGGGAGGTAGACACCTGGATCGGCCGCAGCGGTAAGGGTTCCGAAAAACGCTTCCGCTTTAGTGGGGGACGGTACCTGCGGCAGTTCAACGACCAGCCGGCCATCGACCCCTGGATCAGCACCTTCGCCAACCTCTTTAACGGGAACAACTTCATCCGCCTCTACGAGCGGGCCTACGGCCGTTTTGACTACCGCAGAAATTACGGACCGGCCTGGCGGACGGAATTCAGCCTGGCCTACGAAGACCGCCGCGCCGTGAGGAATAACGCCGAGAACCAATGGTTCTCGAAGGATGAGGAACCCTACGCCCCCAATTTACCCATCAGTGCCGAGCGGGGCATTGTGGGCACGGTGGCGCCGGCGGCCACCGTCGACTTCCGTCTGGCCTGGCGGCCAGGCCTCGAGTACCGGATTGAAAACGGCCGCAAGGAGGTAATTGAGCTTTCGGCACCGACGGTGAGCCTCGGTTTCCGGTCCGGCATCCCCGAAATCGGGAACAGTACGGCCGACTTCACGCTGCTGGAAGCCGCCTACGAGCATCGCTTCGCCATGGGCCGCAAGGGCTTCGTGGACCTCCTCGTACGGGGCGGTACCTTCCTGAATAATTCATCCGTGGACTTCCCCGACTTCAAGCACTTCGCCACCTCGGAGATCACCCTGACGTCCCTGGACCCCATCGGCTCCTACCGGCTGTTGCCCTATTACCTGAACAGCACCCAGCAGGAATATGTGGAATTTTACGGACACTACCAGTTTCGGAAATTCCTCCTCTCCCGCATCTGGAAGCTCCACTTGATGGGGCTTAAGGAAGACCTCTTCGTCAACTACCTCTACACACCGGCATCGGAAAACTACACGGAGCTGGGCTATTCCATCGACAATATTTTCCGGATACTCCGGCTGGAATTCGTGACCAGCTTCCGGGACTTTGAGTACGAAGATTTTGGGGTGCGGCTGAGTGTTTCCACGACCTTGTCGCGATTGTAAGAACCAACGCGCCAATCCTTGTGCTGCCAATTATACACAGTGAGGCAATTGAGCTTGGTAATTGCCTCAAAAATAACCATAATTTGAGGCAATTACAAGGGTTAACCACCTCATCCCTACTCCAGCCGGTACTTCCCGAGCACCTGGCCGGCTCCCTTGACGATGAGCTCCAGGCGTTGCCCCGGCGGCATGGTCGGTAGCTGAATGACTTCGGAGTAGGGGCCCGGTCCGCGTATCGATAGTTCCTGTTTGAAGAGCAATCGCATATTGTTGTCGACGACCAAAATGACGGGGCGACCCGTTTCGGAAAGTTGAAACCCAACGCGCACCCTACCGGCGGCATCGCGCCGCAGGATGGCCGGGGCTTTACTGGCCTGAATGACCGTATTGCCCGCGGGTCCTCCGGGCGGATTGGAGGTGGAGGAAAAGGCCAGAACGTCATCGGGACGCCGGGGAATCCGTAAAACGTCGCCCGTGTTGTCGGCGTCCCAGTAGTAGATGCCGGGAGGCGTGCGGAAGCGCGCCATGGGATCAACCTCACTGGCCGTTCCCATGGACCGGTCGATACGCACCGTACGCACCTGAATTTGCCGCAGTCCGACCCAAATCCATTTGAACTGATTAAAGCGGCCGCTGGCGCGGGTCCATTTTTTGTCGTCATCATTGGCCCGTAGGGGGGCTCCCCAGCAGCCCTCGCCGATGTAGACGGTTCCCCGGCGGTCGTCCCGGATGAAGCCCTGGCTGGACCCCGGTTCCCGGCTCGGCCGGATGGGATACGTTTGTTTTACGGTATGCGCATCGGATTCGATGACCAGGTCCATGCCGTAGCGCGTAAACTGCGTGGCCCAGAGCGTAATTAATTCGTCCCGCTCGGGTTTGGAGAGGGTGTGGGGGCGCATGGCGTGGTGGTACTGGGCGATTTTCCACATCGCCTTCGTCCGGGAAAGGTCCCGACTCAGCCAGGACAGTTGATCGCCTCCGGGGGGGAAGAGGGTATTGAGGGTGTAGGTCCGCAGAAGACCACCGGCAAAGTTTAATCCGTAGTACACGTCTGGATTGGGGACGTCGAAGAGATTGTAAATCGATGCGTTGGCACGTTCGTGGTTGCCCCGGGCGGGGACGATGGGCGTCAGACGGCCATCGTAACTCATGGTAAGCTGCCAGTCGTCCAGCCACTGCTGCCATTCCATGTCGGTGTCTCCGTTGGTCATGTCTCCCCCGAACATCACGAAATGAGGGCGCAACTTGCTCACCAGCCGGTTTGCGGCCTGGGCCGTGGGGCGGTTGTTCCGGCTATCGCCCCCCGCGATGATGCTGAGGGGGAGGTCGGGGGTCGCGTGTGGGGTTTCAAATTTCATCTGCTTGCTCACTCCTTCGGAGTCGACCACCAGAAAATTATAGGTTGTCGCAGGGCGGAGTCCCTTGAGGCGAACGAAGACATTGCGCATCCCGGCGTGGTTGACCGTACGGGCCGGAGTGGCCGACCAGCGGTAGTCGCGCCAGCTGCGGCCGTGGTCCTGGGTATCGTAGACTACCCGTACTGCGGCACCGGAGAAATGCTCGAAACCGATCACCATCGTGGTGGCCGGATCATCGCGCCAGGTACAGCGGTAGCGGCGGGTGCCGGCTTCCAGGTCAGCGGGGGTCCAGAGCGTCAGCAATAAGAGCACCAGCAACGGGAACGAATACCGGAATCCGGGTAAGCGACTAGCGATTTCCGAGGGATGGACGGCGACCGAAGGTGGGCAAGCGAGGTTCCCGAAGCGGGTGGTCGATAGCCCGGTTTTGCGCGTTTTTTGTTCGTCCTGTACGTAAGGTAGCTGCATGAAATCGACTGGGGCTAAGCTAATGTTTGCAAGTAAGTAACCGGTTAGGTAAACGATACTGACCGTAAAAATGGTGATAGTCTAACAAATTTTCTCTAAGGGTAATTGCGGTCCTGCTTACAATATGGTGTAATTTTGCACTTTGCTAACAATGCCTCCCGGCGTTCACCCCAAATACTTGCTTTCATGGCCAGAGATACAGCCGTTTTTGATCGAATCAACCGCGAACTCGACCGCCAGCGCAATGGCATCGAACTGATCGCCTCCGAGAACTTCACTTCCCTGGCCGTGATGGAAGCGGTGGGTAGCTGCCTGACCAACAAGTACGCCGAGGGCTACCCCGGCAAACGCTACTACGGCGGTTGTGAGGTCGTTGACGAAGTGGAGCAGCTCGCCATTGACCGGCTCTGTAAACTCTTTGGCGCCGAATACGCCAACGTGCAGCCCCACTCCGGCGCCCAGGCCAACGCCGCCGTATTTCTGGGGTGCCTCAAGCCCGGCGACGCGACCCTCGGCTTCAGCCTCGCGCACGGCGGCCACCTGAGCCACGGTCATCCGGCCAACTTCAGCGGCAAGCACTTTGACGCCCACTTTTACGGGGTGGAGGAAGCCACCGGTCGGATCGACATGGACAAGGTGGCCGAAAAAGCCCAGGAAGTGAAACCCAAAATGATCATCTGTGGGGCCTCGGCCTACAGCCGCGACTGGGACTACGCACGATTCCGGGAAATTGCCGACGAAGTGGGAGCCCTGCTCCTGGCCGACATCGCCCACCCGGCCGGCCTGATCGCCGCCGGACTCCTGAACGACCCCATGCCCCATTGCCACATCGTGACGAGCACCACCCACAAAACCCTGCGGGGTCCGCGGGGCGGCATCATCATGATGGGCAAGGACTTTGATAACCCCTGGGGCCGCACCACCAAAAAAGGTACCGTCATCAAAATGAGCCGGATCCTCAACGGCGCGGTATTCCCCGGCATGCAGGGTGGCCCCCTGGAGCACGTGATTGCCGGCAAGGCCGTGGCCTTCGGCGAGTGCCTCCAACCCGAGTGGAAAGCCTACGGACAGCAGGTGATCGCCAACGCCCAGGCCATGGCCCAGGCACTCGTAGACCGCGGCTACCACATCATTTCCGGCGGAACGGACAACCACAGCATGCTCATCGATCTGAGCAACAAGAACATCACCGGTAAAGAGGCCGAAGCCGCCCTGGGCAAAGCGGAGATCACCCTGAATAAGAACATGGTACCCTTCGACAAAAAGTCCGCCATGGTCACCAGCGGCATTCGCATCGGTACGGCCGCCGTCACCACCCGTGGCTTCAAGGAAGCCGACTGCGTCAAGACGGTGGAGTGGATCGACGAAGTGATCATGAACCACACTGATGATGGCGTGCTGGACCGGGTACGGCAGGAAGTCCACGGCTTCATGCAGGATTTCCCGTTGTACGCGGAGTTGGATGCTACGGTAGGGTAAATTCCATCCGAACCCACCTGCGGCCCGGCCGATCGTATTGGAAAGTGACGAGCGGTAGTCGCCACGGCCCCGAGTTCCGTTCCGCTCGTCGGGATCGCTGATTTCAGGAAATTGCAGCGGCGTGTCCGCCTGGTCAGTCGGATAAGACTATGCGGCTAACCGTTGGATAATGGGCACAGACGTGCAGGTGCAGTGAAGCGGAATCCCCGTGCTTAGCCAGGATGCCGGCATCACCCGGGCGGTAATCGATTTTACCGACCTACCCGGCCAGTCCCACTGGCACGGCACCCGCGTCTGCGCCCAATTCTCCTGATCTGATGGCGTCAATCAGGCTACTCCTCGGCTCATTTCGGCCACTGGGCCCGTTTTTAACACCGGTCTCCGCACTTTAAGTACTAGTGACTGCGTTCGTTAGGCTGTACCTTTGCGGTCCTTAAAAAACCATGGTGATCCTTCGAGGAAGTAATCCTCACCATCCCACGAACTGAATATGCCCGGTATGCACAACGGCTCCCTGCTACGTTCTTCCCTCCTCTGCCTTTGTTTGTTATTTCTGCTAGCTCCGGCGGCCCTGCTCGCCCAACGACCCGTTAGCGTCAAACTGCCCAAGGCCAGTAGCGGGCCGGCCCTTAACGTCAAAATGGACTGTAATGACGCCGGCGACATCAATGAGTTTTCGGGCTTTGCCATGCGCAGCAACAGCTTCGGCGACAACATTCAGGTGAGTGACGTTCGTCCCTTTGCCGCACGGCCGGACACCATCTTCCTCTGCGCCGGCGACGGTTTTAACGTAGACATTGTTCCCGGATCCTTCGACCTCGGCGGAGACCCCGACGGAAGCACGACTCCCGGCATCGGCTACGCCTTTTACCGCTGCGCACCCACCGTCAGCGGCCCACTCCTGACGGACATTGCCAACGACCCCTGCGTGGCGGATAACGGTCTGGACCCCTTCGACACCCTGGCCATTGCCGTGCCGAATAACTACGAAATGGGGGATTACACCCTCATGGTGGAAAACAGCGGTGATGACATCACCACGGCCACCATCATGTCCTTGTTCCCCAACATGGACGGCAGCCCCTCGCCGGTGGTCCTGACCCTCGCGCCCATCACCTTCGATGCGGCTAACCTGAATTCTCCCGGAGAAGCCGACTACGAAGGCACCCCCTCGGGGCAGTGCGTTAACGTATCCACGGACCAAACCTTCAGCGTCGCCTACCTCAACGCCGTGACCGTTGACGTAAACGACGGCTTTGGTTTCGCCGGTTGTGATGGCTTCTTTGCCGTGCGGGGTGGCACGCCGGAACTACGGGGAGGAACGGGCTACACCATCCGCATTGAAAATACCATGACCGGCGAGTTGGCGACGATTCAAACGGCACCGGAAGACATTGTGCACGATGCGCTGGTACGGTACCAGGTCCCCACCGCCGGCACCTACCGCATTACGATTGAAGACGAAAACAGCTGCGGGCTGAACGAAGGCGCCATGAGTAGTGGCATCCTCGTGGGCCATCCCGCAGGTTGCCAGCAACCGCTGTCCTTCAACTTCCCCTTCGAGAACGCGCTACCCGGGGAAACCTTCTGTGTCCCCGTAACGGTGGAGAACTTCAACAGCATCCAGGGTTTCCAGTTCGACCTGAATTTTGACCCCGCCGTCTTGCAGTTCAACAACATCGCCATGGAGAACGCCCAGCTCGGCGGCGCCCTGCTCGTTAACGGCCCCGTGAGCAGTGGTGGTACCCTGGCGGAAGGGCGGGTACGCTTCGTCTTCAACCCCATCGGATTTTCCGCAGACATCCCCGACGGGGACACCGTTTTCGAAATCTGTTTCACCGTCATCGGTAACATCGGCGATCAGACCCCCCTGGAGGTGGACGACAATGCCGCCTTTGAATTTACCCGCGATGGCGTTACCCCCGAGACGCCCATTTCCTCTCCGGGCAGCATCGTGGTGAGCAGCCAACCCTTCTTCCTGGACCTGACGCCCATGGACGAAAACTGTCTCGGTGAAAACGACGGAAGCATCACCGCCTCGGCGAACGGAGGTCCGGACCCCTACATCTTTGAAATCCGCCTCCTCGGTCAGATGCCCGAAACCATCTTCGGCAACGCCATCACCCGGCTGGGCAACCCCGCCGAAGCAACCTTCAACGGCCTGCCCGACGGCATTTACGCCGTGCGTTCCACGGCGGCCAACGGGGACGTCGTGATTGATACGACAACGATCAACTCCGGGTTAGACCTCAGCATTGACCTACAGATCGTGCAGCGGCCCAGCTGTTCAGGATTTACGGATGGCTCCCTTACCGTGCAGGTCTTCGTCAACGGCAGCGAGGTGACCGGAGCGGGACTGGCCGATTACGAATTCATCTGGTCGGATACGGATTCCGTTTCCGGCCCCAACCGCTTCAACCTACCCGCAAACCAGCCCGGGCAATCGTATACGGTGCAAGTAGTGGGACCGAACGGACTCTGTACGTCCCTACCGGACTCGGAAACCCTGCGCGATCCCGATGCCGTACGCACCCTGCCCGACGTCCCCGCCGATGCCGTGGTTGATGCCACCTGTACCGGATCCGATGATGGGTCGATTACCATCAACGCTGCCGGCGGAACGGCCCCCTACACTTTCGACTGGGGCATGACGCTCGGTCAGGACGACATGGTGGCCAACTCCGCACGTACCAATCTCCTGCCCGGCGCCTACGCCGTGACCGTCACCGACACCCGCGGGTGCGCGGATACGTCCAACTTCGTGGTCAACGCCACCAAAATTCTGGAGGTCGTCAGTGGACTGGACTCCATCACCTGTTTCGGGGAAAACGACGCCATCATACGGGCTACCGGAAGCGCCACCGGAGCGGCACCGGACCTGCCCTTCGAGGTCAGCCTGATCAACCTGGATAACGGTGCCGTGATTCCCTTCCAGACGATCAACGACATCAGCATTCCCGTAGAGTTCACGAACCTCGGTCCGGCAACTTACGTCCTCGTACTCCGCGACCAGGACCCCGCCGGCTGTGAAGCCACGGACACCATTCAGGTCGTTGAACCCGACCTGCTGGTGATTGACGACATCGCCATCACGAATGAAACCTGTACGGTCGGGATGGACGGTACCGCTACGCCCACCATCAGCGGTGGCACGGCCCCTTATGAATACCGTTGGGTGAACGACAGCCTCGACACGCCCCTGGACACCATCACCCCGGGCGCGCTGCTCACGGGCCTGAGCGCGGACACGAACTACGTCCTGATCATTACCGACGCCAGAGGCTGTACGGCCCGGGACACTTTTGAGATACTCTCCCCCGGTGGAGCCACCTTCCTGCCCATTGACACCAGTTTCGTTTCCTGTCCGGGAGACGTTGACGGGCAGCTCTCTGTGGTCGCTACGCCTCCGCAGGGGGAAACCATTACGGCAATTACCTGGTACCGCCTGAACGCTGACGGCACCCTGGGTAGTCCGGTGGCCAACGGTGCTTCCACCCAAAACAACCTCCCGGTCGGCGATTACGCCGTGGAGATCATCACCTCCAACTCCTGTATCGTCTTTGGTGCGGGCTCGGTGGTGAGCCCCGGTGACGTCTTCCTGGAGTCCTTCGTGATCAACGATCCGCAGTGTCCGGGAGACGCCAACGGCAGCATCTTCCTGAATCCCAACGGCGGTACACCCAACGGAGACGGAACCTACAATTACGTTTGGTCTACGGACCCCTTTGGCGCTCCCACCACCAACCCCGCCTTTACGAATCTGGAGGCGGGCAGCTACACGGTAACCATCACGGACGGTAACGGCTGTCAGCCCCCCTTCGACACCACCTTCGTCCTGACGGACCCACCCGCCATTACCGGCGTCTTTACGATCGATAACGTGAGCTGTCCGGACGACATGACGGCGGACGGAGCGGCCACCTTCGAGGCCGAATTTTCCGACGGCACGGCCGGCACCTTTGACTTCCTCTGGGACGACGGCTTCCCGACCTTCGGCGCCTCGCAATCTACGGTGATGGGTCGGACGCGTGGCCCGGTTTCCGTCCGGGTAACGGACGGTGTCTGTACCGAAACCTTCCGGGACACCATCCGGAGTCCGGAAGAATTCGCCGTAACCGTTCAGACGACTCCGGTCAGCTGTAATGGCCTCATGGACGGAACGGCTACCGTGGAAGTGACGGGCGGGACGGCCAATTATACCTTCGCCTGGTCGGCTTCCACCGATACCGATAACATGATCACCGGCCTGGCGGCGGGAACGGGCTTCACCGTGGACATCACCGACGCCAACGGATGTTCTCCGCAACAGCAGACCTTCCAGATCATGGAACCCGATCCGCTGACGCTGTCCATTGATGACGTTCAGACCACGCCCACCGTCCAGTGTGCCGGTGACGCCAACGGCCGGATCAGCGTGTTCATCAGCAGTGTCAACAATAACCCGCTTTCGGCCAATCCCTACACCTGGTCCGGCAACGTAGCCGGCTCTGACGAGGCCATCGCCAATGACCTTCAGCCGGGCACCTACGGCGTCACTGTTACCGACGTGGAGGGCTGCCAGGACAGCCTGAGCTACACCATCGGGGAACCCGAGGCCATCACCTTCAGTGTTTTGCCCATTGAGGAGCCCCTTTGCTTCGGAGAATTAACCCCCGTGCTGATTGACACGGCCTTTGGCGGCACGTCCAACGGCATCGAAGACTTTACCTTCTCGGTCAACAACGACGGTTTCCGCATCCCGGTTGGTCAGGTCGGCAGCGCCTTTGCCGGCGAGGTAGTCGTGACGGTATTCGACAGCGTCGGGTGCCCCGCCAGCCAGACCTTCAGCGTCAATCAGCCCCCCCAGATTTTGGTGGACCTGCCCGAAGAGATCGTGGTGGAACTGGGCGACAGCCTGACCGTACTCAACCCGATCATTAGTCCCGCCGGCGACGTCTACACCTACCAGTGGACGCCGGCTGAATTTTTGAGTTCCGATACCGTCCGCAACCCCACCATCTTCCCCTTTGAAAGTGAAGAATATACCCTGACGGTAACCAACGCCAATGGCTGCCAGGCCTTCGCCGACATTTTCGTGGAGGTCGACGCCAACCGCAACGTATACATTCCGAATGCCTTCAGTCCCAACCGTGACGGGCGCAACGAAGACTTCCGCATTTTCGCCTGCCAGGGCGTGCGCGTCGTCAACTCCGTCAAGGTCTTTGACCGCTGGGGAGGACTGGTCTACGAAAACGAAAACCTGCCGCCCAACTGTCTCGACGGCATCCAGTTGTGGGACGGCACCCGCAACGACGGCAAGGCGGTTTCCCCCGCCGTGTTTGTCTACATGATCGAAGTGGAGTTCCTCGACAATACGACCCTGCTGTACCGGGGAGACATTGCGGTGGTCCGGTAGATTGAATGCGAAAATAAAAAGGGGACGAGGGTCATAACTCGTCCCCTTTTCTATTGGAGGAAATTACTTTGGGCGATCACCGCAGGTGCAGCCTCCTTCCGAAAAGGCCAGGAATTAGTCAGCCAGCTGGCCGAGGAATTCTTCCTCGGTCATCACCACCACCGTGCCCAAGGCCTGGGCTTTTTTCAGCTTAGACCCCGGCTTTTCTCCCACGACGAGGATGTCCAGTTTTCCGCTGACGGCGGAAACTATGCGGGCACCGGCGGCCTTGGCCCGTTCCTGGGCTTCCTTCCGGCTCATCTGCTGCAAAGATCCCGTGAACAACATGCTCTTGCCCACAAAGGGACCTTCGGTTACTTCCGCGGCGGGGCGGTCCTCATCCGTAGGGCGTACGTTTACGCCGAGGGCTTCCAGTTCCCGGAGCTGCTCCCGGTGCAGGGGCACGGAGAAGTATTCCATGACGTTCTGGGTCACCGTTGGGCCAATGTCCTTAATGTTGGTGAATTGCTCTTCCGTCCAGTCGGCCAGATCCAACACGTGGTCAACGTTCTGGGCCAGCAGGCGGCTGGCCTTGCTCCCCAGGTGATGGATGCTCAGACCGTGCAGCAACCGCCACAGGGGGTTCTTTTTCGCCGCCTCCACGGACTTGCGGAGGTTCTGGGCCGACTTTTCTCCGAAGCCCTCCAGCTCCGCGATCTGCTCGTAGGGCAGGCGGTAGACGTCCACGATGGTGCGTAGCCACCCCAGTTCGTAAAACTGCTCCACGTACCGGCGGCCCATGCCGTCGATGTCCATGGCCACCTTCGACACGTGGAAGATGATTCGCTGTAGGTTCTGCGCGCCACACACGCAGGCCGGGCAGCGCCAGGCGGCCTCCCCTTCGGCCCGCACGAGGGTTACGGGTTCTTCGGTATCGTTGATGGGGCAATGGGTTGGCCATTCGATGGGCCGCTCGCTACCGTCGCGGAGGTCCTCCAGCGGCTTGACGATGTAGGGAATTACGTCGCCGGCCCGTTCGAGCAGGACCTTATCTCCCAGTCGCAGGTCCTTGTCCCGGATGAAGTCTTCGTTGTGCAAGCTGACGCTGCTGATCATGACGCCCGCCAGCGCTACCGGAGTGGTTTTCGCCACGGGGGTGATCGTGCCAATTTTACCCACCTGATACTCGACGTTCTCCAGCATGGTGGTCGCCTGCTTGGCGGCAAACTTGTAGGCGATAGCCCAACGGGGGTGATGGCTCGTATAGCCCGCCCGCTCCTGCAAGACCAGATCATCGACCTTGACCACCATGCCATCAATCTCGTAGGGGTACTCCTCCCGTTGGGCCTCCCAGCGAGCGCAAAACTCTGCCGCTTCGCTGATGTTTGGCAATGCCTCCCGTTCGTAGCCCGTGGCGGGGACCTTGAACCCTAACTCGGTAAGCACGTCCAGTGCCCGGGAGTGGGTACCCAGGGCCTGCACGGCGTCATTTCCTGCTTCGTCCGTGCCGTAACCGAAGCTGTATATGAAGGCTTCCAGTTGACGGTTCGCCACTTCGGCCGGACTCTTCATTCGCAACCCGCCCGTAGCCGTATTGCGGGGATTCGCAAAGAGCGTTTCCCCCGCCTCGGCCCGTTTGGCGTTCATCGTCGCAAAACGATCCTTCCGGATAATCACTTCTCCCCGGACCTCCACACGGTAGAGCCCGTACCGGGAAAAAGCCGCGGTAAGGGGGATCGATCTGATTACCCGGGCATTGTGGGTGATCTCCTCACCCAGCGTACCGTTGCCGCGGGTCGCAGCTCGCACCAGCTGGTCGTTCTCGTAAACCAGCACAATAGTGCCCCCGTCGTATTTGGGCTCCACGGCGTAGGCCAATTGGGCGGCTTCGTCCATGTTGAGCATCCGCTTGACCTGTCGGTCAAATTCCCCCAAATCCTCGGCGTTGTAGCTGTTGCCCAGCGAGAGCATGGGCGTCAGGTGAGGAACGCTCCGAAAATCACCGGAGAGGTCACTCCCGACCCGCTGGGTCGGGCTGTCGGCACGAATCAGTTCCGGATGCTCCGCTTCCAGCGCCTCCAGTTGCTTGTAGAGCTGGTCGTACTCGTAATCACTCAGCACGGGATCGTCCTGAATGTAGTAGCGCCACTCGTGGTAACGCAGGAGCTGCCCCAGGCCTTCTACCAGGGTTTTGGGCGTCTCCATTCCTGCGGGAATATCACCCGCGAGGAGTGCCTTGGAAGAAGTGAAAAAACGACGTTGGTCTTCGGAAGAATACATGGCCCGAAGGTAAGGGTTAGGAGCGAGGTTTTAGGAGCGAGGTTTTAGGATTCAGGCGTTAGATAATCATCGAAAAGACTTCGGAAGAGGCTTGCTCCGCAAGCCGGTCGAAAAGGGTCGAAAATAAGGCTTAGGCTAAGGAGAAGGCTAAGCGTAATGAGCCCGTGAGCCACTCAAAGGAGCCACGCGCTGCGCTTATTGCATGCTTCAAGGCCCCGGGGAAGCGCACCCCAAACCGGTCGAGGCGTTTCACGCCGAGCCATTCCCGGAGCCGAATATCTTTACGGGAAAGGCTTGCTCCGCAAGCCGGGCGTAAAGGAAATATGTGATGACAGTGATAAAACAAGTTGTTTACCAGGGTCTAACCGTGATACTCCTTATGCTCCCTTTTTCCTCAGTTCCTGGATGAGTTTAGGCACCGATGCGACATCACGAATAGTAATCGCAGCAAGATTAGAATGCTGATCCAACCAGAAATGGACGGTTGAGTTTAACGCACAACAAGCAACCTTCTCCCCAAATCGGAATTCGGCGATATCTCGTCCATTGTGGGCCACCAGTACGTCTACCTGATGTTCAGTGATCAGATACCGGGTTTCGTCGTAGTCCATTCCACGCGCCAGTCCGAAGGAGGACACAAAGGTAGATACGTCAATGATCGGTATTTGGAACTCTTCGTTAGATTCAAAAGGTATTGCCTCTTCCACCACGGAAAATTGCTGGAGAGAAACAAAATCAATGTGCTGTATCCACCGATCATTTTTGCTGATGTAGAAATAAATGAAACTAGCGAGTTCCGCCGTTTTTCTTCCTTGCTTATCCCGGTAGACCGCTACGGTTTTATTGAATCTGAAAGAATAGGCATGGCTAATGCTTCCACCCCTTGATCCGTCAAAGATCAGCGAACCAAACTGACTTGTATATTCATCGAGCTCGTACCTAGCTAGTGATTTTTCACTAATGACTTTCTCTACTTTCATCATCCCAGCATCATCACCAACCCTACTCCCCCGTCAAAAACTGCGGTGCCCGCCGGTGTTGGGTAGCTTGCTCGTAGGCGTAGGTAATTTCCAGGAGCAGCGGTTCCGTCCAGGCCCGGCCGAAAAACGACAGGCCAACGGGTAGATGATCCACGTAGCCCATGGGAACGGTAATGTTGGGGTAACCCGCCCGGGCGGCCGGGGAGGAACTTCCCAGGCCGAAGCTGTCACCGTTGGTCCAGTCCGTCTTCCAGGCGGGGCCACCCGTGGGAGCGATGAGGGCGTCCAGATTGTGCTCTTCCATCACCCGATCGATTCCTTGCTCCTGGGTGCCGACGCGCATTTTTTCGATGGCGTTCAGGTATTCCTCTTCCGTAAGCGGTCCCTTTTCCTGAGCCATTTCCAGGTACCGTTGGTTGTAGTATTGGAGTTCAATGGAGTCACTGGCGTTGAAGGCAATCAGCTCCGCCAAATTTTTGATCGGGGCGTCCGGCCCCAGCGAGGCAAAGTACTTGTTCAGGCCATCCTTGTATTCATAAAGCATGATGTTAAAGGAATAGCCCCCCATATTTTCCCGGGAAATCCGGTCAATTTCGATCACTTCGGCACCGGCAGCTTCCAGGTCCCGGATGGCCCGGGCCGTCAGGGAGTCCACCTTGTAGTTCCGGCCCCGCGGGGCGGTGTAGTAACCGATGCGTTTGCCCCGTAGTCCGTCTTCCTTCAGGAAGGGGGTGTAGTCGGTGAAGTAATTGTCGGCGCTGGCCAGGGTTTTGCGGTCGCTGGAATCCACCCCGACGATGGCGCCCAGTCCGATGGCCGCATCACGGACCGTCCGGGCCATCGGCCCGGGGGTGTCCTGGGTAAAGGAAATGGGAATGACGCCGCTGCGGCTCACCAGTCCCACGGTGGGCTTGATGCCCACGATGCCGTTAGCGTGGGAGGGGCAAACGATGGATCCGTTCGTCTCCGTCCCGATGGCCAGCGTGGCCATATTGCCGGACACCGCTGCCCCCGACCCGGAGCTGGACCCGCAGGGGTTGCGACTCAGGTCGTAGGGGTTCCGGGTCTGTCCGCCCACCCCACTCCAGCCACTGCTGGAGGGTTCTCCCCGGAAGTTGGCCCATTCGCTCAGGTTGGCCTTTCCGATGATGACGGCCCCCGCTTCCCGTAGCTTGGCGGCCACGTAACTATCCTGGAGGGGAAAGGAATTGGCCAGGGCCCGCGAGCCCGCCGTGGTGGGCATTTTGTCGTGGGTGTCCAGGTTGTCCTTGAGGGCCACCACGATACCGTGGAGCGGGCCGCGGGGCTTGCCGTCCGCCAGTTCCCGGTCCAGTTCCGCCGCGATCTCGAGCGCATCGGGGTTGAGGGCAATCATGGAGTTGAGCTCGGGCCCGGACTGATCCATCGACTCGATCCGGTCCAGGTACGCCTGCACTACCTCCGCCACCGTAAAGTCACCGTTGCGGTACCCCTCCTGAAACTGGGGAATGGTGTATTCCAGGTAGGGGAAATCGTTGTTCACTTCAGCTGACGTATCACCTGGAGGCGATTGACATTGAAAGAATATAATGCATAACCAAAGTGAGATAACGGGAGGGTTCATTAGCTTCATTATGCGTTAAAATTGGTTTTTATGCACCGTTTTTGGTTGAAAAATGGTGCTTATGCACTAAAAATGGCGCATTATTCTCAAAAAGAGGGCCTAAAGCACCGAAATGCTGCCCACAGACTACTTGTTGAACCTCCGCAGGCTTACCAGGAAACGAGACGTAAGCGCTTACGTCAGAATGATGCAGCGGGCCCATGAATTCAGTCACGGGTTGAACCCCAACAACTATGAAAAGCTGAAGGACCAACTGACCCGTAGCAATGCGTTTCTAAACGATGATGAAGCGATCCTAATACTTCAATGACCTACATCAAATCGACATCACCTCGCGGGTTTTGTTCGCCACGACTTCTTCGATCTTCTTGTAGTAGCCCTTTACCCAGCCATCTACTTCGTCTTCTTTCCGCTTGCCGGCATCTTCGGGGTAGCCATCTTTGACTTCCTTCTTGATGGCATCCATGGCCTCGCGCCGGGCGTTACGGACGGAGACTTTCGCGTTCTCACCCTCGGCGGCCACCTGTTTTGCCAGTTGCTTACGGCGTTCTTCGGTCAGGGGGGGAATATTAATCCGGATCATTTCCCCGTCGTTCATGGGCGTAACGCCCAGGTTCGCTTCGAAGATGGCCCGCTCGATGTCTCCCATGGCCGACTTATCGAAGGGCTGGATGGTGAGGGTGCGGGAATCCGCCGTACCGATGTTGGCGACCTGCTGAATGGGCGTCTTGGCCCCGTAGTAGCTCACCAGCAGTCCGGAAAGCATGGCCGGACTGGCCTTGCCCGTGCGGACCTTGATCAATTCCCGTTCGAGGTGCTCGATGGATTCCTCCATCTGCATTTTGATTTCTTCCAGTATTTCGTCCAGTAATTCGTCCATGATTGGTAAGGCAGTTAAGGGTGAAAACCATGCTTGGGTGCTGCGACTGCCCCCGGGCAAATCTGGGCACCTGCGCCCTCGCCCAAATAAAAGCGAGAGCGGCCCAAAAATATAAACTTCGCGCTAATAGCGCTCACTTAGTCTCTGCTCAGGAAGAGGTAGAGGAAAATCGTGATGGCCGACAGGGCGGAGACGACGTAGGTCATGGCCGCCCACCAGAGGGCATCCTTGGCGCCTTCGTGCTGCACCCCGGTAGCGACGTGGCTCCGGTCCAACCACGCCAGGGCCCGCTTACTGGCGTCAAATTCCACCGGCAGCGTAACCACCGCGAAGAGGGTGGTGATGAAAAAAGCGGCAATAAGAATCTGCCACAGCAGTCCTCCGCCCACGCCACTGGCGAAGCCCCCGAAAGCCAGGATGAAGAGCAGGCTCTGCGCCCGGCTGGCGAGTTGGACGACGGGCACCATTTTGCTCCGGAAGGTCAGCCAGGAATAGGCTTCCTTGTGCTGCACGGCGTGTCCACACTCGTGGCTGGCCACCGCAGCGGCCGATACGCTCCGGCCCTGAAACACCTCGGGGCTCAGCGAAATGGTCTTGGTCTGCGGGTTGTAGTGGTCGGTCAGGAAGCCCTGTCCCTGGACGATTTTCACGTCGCGGATGTTGTAGTGCTCCAACATTTTGGCGGCGACTTCGGCACCACTCAATCCGTTGGTCATCGGCACCCGGGAGTAGTGCTTGAACTTACTTTTCAGGCGATTGCTGACCAGCATACCAATCAGGCCAAAGAAGCCTACGATAATGAGATAACCCATTTGATTTTAGCTTGCGTTTTTGTTTGCGTCCGGCTTAAACCCGCTCCAGCCTGGTGCGCCCGAGGTAGGGATGCAGGACTTCTGGTAATATAATGCCTTCGGCCGTCTGGTTGTTTTCCAGCAGGGCAGCAATTATACGGGGGAGGGCCAGCGCACTACCATTGAGCGTGTGGGCCAGATCATTGCCCCGTTCTCCCCGATAACGGAGTTTCAGGCGGTTACTCTGGAAGGTTTCAAAATTAGAGACGCTGCTCACTTCCAGCCAGCGTTGCTGGGCGGCGCTCCATACCTCAAAATCGAAAGTCATGGCGCTCGTGAAGCCCAGGTCGCCACCACAAAGCCGGAGAATCCGGAAGGGCAGCCCCAGTTCGTCGAGTAGCCCTCCCACGTGGGCCACCATTTCCTCCAGCAGGGCGTAGCTGTTGTCAGGGTGTGCCAGTTGGACGATTTCCACCTTGTCGAACTGGTGCACGCGGTTGAGGCCGCGTACGTGAGCGCCGTAGCTGCCCGCTTCCCGGCGGAAGCAGGGCGTATATCCCGTCAGTTTGATGGGGAAATCTTCTGCGTCCAGCAGGGCTCCGCGGTAGAGGTTCGTCAGGGGGACTTCTGCTGTGGGGATCAGGTACAGGTCGTCTCCGGTAACGTGGTACATCTGTCCTTCCTTATCGGGGAGTTGTCCCGTCGCCCGGGCGGTGTCTTCGTTGACCAGCAGGGGAGGTTGGTACTCGGTGTATCCCGCGGCAGTGTTGCGGTCGAGGAAGAAATTGACCAGTCCGCGGGCCAAACGCGCGCCCTGTCCGGTGAAGACGGGGAAACCGCTGCCCGTGGTGCGCACGCCGAGTTCCAGGTCAAAAATGCCGTATTCTTCGGCCAGTTCCCAGTGGGGTTTGGCGTCTTCGGGCATCTGGGGGAGTTCCCCCGGGTAGGCCTGAAAAACTTCGTTGTCCTCCTCGTTGACCCCGGCGGGCACCAGCTCGTGGGGAACGTTGGGCAGCTGCAGGAGGAGGTTTTCCAGATCTGCCTTGACGGTCTTGAGGGTTTCTTCCCCCACGGCCAGCTCTTCCTTCATGGCGTTGACCTTATCCCGCAGCGCCTGTCCTTCTTCGTGTCGCCCGGACTTCATCAGTCCGCCAATCTCTTTACTCAGCTTATTGCGCTCGCTGAGGAGTTGCTCGTTGGCGGTTTGCTGGGCTTTGCGCTGGTCGTCGAGGGCGATGGCCCGTTCCACTAATTCGGCGGCGTCCGCAACCTGTCGCTTGGCCAGTCCGGCCAGCACTCGTTCTTTTTCGTCGCGAAGGGTTTGAAGTAAAAGCATATGAAAATCGTCTGCGGATTAAAATCTTTTGGTATCGGGGCTTTCGTTTATCGAAGGCCCTGATGGGGGGCAACGACCCCGAGTACCGCTAGGCTCGTCGGGATCGTTGATCTAATTTAAAGGCAACGGCGTGCAGGTGCAGCGTTCTTCCGTTGAGCCGGGTGATGAATATTTTCACACAACGGTAAACAAATAGGTAGAAGTTGCTGTACTCATAAAGTGCAAGTCAACCGCACGCCGCAAAGGTAATACCCGTTTTCGTTCGTCAAACGAAATAATATCCTTACTTTTGCCCGGCGAGTAAAACAACTTGCATAACGAAAGCCAACCATTCTGCTTGCCTTTCGCCACGTTAATCTTTGCCATTTACGGACTTCATTCTGAACGCTTGCCATCCTTTCTGGAAGGCCGTCCCTAATGCATGGCATTAACCCCCACCCATCAGCGCGCATCTGTTTCTGCGCTCCTATCCTACTTTTATACCTACTAGCACTACCTTTTTAATGTTAAGTATAGCGCAATTAAAGGCCATGCTGGTCCCCGAATTACGGGACCTGGCCGAAAAAATGGGACTCAAATCCTACAAGCGGCTAAACAAACAGGATCTGATTCTGAAGATCCTGGATCAGCAAGCCGTTCAGGGCACCAGCTCCGTTGCCGAGCCCCCCTCAGCTTCCGATACCGACCGTGTCCCCAACCGACGTGCCGCCGCCGCAGCCGCTGCTGCCGCCGCTCGCCGTCATAATGAGGAAGAAGAAGCCAAGCAATCCCGTTCCACCCGCGGCCGCAGCCGCCGCAGTAAGGACCGGGATGACGACGAAAAACCATCCGGCCGCAACACCCGCAACACCCGCAGCAAGAACGAGGACGCCAAGAACGAGGACAATTCCTCTCGTGGACGTCGGAGCCGGGGCAAGGGTGAAGAGGAAGAAAGCGCTCAGGCCGCCCGTGCCCGTGGGCGCGGCCGCACCCGCGACGCGCAGTCCGAGGACAACGGTAACCGCCCCCGCGGCGGCGACAATGGTGACGACGATGGTCGTAACCGCGGCCGGGGCCGCGCCCAGCGCGGCGATTCCGGCAGCGATGATGCCCCCCGCAACGATCGCTACGAACGCCGGGGCCGCTACGATGAGCGGGACGACAACCGCGGTCGTGGCCAGCAGCGCAACGACCGGGATGATCGCCGCCCCAACAACAACCGCAACAACGACAGCCGTAATAATGACGACCGCAACCGCGGCCGCGGTAATCGGGAGGAACGGGAAACCCGTCCCCGCGTACCGGAATACAAACTCGACGGACTGGTTTCCGTGACCGGAATCCTGGAAATGATGCCCGACGGTTACGGTTTCCTCCGTTCCGCCGACTACAACTACCTGACCAGCCCAGACGACGTATACGTAAGTCCGCAGCAGGTCAAGCAGCACGGCCTCCGGACGGGAGACACCGTTCGTGGTCCCGTCAAACCACCGAAGGAAGGGGAAAAATATTTCGCCCTGCTCGAAGTGGAGAAGATCAACGGCCTCGATCCGAAAAATGTACGGGACCGGGTGCCCTTCGACTACCTGACCGCCCAGTTCCCCACCGAGAAGTTCACCCTTTCCGGTCGTCCGGACGGTAAAGACTACGGCATGCGCCTGGTCGACCTCTTCGCCCCCATCGGTAAGGGGCAGCGTGGTCTGATCGTGGCCCAGCCGAAGTCCGGTAAAACCTTCCTGCTCAAGGACGTGGCCAACGCCATCGCCAAGAATCACCCCGAGACCTACCTCATCGTGCTGCTCGTCGATGAGCGTCCCGAGGAAGTAACGGACATGAAGCGCAGCGTAAACGCGGAGGTCATCAGTTCTACCTTTGACGAGCCCGCCGAAAACCACGTTCGGGTGGCTAACGTCGTCCTGGAAAAATCCAAGCGTCTGGTCGAAACCGGACACGACGTATGCATCCTGCTCGACTCCATCACGCGCCTGGCGCGGGCCTACAACACCGTCCAGCCCAGCAGCGGAAAGGTACTTTCCGGTGGTGTGGAAGCCAACGCACTGCAAAAGCCGAAGAAGTTCTTCGGTGCGGCCCGTAACATTGATGGCGGTGGATCGCTGACCATTCTCGCCACCGCCCTGATCGATACCGGCTCCAAGATGGACCAGGTAATCTTCGAAGAGTTCAAGGGAACGGGTAACATGGAGCTTCAGCTTGACCGCGGCCTGGCCAACAAGCGGATGTACCCGAGTATCGACTTCACGAAGTCCAGCACCCGTCGTGATGACCTCCTCCTTGACCGGGACGTTCTCCAGCGGATGTTCGTGCTCCGCAATCACCTGGCGGACATGAAGCCGGAAGAAGCCTTCCAGTTCCTGATGCGCCACATGAAGAGCACGACGAGCAACAGCGAGTTTATCGCTACGATGAATAGCTAAACGCGCAAGCGCGCAAACGCCTCCGGCGGCGATGAACGGGTTTCATCGCCGCCGTTTTTCTTTCCCGCAATTTTGCCCTCGCCTCCCCCTAAATCTTTCACCGTGCCCCTTGAAGTCCTTTCCCTCACGTTCAATGCCGTTCAGGAAAATACCTTTCTGGTCTACGACACCGACAGCCTGGAGACCATCATTTTCGATCCGGGCTGCTACTCCCGCGCGGAGGAACAACGCCTGCTGGACGTCATCGAGGAACGCGGGCTGAAGCCCACGCAGTTGATCAATACGCACTGCCATTTCGATCACGTTTTCGGCAATGCCTTCGTCAAGGAGACCTTTGGCCTCCAGTTGGGCATTCACCCCCTGGAACAGCCCATCCTGGAAATGGCTCCGCTGATTGTCTCCACCTACGGCATGCCGCCCATGACGGCCTCTCCGCCACCAGATTATTTTATCAACGAGGGCGACGACATCAAATTGGGCCAGTACCAATTTCAAGTGCTGCTCTGTCCGGGCCACTCTCCGGGGAGCCTGTGCTTTTACCAGCCGGAAGCGGGCTTCGTCATCGGTGGCGACGTATTGTTCCGCAACAGCATCGGCCGAACGGACCTTCCCGGAGGCGACCATCCGACCCTGATGGGGGCCATCATTACCAAGTTATTTCCGCTCCCGGACGAAACCGTCGTATACCCCGGTCACGGCTCCAGCACCACTATTGGATACGAGAAGAAAAACAATCCTTTCGTCAGAGAATTTTTGGACGCCTAGGCGGCGGCCGCCAACTGTTCCATGTCCCGCACCAGCATCCGCTTGCGGTCAAAGGTGAGGATATTCTGCCGGCGTAAATCATTGAGGACGGCATTTACCGTTTGTCGGCTGGTGCCCGTCAGGTCCGCAATTTCTTTGTGGGTAAGCATGTTGCGCACTTCGCGTTCGTAGCCAACTACCCTGCCCCGCGTTTCGGCCAGATGGTGGAGAAACTCCACGATCCGGCTACGACTGGTTTTGAACATGAGGTTTTCCAGGCGTTGTTCCAGCTGAAGCGTCCGGCTACCGATGAGGCGCATGAAAAATAGCTGAAGGTCATTACGCTCCTTGAGCATATCCTTCAGGTCCTCCTTTTCCAGCACGCACAGTTCCGTGGGCTCGAGGGTGTAGGCGAAATCCCGGCGGGCATCTTCACTGATGAGGGCCAACTCTCCAAATACCTCTCCCGGATTCAGGATGGCCTTGGTGACTTCCTTGCCGTCCGCTCCGTAGGTGCCAATTTTGATCCGCCCGCTGCTGATCAAAAAAATTCGCCGGGCGGGTTCTTCGGGGAGGTAGATGTATTGGTTAGCGCCAAACTCCAGGTGGTCCTTAGCTTCCAGTGCTCCCGCTCCGATTTTTTTCGGGCAGAAGATGTTGGAGAGGTCGATATTTTCTACGTACCAGAGTTGCTGATCAGGCATAATGGATTGCGCTTTTGCTGTAATACAGACGCCCCAGGGGAGCCCGCTGTTTTATCCTCATCGTGGGTTTAGGGGGTTGGAACTGACGCGGAAACAACAAAACGGGTCAACGCCCGCCCTTCATACTCTTTTGCCATTTTTCCAACTGTTCCCAGAGTCCATCCGCGGCCAGTGCGGCTTGCTCGGGCCAGCTTTCGGGATTGTGAGACTTGTAGCGTGATCCGGCGGCTTCCAGCACGTCACGCAGGCGGTCGGCATTGGTAGCGGCCAGCGTGGCCAGTGAGTCGATGCCGGCGTCCTTGAGTACCCCCTCGATTTTGGGCCCGATGCCCTCAATGATTTTCAGGTCCTCGGGATCCCGCCCGCCATAAACATCGGCGGATTTCGCCGGAGCTTCCTCACTCCCCTTCGCGGCGGCCAGCGCCCTGGCCTGTCCCACCCAGTCGTTCTGCTCAATGACCCCCGGCAGGTAGCCGATCAGCTCCGTGTAGGTGGCAATATCGGCGGCATTCCAGTTGGCGATTTGCTCGTAGCTGTAAATGTCCGCTTCGTTGAGCTTTCTGGCCAGGAAGGGACCGATGTGCTTGATCTTGGTCAGGTCATCGTGCCCGGGAGCGCCTTCTGCATCCACCATTTCCGGCACCTGTATGGACGGAGTTGTCTGCACGATGACTTCCGTTTCCCCGGATTTTTGTCCCGTCCGCACCCCGGGTGCGGCCGTATCCGCCCGGATGACCAGGGGCTCGCCCCGCTCATCGGTGGGCATGGGGCTACCGATGACCGGCTGGTGGCCGACGAAGCCGGAAGCTCCCCCGTCCCCGACGGTAGTTGCGCCCGCCCGGAGGGAAGCATTCTCTTCCGTAAGGCGTTGCAAGCGCTCTTCAAATAATCTGAAACGGGATTCGGTGGCCGCAATGTGGGCCTCCAGAGAACCACCCGCATGGCCGGGTTCTTCGCCGGCGCCGTCCCCAACGCCCTGACCGACCTTCGCCGTTAGTTGTTCGTTTTGGGTCTTCAGGCCAATCACCTGATCATTAAGGCTTTCGATTGTGGCCGAAAAACTCTGGTTAGAAATCGTCAGCTCCTCCTGACGGGCCAACAGATCATTAATGGTCTTGTCCCGCTCCTCCAGCGCGCCGTTGAGCGATTCGATCCTCTCCATGGCTTCCACCTTCTCCCGGCTCACCATTTCGAGCTCCCGGGCCAGTGCCTTTTGCTTTTCTTCGGAGGTGCGGTAATGCATTTCAAAGTCATTCCGTTCCTGCTGCACCAGCATCAGCTGCTTCTTGTAGCGGCGGGTTTTACTGCCCTGCACAATCCACCCTACGATTACTCCGAAAAGGAAAACCAGTAGTCCGAGGAAACCAAGCAAAATGGTTTCTTCATTCGTACGTTCGTAAAAGAAGTTCTGGAGCAGATCGAAAAAGTTCATGCCCGAAAAATAAGGAAGTAAACGTTAGCAAACGCACTGCCGGGCCGCAAAGACGAAAATGTAGCCAGGGAGGGCTTTCCTGCGGGGCACGGAGCGCCTACATTCCACTGGTCATCAACAGGTCGATGTCCGTACTCCGCATATCAAAACGCTTCCCCAGATACTGATTGGTCAGGCAGCCCTTAAAGGTGTACACCCCGTGCCGTAGTCCGGGGCGGTGCAGGATAAAATGCTCGAAGGAGCGTGCGCCACCGGCCCGCAACAGCAGCGGGACGATGATGTTACTCACCGCAATGCTGGCCGTCCGTCCGACCCGGCTGGCCAGGTTGGGGACACAATAATGAATAACGTCGTACTTACTGAAGGTGGGGTTGTCCAGGGAAGTAAGTTCACTGGTGGCAAAGCAGCCCCCCTGATCGATGCTTACGTCAATGATCACGGAGCCGGGCCGCATGGCCCGGACCATATCTTCGTTCACCACGATGGGCGCCCGGCCGTGCTCGGCGTGGATGGCTCCGATGGCCACTTCGGCCGTGACCAGCTCCCTCCGCAGGTAATGCGGATTGATGGCACTCGTATACAACTGACGGCCCACGGAATTTTGCAGCCGCATCAGCTTGTGAATGTTGTCATCGAAAATCCGTACTTCGGCGCCCATGCCCAGGGCAGCGCGGGTAGCGAACTCCGCGACAACCCCACCACCGAGAATTACAACCTTGGCGCTCGGCACCCCGGATACGCCCCCCAGGAGCACTCCCGGTCCGCCGCGGGTGGTACTCAACAGCTCTGCGGCCGTCTGCACGGCGGAAATACCGGCCATCTCACTCATGATCCGCACGATGGGGAAGCTCCCCTGTTCGTCCTGCAGGTATTCCATCGCCAGGGCGATGATCCGCTTGTGCTTCAACCGGAACAGGTAATCGGCCGTAATGATGGGCAGCTGAAGGGGCGAGATCAGTATCGTTCCCGGCTGCATCATCTCAATCTCTTCCAGCGTGGGCGGTGCCGCCTTCAGGATGATGCGCGCTTTCTGGTAGACCTCCTTGGCCGAATAGGCAATTTCTCCACCACTTTCACTGTAGGCATGGTCGGAAAAATTACTGTGCTTCCCCGCCTGGGTTTCAATCAGCACCCGGTGACCGTGGCTGGTCAGGGTGGCAACTCCGCTGGGCACCAGGGCAACCCGTTTTTCCTGTAGCGTGATCTCTTTGGGAATACCGATGAACAGTTCCTCCTGCTTGCGCTCTACCGCCAGTGTTTCGGCCTGGGTCTGCCCGTAGCCAGACGTTAATTCCGACGGAACGGATATCTTTTCTTTGTCCTTACTGCTCATCGCTGGGTGTCGGGTAGCCGGTAGAAATGGTGAGTTCGCGGTGGGCGCCGCCGTCGGGCGCATGGGAAAGCCGCAGATAAACAACGTCCGTCGGCAAAATCGGTTGTATCACGGCCGGCCATTCCACAAATATTGTGGGTTGCTCTTCGGCAAATAATTCTTCCAGTCCCGCATCCAGGGCCTCGTAGATGTCTTTGAGGCGGTAGGCGTCCATGTGGTAGATTGTCCGGTCACCGGCGGGATATTCGTTGACAATGCTGAAGGTCGGACTGCTGGTGGGCGTCTCAACGCCCAGCTGCCGGCACATCTCGGCCACCAGCGTAGTCTTCCCGGCGCCGAGGTCACCTTCCAGCGCGTACACTCGCCCGGGGCCAAATTGCTCCAGTAACTCGGCGGCCACGGCGGGCACCTCCTCAAGCGTATACCGTCTAATCATGGTGGATGTATTTTCCGGTGGACGGAGCGGGGTTGTTCATTAGGGTCACCGTTTAATCGGGCGCAAGCGCGCAGGTGCAAAGACCTATGGTGTGGCCAGGTTCGTGGTGGTAGCCGGAAAATGGGGACCAAAATATTATGGCTCGGTTCCCACCGCATGGCACCTGCGCCCGCGCCATTATCAGCTTCGCTGCATTACTTCTTCTGCTCGTCAAGACGGGCCACGATATCGCCCATTAGCTTCCGTAGCTTGGGTTCCACGGCCTGCACGGTAGCGATCACGTCGTCTACCGTAGTGGGTTGTATTTCGGCGATCGGGAAACACTTGTTCGACACCACGGAAACCACGAACACCGGCAGGCCCATGTGGCGGGCCACCAGGACTTCGGGTACGGTACTCATCCCGATGCAGTCCGCGCCCAAAATGTTGGCCATGCGGTATTCCGCCGGAGTTTCGAGATTGGGTCCGGGTAGGGCCAGGTATACTCCTTCGTGGGCGCGTATATCGTGGGCTTTTGCCCGTTCGATGGCCCACACGTTCAGCTCCCGGTCGTAGGCGTGGAGCATATCCGGGAAGCGGGGCCCCAGGCGGGGATCGTTGTGTCCCCGCAGGGGATTCTCGGGCTGCATGTTGATGTGATCCCGGAGGAAGATGATGTCACCCGCCTCAATGTCGCCGTTTACACTCCCGGAGGCATTGGAGATGATCAGGTGTTCGATGCCCAGGCCGGCCAGCACCCGCACGGGGAAGGTCAGCTCCTGCATGGAGTAGCCCTCGTAGTAATGCAAGCGGCCGGCCATGGCCACGATGGGCACCCCGCGGAAGGTGCCCAGGATCAACTTCCCCTGGTGGGAGGCCACCGTGGAGGCGCAGAAAAATGGCAGCAGTCCGTAGTTGAACTCCCGCTCCACCACGAATTCTTCGCTAAGCGTGCTCAATCCCGTCCCCAAAATGATCCCCACCCGGGGCTGGGTCTTTGACCGCTGACGGATAAAGGCGACGGTTTCCTGAACTTGCTCGTAGGTACTCTCCATGCAACATTTGATTTTTCGGAGTCCGAAGGTAAGGGTATCAAGGAAATGCGGAGCCAGAAAAATGGTTGGCAGTGGTTACTGTTTGACCACCTTGTGCGTCACCGTGCGATGCTGGTCCGTTAGGGCGACGTAGTAAAGGCCAGCAGGGTAAGTGGACAAATCAAAGGATTGATGGCCCGTCAGAAGGTCTTTTCGTAAGACCTGCCCCCGCCCATTGTGGAGCGTAAGGGTCACCGGGTGCAGAAATGCCGGAGTAGCTCGAATCAGCAGCTGGTCCCGCACCGGATTCGGAAATAGGGAAATCTCGTGGTTGGGAAAAATCGCGCTCACTGCATTGGGGCGGGTGATGCCACAGTCGGCATCATCGCCAACGCAGTAGTTGGCTACGTAAGCCCGGATAATCGGACTTTCACAATCTGCGTCAAGGTTTACAACCCCGGCAAAGCGGCCCCTCAACCTTCCGATACCGGATACCATTACATCTCGGTTGATCACCTGGTATTTTCTCAAAGCACCACCATATTCCACCCAACGAACCAGGTCAATTCCACCGGTATTACACCGTGAATCGAACGGCAATGAATCTCCTGCTGCCAGGGTAAAGTCATAAAGGAGAATCTCACCGGGATAAGCCGTCGCGAAATCCGGATCAATCAGTCGGGCATACACCCGTTGCCTCAGCGTATCGTCCCGTAGTAAAGCCCATAACTTCGTCGGTCCGGAAGTGGAATAGGGCGGCACATCATTTGGGTACGGATAATCTGGATTGACCGGTAAATATTGGCGGCGGAATAACTTTTTGTACATATTTCCTTCCACCATAGTATCTCCCCGGATGCTCATAATCCGATGTCCCGTCAATAGGCCCTCCGGTTGATTATCCCAGACTACCCAATTCGCATTCTCCACGGCCAGGGGCTGATAGGGTGTTGCTTCGGGTATCACCACGTTAATGTTACAGTCCGATAATTCTCCCACGCAGTAATCGAGCACCAAAGTGACACCATCTTGGGTACGATAACGAAGCCCCCCGGATTGTGGACCATAGTTCAATGACCCAACACCCTCAATGTATTCACGGTCTCCCTCAATAACCCTGCGGATTTGTCCCCAACGCTCTTCTTCGGTAATGGAGTAAATCTCAATCGGAGACGCTTCCGGCTTGAAGAATGCCCCCTGCATAATATCTCCCTCCACCAAAGAATAATCATGTAGCAGGGTGTCCGAGGAAAACGTGTCGGCCAGGGTCCAATATCTGCCCAACACCCTTTTTCCTGCCACATCGTCCCACAGCAACGCTACCAGTTTTCTTTCCTGCGCGACGTAATAGGGCGGTGCGGGAGAATCCGTATCGAAGATATTCCACCAGTCGTGGTACATCCGGTAACGGTAGAGTTTTTTGTAGGTATAATTACCGACTACCGTATCTCCCTCCAGGCGTTGGACGAAACCGTAGTTTTCGGAACCGCTGGCCCGGGTGTTGATTTGCACCCAATTAGCCCCCTCCAGAGCCGTCGGTGCGTACGCTATTTGTCCCTTAGCCGGGATGGTCAGGCACCCCAACAACAATGTGGAGTAGAGAATTTTGAATAAACGGGTAAGCATAGGAAGCGGGTGTTTCTACTGTCCCCGTAAGATAAAGGCTCCCAAAGGTTCTTTTTGTCCGGTTTCAAACATCCCGCTGATTAGGGGGGGAGGAAGGCAATCAGGCATCAATAATCAAACTCCGACAACCGCCTTTTGAAGATTGCAAGGGCAGTGCTAAAAAATTGAGGACAAAAGTTGGTCGCCCTCCCCTTAGTTGCCAGGACAAGCATTTGTCTGAATTCAGGCATCCCCGCCAAAAATTCTGAGAATGCCCCTAATTTTAGAGACCCTCCCTATTTGTTACACCTCCTAGCGTACACCACCGATGAAAACCTATACCAGTTATTTCCTTTCCCTCGCTTTTCTTCTGATCCTTTTTGCCCCCTCCTGCGCCCCCGTTTTTTCGGACCTGCAAAGCGCCCGTACCGTAGGCCAGGGCAACCACGAGCTCACCCCCAGCTACTCTTCCGTTTCCGCCTCCAATGACGGAGAAACCCAGGGCGTGCAAAATCACCTCGGTCTGCAGTATGCCCTCGGCCTGTCCGACAAGGTGGATCTCCGGCTCCGCTACGAGTACATCTGGGCGAAGGGAGACGACAGTTTTGAAAATGGTGTCCACGTGCTCGCCGCCGGGCCTAAATTCAGCCTCGTCAAAGATCGGGTCGCCTTCTTTCTTCCCGTGGGAAAACCCTTTGGAGAAGATGTGGAAGATGCGCCCTGGCAAATCCACCCCACGGTACTGCTCACCGCGCCGCTGGTTCCCCAGAAGTTTGACCTTACCCTGGGAACGAAATACATTATCGTTCTCGAAGAAGGCGTGGACGGCCTACTGGCCTTTAACCTGGGGGCTGCCATCAGTAGTGACGTCACGAAGTGGGCCATCCGGCCAGAATATGGCCGGCTCTACAACCCCGGTGAAATGGGTAGTTTCGGTCAGTTCAGCATTGGTTTTACCAAGGCCTTCGGTCAGGGCAGCAAGAAATGATGCCCGCGAGTACTACTTATTGTAGGCTGTTCCGTGAATTAACCCTTTGGCCATCAAGTTATTGAATTTACTAGTAGCGGCAAGGCATGCCTTGCCGCTACCATTTGCCCCTCTGAACTGCCGCGATTCCGCAGGAATCGCTGATGAAACCTCACTGAACAGCCTACTACTTAATGGTAAGCTTCCCGCCGCCACTCAGCATTTTGCCCAACTGGGCCTGAAAGTCGGCGCGCTTGTTTTTGAAGGGAAAGTCTTCTTCCGGAACGGGGACGCCCAAAAATGCGCAGAGGGGCTCCCACCCCTGGCTGACCTCCCATTCGAGCAACTGACCGGCCGGCACCTCCCGTCGGACCCGTTCGCAGTGGTCCAGATAGGTAGCGATGGTCTTTTCGCGGTTCAGGAAATCTCCGCCGTAGTGGCGGTTGAGCAGGTATACCTCCACCAACGCCAGGGTCTTCGCGATGCCCAGAAAGCGCGGATTGTCCTTCCCCTTCTCGGCGAGCATGGCCTTGGCCTCTGCGGTTTTGGGCACCGTGGGGTACACGGTTTTCATCATGCTTTCGTACCAGGATGCGGGATCGCGGTAATTGAGAATAACTTTCAGGTCGGGGTACTGGTTCAGGAGAGGTTTGTACTGGAAACAACCGGGAAAATCGGTGCTGCTCCGGTAACCGTCAAAGAGCGCGTCAAAATCGGTCGTTCCCGTTTCGTAGAGCTCAATCCAGTAATCGACGAGATGAGGCTGGTTGAACAGCTCGTCCATGTGCATACAACCGCCGAAACCGAGAGTATTCAGGGCGGCTTTCAGGGAGGAGGTGCCGGTGCGCGGGACACCGACGGCAAGGATTTCCAGGGCCATAGGTAGTTTATTTTTTTGCGGTGGGCGGAATAAGGTCGTAGCGTTCTCCGCGGAAGACCAGGTCAAACTGCGCCCAATCTGCCTCCCCGGATCCCAGCGCATCCTTAAAGAAAATATTCGCCTCGAAGACGACTTCATTATCGGGATAGGTCACCTCCACCATTTTGGCGTGGGGAGGTAGGGAGCCCTTCCGTACGTTCCCGGAAGTAATCAACCGATTGCCGGTTACGGGCAGGTCATCCACGTCGCTGGTGATGGGGGAATACATTTCCAGGCCCCGTTGCTTTCCGTACTCCCAGACTTGGGTAACGGTTCCGCGGGCGGCGTCGATTTGGTATTCCACGGCGCGGGAATAGCTGGGGTCCGGCTGGTAATTCCGGCGCAATCCGTTATCGAAGAGCAGCAGGTTACCGTTCGGGAGGACATTGAGGGCGTGCTGGCCCATGGGCCAGTCGAAATCTTCGGCAGATTCGACGCCCTGCTGGACTGCAGGAGGATAAAGGTTGCCGTTGGCATCCACCGCCCGCAGCAGGTATTCGGAGGTCGTTAGCCCCTTGCCGTCCAGGCCGGCCTTATCCCAGGCTACCAGTGGGGCAAAAATCCACTGAAGCTGGTTATCCTGATTGACTTTGACGACCCCCTGGTTGCGGCCGGAGACCAGGATGCCATTATCGGCCGGATCAACGGTAATGGAGTTTACGTGAAACCAGTCCGTGGCGGGGTTCATTCCGTAATCCCCGGGGAAGATGGAACGGTCCACGTCGAGTACTTCGCGCATGTCCCAGTCCCTGACCGTACGGTTATTTTTTCGGTCCCAAAGCACCACGTGATCGAAACGGGTAGGAACTTCCTGGCCGTCCCGGATGACGTAGCTGTCCTTTTTAGACCCTCCCATTAACAACTGATCATTGGGCATTTCGAGGACTTCGTGATTGCCCGCATTCCCCCACATCTGTTCCTGGCGGATGGTCTTGCCCAGGTCATCGACCTCCAGAATGTCGATCCAGTTCAGGTAAAGCCAGTTGCCGTTGCTCAGGCGATGAGTGGTGTAGGTGATTTGTCCGTTTTCGCTCATGTCCATGAACCAGCGGACGGTGCCCCGGTCATCGAAGAGCACCGTATACGGCAGGAATTTGCCGTCGTTGGCAATGAGCAAATCCATGAGGTGAAAACCACTCTCCATCCGCTCACGATTCACCACCGTGACGTCCACTTCGGGGAAGGTGGCCGGCAGGGGTTGCGTGGTGAGATTTGTCGTTCCGGTATAGACGGTGCCCGATTCGGTGGTCAGGGTAATTTCTACGGGATTGTCCTGTCCGGGATAGAGCCCGAGTACCGGGACGGAGTGATTCTTTGCCGGGCGGGGGAATTCCCGGGTTACCGGGATGTCTCCGGGCACGGTAATCGATACCCAGCAGGGCTCTTCGGTGCGGAAAGTCAGTTCTGCTCCCAGCGGAACTCTTCCGTAGGGATTGACCACCGCGTCAATGGGACCAAGTAACACCTCATCAATGGAGCGAGGGTCCTGGTTGCAACCAACCAGAAAAAGAAAGCATAGGGTGTAAATGGTTAACCCCTTAAGGGTTTGTTTCATTTGGCATGATTGGGCACGTGACTAAAAACTTCGGAAAATGTCAGGGTAAGTCAGCGGGCAGGTTTGGTAATGTGGGGGGGGATCAGCAAACTACAAAGCTAGAACGGCGACGGTCAGGCTTTCGCCGCCTCGCAGACAAAAAGCTACTTGTTTACGGACATTTTTTTTGCCCCAAAAACCGGCATACCGAAAAGCAGCAGGCTCCCGGTTCCTGGCACCTGCGGTGATCGCAAAAAGGGCCGAACACCTAAGTGTCCGGCCCAAAAAGATTATTGGCTAATCTACTATCGATTCGGAGCCCGAAGGCTCGGCAATGTGAGTGGCTTACTCTTCAATGAGCGAGCGGGCCAGGCGAGCGGCCTTGGCGCAGGTGGAGGCCGTTACCGTCACGTCGTCGCCATCAACCTGAACGGTTACGGAACAATCAGCGGTCAGATCAGCAGGTACCGCGGGCATTACTTCGCCGCCGGCCATGGCGTTATTGGCGATGGCAAAAATTGCCACGAGAGAAAGAGAGAAAGAAAGGATAATGGATTTGAACTTCATGATATTAAATATTTATAATTAGTGATATATTTATTAGAAAGACCACCGAACTCCCCCCATGAAGGTGCGCGGACGCAGGACGAAACTGCGCTGAGAGATTTGGTAGCTGTTTACGAGGTTTTGGAAGAATTCTCCCTGGTTGAGGAGATTCAGGCCGTCGACGTGAAGCTTTAAGCGATCACTGATCGGGCAACGGAATTTGAAGGAAAGCAGCTGCACGTCCGTGGCTTGCCCGCCCTGTTCCCAGATGAATCCGCTGGCCCTCAGCGCCAGGCTGGTCTGCTTGGCCAGCTGAAGGGTCATGGTAGAGTTATAGGTATAGGTGTAGTGGCCATTGCGCCCCAGTTCCGGACCTCCAATCTGACTATTTTCCGCCGAACGGTATCCCAGGGTTACCGAGAATTTCAGCCAATCGGTTACGGTACTCAGATAGCGGAGGTCTCCGGCAAATATCTGATAGCGGTTTAGCGTAAGTTCCTGGTTCAGGTTGAGTTGGTTGTCGAACCGGATCAACTTGAATTTCACCTCCACGGAGCCCTTGATCAGTTGAATGTACTTACTGATGCCGCCCCGGAGTTGCAATGAACTGGAGGGGAATCCGGCTTCCAGTTGCTGCAGGGTAAACAAGGGTTCAACGGAAAGCGACCGCTGAAGGCCGTTGGGAATGCGCGTCCGTTGCAGGCCTACGTAGTAGGATAATTGACGGAAGGTATTGTTGTAATTGTAGCGCAACCCAAAGCTGCTGGTTTTTTGCAGGTACAGCGTATCCAGTCCCGTCATCAGGGTTTGGTAATCGGACAGGTAGGGTACCGATACCAACTGGTTCACGCCCGGTAGTTCCTGCTTCAGCTCTGCGCTTGCGCTGATCCGACTGCGGGACGAGATTTCGTATTCTGCCTGAGCGTAGGGAAGGAAGAGCAGGTTGCGGAAATTACGGTCCCCTCCGTTTTCTCCCTGGGTGTACCACAGGTTGGACATGGAGATGGCCAGGCCGCCGTTCGTTTCCAGTTTTCCGAACGTACGGGAGACGGTGCTTTCCAGGTACGTTTCGTCAAACTTGTAGTGCAGGTCATTGGCGTTCTGCGGAAGGGCGTCGGTGGGTTCTTCGGCCAGGGAAGTGAGCAGCGTATTGACGTCCCCTCCGGTGATGCGATGTCCGATCGTACCGTTGAGGAACCATCCTTTATAATTGTAGAGGACTTCCACGTGAGGATCAATTCCGCGGGTCGATTCGGCGGCCTGCTGACGCAGGCCAAGCGCGGCCTGGGGGAACAGGCTCTGATACCGGTCACTTTCGTAGTCCGCCACCTGGTCATTGGTGTTCAGGTTACCGGTCAGGATGAACCGAAAGGCGAGCAGGTCGGTGGCCCGCAGGGTATACCGAAGGTCTCCCTGGAGCGCGACGGGCGTCCCCTCCAGGGAGGTGCCCAGGGCGTTTACCCGCTCCGCGGTTTGGGAGCTCAACTCCGCCGAAAGATCCGATCTGCTCAGCATGGCGTTGAGGTCCAGGTCCAGGCGACTCTTCTTCCCCAACACGATTTTACTTTCGTTATCGATCCACGCACTGCCCAGGGATTCACGGTAGAGCTTGAAGTTATCCACGGTAACGGGGAAATTCTGGTTAAAGAAATTCAGCCGTTCCAGGTTATCCAGCCGGAATAAATTGTTATCCAGGGAGAATATCGTCCGGCTCTTCACCTTTTTGCTGGGATTAAAGAGCAGCGAGCCGGCGGTGGCGTACACCTCGTTCTGCAGATACTCCTGAGAGCCGATTGACTTGGGACGGCTACCACGAGGAGAAGACAGAAGCCCCGTCCGCTGACCAGAAAAGGCGCTGATGTTTCCATCCATCTGGTAGGCGAGATCGAGTCCGCTGGTCGGTTCAAATCCGGCCGTGTTGTTTTGGGCGAAGAGAATCGACTTTGTTTTACCGGACAGCATGAAGAGGTTGGCGTCGTTCATGGAGACGTCCGGCGTGCCGTGGATCAGGGTAAGCTCGCCGAAGATCAGTTTCTTTCTGGAGTCTTCCAGATTGAGGTTCAGCACCAGTTCCTCGTCATTACTCAGGTCTCCCGTCAGGTCATCTTCCTTGAAATTACTGATGACGTCTACCCGGTCAATGAAGCCGGCATTAATGTTTTGGGTGGCCAGTCGGTAATTCGACCCGAAGGCATCTTCGCCGTCGATCAGTACCCGGTCGATGGATTTTCCCTGGACGCTGATTTGTCCCTTCTCGTCTACTTCTACCCCGGGAAGCTTTTTCAGCATGTCTTCCACTTTTTCTTCGGTCCCGTCCGTAAAAGAATCCGTATCGTAGATGAGGGTATCCTGTTTCATGGCCAGGGGCAGCGCCTCGGCTGAAATCACAATTTCTTCAATTTCAATGGCCGCATTTTTCAGGACGATCTTTTTGGAGACTCCTGGCGTCCATAATGGCAGGGTATAATTTGCGTAGCCAAACATCCTGATTTCGATGTTCATGGATTCCGCGGGCTCCTCGGGTACTTCAATGGAAAAATTTCCGTCTAAATCCGCAAGGGAATATCCCTTGATGGCGTCTCCCTGCTTTAGGATGACTTGTGCGGAGGCCAGTAGGGTTCCTTCTTCATCCTGCACGATTCCAGTCAGCGCTTGTTGCGCAAAAACACTTCCGGCGAAAAAGCTAAAAACTAATATAAGAGAGCAGCTAACTAAATTGAATTGTTTATTTCGAGGCCACATGATATGTTCTTTGTGGCTCCCAGCGAGGGTTGTCCTTTTGTCCATTGACAACCCTCGCTGTTCAGCCGGTTTATATACTATCCGGTTCATTATTACGCACCGAAAGAATTGGATATTTATCTATTAAAATCTACTCATTAGGTTACTGATGATACCATCAGGTAAGGATCGTACTATTTGATTATTTAGCGATCTCGAAGTAACTCTTCTTCTTCGCGGGGCGTACGGTTACCCCCGGGTGAGCAGAAATCTTTTTCACCCATTCTTCGTCCTTGCGCACGCGGGTATCGAAGAAGCCTTCAAAGCTGATGTTCATCCCGTTCCGGGGGGCTTTATTCCAGGCGATGGTGGCAGGGTCAACCTGCTTCAGTCCGGCAAAAATGAACTGGATCATTCCGTCACGGGCCTTCGCTTCGAGGATCAGGCCGGGCAGTCCGCCGAGTTTCCAGGGGCCGACGTTGAGGGGAATTTCCTGAGCGAACCAGGCGTCGTATACGCGGCCGCGGAAGGTGGTAACCGCCAGCTGACACTGATAACCACCGATTTCTTTCGTTTCTTCTTTGATCTCCCAGCTGATCTGGGGAATATCCTCCTTGATGATGAAGGGTTGGTCTTTGATCATGTCCCGGGAGACGATGGATTTATCGTCCTGATTACGGTAAAAGACGTATCCCCGAGCGTCGCTGTAAATGATCTTTACGGAGTTGTTGTCTCCCCGGAAAACCTGCTTGCCTTCGCCGCCCTGTCCGAATCGGTAGGTGGATTCCACACCATTGGATACCAGTTGAGCGTAGTAATCCGTGCTGAAGAAATCTCCGTTGGGTTGGTTCGGGCGGGGGTTCGTTTTCTGTAGATAGGTAACCTCAACGCCCGATTGTGCGAATATGCTGGCGGCAAAAAAGACCAGGCTAAATACGGTAAGAATAAAGTTTTTCATGACTATCAGATATTATTGGTGTGCGATATTACTTTTCCGTCAATTCTGCTACGGCGCGCTTCAACTGCTGAGTGGCTTCGTAGTAGGAGTTGGCCGTAGACGTTACGGCGTGGACTGACTGGTCAATCTGCAGGTTGACGGTAACCGAAAAATCACTATTGACCTGGGTGTATTCGAGGGTCAGCACCTCCACGGTTTCGGTGCTTAGCGATTCGGTGGTGGGCAACTCAGTGGAAGCCATGGGAGATACCGTAAAAAACCCGATTACCACGGCGAAGAAAGAATTGTACATGATTATATTTTTTTAGCGATGAAAGGATGGTCCACACGTCGTTTATGGTCGGTGATTTACGACCGAAGTCGTGTGGTTAAAGTGGTTGAGAAATTCTGATTATTCAAAGACCTCCTGTACCATGCGGCGAGCTTCGGAGCAGGTCTCAGCCGTAGCGGAAACCGTAGCCTCCTGGCCCAGAATGCTGATGGTAGCCGTAACCGTACACTCGGCATCGTCACCCAGGGTGGTGCTGATGAAAGTGATGGTGTGAGGAACGTTGTTGCTGTCGTATACTACTACCGTGTCCTTGGGAGTGTCCTCCAGAGGAGCTACGTCGCCGGCAAAAGCGAAAGTGGAAACGAGAGCGAGTGCGAGTGCGAGAAAGAAATTTTTGAATTTCATAATAAATGGATTTAAAAAAGAAATGAAGAAATGATTGACCTCCACTTCGTGCGAACCATCCAGTTCGAATTACTCTAAAGGATTATCCTTTGCCTCCCAGAATGGTATCCGGAAAGGGGTTATAAGGACCCGTAGAGCCACCGATTGGCCATCCGTCATCATCGTCGTTAGGATCATCCCAGCAATCAGGGTTTCCTCCAATGATATTTTTGACCTGGTGAAGGCGAAGATGTTGGATCTTCATGGTGAAAAAATTTAAATAAATGATAAAATGGTTCGTCAACCAGGATTGGAAAATTCCTTTCCCGTTGTTGACACTTCAAATATGGGGGGATCAGCCAGGGCACTCAAAGGACAAGCCAAAAGCCATTGTTCTACCATAAAAACCCTTTTAACCAGCACAACTTATTTTTAAATAATTGATTTACAGTATTTTATTAATTTAATCTTAAGCAAGTACACACCCTCTTTTCAAGCGAAATTCACCAGCATACAGGAGTTTTATTCGCTATTTTCCGGGCCATTCTTCACGATTCCCCACTTGCCTTTCCGGCAGCCTGGACCCAAAAGAAAAGCGCACAACCGGGGGGCCGTGCGCTTCTTCATCAATATGGAATTAAATGCTTACTATATTTCACCTATTCCAACTATCACCTATTTTTTTTGAATATTCTGGTATATATACTTTACCGTGGATATTTCTATTAATTCTCCGTATCTGGATTATAGTATTTCATGTGATTCGGTATTAACTATTGACAATTCAAATGTCCGGCCTTCCCTCGTCCTCACCAAAGACGAATATCCATTCATTGTTCCCGCCAAAATTGAATTTTTGGCCACCCAATGATCCTCAACCCACTGGCAAACAACCTTTTACCCTTGCATAACCTAGGATATTCTCCCCCACCCCTTGATGCCCTGCATGTATTTGGCCAGATGATTTCCCAGCGCGTGGTGCTCGGGACGTTGCAGGCGGGGGTCCTGGCTCAGTAAATTCTTGGCCCGATCCCTGGCCACGCCCAGAATTTTACCGTCGTTGGCCAGATCAGCGATCCGCATCTGAAGGAGACCGGACTGCTGGGTACCATCAATCATCCCCGGCCCGCGTAAGCGTAAATCCGCTTCGGCAATCTTGAAGCCGTCCGTGGTGTCCACCATCGTCTTGATGCGCTCCCGACTTTCCTTACTCAGCTTCACGCTGGACAGCAGAATACAAAAGCTCTCTTCCGCCCCGCGGCCCACCCGACCCCGGAGCTGGTGCAGCTGACTCAGGCCAAAACGCTCCGTATGCACGATCACCATGATGGTTGCGTTGGGAACGTTTACGCCCACTTCAATCACGGTCGTGGCCATCATGATCTGCGTATCCCCATTTTTGAAGCGCGCCATTTCCTGGTCCTTGACCTCCGCCTTCATTTTTCCGTGCACGACGCTGATCTGATAGTCCGGGCGGGGAAAGCGCTGCAGCATTTCGTCATAAGCCTCCTCCAGCGCCAGCAGGTCCAGCTTCTCGTTTTCCTCAATGAGGGGATATACGACGTAGGCTTGCCGCCCCTTGGCAATTTCTTCCCGGATGCGTCCGAAGACCCGCTCCCGACGATGCTCGGTAAAGTGCACGGTCGTGACGGGTTTACGCCCGGGAGGAAGTTCATCAATGACGCTCACGTCCAGATCTCCGTAGGCCGTCATGGCCAGCGTCCGGGGAATGGGCGTGGCGGTCATCACCAGAATATGCGGGGGATACGGCTTGTTTTTCTTCCACAGCTTGGCCCGCTGCTTCACCCCAAAGCGGTGCTGCTCGTCGATGATGGCCAGTCCGAGGTTTTGGAAAACTACCGGGGCCTCAATCAGGGCGTGGGTACCGATGAGGATGTGAATCTCCCCGTTGGCCAGGTCTTCCAGGATTTCCTTCCGGGCCTTTCCCTTGATGCTTCCGGACAGGAAGGCCACCCGCAGCTCCATCCCCTCCACGTATTCCTGAATGGATTCGTAGTGTTGCTGGGCCAGGATCTCCGTGGGCGCCATCATGCAGGCCTGAAAGCCGTTGTCGAGGGCCATGAGCATGGACATCAGTCCCACCATCGTCTTGCCCGAGCCCACGTCTCCCTGCAGGAGACGGTTCATCTGTATGCCGCGCCCCAGGTCCTGGCGGATTTCCTTCAACACGCGCTTCTGGGCGCCCGTCAGTTCAAAGGGCAGGTGGTCGCGATAAAAGCGGTTGAAGTACTCCCCGATGGCTCCGAAGGCGTAACCGGCGATCTGGCTTTCCCGGACCAGTTTAAGCTGCAACAACCTTAATTGTAGCAGGAACAGCTCCTCGAACTTCATTCTCCGCCGCGCGGCGTCGAGCACTTCCTGGTTCGGGGGGAGGTGCAGGGCGTGCAGGGCCTTTGCCCGCGGCATGAGCCGCAGCTCCTCCATCAGGTAGGGAGGCAGGATTTCCGGCAGGTCGGCGGGAGAGAGTTGCGCGAAGAGTGCCCGGATGAGCTTGCGACGCCCGCGGGCGTCGAGCCCGCGGCGGTTCAGCTTTTCGGTACTGGAATACACCGGCTCGAAGGTGGCCGCCTCCTCGGTGGCCGCCTTGGCGGCCAGCTCCATCTCGGGGTGGGTGATGCTCAGGCGGCCGTTAAACTCCTGCACCGGCCCGTACACCACGTACTCCTCGCCCACGACCAGCATGTTCTGCAGGACGTTGATGCCCCGGAACCAGACCAGCTCCAGCGCGGCGCCGCTGTCGTCGCGTAACCGGCCCGTCAGCCGCATTTTACGGCCGTCGCCGCGCACGTTGAGCACCGTCAGTTTGCCCTTCACCTGCACCGCGCCCTGGTTGGGCATGATCTCAATGATGCGGTGGAATTGGGTACGGTCCACGTAGCGGAAGGGGTAGGCATGCAGGAGGTCGCCCAGGGAATGAATCTGCAGGTCTTCGGACAACAGCTTCGCCTTCGCCGGGCCAATCCCCTTCAGGAAGGCAACCGGGCGGTCCAGGACCGAAACAGCGGGTGAGGGTGGCGTAGGCAAAACGTGGTTTTCAAACAATTTGCGGCAGAGACGCAAGATATTACCTCTTTGGAAAATTTTCGTAGGAAAATAATCCGATGCCATCATTTTGGGCGTTGGGGTTTGGTGCGTACATTTCCGTTCGCCCGTTTGGGCGCGCAGCGCAGGTGCCGTGGAGCGGGGATTTAGGATTGAGGTCTTAGGATTTAGGCTTAAGGAATTATCCATTTTGCTAAATTCTGAATCCTTGATCCTGAATCCTTGATCCTGAATCCTTGATCCTAAATCCTTGATCCTAATCTCCCTGGCACCTGCGCCCCGTCGCCTGCTAATAGAATCGACGATCCCGACGAGTAAACGGAATTCGGGACCGTCGCCCTACCCAAAATTTTTGACCATGTTTTCCGCCGACACCTACGCACAACGCCGTCAACGTCTTGCCGCCAGCCTGGCCGAAGCCCAAAATTCGGAGACGCAAAATATTGCGCCGCTACTGTTTCTGCCGGGCAACCACGACGCGCCGATGAACTACGCGGATAATATTTACCCCTTTCGTCAGGACAGCAACTTCCGCTACTTCGCCGGCCACAACCTGCCCGGACTGGCCCTGACCATCGACACCGCTACCGGCGACAGCCTCCTGTGGGGCAACGACATCAGCATCGACCACATCGTCTGGATGGGCGAGCAACCCAGCGTCGCGGAGCTGGCCGAACGCATCGGCGCGAAGCGCGGCGGCACCCGCCGGGAGTTATCCGACCTGCTGAAACTCCGCGCCGATGCGGTGCTGCATCTGCCCCCCTACCGCGAAGAGCGCCGCACCTTCCTGCGCGAGCACCTTGGTCCGGAAGCTACCCCCAGCGAGGCCCTCATCCGGGCCGTCATTGCCCTGCGCGCCGTCAAGAGCGCCGAAGAGTTGGCCGAGATGGACCGGGCGGTGGCCACCAGCATGACCATGCACCGGGCCGCCCAGGAACACGCCGCTCCGGGCATGCTGGAAGCCGAAGTGGCCGGCCTGATCGAGGGGATTGCCATCCAGGCCAACGGCCGCCTGGCCTACCCCGCCATCGTCACCCGCAACGGGCAAATCCTCCACAACCACTACCACGGCAACGTGCTAAAAAAAGGCGATCTACTGCTCATCGACGCTGGGGCCGAAAGCGACACCGGCTACGCCGGCGACATCACCCGCACCTTCGCCGTAGGCGCCCCAATGACGAATCAGCAGCGGGAAATCCACGACATCGTTGATCGCGCCAAGCGCGAGGCCATTGCGGCCCTCCGTCCCGGCATCACCTTCCGGGAGGTGCACGACCTGGCCAGCACCATCATCGCCCGGGGCCTGACGGACCTCGGCCTGATGACCGGCGACCCCGAGCGCGCCGTGGCCACCGGCGCCCACACCATGTTTTTCCCCCACGGACTGGGCCACATGATCGGCCTTGACGTTCACGACATGGAAGACCTCGGGGAGGACCTGGTCGGCTACGACGAGGAGGTCAAGCGCAGCTGTATGTTTGGCACCCGCAGCCTGCGCCTGGGGCGCAAGCTGGAGACCGGCTTCGTGGTCACCGTTGAGCCCGGCATCTACTTCATCCCCGCCCTCATCGATCGTTGGCGGGAGAAGGGCAAGTTCACCAACTTCATCAACTACGCCGCCCTGGACGCCTACCGCGACTTCGGCGGCATCCGCCTCGAAGACAACGTGGCGGTGACGGAGGGTGGTCACCGGGTGCTGGGGTAATTTGCCATTTGGTAGGCTGGGGAAAATACTTTGGAAAAGGCTTGCTCCGCAAGCCGGTCGCAAGATCTATTGGCAAAAATTGAAAGCCTTTTTGGCTCTCTAGACGGATTTAATCAATGAAGCAGGAATATTAACCATCTCCGTGACTGGCGAGCTTTCACCAGACAAAACATCCTTTCACGCGAAAACATGGCATCGTTGATGGAAGAGCCTAACCCCACAGTAAACTTAATTAGTCGATCCCTCCCCCCATTCAGTCGAAGGAAGTTTCCCGGCCTTCGTACTTCCCCCACCTTCGCCAGCGTAACAAAAGATGCACCATGCGTAGCGTACTCAATTATGGCCTTCTGGTCTGCCTGGCTCTAGTTTTCGTGGCCTGCTCGGGCAATAAGACCTATTACCTGAACACCAGTGATGCGGAGGGCATCCGCCCCGGTGCCGACGTCATACGCCAGGGCGTGATCATCGGAGAAGTCAAGGACGTGGATTTTGACGACGACATGGTGGCCATTGAGGTTTCCGTGGACGAAGAAGTCTACGAAGGCCAGCGATTCCACCTCGGGCGCCAGGACGGAGAAACGGTGGTCAAGTTCGGGCCACCCAACGTAAAGGCCGAAGCCCTGCCCAACGGCGGCACACTTCGGGAGCGGGAAGTGGAAGGAGCCCTACTGAATGGTCTGGGGGAAGTACTGGAAGAATCTTTAGGGGCCGCCTTTGAGCTCGACGACGAAGATCGCGACCAATTGTTCTCCGAGCGCACCGGTAACCGCCTGGAAAGGGCTTTTGAGGGACTGGGTGAAATGCTGGAAGGTCTCGGCGAAAGCCTCGAAGAGTGGGCCGAAGAGCACGAAGAAACCTTTGAGGAACTCGAAGAAAAACTCGAAGAGTGGGCCGAGGAAAACGAGGAAGAATTTGAAGAGTTCGGTCGCGAAATGGAAGAGTGGGCCGAAGACTTCGAAGGAGACATGGAAGATTTCGGCCAGGAACTGGAGCGGATTTCCGAAAAACACGAAGTGGGTTCCAACCGCTGGAAGAAAGAAGTGCGGAAGGCACTGCGGGAACTGAAGGAGCGGAACTAAGTGGGAAGAAGGAGGAATAAAGAGGGAAGTCGCGTTCCTCGGATGTCTCCGGGGCAACGCGACGGGTCATCCGAGGCATCGCGGGTTCCCCGCAAAAGCTAATTCCACCAATGACCGCGACGCATCGGATCAGCTCGCTGCGCTCGACGGATCCGATGAGCGCTGGTGGGTTATTGAAACCATTTTCGTGAATACCCCGTAGAGCCAAGGCATGCCTTGGCTCTACGCGACGCACCCAACAATCCCCCGCGATTCCCGAGGGAATCGCCCACCTAAATCCTGGAGCCTAAATCCTCAAGCCTACAACCCAGACCTTCACCGTTTCCTCCGGTACATCACGTCGGAACGCAGGACGTATTTAATGCCTTCCCGAAGTTGTTCTCCTTCGTGGGACAACTGGTGATTGAAGATGAGCAGCTTTCCCGTTCGGGGAACAATGGTATACTCCCGGAATCGCGTGGCCCCACCCTTCATGCCCTCGTTGAGGTAGACCATGAAGGTGAATTCACTCCACTCGTTGGTGTTCTTGATGTAGGACCCGTCCTGATGCATCCGAAACTGTTGACCGGGATGGTAACGATAAAAACGGAAACGGGTATTCATGCCCATTGCCACAACCCGATCCAACTCCGCGGGCACGAAATCTTGCGCGCGCTGCCAAAGCGCATCGGCTAAATCCGGGGCGTCATAAATCACCCGATCGTTGTTGCGGACACTAAGGTTGAGGTGCTGCACCCTACCCGGTCCGATCTTCGCCTTTTCGTAGCCCCGCGCCTCGCTGAAATCAATCCAGTGTTGACATTCTTCGGGGGTGAAAAAATCCTTGACCGTCCAGATTCCCGGAGCGATGGTTTTTAGGGTAGGTGTCATGGAAAAGGTTTTAATCGGTAATAAAGAGTTGCCTAAAAATAACGTCCCGTTAAGGTCAATTGGTTGCCTGACCAGCGAAGCGTTCCTCGGATGTCTCCGGAGCCACGCGACGGGTCATCCGAGGCATCGCGGGTTCCCCGCAAAAGCTAATTCCATCAATGACCGCGACGCATCGGATCAGCTCGCTGTGCTCGACGGATTCGATGAGCGCTGGTGGGTTATTGAAACCATTTTCGTGAATACCGCAGAGACAAGGCATGCCTTGTCTCTGCGGGGCACACCAATTCTCTCCCCCGCGATTCCCGAAGGAATCGCCCTCCTGAATCCTAAATCCTCAAACCTCTCCTTTCGGCCATCGGCCGAAACTTTTTCTCCCCGCCAACCATTGCCCTTGGACATGTTTTCGGCACCCGCGCCCCGTCGCCCTGATCCATCCAGACATGCTGGTGACCGGAGATATTCCCGTACTACCGCCGCATGGCTTACCTTCGCGGTGCTAAAACGCAAAATTGTATGGAACGCAGCGAGCAGGAACTCGTCCGTAGGGAAAACTTGCAAAAGATTCGTGACCTGGGCATCGAGCCGTATCCCGCGGCTACTTTCCCCGTCACCCATCTGGCCGCCGACATTAAAGCCAACGTCCAGGAGGACGCCGAAGGTAAGGTGACTAACTTCCAGGAGGTTACCCTGGCCGGCCGCATCATGAGCCGTCGGGTGATGGGAAAGGCCAGCTTTGCCAACCTGCAGGACAGCTCCGGACGCATCCAGCTTTACGTCTCCCGCGACGACATCGCTCCGGGCGAGGACAAGTCCCTCTACAACGACCTGTTCAAGAAGTATCTGGACCTCGGTGACTTCATCGGCGTCTCCGGCTTCGTCTTCAAGACCCGCACCGGAGAAATCAGCGTGCACGTCAAGGAATTCACCTTCCTGAGTAAGAGCCTGCGCCCCCTGCCGGTGGTGAAGACCGACGACGAGGGCAACGTCTACGATGCCTTCTCGGACCCCGAGTTGCGCTACCGGATGCGTTACGTTGACCTAACGGTCAACCCCCAGTACAAGGAAATCTTCCGCAAGCGTAGTCGCCTCATCACGGCCATGCGCTCCTTCCTGGATGACCTCGGGCTGATGGAGGTGGAAACCCCCATCCTGCAGCCCATCCACGGGGGTGCCGCCGCCCGGCCGTTCAAGACGCACCACAATACGCTGGACGTGCCCATGTACCTGCGCATCGCCAACGAGCTTTACCTCAAGCGGCTCATCGTCGCCGGCTTCGACGGCGTCTACGAGTTCGCCAAGATGTTCCGCAACGAGGGCATGGACCGCACCCACAACCCCGAGTTCACCGCCGTGGAATTCTACGTGGCCTACAAGGACTACGACTGGATGATGACCACCTGCGAGAACCTGCTGGAACACGCCGTGGGTGCCGTCAATGACGGCAACACCAAGGTAAGGGTGGGCGAGAACGAGATCGACTTTAAGGGGCCCTACCGCCGGCTGACGATGGCGGACGCCATCATGGAGTACACCGGCGAAAACATCCGCGGAGCGGATGAAGCCGCCCTGCGCGACATCTGTAAGCGTCTGCACATCGAGGTGGACGACACCATGGGCCGCGGCAAGCTCATCGACGAGATTTTCGGCGAAAAGGTGGAGGGGCACCTGATCCAGCCCACCTTCATCATCGACTATCCCATCGAGATGTCACCGCTGACCAAGAAGCACCGCAGCGAAGAAGGGCTCGTGGAGCGCTTTGAACTGATGGTGAACGGCAAGGAGGTGGCCAACGCCTACTCGGAGCTCAACGACCCCATCGATCAGCGCGAACGCTTCGAAGACCAGCTCAAGCTGGCCGAGCGCGGCGACGATGAGGCCATGGCCATGGACGAAGACTTCCTCCGCTCCCTGGAATACGGCATGCCCCCCACGGCGGGCATTGGTATCGGCATTGACCGCCTGGTCATGATGATCACCGGCCAGACGAGTATCCAGGAAGTACTCTTCTTCCCCCAGATGAAGCCCGAACGTGACGGCCAGGCCGAAGCCGATGACGACAACGACGACGATTAATTACTTCCCCGAGCCGCCCGATTGCCCCGAGTAGTCGGGCGGTTGCTTTTGCACCAAGTAACGCCTATGCTAGCCTACATTACCTGGGACGTTTCCCCCGAAATCATTCAGCTCGGCCCCCTTTCCCTGCGGTGGTACGGTCTCATGTTCGCCTTTGGTTTCATGATCGGCTTCAGTCTGGTGCGACGGATGTTTCTGGCCGAAGGCGCCCCGGAAAAGTGGCTGGACTACGTATTCTACCTCCTCATCGCCGGCACCATCCTCGGCGCCCGCCTCGGTCACGTCCTCTTCTACCAGCCGGAATACTACTTCAATAACCCCGGCGACATCTTCAAAATCTGGGAGGGTGGACTCGCCAGTCACGGCGGCGTCATTGGGGTCGTTACCGCCCTGTGGGTATTCAGCAAATACGTTAGTAAAAAATCCTTTTTCTGGATCAGCGACAAAGTCGCTGCCCCCATCGCCCTGGTCGGCGCCATGATCCGCTTCGGTAACCTGATGAACTCCGAGATTGTCGGCACGCCCAGCGACGCCCCCTGGGCCTTCCACTTCGTCAACGCCGCCCGCGAAAGCCTCGCCGACGTGCCCCGCCACCCCGTCCAGCTCTACGAACTACTGGGCTACTTTGGCATCTTCATCCTCCTGCTCTGGCTCTACTGGAAACGGGACGCCTGGAAAGCGCCCGGCTACCTCACCGGCCTCTGGTTTGTGGGCATCTTCGGCACTCGCTTCGTTTGGGAATACTTCAAAAGCGACCAGGGCGGCTTCGGCGTGGCCCTCACCACGGGGCAGTGGCTCAGCATCCCCCTTGTCCTCATCGGCGCCTGGATGATGTACTCCAGTAAGGACCGGGGGTATGCGGAGGTTTGAGGTTTTAGGATTGAGGATCAAGGGGAGGCGATTCCTGAGGAATCGCGGCTGATTGTTGGGCGTGGCCGTTGCAACAAGGCATGCCTTGTTGCAATAGTATGCCTGATCGCTGAATAAAAATTATCACAGCACCTCACCCGGTTCATCATTTCCGTAGCAACGGCCGTATCCGTTGACCGGATGCCTTTCGCCGGATAAATCCGGCGCTACTGAAACGACAATGATCATTGGCCAGCGACTCCCTGCGTCCTCGAAGCGTCCGCAGGACCTTTGAGCGTCGCGTCGGGGTAGGTTTTTCTAATCCCGCGACACCTCGGATGACCCGGCGCTTCGCTCCGGAGACAGCCGAGGAGCGCTACTCTTTTCACTTCATTCTTCCATCTTCATTCTTCCTACTTCCCCAACCCTTCCAACCGCTCCCGCAACACCGCCCAGTGCTGCGCAAAGAAGAAGGGCCGGAGTAGGTGTACTTCCTTGCCCTCGTCCGACGTAACCACGATCCGGCGGTCGGTGGCGTCTACGGAAGCGATGCGGAACAGCGGCACGCGGTAGGGAGCCCGGAAGCCCGTTTTGGCTTCCAGTTGCACGTCGTCCAGGCGAATCTTGAAGAGGCCGCGCAGCAGGAACAGAAACAACACGGGGACCAACAGCAGGTTCCCCGGATGCAGCAGCTGGGGGCCAACTTGCTGGTAGATCAGGACCACCGGATAGGCTACCAGAGTGAAGGCGGCCATGAAGAAGGTGGCGTTGCGCATGGGGAACAGGTGCCCCCGCCGATAATCCCGGTACAACACGCCCGCTTCCAGGGCACCACTGAGGAAAGCCATGCCGGAGAGGATGCCCGCCGTCCAGAGCATCCAGGACGCGGGAAGCTCCGTCCGGAACTGGTACATCCAGATCACCAGGATCACGACCAGGAGGGCCGCAACGATGCCAATCTTTTGGTAGGGTGCCAGGTGCTTCATCATACTTCGCAAATCCGCAGACCTTCGTTGAGGGCCTGGATTTTGTCTTCGTAAGTGGGGATAAATTCCTGGGCCACGTAACCGGTAAAGCCCGTTTCGTGGATCGCCCGGATAATGGCGGGGTAATTCAGTTCCTGGCTGTCGTTAATCTCGTGGCGACCGGGCACGCCGCCCGTGTGGTAGTGCCCGATGTAGTCGGCGTACTTCCGGATGGTGGCGATGACGTCCCCTTCCATGATTTGCATGTGGTAGATATCGTAGAGCAACTTGAAGTTCGGGGAGTTGATCATTTCCGCCAGCGCCACGCCCCAGGAGGTGCGGTCGCACATGTAGTCGGGGTGGTTCACCTTGCTGTTGAGCAGTTCCATCTGGATCAGGATGCCCGCCTCTTCGGCCAGCTTCACGATGGGCCGCAGGCCCACGGCGCAATTGCGCATCCCGTCGTAGTCGCTCATGCCCCGGCGGTTACCGCTCATCACGATCAGGCTGGGGATTCCGTGGTCGGCCGCATCCTTGATGGCCTGGGTGTAGTTCTCCCGCAGGGACGCATGGTTCTTGGGGTCATTCCAGCCCTGATCGATGCTGAAGGTGCTCAGCGTACCCATCGCACAGGTCATGCCGTAGTTTTTCAGGATGGGCCACTGGTCAACGGTGGTCAGTTCCACGCTTTTCAGGCCAACTTCCTTGGACCGTTCGCAGAACGCCTCAAAGGGGATATCACTGTAGCACCAGTAGCAAGCGCTGTGGTTGGTTTGGGCGGTGGGGCTGACCAGCCGGTCGGCCGCCTCCGTTGCCCGGAGTTGACGACTCATGGAGATGGCGCCCAGTCCGAGGGCAGCCGATTGTAGCGCTTTACGACGATTCATAGACACGTTGGTTTAGGGGTAAGTTAGGAAATTTTGCGGCGGTGCCAGTCCCGAGTTCCGAACCTCGTCGGGATCGTCGATTCAAATTGAATGCGACGAGCCGCAGGTGCCGAGAATTTTCCGGAGGGCCATGCCGACTAGAGATTCCGCTTATTTAATTCCTTCACGGCGTGGTCGGCCGCCCGGGCCGTCAGGGCCATGTAGGTCAGGCTCGGGTTCACGCATCCCGCACTGGCCATCGCCGCGCCGTCCGTGACGTAGAGGTTACGACAGTTCCACACCTGGTTGTGCTTGTTGAGCACGCTGGTCTTCGGATCGCGGCCCATGCGGGCCGCCCCCATTTCGTGGATGGAGAACCCGGGATGGGCTTCCGTTTCGTAGGGCGTAACGTTCTTTCCTCCCGCGGCTTCCAGCATCTCGGCGGCGTAGGCCTTCATGTCCTGGCGCATTGCCCGTTCGTTTTCCCCAAAGGCCACGTCCATGATCAGGGTGGGCAGTCCGTCCTGATCGAGGCGATCTTCGTTGAGGGTGACGCGGTTGTTGGGGTTGGGCAGGCATTCTCCGAAGCCCGTCATGCCCATGCTCCAGCCGCCCGGCTCCGCCAGGGCCGCCTTGAGCTCCGGCCCCGGCGAGATACTCAGTTCCCGAACCGTGCGGTACCACCCTTCCCGGGACCCACCGCCCTGGTAGCCGAATCCCCGCAGGTAGTCGCGTTGGCTATCTGGCCCCATGTTCACGAAGCGGGGAATGTAGAAGCCATTGGGGCGCCTCCCCTTGTAGTACTTATCCTCAAAGCCCTCAAACTGGGCGCTAGCCCCGATTCGGTGGTGGTGGTCCATGATGTTGCGGCCCACCACGTCGTTGTCGTTGCCCAGTCCGTTCGGCTGGGCCGCAGACTTACTCGCCAGGAGAATCGCCGCCGAATTCAGCGTGGAAGCACACAAGAAAACTACCCCCCGACTGAAGAACTCCACTTCTTCCCCCGTAGTGGTCATCTTCACGCGCACGCCCGCGGCGCGCCGTTCATCGGCGTCGTAAATTATTTCCCGCACGGCCGCCCCGGGCACCAGGGTCATGTTTCCGGTGGCTTCGGCCACCGGCAGGGTGGCCGAATTGCTGCTGAAGTAGCCGCCGTAGGGACAGCCGCGCCGACAGCGATCGCGGTACTGACAGTTTCCCCGAGACCCCAGATGCACCTCGGGGTCGTAGGCCGTCAGGTGCGCCGCCCGCCCGGGGGTGACCCGCCGGTCGGGGAAGCGGGCGTGCACCCGGTCGCGCAGTACCTCCTCGACGCAGTTCAGGGGCATGGCCGGCTGAAAGGGGCCATCGGGCAGGTGCGCCAGGCCTTCGGCCTGGCCGCTGACCCCCACGAAGCGGGTTACGTAGTCGTACCAGTCCTTAAGGTCCCGGTAGCGGATCGGCCAGTCTACCCCGATGCCCTCGCGGGCGTTGGCCTCAAAGTCCAGGTCGGTCAGTCGGTAACACTGCCGCCCCCAGACGAGGCTTCGTCCGCCGGTCTGGTAGGCCCGAATCCAGTCAAAACGTTGCTTTTCCTCATAGGGGTATTCCCGGTCCTTCACGAAGTGGTGAATGTCGCTCTGCCGGGTGATGTAGTCCTTACGGCTGATGACGGGATAATCCCGCTGCTTCACCTCTTCGGGAATTTGGTTGTTGTGGGGCAGCTCCCAGTTGTCGAGGGTAGCCGTGGGGTAGTCGCCGTGCTTGATCAGTCGGCCCCGCTCCAGCACGAGGGTTTTCAGTCCTTTCCGACACAGTTCCATTGCCGCCCAGCCACCACTAATGCCCGTGCCCACCACGATGGCGTCGTACGTATCCGCTTCTTTTCCTTGCATGATTTTTCTTATCCGGGGTAAACGTCCAAGGTACCCCAAATAGGACGTTGACCATCGGCCAACGCCATGATTTGTCCGTCAAAACATAACGGTAGAGACAGGGCATGCCCTGTCTCTGCTGCATGCCCTGTCACCAATTTACCGGCCATGATTCCTCAGAAATCGCGTTTCCTACCCTTCAACCGTTCCCAGAGGCGACCGAACAGGTCATTCTCGTCTTCCTGCGGGCCGGCAAATTCCCGGACAACCCGCACGGGATGCACCGAGGTGTCCACCTTCCAGCTGAAGATATAACTGGCCGGGTCTTCGGGATCTTCGTTGATGAGGCCGTAGCGCAGGTCATTGACCTGCAGGTAGCCACTATCCCGGGCAACCACGCCATAATAGCCCTGGGTGAACCACCGCAGAATGGCTACGTCACGGTCTTCGCCGTAGGGCGCCAGCCAGTCGTGATGACCGTTGATAGGCGTAAACTCATCAAATATCCGCTCCTCGTCCAGGAGGCTGTACTGACCGAAGTGGTACTGATCTCCCTCACTGCGGGCGGTCCCCGACCAGAGGACATTATTGAGAATACTGGGCGAGATCACCCGGTCTTCAGCGGTGATACCCGCCTGCTCCAGACTGTGCTCAAAGACGTAATCGACGTTGAAGTAATTGATGATCGTCAGGCCCAGATAGACCGAACTAACCACCAGTCCCGCCCGATTCAAACGCTGCCGCCAGGCCGAACCCTGCACCTGCGTCCGCGCCCAGATTAACAAGATCAGGAACGGGAGGGTGTAGAGAGGATCGGCCACGGAAATGGTGTTCCAGGCGACCCGCGTTTTACTGAAGGGCTCCAACAGCTGGGTGCCGTAGGCCGTAAAGCAATCCAGCAGGGGGTGGGTGACGATGGCCCAGAAGAAGAGTAGCGTCCAGCCCCGCCAGTCGGCGTTGGCGTTCTTTTTCGGGAAGCCCCGGATCCAACGCAGCAGGGCGATGACCAGGCAAATCCCCACGAAGGCGGCCGTCACCGCCGCCGTGATGGCCGGAATGTTCCTGATCTCTACCGGCATCAGCAAGGAACCGACGGTGAGCATGACGTAGAACGCCAGGATGAGCAGCGGATACAACGCAAGGTTATTCACCTTATCCTTCCAGGCACTTCCGCCATACAGTCGGTGGATGGCCAGGCCGATGAGCGGCGCGGCCAGGAAAGCAAAGGGAAGGCTGTGGGTGAAGGCCCGGTGGTAGGCAAGGGCACTCATCGGGTCACTGACGACGTTGGCCATCACGTCCAGATCCGGCAGGGTACCCGCAATACCCCCCCAGAGCATGGCACGATTTCCAACTTTCCGGCCGAGTACCGCTTCCCCGACGGCGGCCCCTAAAACGATCTGGGTTAATGAGTCCATACGCCGGGAACGCGCGGCAGGGTGGATGGTTGGATTTTAGTAGGGTAGTTCTGTAGGCGGGCTAGAATTACGGTTAATTTCTAAAAGCCCCGGAAGCCCACCGTCAGCACGGCCGTCACGAGGGTACGGTTGGTCTCCACCACCTGGGGTTGGAAAGCGAAGGTGCGGTAGGGCGCGTAAAAGGACTGGTAGCCCTCGTAGCGGGCGGCGAAGTCAGCGAAGAATTTACCCTTGCTGTAGCCCGCACCCGCGGAGAAGCCCAGGATGGCTTCGTCTTCGCCGAAGCGGAAGTCCGTCATCGGCAGCTGGCGGTAACTGACGCCGGCCCGGAGTTGGACGGGTTTGAGATTAAGCTCTCCGCCGGCACGCAGGCCCAGGGCCCCGCCGAGGGAGTTTTCGATATCGGAGTTGGCGGCCTCGTCCAGGGTCGCAAAATCATCGAAGCTGAACTTATTGCTGCCGAAGTTTTGGTAGTCTACGTCTACCGTCACGAAGCCATTGCGGCCGATCAGGTAACCAACGCCCCCCATGAATCGCCAGGGCGTCTGCAGGTTGACCACACTTTCACTGCGGGGGCTGAGGCCCACGCCACCGAGGGCCTGGCCGTCGTCGGTATAATTGTATTCCAGGGTGGTGAAGTACACCTCATCCAGGCTCCAGAAGGTGGGGCTGTGGACGGCTGCGCTGATGCGCAGCTGCTCGGTCGGCCGGCCGATCAGGCCGAACTTGAAGTTAACCCCGCTCCCACTCATTTCCAGTGTTTCGTCGAATCCGGCATCATCGAAAAAGATGATTTCGTCCCGGTCGTCCACCTCGTCGTAGACCTTAATTTCTTCGAAATTGAGGAAGGGAATGCCGAGGCTAAAGCCCCACATAACCTTATCCTGGTAGTTGCCGCCCAGCGCCAGGCTCAGTTCGTTGATGCTTCCGCTGCGCTCCACCCGTCCCTGGCGGCGGATTTGGCCACCGGCACTTTCGGCCAGGTCGAAATCGGAGAAAAATCCGAGGTCGTCTTCCTGGATCGCTCCGGGAATATCGAAGATGAGGTCGGCGCGGAAGGGGTCGCCGATGTTGTCGTTGAGGTCTTCGACGATGGCGTCGATGACGCCGCCCTCTCCCCTGCCGTCAAAGGCAATTGTTTCGTTGAAGTCGGCCAGTCGGTTCACGGCAATCCCGAAGTTCAGCGTGGGCCAGTTTAGCGACCGGGTGGTTCCCGCCCAGACGATGCCCAGGCTGGGCAGGGCCGGCGTGAAGACGGATTCCGACAGGGGCGCCGTAGAGCCGTCGCCCGTCAGGGTAGTTTCCGTGGAGGAAAAGGACAGCCCCGGACTCAGCTGAAAACTGTTGTAACGGTTCCAACCGATACCCGCCGGATTGGTGCTCAGGGTACTGTGGTCAACGCCGATGGAACTCATGCTGCCTCCGGTGCCCATGAAGCGGGCGGTACCCACGGGGAAGGTCGTGGAAAAGCGCAGGGCGTCTTCCACCCGCGCGGGTAAAACGGCGGGTAGCACCTGAGCGAGCAGGTCGCCGGAAAAGGCCAGGAAAGTCAGCAGGGTAATGGCAAATAATCTGGTCATGGTCATGTGAAGCTGGGAAGTAGTACTCAAGAAAAGAAAAATCCGGCAACGGAGTTCAGCGGGGAGGGGAACGGTAACGTTTTGGTAGGAAAATTCTGCCCCTAATGTCCCCGGGTAGGGTGTTGACGTTTGCCCCAGGGGTGACCGCTCCGTAACACGGAACGCTTCCGGCAGGCCCGACCGCACGATCATGCTCGCCATCATGAGCGGCGAAGAATTGGAAAATAGGTAACGTCAGGTTAGGCCCCGGCAGCGCAAGAGGATTCCCCTTCGCTGCCTACCGGACATAAGAAAAGGGGAAGTGCCGTGGCACTTCCCCTTCAAGGTATCAGCTTACCGACCGCTGCCCGCGATCGGTGGCGTGTTCGGTTTATTCACCTCCGCGGCCGCTACGGCTGCTGGAAGAGCGGGTAGCGCTGCTGCGGGTGCTGCTCCGGCTGGGGCTAACACTACGGCTGCCACTGGAGCGGCTGGGGCTTACGCTACGGCTACGGCTGCTGGAGCGGCTCGGCGTGTAGCTACGGGTGCTGCTCCGGCTGGGAGCTACACTACGGCTACGACTACTGGAGCGGCTCGGCGTGTAGCTGCGGCTGGAACGGCTCGGAGCTACGGCACGGCTGCTGGAGCGGCTCGGCGTGTAGCTGCGGGTGCTGCTCCGGCTGGGGCTAACACTGCGGCTGGTTCCGGTGCGGCTCGGGGCTACGGCGCGGCTGCGGCTTCCCGTGGCGGGACGTACCGTAGTGCGGCTGCGGTCGATCCGGCTTCCGGCGGAAGAACGGGTCGTGCGACCGGTCGTAGCGGTGCGCGTGGCCGTGGGACGGTTGCTGCGCGTGGCCGTGCTGCGGGTAGCGGAGCGTGATGCGGACTTCGAGGGCGTGCCGGCCGTCTGCTGCTGACGAGCACTCGTGCGGCTGATGCGATCGGCAATCGACGTCGTGGCACCACGGGGACGCGTGGAGGTATTGCGATTGTTGACGACAACGTTGTTTACGTTGTTGACGGTATTGAACTGGAAGTTGCTGCCTACACCACCGAAGGGAGGAGGACAGGCGTAACCACCGGCGAAACCGGCACCGGCAAAGCCGCCGCCAAAGCCACCGAAGCGGTTGAATCCGTTACCCCAACCGGCGTTCCAGGAGTTGAAGCCGCGGTTCCAGCTGGGTCCCCAGGCATTCCAGGAGTTCCAGCCGAAGTTGTTGAAGCCACGGTTCCAGCGGTTCCAACGGTTGAAGCGATTCCAACGGTTCCAGGAGTTGAAGCCAACTCCCAGTCGGGGGCCGAAACCAAATCCACTGTCGTAAATCAGCACGGTGGTGCCGAAGGGACGGAAGAAAGGATCGTAGTACGCTACGTCGACGTAGAAGGGGTCGTAGTAGTTAAAGCCGGACAGGGGGCGGCGGAAACGGCGGATGCGACTGGTATACTCGTAATCGTAGTAGTCATCATCGTAATCGTAACCGGCCTGATCTTCGTAGTAGTCATCATCGTAGTATCCATCATCTGAGGAATAGTACGTGCTGGAATACTCATCGTTTTGGTAATCAGACGGGTCATAATACACGTCGTCATACTGTGCCATTACCGGCACGGCGAAGAAGAGTAGGGCCAGAAGACCAAAGACCGCCGAGTAAAGCTTTTGATTGGGCATGATGTATAAGTTTGATGTAATCCGTGAGTCTGCCACTTATTACAAGGTCGAAAGTAGTATTTTTGTGCCTTCCATTTGGTTAAGGTGGCCTTAAAGCCGTTAAAAAGCGCGTTAAATCGCGGCTTGCGGACGGTTTTTGGGGCTTTCCTGATCCCAGGATGACAATTAAAACTCGTTTCTCCGGGTTCGTGAACCCGGATTTGGCAAGTTTTGGCACGGGAGCTTTCCCACCGTTGTGGGCTTGCTCTGATATTGCGACGAAGCGCAGGTGCATTATTATGACGAAAAGCAAGGTGAAAAGGTAACTTTTTTGCTCCTTTCCGGCGTTCTTTGCACCCGCGCTGCGGCGCCCAAGGTCAACTACTGCTGGTAGTTCACCTTATCTACTATTTAAAACGTTGAACCTCAACCGATAGTTTATATGGCCAGCGCCGTAACCCCGAGAACAGAAGATTACAGCCAGTGGTACCTGGACATCGTTAAAAACGCCAACCTGGCGGCCAACAGCGCCGTGCGTGGCTGCATGGTCATCAAGCCCTATGGTTTTGGCATCTGGGAGCGGATGCAGCGCCAGCTCGACGACATGTTTAAGGAAACGGGCCACGTCAACGCCTACTTCCCGCTCTTTATCCCCAAGTCTTTCCTGAGCAAAGAAGCCGATCACGTCGAGGGATTCGCCAAGGAATGTGCCGTCGTCACCCACTACCGCCTGAAGAATGCCGATGACGGCAGCGGCGTGGTGGTGGACCCCGAAGCCAAACTGGAAGAGGAGCTCATCGTACGTCCCACTTCGGAGACCATCATCTGGAACACTTACCGCGACTGGATCACCAGCTACCGCGACCTGCCCCTGCTGGTCAACCAGTGGGCCAACGTCGTGCGCTGGGAGATGCGTACCCGCCTTTTCCTCCGCACCGCCGAATTCCTCTGGCAGGAGGGGCACACCGCCCACGCCACGGCCGAGGAAGCGCAGGAAGAAACCCTGCGGATGCAGGAGGTCTACGCCACCTTCGCCGAAGAATACATGGCCATGCCCGTCATCCGTGGCTACAAAACGGAATACGAACGCTTCGCCGGTGCCGACAACACCTACACCATCGAGGCCCTGATGCAGGACGGCAAGGCCCTGCAGGCCGGCACCAGCCACAACCTGGGCCAGAATTTCGCCAGGGCTTTCGACGTGAAGTTCGCCAACAAGGAAAACAAGGAAGAATACGTCTGGGCCACCAGCTGGGGTGTTTCCACCCGCCTGATCGGCGGGCTCATCATGACCCACTCCGACGACGAAGGCCTCGTACTGCCCCCCAAGCTGGCCCCGATTCAGGTGATCATCGTACCCATCCCCAAGCCCAACGAAGCGCTGGACGCCAAGGCCCAGGAGCTGATGGCCGAGCTGAAGGCCCGCGGCGTGCGGGTGAGCTACGACGATGACGACAAGAAGCGCACCGGCTTCAAGTTCGCCGAAAGCGAACTCAAGGGTATTCCCGTTCGCCTCGGACTCGGCAAGCGCGACCTGGAGAACGGCACCATCGAGGTGGCCCGTCGGGACACCAAGACCAAGGAAAGTCAGCCGCTGGAAGGCATCGTTGACCACGTCGTCAACCTCCTCGACGAGATTCAGCAGAACCTCTTCGACACGGCCGTGAAGTTCCGCGAGGATCACACTACCCACGTGGACACCTTCGAGGAGTTCCAGGAAGTCCTCAACCGCGACATCCCGGGCTTCATCTACGCCCACTGGGACGGTACCACCGAGACCGAACTCAAGATCAAGGAACTGACCAAGGCGACCATCCGCTGCATCCCCAACGACGCGCCGGAAGAAGACGGCAAGTGCATCCTGACGGGTAAGCCGAGCAAGCGCCGGGTGGTGTTTGCGAAGGCGTACTAGTTGGCTGGTTGCTGGTTGCTGGTTGCTGGTTGCTGGAAGATGCCAGGTCGTCCGCCGAAACGCGAGGCATGAGCTGGTTCGTCTGCCGACCGGATATTGGAGAAGTTGCTGGTGGCGCCGTGGCGCCATTGCTGGTCATAAAAATGGTGGAGCATGCAGAAGCATCTGGTTGAGATAAAGGCACGTACCCGTCGGGCGGACGCCCAGCGGGAAATCCTGCTGGCGCAGGGTGCCGACTTTCGGGGTACGGACCACCAGGTTGACCACTACTTCCGGGTGCCGGAGGGGCGACTGAAGCTCCGCAGCGGCAACATCGAGCAAAGCCTGATCTTTTACCGCCGTCACAACCAGGCGGGTCCCAAGAACAGCGAGGTTACCCTTACCCGCCTGGACGGGCAGGCGGTGGCCGACAGCCTCGCCAGTACCCTGGGCCGCGCCCTCGGCACCTGGGTGACCGTGGACAAGCACCGCGAGATCTACTTCATCGGCAACGTCAAGTTTCACCTCGATCGGGTGGAAGGCCTCGGGGAATTCATCGAAATCGAAGCCATCGGCGATTCGGCGGCAGAACAGGACGCCCTGCGGACGCAGTGTGATCACTACATCGCCCTGCTCGGGGTGGAGGCGGAGGATTTGATTGACCGCAGTTATAGTGATTTACTGGGGGAGGGGTAGTTTTTTGAGGGAGCAATCAGGGGGTTAGCGGTGATGGCTAGTCGCCGAAAGTTGATCCTGCTGCGGGGAAGGGGGGTAGTACGGTAGCGGGTAGTAGGGTAGAATGGTAGCAAGTAGTGGGTAGTGGGTAGTGAGCCTCTTGAGGTGAAGGGATTAGAGCCGCAGACGCCGGAGGAAAGGCAAAAAACAACGGCAGCGAGGAGGATCTCGAAGCGTCCGCAAGGCGGTCCTTCGAGCGTCCGGTCGGGGCAGGAAGTAATCCTCGGCGGATTCCGTTGCCGGATGAATTTAGCGCAATGGCAGGCAAGAATTTTCCGGCTAGCCTCATCCTTTGGGAACTTTTCCTGCACGTCGGCGCATTCTCTTCTCGACAAAAAAATGTAACGCCATGTCCGCCATCGTCTGGACTCCCAACTACCCCATTTATCCTCCGCCGACCCGACGGTAACGAATCTTGCGTGCTCAGCTGTGCGTAAGCGAAGGCCCGTCGGAGATGTTCCGGAGGGCCTTTTTCTATGGGTGTAGCTTAACTGGCCAGAGCGCTGCGCTTGGACCGCAGGAGGTGTTCGTTCGAATCGGACTACCCATACAAATTTTGAGGAGGAGTGAATAGGGGTGGTATTGATGATTATTGGTGTTATGAGGTACAGGCCGCTTCGGTTGAGCGGGTAGTAGGATAGGTTGCTTTTAAGGTTGGGGTGCTGACGCAAGAGAAGGGCAAAAAATAACGGTAGTGGGAAGGATCTCGAAGCGTCCGCGAAGCGGTCCTTCGAGCGTCCGGTCTGTTTAAGGATAGCGTTGATAGATACTTTATTGTAATTGATCGGTAGACCGTAACGGGTAGCGGGCCTGACTGTAGATCAGGTGCTTCGGCCTTGGGCCCGCCAGGCCTGACAACCGTCGGACAGGGGTTCGAGTCCCTCCCGATCAACACCGGTAGCGTTTTTGCGCTACCCCTCACCTCCCCAGCAAGTGGGGTTGCCGACGGATTCCAAACCCGTTGCGTTGTGGGTTCGATTCCTACGGGAGGTGCCAGATAAAAAAGGGAACTTTACGGTTGATTTCACAGTTTACCCACCATGAGCCGTACCTACCCCGCCAAAGTCCTCTTGTTCGGAGAGCACACCGTCTTGCGGGGTGGTCGGGGGCTCGCGGTCCCCTATCCGGAGTTCAGCCTCCGCTGGCAGCAGCAGCGGCCCGACGAGCGGCTGCTGAAGTTCAGTGACTTCTTGCGGGTCATGATCCCTCCGGAATTGCTGGACGTCGAAGGGCTGGCCGACGCGCTGCTCAACGACTGGCGGCTGGTGGGCGACATCCCCACCGGCTACGGCCTGGGCAGCAGCGGCGCGGTATGCGCCGCCATCTGGGACGTCTACGCCACCGAGACGGGCAAAGCCCTTTCCGGGGATGCGCTGCGCCACCAACTGGCCAAGATGGAGAAGTATTTCCACGGCACGAGCTCCGGCACCGACCCGCTGATCAGTTACCTCAACTTGCCCGTTTTGCTCGGGGGAGGCAGCGCACCGGAACCCGTAAAGCTTCCCAACCATTGGGCCTCCGGCTTCTTTCTCCTTGATACCGGCAAGGAGCGCAAGGCCTCCACCTTCATCGATCACTTCACCCACCGCTACGACCACGAAGCGGCCTTCCGCACGGCCACGGACGCGGAATGGCGCGGCGCGGCCGACGCCGCCATCGAGGCCATCCTGTCTTCCGATCGCCCGGCGCTGGAGCGGCAGATCCGCCGCATGAGCGCCTTTCAGTTGCGGGAGTTGCCGTCCTTCATCCCGCCGGATTTACGTGCCCACTGGCTTCACGACGACTACGTGCTCAAAATCTGTGGCGCGGGGGGCGGCGGGATGATGCTGGGCTACACCACCGACCGCCATGCAGTACGGCAGCTCCCCGGCCAGATCCGCTGGATGTAGCGCAATCGGCTTCGTCCGCCGGATGAAAACCTCCGGGTCACGCACGCCGCTCCGGGAAAGTCTGAGCTGATTACCCCTGAAATATGCGCCATCCCGAAGTTTGAGCCCACAACAATGTGAGGCTAAATGATGGCCCCGCTACATCCGTAAAGCGGTACCGAGTTGCCTCGGTACCGCTCTGGTTATTTCCCGCTTGCGCCGTGGAGGATGATCAGCGATTCCGGGGGAATCGCGCGGGCATCTTAGGGGCTTCAGTAGGCGGCAAGGCATGCCTTGCCGCTACTTTTTTGCCCTATAATCAGTCCTCCTATTCCCCTACACCTCCATTACTTGCAGAGGCATTATTTCCGGGCAACTGGGCCATCACGGAAATTCTTGACGACTTATGTTTCACGCATTACCTAGCCTATTTCCTGGTCCGACTATTTAGTCACCCGCACGCAGCGGAGGTTCATGATCCGGTTGCCGTCGCCAAGGCGCAGTTCGGTAATGCTGCCGTCTGCGGCCCGCACGGCCCGCAGCTTGTAGTTTTGCACGAGTAACTCATCCGGGCCCAGCAATCGCCCCTTTAGTTTCTCGCCACCCAGGTGAATCTGGTATTTGCCCTCCGCCTGATGTTGGACGGAGAAGGCCAGTCCGGTTTCCTCGTTCTGGAAGCTTCCGTTCATGGCCCGGAAGTCGTAGTCCGTAAGGTCAATCTCGGACCTGGTGAGGGTGTAGGGGGCGTGGGACCAGTAGTAGGCCGTAACCTGGAGTTCCCCCCGCTCGTTGCGGGTAAATTCCTGCTTGAAGGCCGGATCGGCAATTTCGTGGTAGACGTTACCGCGTTCCAGTTCAATTTCCACCGGATTACGCTCGTGGCGCTCCAGGAAAACCTTAGCGTCACGGCTCGCGAAGCGGAAGTAAAAGCCGCTGGGGAGGCGATAGGTGCCCAGCAGGTCGTCGACCGGAATTTCCTCCGCGACGCTGGCGGGTTCCTGCAGGAAGCGGGGAGCCGTGAACGCCTCTTCCAGCAGCATATCCGCTGCGTCGTACACCAGGCGCTGGGTACCAAACTTACCGCTGTTGTTCATGGCCACGATGGTGAGGTCGTGGTCGACGAACCGGATGAAGGACGCCTTCCAGGCACCAGTGCTCCCCTCGTGGTAGGTGATTGGCAGGCCCCGGTACTTTCCGCGTTCCAGGCCGTAGCCGTATCCCGTTACTTCCGGGAAGATGGCCGCTTGGCTGGTCGCCAGTAATTCTTTCGCCACGCCCTCGCTTTGGCCCCGCATGAGGGTGGCTTCCCAGCGCAACTGGTCCGGCAGGGTGGAGAACAGGGCGCCGTCGCCGACCATGTCGGAGAGCCATTCGTAGGTCGTCCAGGTATCGAAGCTGAAGTAGGGGCGGGCCAGGTTGGGCAGCTTCATGGTGTGGTCGTCCATGAAGACCGTGTTGGTCATGCCCAGGTCGGTGAACAGTTCGGTGGTGTATTCCCGGAAGCTTTGGCCGGACACCCGGGCCACCAGCTCGGCGAGCAGGACGTAGTTGGAGTTGCTGTAGTTGTGCTGACTGCCGGGCGGGAAGTTCAACTCCTGCTGGCTCCGCAACAGCTTGAGGACGTCCTGATTGTTCAGGGTTTGCTGCCACCAGGTGACGCCCTGAAGGCTCCAGAGGCTGTTCATGTCGCGGATGCCGCTGGTGTGGGTCAGCAGGTGATTGACCGTAATGGGTTCCCGGACCTCGGGGTACAGTTCGGGGAAGTACTGGCGGATGTCGTCCGTCAGCTTCAGCTTACCCTCCCGGGCGAGCCGCAAGACACTGAGGGCCGTAAACTGCTTGGCGCAGGAAGCGATGTTGAAGTGGGTTTCGGGACCGATGGGCGTCTCGGTATCCAGATCGGCCAGTCCGCCGTAGCCGGCGTAGACCACCTCACCGCCCATGACCACGCCCAGGGCCCCGCCGGGGCCGCCTTCGGGGATGTACTTCATGAGCCGCTCCGTGAGGGCGGCCCGCTGGTCGTCACTCAGGGTCTGGCCGGAGACCAGTAGGGAAATCAGGAGGATGGGAAAAAGAAAGAGAAAGCGGAGCATGTCGTGCGTCATTTCATTTGGTTTGACCCAAAAGTGGGGTCCCCGACGGGCTTCCGTCGGGCCAAATCACGATCTGGCACGCAGTTTTGGGTCTGGATTACCGCTTGGGGTCGGTTCCGGCTTCGCGCTGCTCCTTTTCGGACAAATATTGCACCGGCGTCCGCGCCATCTGCCTTTTAAAGGCCCGGTTGAAGGTGGTCTTGGAATTGAACCCACAGGACAATGCGATGCTGAGAATGGTAAATTTCTTGTGCTCCCCGCGATCGAATTTCTCCAGTACCGCGGTCACCCGGTGGTGATTGACAAAGTCGTTAAAATTCATCCCGAAGCCCTGGTTGATGATGCCCGACACCTGCTTGGTGGTGACGCCCAGCCGCTCGGCCAGGTCCTGCAACGTCAGCGTCGGATTCTCGTACATCTTTTCTTCCCGGATGAGGGCCTCCACGCGGGGTTTCCAGTTGTCCAGATCCAGTTCCGATCCGGAAGCAGCGGCCGGTGGCTCCGGAGTTACGGCCTCCACGGCGGGTACTTTCTCGCGCAGCCAGCGCAGGGGGGCCATGGTCTTGACGACGTTGGTGTAGCCCGCCACGCCGATGAAGGTGAACAGCATGGAGAACACGATGTAGTACCAAAACCAGGCCCCAAAACTGCCGAAGTTGGGCAGGAGGATCATGAAGGTGATCCGCAAGAGGAGGATGGCCAGGAGAACGACCAAAAATTGCCTCACCCAGGCGTAGACCACCGTATCCGCGTAACTGAGTTCTTCGAAAATTTTCTTCCGGTACTCATTGTACCGCCGCAGGCTGAAGTAGGAGTAAACGGCCACCGAAATCAGCCCCGAATACTGGTACCAGTCGGCCAGGTCCTTATCCCGTCCGTCGGCGTAGAAATAGTACTCCTCCAGCACCCAGTAATCGACTACGAAAATCACGATGGTGTACAGCAGGTACAGCCCTCCGGGCAGAAAATGCCACCATTCCTTCCCGCGAATGCGGACGTCGTCGCCGAGCAGGGATCGCGTGTAGCCGTAAATCACCGGCCCCAGGAAGAAGAGTTGCTGAAAGGGTACGAAGAAGAGGAAGTCCGCGTAGCCCTCCCGGCCGTACCATCCGCTATAGCCCAGCATGAAGGGAGTGATGTAGCCGCAGCACAGCAGCAGAAACGTACTGAGCCAGTAGCTGGGGCGGTGCTGGTAAGACAATCCCTTGGCCAGCAACAGGCCGGCGAAGAGGAGACCCTGGATAAAAAATAGGGACAATAGGGCGGTCTTGGAACCTAGGGTGAAGTCCATGGGATAAAGGTAAATGGCGTAGGTAAAGACGGTCAAATTTTTATTTGGCGGCGGGGCGCGGGTGCAGTGAAACGGAACCCTCGTGCTCAGCCGGGGTGCCGTGTTTTTTGGGGAGGGCCCCGGAGGGGTCTTCCTACTGGAGCGGGGTCTGCAGCCGATGCGCAGCAGCGGCCAGGGCCTCCGCGGTCATTGATCATCGGGGAGATTTCGGCAATTTGCCGTGGCCACCTACCTTTGTACACTCCCCCCAAAATTCCGACCTTAGCCCCATGCCCCGAATCCTTTTGATGCTTTGCTTCTGCCTGGGAGGTGTACTGCTGGCGCAGCAGTCCACCAACGAGCAAGTGCTGGTCCGCGCTGAACTGGCCCGCAAGGAAATCACCATTGGCGACCAGTTGTACCTGGAGGTCAACGTTTCGGCGCCGCCGGCCACCGAGGTCGTCGGCCTCGATCCCGAGGCCATCAACGGCCTGCCCGGCATTGAGGTCGTCACCCCCGGCGACCTGAACACCGTAGCCGAAACGCCGGAACTCCTGCTGCAGCAGCGCTTTCTGGTGACCAGCTTCGACACCGGCTACATTGCCATCCCGCCCCTGGCCTACTCCTTCCGGGCGGCCGATGGCCGCCGCGACACGGCCTACACCAACGACCTGCTCCTGCACGTCCGGGCCCTTCCCGTTACGGAAGACGACGAGCTAAGGCCGATCAAGCCCATCATCGAGGAGCCCCTGAACGTCTGGGATTTCTGGCCCCTCTACCTGGCCGTTCTCCTGGGCAGCATCGGCTACGCCCTCTGGCTGAACCACAAACGAAAAACCCGGATCGCGCCGCCCCCACCACCGCCGCCACCGGCCCACGTGCTGGCCCTGCGGGAACTGGACGCCCTGGACGCCAAAAACCTCTGGCAACAGGGGGACGTCAAGCATTACTACAGCGAACTCACCCGCATTCTCCGCGAGTACCTGGAGGGCCGCTTCAGCCTGGCGGCCATGGAGATGACCACCCGGCAGATCACCGACAAGCTGCGGGAGCGTGCCGAGCTGCGGGAAGACCAGCGGGCGGAACTCAGTCAGTTGCTCCAGCTGTCGGATCTGGTAAAATTTGCCAAAGCCGAGCCCGCGGAGAATCTCCACGCGGCGGGCATGACCCGCGTGCGGGAATTCGTTAAAACCACCGGTGAACTTCCCTCCGTCCTCGCTGCGCAGCAGGCCCCCACGGCTGCGGAAGTGCAAAACGAAGAAGAATGATCAGTTGGTGGAATCAGTTTGAATTCGTCTATCCCTGGCTGCTCCCCCTCCTGGTCGTGCCGCCCCTCCTCTGGCTGTGGCAATGGCGGCGGGAGCGCGACCGGCAGGTCAGTCTCCGCCTGCCGAGTACCCAGTCGGTTCGCGGACTGGAGAGCTGGCGCAGCCGAATCCGCCCCTTCCTCCCGCTCTTGCGGGTGGCCGCCCTGTGCCTCTTCGTCCTTGCCCTGGCCCGCCCCCGGCTGGACCTCAGTGAGGAATCCGTGACCGCCGAGGGCATCGACATCGTGCTGACCATGGACCTCTCCACCAGTATGGGCGCCACCGACTTCCAGCCGAACCGGCTGGAGGTAGCCAAACAGGTGGCGCGGGACTTCGTCTCCCGCCGAGAATTTGACCGGATCGGTCTGGTCGTCTACGCCGGAGAGGCCTACACCAAGTCTCCCCTGACCGTCGACCACGACATCATCGACCGCTTCATCGCCGAGCTGGAGATGGGCGAGATTACCGACGGGACGGCCATCGGGACGGGACTGGCCACGGCCGTCAACCGCCTCAAGGACAGCGAAACGGCCAGTAAGATCATCATCCTGCTCACCGACGGGGAGAACAACGCCGGGTATCACAGTCCGGAATTGGCCGCTGAACTGGCCAAGGAATTTGACATCCGGGTGTACACCATCGGCGTGGGCAGCGGCCGGGAAACCCTGATGCCCAGTGCTCCGCTGGGTGGTGGGCGCTACCGCTTCAAACCCACCCGCGGAACGGTGGACGACGAGCTGCTCGGCTACATCGCCGAGACCACCAACGGCCGTTACTTCCGGGCCCGCGACACGGAGGAGCTGGCCAGCATCTACGACTACATCGACGAGCTGGAAAAAACCGAGATCGAGACGACGGTCTTCAAGCGCTACGAGGAACAGTTTGCGCGCTTCCTGCTGATCGGCTTCCTGGTCTTGCTGCTCGAAACCACCCTGCGGTATACGGTGTTGAAAACGGTGCCCTAGGTTAGTTAATCACCTGGGTAAAAAGCTACGCAATGTCCTTTACCCCCCAAGAAGCCCGCGCACAACTCCGGCTGGTCTACGAGCAGATGATCGTGGAGGGGCGCCCCGGCTACGAGAAAGTGGCCTTCGGGGAAAATACCTTCAACGACCTGCTGACCTTCCTGGCCATGACGCCGGATGGTGACCGCACCGAGCTGATTTACCGCCTGTCGGAGGGCGTAGACACCGTCAGGGTGGCCGCCCTGTACAACGTGCTAATGTGGTCGGCGGAGAACAATGCCGGGGTGGACCCGGAGGTGCTGCAGGAGTGGTTCTACCGCCGGGAGCGCCGGCGGGTGGAGATCGCGCTGCAGGCGGACATCTATCCCAGCAACAGCATGGAGGAAAGTCAGCGAATTCTCGACGAGATCAAAAAACGCTTCCCGCCGCTGCGCGGCTACGTGCGGCGGTTACGGCAGGAGGTCGACCACCGCTTGGCCGAGGAGGAAGCCTGGTCGCAGTACCGCCGGGAGACCTTCGAGATGCCCAAGGAAATGACGCCGTCGATCATGGGCATCATCGAGAACATCAAGCGAAGACAATAAGCTTGACCGATCACGCCTTATTTTAGCGCACAGATATTGCTTGCTATGTTTCGATTCCAAAGCCCCGAATACCTCTGGTTACTCCTTGCCGTCCCGCTGATCACGGGGGTATTCCTCTGGTACTGGAACCGCCGGCGGCGGGCTCTGGACCGGTTCAGCGACCGGGAGCTCATTGATCACCTCGCTCCGGGCATCAACCGGCGGCTGCCGTGGACAAAATTTTTCCTGCTGCTGGCCAGCTTCCCGCTCCTGGCGGTGGCCCTGGCCAACCCGCAGTGGGCGGCCGAACGGCAGGAGATCAAACGGCGGGGTATTGACGTCATCATCGGGCTGGACATTTCCAATTCCATGCTCGCCGAAGACGTGCAGCCAAGTCGGATGGAACGTGCCCGCTACTTCGCCACCGCCCTGGTGGACGAGCTGGTGGGCAACAACATCGGCGTGGAGCTTTTCACCTGCACCTCCCTGATGCAGGCGCCCCTGACGACGGATTACGCCTTCGTCAAGTCCGTCATCAGCGCGGCGGGGCCCTACCAGATCAGCGCCCAGGGCACCAACCTCGGGGAGGCCATTGACCGGGCCGAGCAGGCCTTCGAAGAAGAAAGCGCCAACCACCGGGCCCTGATCCTGATCTCCGACGGAGAGGACCACGACGGCTCGGCGGCCGCGGCGGCCGCGGCCGCCCACGGTGACGGCCTGCTGATCTACACCGTGGGGGTGGGCAAGCAGGAAGGGAGTTTCATGCCCGTGACGCTGAACAACGGGCGCAAGGATTACGTGAGAACGCCCGGTGGTGGCCCCGCCACCACCAACGCTGACCCGGCCACCCTGGAGCGCGTAGCGGCCAGTGGCGGTGGGACCTACTTCCCCCTCAGCGGCGACAGCCAGGCCCTGGCCGAGGCGATCCGCAAGCGGGTGGACCTGATCGAAAAACAAGAATTTGAAAGCCAGGCTTTCTCTACCTACGATAGTTTTTTCTACTACTTCCTGGCCCCGGCCTTTCTGTTGTTGTTGCTGGATTTCGGGCTGGGACGCAAAGACCGACGGAAAGCCAAAAACTTTGAGTTATGATGCAGGGTAAACTTTTTGGGCACCGCCTCGCGGTGCGGCTCGGACTGCTGGCCGTGCTGGTGGTCGTGGCCGTGAGCCTGGACGCCCAGACGAGCCACCGCGCCCTGCGGCGCGGCAACAAGGCCTACAAAGACAAGAACTATTCCGCCGCCGAGCAGGAATACAACCGGGCGCTGGAGAACGACAATACGGCCAAGGGCAACTACAACCTGGGCAACGCCCTCTACGAGCGCGGCGACTTTGAGGAGGCCGCCAAGCGCTACGAGGAGGCCGCCGGCCTGAGCGATGACCCCACCATCACCTCGCGGGCCTACCGGAACCTGGGCGACGCCAAGTACCGGCAAGAGAAGTACGACGAGAGCATTGAGGCTTACAAGGAAAGTCTCCGTATCAACCCCGACGATACCGAAACCAAGTATAACCTGAGCAAGGCCATCCGGCGCCTGCAACAACAGCAGCAGCAACAGCAACAAAATCAGCAGCAGCAGGACGAGCAGGACCAGCAAAATCAGGACCAGCAGGACCAACAGAATCAGCAGCAGGGCCAGAGTCAGAACCAGGACCAACAGCAGCAGCAAAACCAGCAGCAGCAGCAACAGAACGGTCAGCCCTCCGACGAAGAGCAGCAGCAGGCCGGGGAGCCCCAGGAAAGCGAGGGGCAGCCGAAGGCCAACCCCAACCAGCCCAAGATGAGCCGGGAGGAGGCCGAGCGGCAGCTCGGCATTGCCGCCGAAGCGGAAAAGGAAACCATGCGCAAGCTGCAAAAAGGAGAACGCTCGGGTTGCACGGGCGACAAAGACTGGTAGGCGGAGGACCTGGAGACGCTTATCTTCGCCCCTAACCCAAGGATTGATGACACGAACGATCTGGACCAAGCTGGCTTTTCTGGTACTACTCTGCACCTGCGGTGACGCCCTGCTGAACGCCCAACATCAGGACATCAGCTTCGTCGCGAAAGTGGATAAGTCCCGGACCCTGGAAAACAGTACCGTAGAATTCAGTCTGACCCTCAACAACGCCCAGGGTGCGGACCTGAAGGCCCCGGCCTTCAACGACTTCATCGTCCTCAGCGGTCCGAACCGCCTGATGGGCACCTCGATCGTGAACGGCGTGGGGTCCAGCTACCTGACCTTCAACTGGCTGCTGCAGCCGAAGCGGACGGGAGAGCTCACCATCGAATCGGCCAGCATCCGGGCCTCGGGACGCACCTACCGGACAAATTCCAAGAAGGTCACGGTGCTGCCCGCCGACTCCGAGGCGGGCGCCCTCGCCCCCGAAAATTTCCTGCGCGCGGAGCTTTCCACCACCACGGCCTTCGTGGGGCAGCAAGTCATTCTGGACCTCAACCTCTACTCCAGCACCAACGTCATTTCGCGCAACCTGATGAAGGAGCCGGACTTCTCCGGATTCTACGCCCGCCCCCGCCGGCAGTACGACGGACGGCCGCGCCCCGTCATTGAAAACGGGCGCGAATACCAGAAGCGGACGCTGGGCAGCCTGGCCCTCTTCCCCACCAAGAGCGGACGGATCATGATCGAGCCCTACCGCATGGTGCTGGGGACGGTGCGCTACCGCAGTAACAGCAGCTTCAGTCGGCGCTTCACGGAGCAGGTGCCGCTGAACACCGACACGCTCTACATCGACGTAAGTGAGCTCCCCTCCCCCCGGCCCGATGACTTCAGCGGCGGCGTGGGCAGCTACAAATTGCAGGTACAGGCCGACCGGGATCAGATGACCACCGATGACGCCCTGACGCTGCGCATGGCCATCACCGGGGAGGGCGACATTGAGCGGATCGAGTCCTTTCCGCCCGTCAGTGAGGACGACTGGGACATCTACGATCCGGTGATCCTGCAGGAAGAATTTCTCGACAGTCCGACGGGAATGCTGGGCAGAAAGATATTTGAGTATAAGGTCGTCCCGAAGCGCGGGGGCACCTTCACCATCAAGCCCGGCCTGAGCTACTTCAACGTCGACAGTGCCGCCTACGTGCTGGAAGCACCTACGGAGTTTACCGTCGCCGTGACCGGCGGTACGGGAACCCCCACCTACGACATCGACACCTCCGCCGTAGAGGTGCCGGCCATTACCCTGTTGTCCGTTACGGAGCTACCTCGCGGCCGCCGCTACGGCAGCGACCTGACGGGTAAGTCCTGGTTCTGGTTACTGCTGCTGCTGCCGGTTGTCCTCAGTGGCGGGGCCATTGGCTGGGACCGTTACCGGCAGTTGCAGGAGAACCGCGATCCCGTGGAAGTTGCCCGGGAACGGGCCGCCGCCATGGCGCGGCAGCACCTCAAGGAGGCAAAGAAATATCAGGAGCAGGTGGCCGCCCGGTCCTTCTATGACGCCATCGAAAATGCGCTCCAGGGGTATCTGCGGGACAAGCTCAACCTGCCCGCCTCCGACCTGAGTCGGCGCGTCATTGGCGAGAAATTACGGGAGGCCGGCGCGGAGAGTGGGCTGATCGAACGCTACAACCAGCTGCTTCAGCGCTGTGAGATGGCCCTCTACGCCGGGCAGGACAAGGCCGACGACCTGGCCGAGACCTATCAGATGGCCCGCTCCGTGATCACGGATACCGAAAAAGAGTTGCGGGGCTAGTGATCCGGCGGATTGGACCCAGTGGGCACAAAAAAAGCCCGCGGTTCATGGGAAGGGCCGCGGGCGTAGATGGCAATAGGGTTTAGTTGGGTGTTCACTTTGAGGGATGAGGGAATATCCAGGGATGTTTCTAGGGTAAGTTTAATGGGTGATACAAATTCAACAACTAGAATACTATTGGTTCTTGATTCGAGACATTCAATTGATGCAAATAGACCTCTGTAAGGTGGGGGCAAAAAATTAACGGCAATTTCACCGGCGTGAGGACCGTTACCCGCCTTCAGAGGAAGAAGCGCAAGACAAATCGTTAATAAGGTGCGCTTATTCCCAGGACCGGTTTTCACCCCTAAGACGGGCGGATTATCGGATTAGGACATCCGGCGAAAAAAAATCTTCTTTTTCGGGCAAAATCCTTCCCCTACCTTTACTCCACTGGCTATTATCCTTCGCAACCGGCCGTTACCACCCGTATTTACGCTCCCCGTATCCGTGCTATCACTCTTCCGTACCAATCAGATTTATTCCAGTCCGCTGCTTTTTTTGTACGCACTGGCCTTCCAGCTTCCCCTTTTCCTGCTGCCGGCGGCCCCGCCGCCCGTGGCGGCGGATGCGGGCGTCCTCGGGGAATTGCTGCTCTATTTTTTCCACGCCCCCAAATGGTTGAACCTCTCGGTGGCGGCGCTGCTGGTCGGCCTTCAGGCGCTGCTGGCCAACGTCATTGCGGATCGTTACCGCCTGTCGCGTACCCCCTCGCAGTTCCCCGGCTTCTTTCTGGTTACCTGCTGGGCGATGGTGCCCGCCTTTCACTGGCTTTCGCCCCTGCAGCTGGGCAACATCTTTCTGCTGTTCGCGCTGATGTCCATCGGTCGCATTTACAAACGCAACGAGCCCGCCGTGGCCCTCTTCAACGCCGGTGCCTGGCTGGCGCTGGCCGCACTGGCCGTACCCAGTTACGTGGTCATGATCGTCGCCGTGGTGGCCGGGGTCGGCATCCTGAGTACGCCCTCCCCCACCAATCTGATGCGGGTGATCGTGGGTACCGTCATCATCTTTTTTCTCGTCGGGTCCTACGCTTACTTCCGGGGGTGGTTCCCGGAGTTGATCGACGCCCAGCTGGGGGAACTGGGCCTCCTAACCATAAGCCCCACCCTCCCGGCCGAGCTCTTTGGATTGGGCGTCCTGGGGCTGCTGGTGGTCGTCAGTCTGCTCAGTTACGGAGCGTCCACCCAGTTGCTCAACATCGAGGGCAAGAAAAACGTGAACATTCTGTTCTGGGTGCTGCTGGTTTCCTCCCTCGTCGTGGTGATCGGTGGTCCCGTAGTGGCGGCCGACGCGCAGGCGGCCGTACTCCCACTCGGCATGTTGGTAGGCCTGGTGATGATCCGGCAGAGTACCCGCCGCTCGGAATTCTATCACTTCCTCTTGATGGTGGCCGCGGTATTGCTGATGGTGTACCGGTGGTGGTCGGTGGTGTAGGGGGGAGAAAGAAGAAGGAAGAAGGAAGAAGGAAGGGAGAAGACGGAAGCGGAGAGGACGAGAACGACCGGCTTGGCGGCTATTTTGGGCGATCACCGCAGGTGCAGTGAAACGGAATCCTCGCGCTCTGCCGGGATGCAATGTAGAGGAGTGAATGAGTGCTCATCGGATCCGTCGAGCGCTTGTGCGACTAGCCGAAGGCGACGGCGTGCAGCGAGCTGATCCGATGTGTTGCGGATTCTTTCCGAGCGCTCATCGCCATTCCCACTTCCTTCTTCATTCTTCTCCCTTAACCTCTTGGCCTCCCGACGGCACACTCAAAGGAACCGTTCGCCTGCGGCAGACCGGCACACTTCGAGGAGCTGCTGTTTTTCTTTCCCGGACGCAGGTAGGCGTCGCTACACTGCCAGCGGTCGCCTAGTTTTACTTCGCCTCGGCTTCAGTCTTCTTCTCCTTCCGGACGACCGGCTTGCGGAGCAAGCCTTTTCCGGTGGGTGCAGGTAAAACGGAGGGCTGTACTGGAGTAACTTATCGTTAAATAAGCGCCGTTCTCACCCTCACCGTATCCATCCCCGCAACGCGTTCCCGGAGCAGCATCTTCTCCGCCCGGGCGTCCGCAAAAACCTCCTGCATATTCTTGACCACGCCGTAAGGGATATTGCGGCGGTCAAATTCCGCCGCCCAGTAAGCGGACGTTTTTTGCGCGATCCGCTCACCGATTTGGCGGTTCAGGGCGGCTCTGTTGGCTAGTCGCCGCGCGTTCGTCCGAAACGCGTCAATGTCCAGGTCTATCGTCGAGCACAGATGCTCGAATTGCCTGTCGGAGCCAACCGCCAGGACCAGTAGTTTACCGTCTGCGGTTTGGTACATGTCTCCGTAGGGGGCGATGTTAGGGTGCTGGGTACCCATGGGTTGTGGGATGTGCCCCTCCATTAACCAGTTCGTCGCCTGGTTGGCCAGGGAGGCCAGGGCACTTTCGTAGAGCGAGATCTGGATATGTTTCCCTTCGCCGGTCCGTAGTTTATGGATCAGGGCACAGAGAATCGCTTCCTTGAGGTGATGGGCGGCCAGAACATCAATGAGGGCCACGGGCATTTTCACGGGCGGCCTTCCCGGTTCACCGTTCATGTACATGAACCCGGTTTCCGCCTGGAGGACCACATCAAAGGCCGGTCGCGCGTCATCCTCGCCGAAGCCCGTGAGTTCGGCGTAGATGAGCGAGGGGTAGTGCGGGGCCAAATCCTCGTAACTCAAGCGCAGTTTCTGCGCAGTACCGGGTTTGTAGTTGGCGATGACGACGTCGGCCCCCCGGATGTGCTCCAGGACCACCGCGTAATCCTTCGCGTCGGTAACGTCCAGCAGCAGGCTTTCCTTTCCATAATTTGCCGCACTGTAGTAGGCCGAAACCGGGGTCTCCTTGGATTCCTTCGGCAGCCGCCAGGTCCGCGTTACGTCTCCTACCGTCCGCTTGTTTTCTATTTTGGTTACGGTGGCTCCGAGCTCGGCGAAGAAGGTCCCGGTTAACGGGCCGGCGAGGACGCTGGCGAGCTCTACGACTTTTAGGTTTTGGAACATGGGTGGGGGTGGAGTTGGTGGTGCTTTGTGTAGGAGCAATGATCTCTAACGAAGGTAGCTAGTCCTGTCCAACCGCGATGCATCGGATGACCCGTCGTTACACTCCGGAGACATCCGATGAACGCTACATTTTTCGTTGCGCTCATCCGCTCCGTCGAGCGTAGCGAGCTGATCGGATGCGTCGCGGGCTCATTACATTCTTCCTTTTTCTTCCTTACCCTTTCGGCACCAAATCCGGACGCTCGGAGGACCGCTGCGCGGACGCTCCGAGATCCGGGGGGGGCTCATAAAGACAAAGCCATTCAGTGCTAGGGGTGCTTTTCGCCGAATAAATCCGGCGCTACGGTAAAGACTTTAATTTTTGGCAAGCACTTAACCTCGCGTCCTCAAAGCGTCCGCAGGACCTTTGAGCGTCGCTTCCGGAAATCTATATTCTTCCTTCTCCTTTCAACCTCCCGACGGCACCCTCAAAGGAACCGTTCGCCTGCGGCAGACCGGCACACTTCGAGGTGGCTGCTGTGTTTTCTCCTTGGACGTATGCATGCGTCGCTATACGACCCTTTAGATTCCTTCTCCTTCAAAAAGTCCTTCAGCCTAGATCCTTCATCCTTTTGCCTACACCAACGACCCACAAACTCCCGCCCCCACAATGAAGTAGGCGATGGCCACGTAAATGAGCGTCTTGCTCGTCTTCGGTTTTTTCTTGCGCCACGACAGTCCGAGGATCAGCATGATGATGGCCGGGAGGTGGAGGACCAGGTAGACCATGATGACGAAGCCCGCCAGGTTGAGGTTATCGAGGAAGATCATGGGTACACTTCTTTTAGTTCTTGGAGACGGACGGCCTTTTCGTCCCGGTACAGCAGGTTCATGGTTTCGAAGGGGATGATGCGGCAGTCTTTGTCCACGATGTGGACGCAGGATTTTTTGACGGCCCGCACGTCAAAGTTATGGGCGTCCATGAACTGCATGATGATGACGCGGAAGAGATTGCTGTAGGTCAGGTTGGGCGCTTCGATGTGGGGGAGGCAGCAGAGGATGGCGTGGAGATTTTCTTCGGAGCGCTCCACCGAATTACCGGTACTGAACAGCTCGATCATCTTGCCCTTCAGGACGTCGTCCTGCTCGTAAACGATGGTGTTCTTGCTGTTGTCGAGTAGGTCCTGCGGATTGACGTAGCGGGTGAGGGGGAAGTTGCCGCCGTCCAGCTTGAGGATGTAGGCCATGGCCAGGGAGTCGGGATTGCAGGGGACGGGTATGATGTCCTCGCCCTTGAGGATGGGCGTTTGCTCCAGGATTTTCCGCCGGACCTCGGTGAGCGTAATCCGATCGGTGGCGGGCCTGAAGTTATCGAGGCGGCCGGCGATCTGCGTGGGCTGGAAGGTGACGCCCCGCACGCACGGCTGTTGGAGGCCGTAGTCAATGATGGCGCCCATCTCATCGTCGTTCAGCCCCTTTTGCACCGTCACCACCAGGGTGGTGGAGAGGTTCAGCTTATTGAGGTGCTCGATGGCCTGATCGCGGATTCTCGTGAGGTCTGCCCCCCGCAGTTCCCGCAGGACGCCGTTGCGGAAGGAATCGAACTGCAGGTAGATTTCAAAGTCGGGCTGGTACTCCGCCAGCCGCCGGGCGAAGTCGAAATCCTGTGCGATGCGGATACCGTTGGTGTTGAGCATGAGGTGCTTGATCGGCAGGGTCTTGGCGTAGTCCAGGATGGCGAAGAAATCCGGGTGGATGGTGGGCTCCCCACCACTGAGCTGCACCACGTCCGGCTCGCCCTCGTTGAGCACCACGGCATCGAGCATCTTCTTTACTTCCTCCAGCGTTCGGTGCCGCCCGTAGGTCGGCGAAGAACAGGCGTAGCAGGTCGGACAAGTCAAATTGCACCGGTCGGTGATCTCCACCACCGTCAGACAGGAGTGCTGCTCGTGGTCCGTACACAATCCACAATCATAGGGGCACCCGTAGTGCGTCTTCGTGTTAAACCGTAGCGGCACCTCCGACGGCTTATTGTAATTCCGGATGCTCTTGTAATACTCCACGTCGTCCGCAATCAGCACGGTTGAGGCCCCGTGCTCCGGGCAGTGCTTCAGCATGTACACCTTCTCGTCCCGAAACACAATTTTCGCGTCCACTCGCTTCAGGCACTGCTCGCAGAGGCTCAGGGTGAAGTCGTAGTAGGTGTACTTTCTTACGGGCATGGAGGCGTGGTTTTGTGATGTTGAAGATAATGATTGGGGGCGTACGCTTTTTGTCTTTTCTTTTTTCCTATTGGCTTGCGCCGCGTTAAATTTTTATTGCTTGGACCAGAATCGGCCAAGATTTTCCTCAAGAGTGAGGTAGATTCTAACCCCCGATGTTTCCACCTTTTGTAGGCCAAAAGGTGGAGCCAAAAGCCTTCGGCTGCATCATCGGCTTAACGCGGATTAAGACCTTTGCTGACCTACGAAATTGAAACTCGCCACTCACTTAGTTTTCCAAGGGTCGCTTGTAGAGTAATCTCATTTTGTAGACAAAGGATAACTCGTTGTGTGCTCAGACAGCAATTCCGCTTAACGGTCGCAAAGGCCTTAATCCACTACCGATAACGAAGGCCGATAATTGGGGTTGCAGGGAACGCCTTGGTGTTATTGCAACGCCAAAGGTCCAAAAGTGCTGCGGACCCGTTAAGCCAGCGATTTAGACGGAAGGCTTTTGCGTCACTTTTGGCCTACAAAAGTGACAATCTTAGACAGCGAAAAAGGTGCTCAGCCTCGGTAGAAGCTTATGATAGAAGCAGTATTTCATTCCATTGACCACCGACAAAAGATGGAAACATCAATAGGTGGAACAAACTCCACTCCAGAAAAATCTTAAAAAAACTGTACGTACCACCGTCGCTATTTATCAATCAACATCACCTTCCCATAATACCCCAAACACACCAAACACAAATACTGAATACTACTCAACCCCAACACAAAAAACTCATTCGGCTTCAAAAACTCAATCCCGAACCGAAACCCGAAATACGCCACCATAAAGTATTGAAAGAGCGCACCACTGGGCAGGTCCGCCCGCCGCCGCTGCAACACCCGCAAAAACCAAAACAGCGCCACCAAAAACACGATTTCGTATAAAGCAATCGGATGCCGCAGCACCCCATCCCCCAGATCCATGCCGAAAAGGCTCGCCGTGGGCGAGCCATACGTAAACTCGTTGACGCCCGACAAAAAACACCCCACCCGACCAATAATCAACCCCAGAATAATCGGAAACGTAAACAAATCCCCCGACGATTCTTTTTCCCCGATGAGCTTCTTCGTCCACTCCACCCCCACCAGGCCACCAAACAAGCCCCCCATGATGGTCTTGGCGTTCATGATGGTCATAAAGTCCGCCCCCACCAAACCCGCCGGATGCTCCAACCACCCAAACACCCGCGAGCCAATCAGCGCCCCCAACGCCGCGCCAATGATGATCGTACTCCGGTTCCCACTACTAATCCGATCCGCCGACCGCTGCTTCAAATACACGTAGTACCGGTACCCCACGATGAAGGCCGCATACTCCAGCACGAGGTGGACGTTGATGGGGAAGCCCCAGAGGGTGGGGTCGTAGGGGATGGGGATGGGCAAGGGGGTGGAATTTATCGAACACCTAAGCTAGGTCTTTTCCAGTAGTCGCTAATTTCCCATGAGGTTCTCCTCGCCTAAGAAAGCAGCGCTCATCCGATCCGTCGAGCGTAAAGCGAGCTGATCCGATGCGTCGCGGTTCAAAATGTCTTCATCCTTAACTTCTTACTCTTAGAATTACCTGTGTGAGGTTTAGCACACCCCAACTATTCGGAATTTCCGAACAGTTCCTACCCACTACCGCCTACCCCCTGATTTTTCTCCCTTCGCCTCCTCCTCAGCCTCAGCCTTTCGGCCCCAAAACCGGACGCTCGGAGGACCGCTGCGCGGACGCTCCGAGATCCGGTGGGCATTCTCTTCCCTTGGTCCCCGAAAGGGTTTTAGGGGTACGTGCAAAATCTGCACCCACCACTTCAACTGGAAATTCCTGGCAAAAGGCTAACTTAGACTACCGTTAAACCATCGCATTTTTTGCGACAGTTACCCTGTTTTACAGGAATCTAGTGATGTACAATCTCTTATTGTTGAAAAGCACCTATTAGTGAGTAAAGGGACACTAGCTGGACCCAAATAACTCACCGCACCACATCTGTTCGGAATTTCCGAACAGTTCCTACCCCATGATTTTTCTCCCTTAGCCTCAGCCTTCCGGCACCAAAACCGGACGCTCCGAGATCCTACCGACCATCTCGTTAAAACACCCCCTACTTCTCCATGATTGACCTAGAACTGTACAGCTCCTTAATCAAAGAAGTAACGATATTCTTGATGCTCGAGTAATTCTCGTTTACCCATTCCAGGGCGCGTTCATCTTCCACCTCTAGCTCCATTTTTAGGGTAGGTTGACCAGGACTGGGCTCCTCCACTTTAGCCAGCTCGCCTAAGTCTTCCAGACTTGTGCCCGCAGGCAGTTGGGTCCATTCGTAATCGTCAAATTCCAGATCGTAGGCAACGTCCTCGTCACGGTAAAGGATGTTCTGTTCGGGGATGACGATGCCATGATCCGCCAGTAGCAGGGCATCTACCGCCTTCACCTGAGTTTCCGCCAAGTCTTTGATGGCCCAGCCCTCCAACGACTCGTCGGCTCTGGCCATTTCGATTGCCTTCTGGACATCAATTACCTTCATCGTCCTGGTCTTTTAGTTATTCCATTTTCAGGGAAGTTTACAGCTTGTTTTCACAATTTATTTTATACCTTTTTACCAGACAAAATTCAAACCCTTAGATTACGGACTATTTACTTTTGTCCAAAAAGTAGTATTTTAAAATGAAACGAATTCACCCTGAGCGTGTGACTCTTGCGAAACATCCAGAAGTCAAGGAAACTTGGCTACAAGATCAAATTGCAAATGATCCTGGCATTTTAGGTCTAGGAGACCTAATCTTGAAAGACAAAGAACGAATTCAGCCAAGAGCAGGAAGGCTTGACCTACTACTTCAAGATCCTGATAACAATCGCCGTTATGAAGTGGAAATTCAACTCGGAAAAACGGATGAAGCACATATTGTACGGACAATTGAATATTGGGACATTGAAAGAAAGCGATACCCACAGTATGATCATTGCGCTGTTATTGTTGCTGAAGACATAACTAGTCGTTTTCTAAACATAATTAGCCTTTTTAATGGTCACATTCCACTCATAGCAATACAATTAAATGCCTATAAAATTCCTGGGCAAGAAGGGCTAGCTTTAATATTTACTAAAATACTAGATGAATTGCCACTAGGACTTGTTGACGAAGACGAAGAACTTCAGGAAGTTACCGATAGAGAATATTGGCTGAATCGAGGCACAAAAGAAACTGTGAAAATGGCTGATCAAGTTCTAGATATAATCAAAGAGTTTGCTCCTGACATTGAGTTTAAATACAATAAATTCTATATAGGATTAGCCAAGAACGGGCAACCCAATAATTTCACAATATTCCGGCCTCGAAAAAAAGATCTTAATGTTGAAATTCGCTTACCTCAATCCGATGAAATACAGCAGAAAATCGACGAGTCAGGTATAGACGACATGGGATACTTAAAAAAGTGGGGGAAATATCGCTTTAGACTATCCAAAGCTGATATAGTAGACCATCATGAACTTTTGAAAGAGATCATGCAAATGGCTTATGATAACTCTTGAACTCAATCTATTTTCCCTACGACCGTTTAGGGAGCATTATTTGTAATAATCACTACCTGATCTGACAGTCGGCAACTATTTATTTCATTTCTGTCAGCGTTGGGGTCAGCCATCCTCTTTGGGAAGTTTTGACTATTGTGCCTGCTTTGAGCGACTTGCCAAGGTGTATGAACGCATTGGGTCGACCTCATAGTTTTATTCCGCTTAAGGTTGAAACTTGTTCCAAGGTTTCAATTGCTATCTTTAATTCATTTTGGAATACTGGAGTGTATACGTCATGATGAGAACCCGGGTTGAATATGTTCGTTCTCATTTGGTCTAAGTCCGAAATGATCGTTCTTGACCACCCTCTTGTTCGGGCAAAAGCCCTACTTTTATTTATCAGTTGACTTAGGTTAAGCCTATTAAAACTTCTATCATATTGTTTATTCTTTGGCACGAATTCATAAACGAAACATTCGGTAGCTTTCCTCATATGATTTGCAGAAGCTGCAAATTCCTTTTGTTTGAAGAATGATTTTGCCTTTTCCAGATTTGTCTTTGACCTTAATATAAGTGGATACTTTATATTCTTCTCTTCATCTAGGTACATTTCAAGTTTTATCCAAGCACTAGATGAGCCTGACGCATTGATTTTCCCCTTAGCTAATTCAAAAAAATAGCGGTCATGTGTCATCATCAAAAGTTGGTAATCCGTACTATATCGATTGAGCAATAGGTTCAAAACCACATCCCGATTGCTCATGTCCAAACTCAAAAGCATATCGTCTATGGTCAAAAGTTTAAGTTCAGCCGTATTGGGTCTGTTAGTCCAGTCCTCGAGAATGGCAAATCGAATACTTAATCCAATGCTAGTCCATTTGGCTTCATTTAGGAATGAATGGGCACGTTTTACGACATTTCTTCGGCCTTCGTACCGTGGTATTTTCAGAATAACTTTTGGATCTTGCCAATTAAGTTCCTCAGCGGTTATTCCTGCTCTTGCAGACACATATTCTAGTTTGATTTCGAAGTTTTGACCAAAATCATTTTGTAGAATTTCATTAGCTCGGACTGCTCTGTCTCGTAGATAGGATTTAAACTTTTGGTTGAATTTCTTGAGCTTTCGCTCGTACTTTTGATACTTCTTATAATCCTTCTTAACTGCTTCGTCAGGATGCAGACGCATAGCAGGGTTAGGATAGACTTCCGTGTCCAGCTCATCAAAGTCTTTTACCTTTTCTGGACCTTCTTTGAGTTCCTGATAAACATCTCCAATACTATTAACTCGGCTAATTTGGTCAATAATGATATATGGAAAAATCTCATCCTCAAACCATCCAAACAGATTATTGTCTTTTGAATGCTTCACATGGTGCAAACGGAAAAGCACCCGATAATTGATGAAGTCGCTTGCCATTCCGCTCTCCCGAACATCAGAATTACCTTGAATAGCCGCAATGGTGTCGTCATCCCCATTTATCAAATACTCTTTTTGATTACCTGCTTCATCACCAAGAACTACTTTGATGTATGGTTTTTGTTTTTGTGCTCTGGTCGCATGGATGTTTACCAGGCCTGACTCATGACCTTTTGTAAAGTAATTTTTGACCTTTTGCTTACCCTCTTCTCCTTGTTTGAAAGCACTCTCCAGCAAGGTGTAAATAGCCCAATAAATGGTGGACTTCCCACTGCCGTTTTCTCCATAGATGAGTAGGTTATTTCCGCCAATTTCTAATAGCGGACTATTGGGATCATGCTTGGGAAAAAACTTGAAGTTCTGGATATGGAGTTCTTGCAGTTTCATGAGCCGGTTACGTCATTGATTCTTCTGATAATCTCACTCCGGCTTTCCGATACCAAAATACGGTTGCGAATAGGATTATCTTTTTGCTGTAGCTCGTAATACATTTTTTGGATGGTGGCTTTTTTCTCTTCCGGGTTCATTTCTGAAATATCCGGGAAGGATTTTTCATTGATGAATTGTAGTACATCCAACTCTTTATCTTTCATCTCCTTTTCGAAATAGAGTTCGTAGACTATCATATTGGCTATATCTTCAAAAAAATCACTCATTCGCTGATTGCTAATGCCCTCATTAATTTCCTCTGATGCAGGATCATTCAGGTATAACAAGACCTCTCCAATGTTCTCAACTTTTGCAATATTGGCATCCGAGGAAAAGACTACCGGAATTTGCTCCACCTTGTATTTGTTCCACATGGTTGTTCCCATTCCAGAGCTGGTAGAAATTTGAGAAAAATACCAAACCAGGGTTTTTGAATTTAGCAACACCATCAAATACTTCAATTGGTCACCGGTCAAAATGAAGGTTGTTTTGTTGGTGTAGTAACCTTCTTCATCGTACACAAACTTGGGAAGGTCTGATAGTTCGGCCCAGATTAGCTTAGGCTTCTCAAAATCGAGAATATAAGCGCAATCCCTGAGATTAGTCCAATGATTTCCTTGGTCACTTCTTTTTAAAAGTCTATCCTTAAGCTCTGGATTTGAGAAATATTGAAATAATGTAGGGTAATCTTTCTCTACATCTACTGGAGGTATTAACTCATTTTTTACTCCATTATGGGCATTTATCAACCAGTCATCATTCCATTCAATCCGGTATTTAGAAAGATCTCGGCCACTCAAAAATCGCTTGATGATTTCACTATTCTTCGGATCCTGCTCAATAAGCTTATTTCTAAGCCCTGTTTTGATAATGAAAGCTTTGTTATAGCCGGTTAATATGCCTCGATTTGGGGTGAACTTTTGCCCCAAAGGAACTCCGGCTTCTTCAATCATAAGCTTAATTCGATAATCCTCAGGATCAGCCACACTCCATCCATCATCATTAAGGCTATCTAGTACGATGTGTCTCTTTTGTTGATACGAAGCCAGAGGCGTATTTCCTAAGTCAGATTGAACGGCGGTGGCTTGGAGATACCCTTTGAACTTTTCTCTTTTCAAGACGAGGATATTTGTTTCAACAGTCGCAGCAGGAAATAATAGGGTGTCTTCAAAGTTGAGAAGTCTAACAGGATTGGTATTGGCTCTGAAATACTGACGTAATGCTTTGCCGTATTTGGCCCTCATCCATGAATTAGATGTAATAAAAGATAACACCCCTCCCTGAGACTTCAGCATCTCTGTTCCTTTCTCATAAAAAAGACAATATATATCGGCAGAACGGGAAAAAGTATCAAATTTTGCATCCTGATACACAGAAGCTTCTTCTTTAATTTTTTGCAATTGAATATAAGGCGGATTGCCAATCATCACATCAAAACCACCTTTATCAAAGACATCCATAAAGTATAAATGCCACAGAAAATAGGGGCGTTCGTCAGTTTCTTCAAACTTCAGGAGGTTTTGCCTTGCCTTGGCTTTGTTTTCCAGTTGTTTTTGGCGTTTGCCTATTTCCCTGAGTTCCTTACTTTTTCTATCGTATTGCGCTTTTTGGCTTTCGGAAAGTCCTTCCGTTTTAGCCTTATATCTTTTCTCATAGGCGGCAATCTCAATCAGCAATTGGTTCTCATAGCCTTCTAGTGATTTATCAATATGATTCAGAACATTGCTATCTATGGCCTTATGAATTCGAGACTTTTCTTCCCTATCTTCTACTTGGAAATAGTTTTGTACCAACTGCTTAATACTCTTACGGTTTTCTTCGCCAAAACCATAGGAGGAATCTGGTTCTTCAAACATGCTGGCTTGGAAAACAGTAACTTGTGGTTCTTCAAGAACAGCCACCTTGCTTAGGTCAATACCTTCATATTGCTCCAGCAAGCTGTTACCCTGCATGATCTTGTAGTCCAGGTTAGGCAGGGGATGCGGGTTAACCTCTTCCACCACTAGGGCCAGCCAAAATCGCAGTTGGGCAATGTCTACCGCACCTTTTTCAATATCCACTCCATAAATTGAATTTTGGATGATGTTCTTTTTGGTGGCTGCCGGGTCAAACGGCTGGCTAGTTTTGAGGTAAGGATAGATGAATCGCTTGGATTCAAAGATTTCCTGCAACATGCCAATGGGAAATGCTCCCGAACCAATGGCCGGGTCGCATACTTTGATGTCGTCCAACAGCTGATTGAGCTTGGCCGCCTTGTCCCTTTCTGCAAGAAAAGCTGAAACGGAATGCTGACGAATAAACTCATCAATATCCTGTCTTTTGTCAAAGTGGTTGTACAGATACTGAATCAGGCTTTCCTGACACATATACTGCACAATTTCCTTGGGGGTGTAAAAAGCCCCTTTCTCCCGGTTTTCTTCTAGCAGGTTTTCAAAAATGTGACCTAGCATTTCCGGGTCAATGCCCACTTCATGGTCGTCCGGGCTGTTTTCGTCTATAGTGAAATTGTATTGCTCAAAGAATTCCAACAGTTCTTCAAAGTATTGCACTGGGAAATCTACTTTGAACGTCGCTTTGTTTTTTTCCGGCTCAAAAAGTCCTCCGTTCAGGTAAGGTACATGAGATCCGCTCAGCTTCCCTTCCAGTCCCGCAATGTGGAATACACCATTAGGCCGTTTGGTATTAAGTGTTTCAAAAAACAGTTTGGTCAGGCATTTGCTGTGAAAATGTTCTTTGTCAGCAAACTCCTCAAAGATCACCTGCATGAAGCGTTTTTCACCGTCCTGCCACTCGTTGGGTTCTGAAGAGCAGCCCATCCAGCCTTTTTTTTGCAAGAAGTGGAGAAATACAATACGACCGAGCAGTTTTTTTACAAAATCCCGTATTGGTTTTTCCTTCTTGTCAGTCTCCTCTTTTTCTGCATTAATCAATTCATCACGCCAAGGAGATTCAGCCAGGTATTTCCAAAACTTTTCGTAGTGGATTTTATAGGATTTGAAAAACTCCCGGTTCAGGGCTTCTACCGAGAAGACTTGTTGTACCTCTTTAATAGTTGCTTCCCCAGCTTCCTGTTTAGGGATAAGCGTCAATAACCGCTTGGCTGCCGTGGTACAGGCCTCATTAGGGCCAAGCAAATAAGTGTATCTTTTTGGTTTGGTTTCTCCTTTGATGAACTCACCCGTTTCCATATCCAAAGCAGACCACTTGGCAATGAAAGAGAAACGATAATCCTTTTGGCTGGAGTTATGGAAGAAAACAATTGCACCATGTGTAATGTCCTGATCAATGTGCTTGATGGCAATGTCCCGAAGTTCTTTACGGTTGCGGGCAATGACCACTTTATCTGCTACTTCTACATCAAAAATGGCCAATGACTTGTCATCATCTAAAGTGATTCGTCCGATCTGCTTGCCTTGAACTACTTTTTCGCGCTCATCAAATAAGGCTTGTACCTGAGAGAAGTATTGCACCTTTTTGAAAAACATAGGCAATAGCTCTTTCCAGTTGTCAAAACTGTAGGGCTGCTGCAATATCCGTTTTAGGTCCTTTTCTCTCATATTTTTTTCACAAAACTTTCTGAAATAATAATTTCAGGGTTCAATGACTTTTTGGATTTTGTTTTGGCTTCTCCACCTTCACCCTGAATGGTTTGCAATGGATAGCTCTTCAATATCTCAATAATCTTTTCCAGAATGACAGCCGGTTTTAAAGGAGACTTTTTGACGGTTCGTTTTAGTTTGTTAATGTCTCGCTGCAAGCGCTGAAACCGTCCCTTACGGATTGCCTCTTTTGCCTTAATGATTAGGCCTCTCTCTTCTTCGTTGGTAAAAGGCAAATCCAACATGGCATCCAAATAGGCAATTGCCCGCTTTTCATTCGGTCCTTGCGTTACATCCACCTTCTTATCCCGGGCTTTTTCAGCTTCAATCAAATCAGTGAATAGAGAAATGCCCGTTTGAACTTGTTCGTGGTGGTGATCATGAAGCTTGACGCCTTTTTCAACCGGTTCGGCCTCGAATATCTTCACCGTCTCAAGAAACGTCAATTCTTCTGTTTCTCCGTTTTTATTCACTTTAATAAAAGCATCCCGCTTTTGATCCTTAATATAGCAAATAGTGGACTCATCCAATTCGTCATTCTTCCTTCCCGCACGTGCCCGCAGCGGCATGTTCTTAATCTTCTTGAACAAGCCAGGTGTATCCTCCTTGATGTTACGAATCATCATGAGATAAGCTAGCTTCTCGTCTTTTTCTTCTTCTATGGTATGATCAAAGAGTCCGAAAGATTCCGTCTCTTCATCAGGCGAATAAATCTGACTATCTTCCCCAAGTGCAGCATGGAAAGCTTGTAACTTCATGATGGCTCGTTTCTCCAACTCAATGTCATTATTCACTTTGGCAGTGGGATAGAAATTGAAAACATAAACCTGTTCAGCAGTCGAACCGATTCGATTAACACGTCCAATGCGTTGCATCAAGCGAGTAGAATTCCAGGGCGTATCGTAATTTACGATCACATTCGAGCGATGAAGGTTGACCCCTTCAGCAAGAACTTCAGTGGTTAGAATGATGTCATACTTATTTTCCTGTTCTGTTTTGGGAAGGTTTGCATCAAAGTTCTTGCGCACAGTCGGCATTCGGTCTTTCCTAGATTTGCTATCCACCAAAATAATTCGCTGCGGAATGTGCTTTGGTAGTTCATCCATCAAATACTGAGTGGTTTCCTTACTTTCTGAGAACACCACTAATTTGGATTCCGGATTTATCTTCTTTTCAAGCAGCCTGTTCTGCAAATACTCAATGAATACATCCAGTTTGGGGTCTTCTGTTACTTCCTGCCATCTGGCATTAAGCTGCTTAAGCAAATCATAATCTTGTTTAAGTCCCGGAAGAAAGTCGTATTCAAAATCGTCCGGTTCACAGATGTCAATGGTGGGGTCTTCAATTGACTTTTCAATGATAAGTTCAAGAAGTTCTTCCTCTTTACCTTCATTGATCATGTCGGAAACAGGTAGATTGGGAGCAATGTAAATCTTGCCATTCTTAAACATGGTAATCATGGCTTCCGTAGCTCGAAAGAATCTGAAAAGTGATTGCTTAAAGGCGTAAAAACTGCTGTCAATCCTTTTTACAAGCATAGTTTTCATGATTTTAGCCAATTGCTCAGAAATCATGTCGGCCTGTTTGTACTTTTCTTTCTTGTGCGGTTTTAGGAAGCGAATTGCCTGGTAGCGGAAATATTTTAATCCTTGCGTTTTATGGCTCAAAACATGAATAGTTCTGTCGTACAAATCCTCCAAATGCGGCTCTAACTCATAAAGAATCTTTTCGGGTTGCCGAACGGCAGGAAAATTAATTCCCTGCTTTTTCAAATCTTCCGAATACAGTTCATGAGCCATCAAGTCTGTACGTGTTCTGCGCACAGTAAGCGGCTCAATGATTTTCGTTCGGATTCTCTCATAAATACGCTTTACACCTGCCTTGACCTGGTCCACATCAGACTCATCTTTCAGCTTTTTGTAGGCATCGATTTCACTTCTGAAGAAGTGCTGCAGATTTCCTATTTCAAGGGTGGAATTCTTGCTATCCTGGAAGAGATAAACAAGATTGGCAATATCTTCCGGCTTGTTATTAAGAGGAGTAGCAGAAATCAAGATTACTCGTTTAGACACTCTCGTTCCATCCGGTAATATTCGTTTAGTAGTAGTTTTACAAATTTTTTGCAGCTCGTTGTACATATCTGCCGTATCCGAACGAAATTTGTGGGCTTCATCTACAATGATCAAGTCATAACGTTCCAAACTTCTGAGTTTGTGAAGACTACCATTCGTAATGATTTTTACATTATCCAGATTAAACTTTTCAATGGTTTCTGACCAATTTTCTTTTAATGCGGGAGGAACGATAATTAGCGTCCTCGAACGGTGTTGAGGAAACCCATTAGAGTAGAAGTATTTTTTTGCAATCAGAGTCGCAACAATTGTTTTACCTAACCCAACCACATCCGCCAAGAAAAAACCGTTGTGCTTAACCATTTTGGCATAGCCATCATTAACGGCATCTACCTGATACGATAGCCGTTTAAAGCCTCTAGGCAGATCGGAAATAGAATTTGGGTCAAACTCGATGCTTTTCCCGAAATATTCGATTAGGAATTTGAGGTAGATTTCGTAAGGTGTATAGCCATCATTGAGATAGGTGTCCTTTTGAAGTTTCTCGATATAATCGGCATCAATAGGGACGGATTCTTCCCATAATTTCTCAAACGTTTCCGTTGCAAAGTCAATGTCGGAATTATCTCTTAGCTCAACATTGAATTCAAAGTTCCTTCCGAGTCCAGCATCTGTAAGATTACTTGAGCCAGTAATCACAGAACCATAACCATGATCATGCTTAACCTTTTCTCTAAAAATATAAATCTTGGCGTGAATATTCTGTTTAGGATGCACCTTGATTTTGACTTTCCCAGAAACAATGTCTTGAATGAGTTGAAGCATTCCTTCTTCAACCTTTTTGTCATATTCCGCTTCTTGTATATTCTTTTTTACTTCTTTAAAAAATTCCTCCTGGGCCTTTTCAGCATTCGCATCAAATAGTAACCCTTGTTGATTGGCCTCAAAGACAAGATGGTCAATATTGATTCCGACAAGTATACGGATTTCAGCAGCTTTTTCGACAAAGTCTCTGATTTGGAAATAACCTGAAGCACGGAAATAGCCAACAAGTGCATCAAAAAAGTGGATACTCTTGTGCTTAAATACACCTTCTAATTTGTTTAGAAGCGTGTTTTTGTCTTCGTTGGTGAAAAACTTTGTGCTCATAGGCTTTTCAACGTTTCATTCAGTCCATCTTTCAAATGCTTCAATCCACTGAATTGAGCCAAGATCGAGTGGATAATGAATTTAACCTCAACTTCTTTTAATTCCCTTTCAAGTACTTTCGAGAAAATGGGCAACATATCTTTCGTTGCTTCTCTTTCACCGCGTTCAATCTTGCTAAGTATTGAAGTGTCAATGTCGAGTTCGGCAGCAACTTTTCTGAGTGGTAAACCAATATTTTCTCGTTGTCCTCGCAGGTATTCTCCAAATGAATTCATCTCGAATAATTCGTTTAGACGATTCTGTCAAAAGTAGAGGATATTCTGGGATTTCCCTCTCAGCGGATCGGGGAAATTTTAGCTCTTTTGGTTTTTTGAAGTAGGATTTGACCGGTGGCAAAAACCAAATGTGCTAAAATGTGCGGTTTGGGCCGTTTTCAGCCTAGCATACAGCCTCAGCAGGCACTGCGCATATCTCCCGAAATATCCGTGCAATCACGCTAAAGGGCAGGTGTTAAGGATGTGGGGCAAGCCAAAACATAACAATTTTTCTAATCCAACACAACCCCACCCCCCAAATAAATCCCCTGTCCAAACATCTATGTTCAAACACGTAATATTCAGCTTTGCTCCTCCTGAATAGCCTTGCACCAGCGCGCTGCGGCCCTTAATACTCCCCCCAAAACCTCGGGGCCGCCACCCTCCAGCAACGGCCCCGAATCCAACCCCCAACAAGTAGGGATTATCTCCCTATTTATCCTTCATCACCCCTTCCAGCTTCACCTTCTCCGCCCGCAGCTCTTCCAGGCGCTCAAAAACGTCCCGGCCGGGCTCCTGATCCGCCCGCCGGACGACCCCGTAGAGGTAACCAATCTGCGCAATGAGCATGGGCTGCATGTAAGTACCCTCCGCTGTTTCCAGCAGCTGCTCCAGCTCCGCCAGCTCGGCGAGTTGGGCCTTCTGCTCGGCGGTGGGGTTGGCCTTGCCCTTAAGGGCCTTCTGCCGTTGCTTGATGTCGTGGCTCATCCGCTTGACGTCGGAGAGGAGATCGACGATCTCCAGCGCCACAGCCTCCTGCTGCTGCACGTCGGCCAGGGTGACGCCGCTGGCCGCCACGTTGGGGTCGAGCTGGAGGGCAAAGGATTCCTCCATCGTTTGCCCGTCTACGGTCAGGCGGACGGTGTAGGTGCCCGGCGCCACCATCGGCCCGCCGGCGTAGCGCCGGCGCTGGTTAGCGTCCCAGGCGCCGTGGTGCCGCATGTCCCAGCGGAAACGGTGCAGCCCCTCGGTGGTGCGCAGGGCACTGCTCAGGGTGTAGGCAATTTCTTCGGTCGACATATCCCGGGTCACCGTCCCGTCGCCCGTCGCGCCGCTGCCGCTGCGTAGGGTGCGGACGACCTTGCCCTCGGCGTTCAGGAAGTCCAGCTGGATCGGTCCGGCCACGCCCTTGGGCAGGTAGTACTCGACGTCAACTCCCGGCAGGCGGTAGTCGACGTGGTCGCTGCCACCCCGACCGCCGCGGTAACGGGCCCGGATGTGGTCGCGGGGCCGGAAGAGGCGGGGCGCATCGCCCGCCAGCGCTTCGGCCCCCTGGTGGAGGGCGGAGAGGTTATCCATCACCCAGAAGGAGCGGCCCATGGTGGAGAGCACCAGGTCCTTGCGGTGCACCTTGATGTCCGTGATGGGCGTCACCGGCAGGTTCTGCTGGAAGGATTTCCAGCTCTTGCCGTCGTCAAAGGAGATGAACATGCCAAACTCGGTCCCGGCGTAGAGCAGGCCCGCGCGGTCGGGGTCCTCGCGCACCACCCGCACGGGGTAATCGGCGGGGATGCCGTTGCTGCCGTCGGTGAGCAGGGTCCAGCTCTTACCGTAGTTGGTCGTTTTGTAGATGTAGGGCCGCCAGTCGCCCAGCTGGTAGCGCAGCACGCTGAAGTAGGCCTTGCCGGCATCGTGGGGCGAGGGCTCCACGCAGTCGACCCGACCGCCACCGGGCAGGTCCTTGGGCGTGACGTTGTCCCACTTGCCGCCGCCGTCGCGGGTGACGTGCACGGGACCGTCGTTGGCGCCGACCCAGATCACGCCCGCTTCCACGGCCGATTCGCGGATGGCGTAGATGGTGCTGTAGAATTCCTCCCCGGTGATGTCGCGGGTGATGGGCGCGCCCGAGATCACCTGCTTATCGTCCTCGAAGGCGGTCAGGTCCGGCGAGATGATCTCCCAGCTCTTGCCGTCGTCGGTGGTTTTGTGGACGAACTGCGAGGTGTGGTACACCACGTCGGGGTCGTGGGGCGAGACGTGGATGGGCGATACCCGCTGGAAGCGGAACTTCAGCTCCTTGGGGTTGTGGCCGTACATGTAGGCGGCGCCCACGTCGTAACTCTGCTCCTGCCCGGTGGTCTTGTTGTACACGCTGAAGCGGCCCTTGCAGTTGGCGTAGACGATGTTCGGGTTGCCGGGCTTGGGCACGGCGGGTCCCGTTTCGCAGCCGCCGGTGTTCATCACCAGTCCGATGGGTCCGGCCTGGTGGCCGTAGGGCGGCTGACTGGGCACCGCAATGGTGGTGTAGTTGTCCTGCTGCCCGGCGTAGAGCCAGTAGGGGTACTGGTCGTCGACCTCCACGGTGTAGAGCTCGGCCGTGGGTTGGTTCAGCTGGGTCGACCAGGTTTTGCCGCCGTTGTGGGTCACGTTGGCGCCGCCGTCGTTGGCCTGGATGAAGAGCTGCGGGTTATCGGGGTTGATCCACATATCGTGGTTGTCGCCGTGGGGCGGATTGAGGCGGCCCCAGCTCTTCCCGCCGTCGACGGATTTCAGGTAGGGCGTCGCCATCACGTAGACTACGTCGGTGTCCTTTGGGTCCACGTCCAGGTTGCTGTAGTAGAAGGGCCGGATGCCGAGGCGGCGGTCGTTCGAGACGTGCGTCCAGTTTTCCCCCTGGTCATCCGAGCGGTACAGGCCGACCTTATCGTCGGGGGCTTCCACCAGTGCGTACACCAGGCTCGGATTGGCCGGACTCACGGCCAGGTCGATCTTCCCGACGATGCCCGTCGGCAGTCCGCCACCCAGTTTCTCCCAGGTATCGCCGCCGTCGATGGATTTGTAGATGCCGTGCTCTTCGCCGCCGCTGATGATGGTCCAGGGCTTCCGCTCGGCCCGCCAGACGGTGGCGTAAATGATGTCGGGGTTGCTGGGCATGAATTCCAGGTCCGCCGCGCCGGTTTGCTCCGAGATGAAAAGCACCTTCTCCCAGCTCTTCCCGCCGTCCTTCGTGCGGAAGACGCCCCGCTCCGGGTTGGGCGCAAAGGCGTTGCCAATGGCCGCTACGAAGACGACGTTATGGTTCTCCGGGTGGATCTCCACGGCGCCGATGTGGCCCGTCTTTTCCAGTCCGATATGCTTCCAGCTCTTGCCCGCGTCCACGGATTTATACACCCCCTTGCCGGTGATCACGTTGGAGCGCAGGCCGTCCGATCCCGTGCCCACGTAGACGATATTCGGGTCGTTCTGCGCCACCCGAATCGCCCCGATCGAGGGCGTGGCGAAGTAGCCGTCGGAGACGTTGCTCCAGCTCGTGCCGTAGTCCTCCGTTTTCCACACCCCGCCACCGGTGGCGCCCATGTAGAACACATTGGGCTGGGTCCGTACGCCGGCTACGGCCGTGGCGCGTCCGCCGCGGGTGGGACCCACGTTGCGGTACTCAAGGTGGTCCAGCTCCATTTGCGCGGGCAGCTCGGCGAGGAACAACAGGCACAGCAGGGCGAGGAGGAAGGGGTGTTTCATTGGGAAGTGGCTTTTTGTTGTGGCTAAGATAGCGGATAGGATTTTTGATGTTTGATTTTTGACGTTTGAAGTAGGGGGGAGATACTGGGTGCAGCGGTTGGAGGGCGTGGAGAGGTTAGGCTTTTTCTTTTCTTCCTTCTTTGGTCTTCTCTCTTCCATCTTACAACTTGGGCGACGGCGCGCAGGTGCAATGTGTCGCGGCACCAGCAAGGTCGTCGGCCGAGACGTGAGGCACGAGCTGGCTCGTCCGCCGACCGGGGGTAAGGCTTCGGGTATTCTTTCATCCTTTAACCTAAATTATGGGACACCAACCGGACACTCAAAGGACCGCTTCGCGGACACTTCAAGGACCTACTTTCCCTGCGTCCTTCAGCTGTTTTATGACTGCTAAGCCCCACTCGGCCGACGAGTCAGTTCCTGCGTCACGCCTCGGCGGACGAGTTCGCTGGTATTTCCTGGAGTTGCCTTTCCCCGTCTAACGCCCAGCCGGACAAGCCCAAGGCAACCACACCCACTTTCCCGCAGCAGCCAAACAAAACCACTCCAGTAGCGACGGCTTCAGCCGTTGAACGAAACCTTTCGCCGGATAAATCCGGCGCTACTGTACCAACAAAAGTTATTTTGTAACAGCCCACCAACAATCCTCCCTCGCGACCTCGAAGCGTCCGCAGGACCTTTGAGCGTCGCTTCGGGAAATCCTTTCTTATGTAACCCAAAAGATAAGCGTCCGACCAGCCAGGTCGCCGACCGAAACGCGGGGACGATATTCCGACGACCTTTAGACTTCCTACTTTTGGTCCATCAGGTCCGCTCAATTTTAGCGACTGCCCATCGGTGAAGTTTAATCATACCCCAAATAAGGAATGGAATAAACAGGACCAGTATTCCTAATCCAAGGGTGCTCGTCATGAAGGCAAGCACTACGGAAGTGCTTTCGGAAAGGAAGAATAACAGTCCGATAAGTAGGGTCACCTCAACGGCGTAGAGAATACCCTTCCTTTTTTGCACCTTTCTGGAGTGTACGTTATCCATTCTCTGGGTTTTATGGCATTGATGATCTTGCGAGACCTAGACTTTACTGTCCGAAAGGCAAGATAATCGAGATTATGATTTCTGGCGTGCCGCGATGCATCGGATGACCCGTCGCTTTGCTCCGGAGACATCCGATGAACGCTACCTCTTTCTTGCGCTCATTCAATGTGTCGCGCCATTGCATCCCGGCTAAGCACGAGGATTCTACTTCGCTGCACCTGCGCTCCGTCGCAATAAATGATCAACGGCATCATCCTAACTCCTAAATCCTCCATCCTAAATCCTACCCCAACATCCCCCCAATCTCCCCCCAAAACGCCTTCAAAATCGCGGCGATGATCACCACGATGAGCAGGCGGTAGGCGTACAGCCCGGCCTTCGGGTGGGTGGAGGCGAACTTGGCGGTGAGGTAGCCACCGATCATCTGTCCGGCGGCCATGAGCGCGCCGATTTCCCAGCTGATGAGGCCCCGCCAGGCGAAGATGGCAACCGCCAGGATGGTGTAAACGGTGACGACGATGGCCTTGACGACGTTGCCCTGGATGATGTCGTAGCGGGCGATGAGCACCATGATGGCGAGGAAGAAAACGCCCATGCCCATCTGGATGAACCCGCCGTAAACACCGATGGCGAAGAAGAGCGGCACGCTAAGCCAGGCGCTCAGCTGCCGGGGAGATTTGGGCACTACCAGCCAGCGCTTGGGCTTGACGAGGATGACGACAAGCATCACGATGAGCAGGTAGCGGAAGACCTGCCGGAAGCCTTCGTTGGAGATGATCAGACTCCAGTAGATCCCGAGGATGGCCCCCAGGGTGGTGATGATGACGATGCGCCACATACCGCGCTGCCGCTCGGCGGGCAGCTTAAAACGATCACCGCGGTAGAAGCCATAGGTCGCCGCGGCCCCGTTGCCGAGCACGCCCACCCGGTTGGTGCCGTTGGCGACGTCGGGCGGCAGCCCAAGCAACTCCATCAGGATGGTCAGAGTGATGGCCGAGCCGTTGCCGGAGAGGGTGTTGACGCAGCCGGCCAGGAGGGCGCCGGCCAGGGCAATCAGGTAGTCGGTCATCATCGGGTGAGGACGATGTAGTCCAGCAGGAGGATTTCCAGGAATTTCTCCGGACTGTGGGGCACCGCCGCCTTATCCAGCTCCAGGATGTCGGCCATCTTCACGGCCAGCTGACGGACCGCCCGCCGGTGGGCGGGATTGCCGTAGCGGCGCCAGCGCGCCAGGGTTTGCTTGACGATCATCATGTCGGCGTCGGTGAAGCGCTGCACGCCGGGGAATTCGGGTTCGTGCTCGTCCCGGTTGCGGATGCTCATGATTTCCTCCAGGGTGAAGGAGGTGGAAGCCGAAGTGTGGATGACTACGGTGCCGGCCACGATGTCCCCCAGCCGCTGCGCGTGCCGCCCGCTGGAGATCAGCAGGATGGCGGGGACGCCCCCGCTGAACACGACGTCCGGCAGCAGGAATACGGCCCGGGTGAGGAAGTCGGCCGGGGTGGGATCTTTGCCGTCCAGCCGGATTACCCGCAGCCCCACGATCCGCTTGCCGAGCGTCTGTCCGCGACTCAGCATTTCGCTGAAGAAAAAGTACAGCAGCAGGATAAAGAGGGGCATGAGGCCGAAGACGGTACCGTCGAAAAAATTGAACAGTCCGGCCATGGTGGTGGCCAGGATAAAGTTGATGATGATCAGGATGATCAGGTCAATCATAAAGCTGCCGATCCGGGTGCCGGTCTTCGCCAGCTCGTAGTCGATGCTGACGTTCTGGGTGGTATGGATCGTTACGCTGGCCATTGGTGGCGGGAAGGTACGGAAAGTTAGGATTTAGGATGGAGGATCAAGGATGCAGGTGGAGGAGTAGTGTCCGGAAAAGGCTTGCTCCGCAAGCTGGTCGTAAAGGCAAAGGAAAAAGGATCATCCGGCCTACTGCGATGCTCGATTGGTGTACGCATTGGGCGATTCCGGGGAAATCACCGCCATAATTTAAGGCGCGCTCAGTAGGCGGCAAGGCTTGCCTGACCGCTACCTTTCCGCTTTCCAACCTTAATTTTATCTCCAGAAGCCACCCTGGTCGGAACCGTCGGTCGCGCAGCCATCGGCAAGCGGCCGCTGGTCCGAACAGTGGAGTCGACAATCATCATCTTTCCTCTCTTACGCGGCGTGGTTGATTCGAAGACCGTTCGGACGTCGTCCCACTTGCCAACGGCTGTGTGGAACAGACTTCCGACCGGCCAGGGGAGAAAAAAGGCTTGAGGTTGCAGAATCAAGAATCTCTTGCTTCTCACCGCCCCACCAGCAACCAGCAACCCAGCAACCGACCCCCGCGCCCGCGGCGCGCGCCCCAAAGCGGCCGCCGGTCCGAACAGTGGAGTCGACACCCAAAGGAAAAAACCTACAGGCTCCTCAAAGTGTGCCGGTCTGCCGCAGGCGAACGGTTCCTTTGAGCGTGCCGGCCGGGAAAGGATCAAGGTTTTAGGATCGAGGATTAAGGATAGTCATCTATGGCTTCTCACTGCTCCCTCAGTAATCAGGATCCCAGCAACTCAGCAACCAACCCCCGCGCCCGCGGCGCGCCCCAAAGCGTTAACCTTAGCTTAAAGATGGCCCCGGATGATAACTCCACCTGGCCCAGGTGCGTACTTAGTGCGTCCTCCCTGGTAAAAACCCGCATATTCCTATTTTGTGGCAAGTTACATGAGTAAAAAGAACATCTTCCTGATCGTTGGCCTCATCGTGGTGGCCATTGTCGGCGTGATCTTGTTGCAGTTGGACATGATCCGCACCGGTATGCAGATCAACGAAGAGCGCTACGACAAGGCCATCCAGACGGCCCTCAACCACGTCGCCGAGGAACTGGAAGACAACGAGGCCCGCGAGATCGACCTGATCCACAACGGATTCACCAGCGGCAACCTGAACCGAGCGGTAAAATCCCCCTCCCTGCTCGGAGGAAGCGGGGTGCAGCTGCGGCTCACCGACGGTCAGCCCTACTCCTACCGCCTCGAGTTGCAGGCCCAGTTCGCCAACCGCCCGCTCCACGAGCGGGTCAACCGGAACTTCCTCGACAAAAAGCTGCAGCAGGAATTTGAGAACGCCGCCCTGACGGGCAACCTCGAATACGGCGTCTACGACAACCGCCGCCACCAGTTCGTCATCCGCAACGGCCGCCGGCTCTCGGAGACGGGTTCCGACACCACCCTGCACCAGGACCTGCTCCACAGCGCCTACCGGGTCTCCCTCTTCGACGAGCAAAACGAAACGCCGGGCTACCTGATGGCCTACAGTCCGGAGAAGAAAAGCGTCATCTTCAACTCCATCGGCGGCAACCTGCTGGCCAGCCTCCTGTTTGTAAGCATCATTTTGGGTTGCTTCATCTACACGATCTACGTCATCGTGCGGCAGAAGAAACTCTCCGAGATGAAGACCGACTTCATCAACAACATGACCCACGAGTTCAAAACGCCCATCGCGACGATCTCTCTGGCCACCGACAGCATCAACAGCCCGCGCATCGCGGGCAATCCGGAGAAGGTCCGCCGCTTCGCCACCATCATCAAGCAGGAGAACAAGCGGATGAACGACCAGGTGGAGAAGGTTCTCCAGATGGCCAAGCTCGATAAGTCTAAACTCAACCTCAACCTGACGGCCGTCGACCTCCACGAAGTCATCACCAGTGCCGTGGAATACATCTCCTTGCAGGTGGAGCCCCGCGGCGGAAAAGTCACCACCGCTCTGGCCGCATCCCCGGCCATCGTAGAGGGCGATTATACCCACATCAGCAGCCTGATCAACAACTTATTGGACAACGCGAATAAATATTCTGCAGAAAAACCAAAGATCATCGTCTCCACACGCAATGTTAATAAGGGAGTTGAGGTTACTGTTAAGGATCATGGCATCGGAATGAGCCGTGAGGCGCGAAAAAACATTTTTGATCGTTTCTATCGTGTGCATACGGGCGACCGGCACGACGTTAAGGGCTTCGGATTAGGACTTTCTTACGTGAAAACCATCATCGAAGTACACGGCGGCACGATTAACGTAAAGAGTGAATTGGGGAAGGGCAGTAGCTTCATCGTTACTTTCCCCTACCGCCAACCCTAAGTGGACGATTGGTTTTTTAGTCATTTTAGTCCGTCGTCTCGTTAGTCTATTGGGAGGGAACCCCACACCCCCCTTCGTCTACAAGTCTAACAGACTAAAATTCTAACAGACTAACAGACTAACAGACTAACAGACTAACAGACTAAATTACCAAAAGACCAACGAACCAATTCCCTAGCATACTTACAGACAATTCATAACCCATAAACAAAAAAATAACCTCACGATGAGCGAATCTACCCAAGCAGAAGCCCCCAAGGTGCTCTTGGTGGAGGACGATCAGAACTTTGGAGACGTACTGCGCTCCTTTCTGGAAGTTCACGATTATGACGTAACCCTTGCCACCGACGGCCTGGCCGGCTTCGAAGCCTACCGCCAGGGACAGTGGGACGTGTGCATCTTCGACGTAATGATGCCCCGCCTGAGTGGCTTTGAACTGGCCAAGAAGGTCCGAGAAAACGATCGGCAGACCCCCATCATCTTCCTCACGGCCAAGGCCATGAAGGAGGACGTACTGAGCGGTTTTGAGATCGGCGCCGATGACTACATCACCAAGCCCTTCAACAGCGAGGAGCTCCTGGCCCGCATGAACGTCATTCTGCGGCGCAGCCAGGTCCCCGCCGACCCCAAGGAGGAACAGACGGAATTTGAGTTCGGTCAGTTCCACTTCAACTTCCCGCTGCGCATCCTCACCCACACCAACGACCGGGGGGAGAAGAGCAAGGAAAAGCTCAGTCCGAAGGAAGCTCAACTCCTGCGACTCTTCGCCATCAATAAGAACGACATCCTCAGCCGAAGCGAAGCCCTGACCAAAATTTGGGGGGAAGACAACTACTTCACGGCCCGTTCCATGGACGTCTTCGTCACCAAGCTGCGCAAGTACATCAAGCCCGATCCCAACATGGAAATTGTCAACATTCACGGCAACGGATTCCAGCTGTTGGTGAAGAGCGAGATCGAAGAAGACTAGTTTTTTTGGGAATGGGGTGTCCCCATATCCAAAAATTCTTTACATTTGACTTTATAAAAGTAAAGCACCCAGACTGCGGTGCAAGATTTTTAGTTTTTGGGATTATGATTTATGGGCCGGGGCTTGACCCCGGCTTTTTTTATTTTGGGCCCCTAATCCCAATTTCATGCGGCCGTCTCTCTTCCTTTTTTGCCTCCTTTTTTCTCCTCTTTTTGCGTGGACGCAGGTGCCGGGCACTTCCGGTTTAAGCGGCAAGGAATTGCGGGAATTGACGGAACACCTCACCCAGAACGAGGCTTTCGCCCGTGGCCACACCGGCTTTTGCCTCTACGACCTGGCCGAGAACCGCTTCCTCTTCGGGGAGCAGGCCGACCAGTACTTCGTGCCCGCCAGCAACGTCAAACTGGTCACCTTCTACGTGGCGCAGCGACTCCTCGGCAACCGGGCCCCCGCCCTGTTCTACCAGGAGTTTGCCGACCACCTCGAAGTATGGGGGGCCGGTTACCCACTAACGCTGCACCCGCGCTTCGTCGGCTACGATGAACTGACGCCCTGGCTAAGGTCCTCCTCCCTGCCCGTAGTGCTGAATTTCCCTCCCCGGGGAGACGTGCCGCGCTACGGCGCCGGCTGGAGCTGGGACGACTACAACGACGGCTACGTCTTCGAGCGGAGCCTCTTCCCGGTGTACGGCAACCGCCTCTACCTCGACCTGGCCCCCGAAGACGAAAACGGTCGCCAGACGCTGGTGGGCTCTCCGCCGGCCCTGGCCAGCAGCCTGCGGCAGTCGGCCACCCAGGAAGAGCTGATCGTCCGCTCCGAACTCGGCAATAATTTCTCGCTGGGCCCGGATTTTTTCCAACCCAAAAACTTCCCCCTGGAACGGCCCATCCACCTCTCGCCCTTCCTGATCACGAACGAGCTGGCGGCCAGCGTTCCCGAACGGGTCATCAGCACCGGTAGCCGCCCCTACCCCGGGCGCCGGGGCCTCGGCGAACTGACCGTCAACCTCCCCGACACCCTCTACCGCAAGGTTCTGGCCCATTCGGACAACTTCCTGGCCGAGCAGTTGCTGCTCCTGGCGGCCGCCCAGCGCTACGGCAATCCCGCCGATTTCAACATCCTCCCCTACGCACGCGACACCCTGCTGCCCGCCCTGGGCGTGGAAGACGTCCGCTGGGTGGACGGTAGCGGACTGAGCCGCTACAACCTCTTCACCCCCCGCCACCTGGTGCGCGTCATCATGGCCACCGCCGAGCTCATCGGCCGGGACCGCTACGCGCAACTACTGGCAATCGGCGGGGAGTCCGGCACCCTCGAACGGCGTTTCCGGGACCAGGACGGCCCCTTCGTGTACGCCAAAACCGGTTCCCTCAGCGGAGTTGTCTGCCTGAGCGGAATGCTGCGCACGGACTCCGGTCGCTGGCTGGCCTTCAGCTTTATGCACAACAATTTTGTGGGCAGCAGTCGGCCCTATTATGCGGCCATGGAGGAGGTTTTGACCTGGTGCCGGAAATCCCTCTAGTCCGGTCAGTCATGCCGCCAAAAACGGCGTTGCTCCCTTTCCGCAGGTCGTTTTTTATGGCCCGATCAATCTTCCTTACCTTGTAGGATATAGAGCACTAATTCACCACCGTCGTCATTTTTTCACCACACCCCAGAATCTTCGCGTCCCGCGAAGTTGGCAACTTCCACGTGCGACGGTGTAACCTTAATCATTATCAGATGAGAATACTGTTTGTCTCCATGCTGTTGGTCCTGACCGCAGCCCTAACCGCTCAGGACGCCCCGGAAAAACTGTCCGGGTTCAAATTGCGCAACGTTGGCCCCGCCTTCGTCTCCGGCCGGATTGCCGACATCGCCGTTCACCCCACCCACGAGAATACTTGGTACGTGGCGGTAGGTTCCGGCGGCGTCTGGAAAACCAAAAATTCCGGCATTACCTGGGATCCCATCTTCGATAACCAGTCCACCTACTCCACGGGCTGCATCACCATCGACGAGAATAACCCCTCCACCATTTGGCTCGGTACCGGCGAGAACGTCGGCGGCCGCCACGTCGGCTTTGGCGACGGCATTTACAAGAGTATGGACGGGGGTAAAAGCTGGAAAAACATGGGGCTCAAGCAGTCCGAGCACATTTCCAAAATCCTCGTTCACCCCGATAATTCCGACGTCGTGTACGTTGCCGTGCAGGGTCCCCTGTGGAGCAAGGGCGGCGACCGCGGCTTCTACATGACTACCGACGGTGGCGAAAGCTGGACCCGGACCCTCGGCGACGAGGAGTGGACCGGGGTGACCGACATCGCCATGGACCCCCGAAATCCCGACGTGATGTACGCCGCCACCTGGCAGCGCCACCGGACGGTAGCCGCCTACCTGGGCGGTGGCCCCAACTCGGGCATCCACCGCAGCGACGACGGCGGTAAAACCTGGCGGAAGCTTTCCTCCGGTCTGCCCCGCTCGAACATGGGTAAAATTGGCCTGGCCATCAGTCCGCAGAATCCCGACGTAGTCTACGCCGCCATTACCCTAGACCTGACGAAGGGCGGCATCTTCCGCAGCACCAACATGGGTGCCAGCTGGACGAAAATGAGCAATACCGTTTCCGGCGGTACCGGCCCACACTACTACCAGGAGCTGTACGCCTGCCCCCACAACTTTGACCGCCTCTACCTGATGGACGTTCGGGTGCAGATATCCGACGACGGCGGGAAGACCTTCCGCCGGATGCAGGAAAACCGTAAGCACTCCGACAACCACGCCCTGGCCTTCCGCAAGGACGACCCCAATTACCTACTGGTGGGCACCGATGCCGGCATCTACGAGAGCTTCGATCTCGCCGAAAACTGGCGCTTCATCGACAACATGCCCATCACCCAGTACTACAAGGTAGCCGTGGACGACCGGGAGCCCTTCTACCACATCTTCGGCGGCACCCAGGACAACGGTAGTCACGGTGGCCCGAGCCGCACGGATTCCGACGCCGGCATCCGCAACGGCGACTGGTACAAGACCCTCTTCGCCGACGGTCACCAGTCGGCAACCGAGCCCGGCAACCCCGACATCATCTACGCCGAAACCCAGCAGGGTGGTCTACACCGGGTGGACCTGAAAACGGGCGAGCCCGTCATGGTGCAGCCCCAGGCCCGCGAAGGAGATCCGCACGAACGCTTCAACTGGGATGCTCCCATCGTGGTGAGCCCCCACGACCCCAAGCGCCTTTACTTTGCCAGCTACCGGGTGTGGCGGAGCGACAGCCGCGGCGACGACTGGACGCCCATCAGCGGTGACCTGACCCGCAACGAGGAGCGCATGGCGCTGCCCATCATGGGCGGCATCCAGAGTTTTGATAATCCCTGGGACCTCAACGCCATGTCCAACTACAATACCATCACTTCCCTGTCGGAATCGCCCGTCAAGGAAGGACTGATCTGGGCCGGTACGGACGACGGTATTCTTCAGGTTACCGAAGACGGTGGTGCCAACTGGCGCAAAATCATGGTCAGCTCCCTGCCCGGGGTGCCCGAGCGCGCCTTCGTCAACGACATCAAGGCCGACCTCCACGACGTAAATACCGTCTACGTTTCGCTCGACAACCACAAGGAAGGCGACTTTGCGCCCTACCTGTTCAAGTCCACCAACCTCGGCAAGACCTGGACGAACCTGGGCGAGAGCCTGCCGGACCGCACGCTGGTCTGGCGACTGGTACAGGACCACGTCCAGCCGTCCCTGCTGTTCATCGGTACGGAAAATGGCATTTACACCAGCCTGAACGCCGGAAAAGCATGGAAGAAAATTGGCGGCGCGCCCACGATTCCCTTCCGGGATCTGGCCATCCAGAAGCGGGAAAACGACCTCGTCGGTGCCAGTTTCGGCCGCGGATTCTTCGTGCTGGATGACTACGCTCCCCTTCGTGAAATGAGCGAGGAGGCCATGGAGGCCGAAGGCGCCCTGTTCAGCGTCCGGGATGCCTGGTGGTATTCTCCCCGCAACGATGATCCCGGCGTGGGAGCCGATCAGTACGCCGCCAAGAACCCGGATTTCGGTGCCGTATTCACCTACAACGTCAACGGAGAATACAAGACCCTGGCCCAGGAACGGAAAGCCGCCGAAAAGGCGGCCATGAAGGACGGCAAGGGACTGGAATTCCCCGGATACGAGGCACTGGACGCCGAAATGAGCCAGCGCAAACCCACCATCTGGCTGACGGTCATGGACGCCGACGGCAATGTGGTGCGCAACCTCTCCGCCCCGGCCAGTAAGGGCCTCCACCGGGTGGCCTGGGACCTGCGTTACGCTTCCAGCTGGCCCGTTCGTCCCGGACAGCGCGCCCGCGGTGGCGGCGGCCGTTGGTCCAGTGGCGCCCTGGTTGCTCCGGGCACCTACTCCGTGAAGATGAGCAAGGAAGTGGACGGCAAGATCACCGAGTTGGCCGGTCCCGTTTCCTTCCGGGTGAAGCCCCTGCACGAGCCCACGATTGAGGGTGCCAGCCCCGAAGAGTACCTGGCCTACCGCGACGAAGTGAAGGCCGTGCAGGATCTCATGGCCCGGGCCGACGAGATGTTCACGATGGCCAAGGATCAGGTGAACGCCATGGAGGTCGCCCTGAACCGGGCCTCCATCGCTCCGGGAGAACTGCACGAATCACTCTACGCCATGCAGGCCAAGATCCGCGAAATGGAACTGCAGGTGGAGGGCAGCGAAGCCCGCAACACCATCGGTGAGAAAACACCCCCCACCGCCCAGAGCCAGTTCTACGCCGGCTACCGGGGGCTTTCTACGACCTACGGACCGACGGAGAACATGCGCCGCAGTCTCGGCATCGCCAAATCCATGATCGAAGACATGATGCCCGCCGTGGAGGAAATGCTGACGAAAGACATTCCCGCCATGGCCAATCGCCTGCGCAGCGCCGGCGCTCCCTACATCATGGGACAGGGTAACATCGGGAAGGAAGAATAGCCTCAGCCCGTACGAACCAAATTAAACCAGGGCCCGGTAGCATTTTGCTGCCGGGCCTTTTTTGGGGACCATGCAGCTTTTCGTTCAGAGCCTAGTGAAGCCCGGAATGCCTCACTGCACTTGAAAAATCGCAACCTTACTTCCGTAGCGCCGGATTTACCCGGCGAAATGTTTCCCCAACGGCTGAAGCCGTCGCTACCGAAGTAAGCTGACGGTGCTTCCTGGATAATAGACCGGTACCGCTTAGAGCTTGTCTCTTGCCATCCTTGGAAACCGACACCGCACGATAAGCGTATTCAATAGACACCCATTAACCCAACACCAATGCCTACCCCAACCGTACGATCCGTAAGTAAAAGCGCCACCCACACCTTCCACAAAAACTCGGCGGACTGTATCGTCCTACTCAAAGGCCTGGGCGTTGAGGGTGACGCCCACCTGGGCAAGACCGTTAAGCACCGCTCGCGGGTGGCAAAGGATCCGACGCAGCCGAATCTGCGGCAGGTTCACCTAATCCACCTGGAGTTATTTGAGGAATTGGAGGACAAGGGATTCGCCGTGAAGCCCGGAGAAATGGGGGAAAACATTACCACCGAAGGTGTAGACCTCCTCGGGTTAGCCCGCGGGACCGTACTGCAGCTCGGCCCCACGGCCAGGGTGGAAGTCACCGGACTCCGGAACCCCTGCAAACAACTGGACGCCTTTCAGTCAGGGCTGATGAAGGCGGTCCTGGACCGGGACGAGGAGGGAAACCTGATCCGCAAAGCAGGAATCATGGGCATCGTTTTGGAAGGAGGAGAAGTGACCGTCGGAGATGAGATTCGGGTGGTCTTGCCGCCGCGGCCGTGGCAAAAGCTGGAGCGGGTGTAGACTTTTTATGAGAAAAAGATTCCGTGAAATGCCCCTAATCTTAAGCTCCGAAAATACTTGTCTCCCGTGCCGTAGCGCCGGATTTATCCGGCGAAATAGAAGCGCCAATGGCTAAAACTATTGCGACAACGCAAGGATATTTCCTCCAAATATCACCCGACGAAACACTGCACTTGGTAGAGTATATTGCACCTGCGGTGATCGCCCTAAAGTTCCATCAGACCATCAAGACGGGTAGTATTTCTGCAGACCGCTGTACTACCACGGATAAGCTCCATTAGTCGAAAAATGCCCAGAACTGCTATATGCCGTTTATGCATCTTCGCCAAAAGCACGTCTTTATCACGTACACGAACACCCCACCTGACCGCATGAAAGACCTTCTCGAAAAACTACACCTCCTCCAATACCAGACGATTCGCCTGAACCTTCCCAAAACCGTCTTCGTGTCCCGACTTCGGGAGCAGGTAGACGAGGGCAGCATTGGTATCTTTTCGGACTCCTTCGACGTGTTTTCGTCGAGCAAGAACGAATACAAGGGGCACGTGGATCTCCGGGGCTTCAGGATTAAGCGTCGGAAGAGACTGTTTGACTTTAACATGAACCTCGCCATCGCCAGCGGTACCTACCGGGAAGAGGGGGAGCAATTGATCATCGATACGGAGATCAACGGATTTAGCGGCGTCATGATCCCCTTCTACATCTTTGTAGCCCTGTTTTACGTGATCTTCATCGCCATTTTCCTTGGCGCCGGAGAGATGGACGGCGCAATGCCCGTCTTCGTTCTCCCCTTTATTTTGCTTCACGCCCTCTTCATGTTTGGCCTTCCCTATCTCCTGATGCGCGGCAGCGTAAGCAGAATGCAACGAGAACTGGAGCGGGAATTCTTTTTCCTCACGAAACAGTAATGGCTGGGATCACTCCCCTCAACCATCAAAACGGATATCCCAGGCCGAGCTGAAACGTGAAGTCACTCAGGCCCAGTCGCTGTAGCCGACGCCAGTAAGCGCTTTCCGGAATGTTGGAGCCGTCGCGGAGGATGGGCTGGCCGAAGCCATCCTGCGGGTAGTTGTAGCGGACGGGCAGGGACGTATCCAGGCGGAAGATGAAGTAGCTCAGGTCGATGCGGAGTCCGGTGCCGACGCCAACGGCCAGCTGGCGGTAGAAGGGTTGGTGCACGAAGGTACCATCGTCGTTCGGCCGGGCCGCGAAGCGAAACTGAGAGCCCGGGCGTTCGGGATCCTCATCGAGGGTCCAGACGTTGCCGATGTCGGCAAAGAAGGCCCCCCGGAGCTGCCAGAACAGTTTGAAGCGGTATTCGAGGTTAAGCTCCAGGTGAAGATCACCGGTCTGAAAAAGCCGCAGGTTATTATTGTTCTCCAGGCTGAGGGGATCGACGTAGCCGCCGGGGCCGAGGCCCCGGGGTGCCCAGGCCCGCATGGTATTGGCCCCACCCACGAAGAACTGTTTGACGAAGGGGACGGCCTCCGCCCCACCGTACGGACTGGCAAAACCGATGATCAGGCGACTGGCGAAACTGGTCAACGGAGTGTACTGCTTGTTGTAGCTGAGGTTCAGTCGGGTGAGGAAGTACTTGGCGTAGGTCGCACTGTCTCCCGGCGTGAGGGTCTTGTTTTCCTGACGGAAGGCGTTGAGCAAGCCATTGATGGCGTGCACCTCCGCTCCGGCAATCTCGAACTCCCCGTTCATGGTCACGGCCCGGCCGCGCCGGTCTACCCGACCCACCCGGTTGAATTCCAGGTTGCGGAAGAGGAAGCTGACGAAAAACTGCTCCCCGAAGCTGCGCTGCAGGAAGGGGTTATCGGCCAGGATGGTGTCGAACAGGGCTTCGGTGCGCGGATTGAGAATGTCAATCGCCAGATGATCGATGCGGTAATTGGTCGTGGGCGACTTCGGGAAGTCATAGCCCAGTCGCGCATTGGCGACGGTGAAGGAGTACAGGTTCCGGATCAGGAGGTACTCAAAGGAGAGCCCGTAGCGGGTGCTCGCCCGCTCCCGGAACTGCGTCAGCAGGTTATCGGAAAGCAGGCGTCCGCCACCGGGTAGCGGCACCCGATTGAGAAATTTGTAAAGGCCGAAATCCTTGAACCGGGGCAGGTAGAGACTCAAGTCGGCCCCGAGATCGGCGGTATTGAAGAACTGGGAATTACCCGTGGGGTCCACCTCCACCCCGGCCCGGATGCTGGTCACCAAAAGCTCGCCCCCCCGGAAGACGTTGCGGTTCTGGAAACTCGGCGTTACGCTGAGGCCGATGAGGTTCGGCGGTACTCCGGGGTTGATGCCCGTGCGGTTGGTGTAGTTCAGGTCCAGGTCCGCCCCGATGGCCATTCGCTTGCTGGGCGTCAGCTGTACCTGATAGTTGATCACGTCCCGCTCCAGCGTATCAATCTGCTGGTTGATGCGCACGAAGCGGTAGATGCCCAGCCCGTTCAACGCCAGGTTGGTCTTTTCAAAATTTTCCCGGCTGTGAAATTCTCCGGGCCTGATGAAGATGTTACGAATCAGGATTTCCGGTCGCACGCGAAAGGCGGCCGTCCGCGACAGAAAGCGAATGTCATCGATGACCGTATCCCGGGCAAAACCGCTGGCCTGCCCGGGAGAGATCGCGGCAAAGTCAGTGATTACCGTCACCTTACCCACGCGGTAGCGGCGCAGGATTTCTTCCTGCTGGGGCGGGAGGATATTCAGGAAGATGTCCGCGTAGCCGGAACGCCGACTGGTGTCCACCTCCAGCTGATCGAAGTAGGCGTTGGAAAAGTAGGCGTAGCCCTGGTTGCGGAAGAAGCGGCTGAGGCGAGACTTCTCCTGGTCGAAACGGTTCAGGTCGAGGGGGTCTCCGGTCCGCAGTTCACTGTCTTGCCTGGCGAGCTGCAGCAGGCTGTCCAGGGTCGGGTCCGGACTGTCGTACGACACGCTGTCGATCACGTAGCGCTTGCCGGCCTCCACGTGGTAGATGAGGCTGACTTTATTTCGCCGTCCCCGATCCGCCTCGTGGTAGGCCCGGGCGTTGAAGTACCCCTGGTACTGGAGGTACTCGGCCATGGTCGCCGCCGAGCGGCGACTGATGCTGTCGCTGTACACCGTCGGCTCCTGCCCGATGGTGTTGCGCAGGAAGCGGTCGATCCGGGTGGTGTCCTTGGGTTTGTTGTTGGCCAGGTAGAAGTATTCCCGCGGCCAGAGGAAGAGGAAGTTGCCGTTGGGCTTTTGCTGGGCGAGGGTGGAGAGTTCGTAGGCGACGTCGGAGCGGTTGTCGATCCGCTTCGGATCGATGAGCCGGACGCGCTGCCCGACCAGCAATTCCTGGTCCTCCGCCAGATATTTGGTACTATTGCAAGACGCCAGCAGGACCAGCAACAGGATGGCGGGTCCACCCTGGCGGAAAGTCCGCCTCAGTATGCCCATTAGTTCCGGTACCATCAAGTTCATAAGTAGCCTGCGTCAAAAGAAGATGCGGCAAAATTACCACAAATTCACCGCCGAAGGAGGTCGAATCGTCGGGGAACTGCTCGACCAACGTCGGTATGCGGTGGATCGGGTGTATGCACTCGAAGCGTGGGTCCGCCAGCGGCCGGATGCCGCTGACCTTCCCATAACGACGGTGAGCCCCAAAGAATTGGCCCGGATCTCACAATTGACGACCCCCAACGAGGTCCTGGCCGTAGTGGATTTACCGCAGTTCCCGGAGCAGCTTCCGCCGGACATGGCCGGGGGCTGGTCGCTCTACCTGGATGGCGTGCAGTCGCCCAGCAACCTCGGGGCCCTGCTGCGGATCGCCGACTGGTTCGGCTTCGCCCACGTCATCGGCGGACCGGGCACCGCCGACCTCTACAACAGCAAGAGCATCCAGGCCAGCATGGGCTCCTTCCTCCGCATCCACTACCAGACCGGAACCCTGGCCGCCATCACCGATCAGTTTCCGGAACTGCCCGTTTTCGGCGCGGATCTCTCCGGTGAAAACATCTACGGCATCACCCCGCCGGAGCACGGCCTCCTCGTGGTGGGCGCGGAAGGCCCCGGCATTAGCGAGGGGGCGCGAGCGCAGGTGCAACGTTGGCTCCACATCCCCCGGGCCGCCGCCCGGGACACCGAAAGCCTGAACGTGGCGGTTGCCGCCGGCATCCTCTGTGGCGGGCTGAGGTTTGGCGGAATAAAGCGCTAGAAAGTAGTCCGGTGGGGAAGCCCACCCCAAACCGGTCGAGGCGTTCCACGCCGAGCCATTCCCAGTGCCGAACATCTTTCCAGAAAAGGCTGCTCCACAAGAAAAAACAACGGAATAGGCTTGCTCCCGCAAGCCGGTCGATACCTCCGGAATAAGCTCATCCCACAAACCGGCCGTTGAATAAAAAAACGAATCCCGTGGCCCCCAAACCGGTCGAGGCGTTCCACGCCGAGCCATTCCCAGAACCGAACATCTTTCCAGAAAAGGCTTGCTACACAAGAAAAAACAACGGAACAGGCTTGATCCCGCAAGCCGGTCGATACCTCCGGTATAAGCTCATCCCACAAACCGGCCGTTGAATAAAAAAACGAATCCCACCCCCCCAAACCGGTCGAGGCGTTCCACGCCGAGCCATTCCCAGTGCCGAACATCTTTCCAGAAAAGGCTGCTCCACAAGAAAAAACAACGGAATAGGCTTGCTCCCGCAAGCCGGTCGAAACCTCCGGAATAAGCTCATCCCACAAACCGGCCGTTGAATAAAAAAACGAATCCCGTGGTCCCCAAACCGGTCGAGGCGTTCCACGCCAAGCCATTCCCAGTACCGAACATCTTTCCAGAAAAGGCTTGCTCCACAAGAAAAAACAACGGAATAGGCTTGCTCCCGCAAGCCGGTCGAAACCTCCGGAATAGGCTCACCCCACAAACCGGCCGTTGAATAAAAAAACGAATCCCGTGGCCCCCAAACCGGTCGAGGCGTTCCACGCCGAGCCATTCCCAGTACCGAACATCTTTCCAGAAAAGGCTTGCTCCACAAGAAAAAACAACGGAATAGGCTTGCTCCGCAAGCCGGTCGTTGAAGTAGAGAATACCGCCATCTCCCGCACCCAAGTATCATCAATAGCGGTAAAACCCTACCGAAAGATTTGCGTCCACCTCCTCAAGCCCCCCGCTTACCTGGCCTGCTTTCGCGTGATGCCTGCCCCCTCAATGAATTTACCCTACTTTACCACCCCATGGCCACCCGCAACATCGACAAGGAGAAAGTCCTGGCCTACATCGTCCGGGAAGAGGACGAGGAGTGGCAGCTGCTCATCTTCGCCCACCGCGACTACCCGGAGGCCGGTTGGCAGGTGCCCGGCGGCACCCTGGAGGCCGGGGAAGATCCCCGTCGTGGGGTGCTGCGGGAAGTCGAAGAAGAAGCCGGCCTCGCCGGCTTTCTGCGGGTGGAGTTCCTGCGACAATCCACCTACTTTGATCCCGGAAAAAATGAGCGCCACCTCCGGTATTTCTACCGCCTGGAATATCCCAGCGGAGGCCCCAACCAATTCCAGCACCGCGTATCCTCCGGGGAGGAGGATGAGGGCCTCGTATTCCTCTTCGAGTGGCGCTCCTTCGCCGACCTCCCCGAACTGGCCGGCGAGCAGGGAGAATGGATAGCGGCCCTGTGGTGGAAAAATTTTGAGTAGGAAGCTGCGGAATTCCTCCCGTTAAAAACTTGTCCCCTAATCATCCTATCCCCTAACTTGATTGCCCCGCCTTCCCAGCACGGGTAGTCGGGTTTCACCATTTATTGACTAGTTACACTTACCGCTGAGGCCCATGTCGAGAAAAAAGCTCCTTAATCTGGCACTAATCATCTCCTCCCTCTTCGGCTACCTCGAGTGGAGCGGCGGAAACGCCGCCTTTCTGTACCAGATGGAATTCGAGGTCCTGAGTAAGCTCTTCGAAGACCCCACCTCGGTGCTCCACCCCTTTACCCTCCTCCCCCTCGGCGGTCAGTTGTTGCTGCTGGCGACCCTCTTTCAGCGGGTGCCCGGCAGGTGGCTTACGGCACTGGGCGTTGTTTGCCTCGGACTCTTACTGGGACTGATGCTCTTCATCGGACTACTGGAAAGTCGGCTCAGCATCCTCTCCTCCACCCTTCCCTTTTGGGTTACGGTCATCTTCACCGTCCGGGAGCACTGGAGATCACCCACAAAACAACCGGTATGATGTTCCGATTCACCCCGTTCATTTTCCTGCTTGCGGTATTCGTGACCGCCTGTCCGTCTTCGCCCCCCGATGGTGCCGACGCCCAGGCAGATCTTCCCTGCACCGCCCGCATTCTGGAGCGGGATGCCGAGCTGGGTAAAATCCGGAACCACGCCACGGAGCAGACGGCCCTCAGTAAAGTAATTACGGACTACGCCGACGGACTGGCCGCCCTCGACTTTTCGGAATGTCCCGAAGCCTTCACCCGGGGCTTCGCCGCCCACATCGCCGCCTGGCGGGCTACGACCTCCGTTACGGACCGCTATCCGGAACTGCGCGGTGAGATGCACGACGTGTTTGCGATCATCGAGCACGGAAAAGACAGCACCGAATTCAAAGCCCTCGTGACCGACGTCTGGGCTACCTGGGCGGAAGTGGAGGCCGCCACCAAAGCAGACTCATAAAGGATGCTTATTCCGCCGACGTAGAAAATCTCTCCTTATTTTCCGCCCCGTCTTGATGTCTAAATCCCCTCTCATGCAGGAAAAAACCCTGGCTGACTTCCCCCTCCAAGCTTACGACAAACTCCGCTACGCGGATACCGACCGGCAGGGGCACGTAAACAACGCTACGTTCGCCACCTTTCTGGAAACCGGCCGGGTAGAGTTCATCTACCACCGGGAAGCCCCCCTGCTAGCGGAAGGGCACAGCTTCGTCATCGCCTCCATGCACATCAACTTCATCCGGGAAATTCACTGGCCCGGACGGGTTGAAATCGGCACGGGCATCACCAAAATCGGGAACAGCTCCGTTGGGGTCTACCAACAACTTTTCCAGGGCGACATCTGCGTCGCCTCCGCCGAAACCGTCATCGTCCAGGTGAGCGATCAGACCGCCCGGCCCGCTCCCCTGACGGAGGCCGCACGGGCCTCCCTGCAGCGCTGGTTCATTAGCCCAGAAGACTAGCACCCGGGGTGACACCCACTCCGGCCATACCCGTTACTTTGGCACCTGCGTCCTCGCCATTATCTCAATTTGAGCCCCCCGACGAAACTCCGGAAAAGCCCACGTGCTCCGCTACGCCGCCAACCGGCGGATTACCCCGGGAGGGAATTGTTTCTGCCACAATTCACCGTACTTGCCCTCCGCCGCGATGAGCTGATCGTGGCTACCGGTTTCGATGACCCGCCCCTGCTCCAGGACGATGATCTGGTCGGCGTCCATGATGGTGCTCAGGCGGTGGGCGATGATGAGAATGGTCTTGCCCGCCGCGCGCAGTTTTTCGATGGTCTGCTGAACGTACTGCTCGCTGCCGGAGTCCAGAGAAGCCGTGGCCTCGTCCAGAATCAGAATGTCCGGATTGCGGTAGAGTGCCCGGGCGATGGCCAGCCGCTGCCGCTGCCCGCCGCTCAGGTTGACGCCATTTTCACCCACGTGGGTATGGAAGCCCGCGGGAAGGTCCTCGATGAATTCCAGCAGGCCGAGTTCGCGGCAGATGGTCAGGATCCGCTGCATATCCGGTTGCCCGTCACCGATCGCGATGTTGTCGATCAGGTTGCCGGAGAACAAGTCCAGTTGCTGGGGAACCACTCCGATCCGGGACCGAAGGTCAGCCGTGTTGACGTAGGACAAGTCGATGTCCCCCAGCATGATTTTTCCGCCATTGACGGGATACAGCTTTTGCACCAGGGCCGCCAGGGTGGACTTGCCGGAGCCACTTTCCCCCACGATGCCGGTTACCCTTCCGGCGGGAATCGTGAGGTCCAGCTGGGTGAAGACGTCGGCCCGCGATCCGTAGCTGAAGTTCACTTTACTAAAGCGGATGTCCCCCAGCAACTCGTCGGTCAGGGCGACCTGTTCCGGGGCCGTTTCCTCCTGTTCCAGGTCCACGATTTCGAACAGCCGGTCGGCGGCGATGATGGCCTTCTGCATGGTTTTGTTCAGGCCGATCAGACTGCGGGCCGGACCGGTGAAATAGCCCACCAGCGCGTAAAAGCCGAGCAGTTCGCCGGGCGTAATGGCCCGGCTGATGACGAAGTAGGACCCGACCCAAAGCAGGATGACGGTAAAGAGGCGGCTCACCGATTCTGAGGCATTTCCGGAAAAAATACCGTTGAGGCCCGAGCGATAGGTGGTCCGCAACAGGCGCACGAAGCGAGCCTCCGTCTCCCGGTTGGCGTGGTCCTCCAACCCCAGCTGCTTGATCGTACGGGCGGCATTGATGCTTTCCACAAGCTGGCTTTCCAGGTCGGCGGCCCGTTCCATCAGGTCGCGTTCCCGGTGGCGGTTCAGCCGGTTGGTAACGTAGTAGATCAGGGTGTACAGCGGAACGATCGCGAGCAGGACCAGGGCCAGTTTCCAGTAGTAGGTGAACATCAGGGCGAAGGAAAAGCCCACGATGAAGAGGTTCACCATGATGGTGATGGCCACGTCGTTGATGAAGGCCCGAATCTTTACCGCGTCACCAATACGGGAGACGATCTCGCCCGTGCGCATCGTATCGAAAAAGCGCTGCGGCAGGCGCAGGAGATGCTTGTAATATCCGAGGATGAGGCCGGCGTCGATCATCTGTCCGGTGCGGAGGACCATGACGGATTTCATCACGTTCAGGAACACGGAACAGGCCAGCAGCAGGAGCATCCCGAGGCTGAGGAGGTTGAGCAACGAAAGGTCGCCGTTGATCAGTACGTTGTCGGTGATCTTCTGCAGGTAGATCGAGGTGCTCAGGCCCAGAATGGTGTACACCACCGCGCCGAACAGCGCCTGGGTCAGCGTGGACCGGTGGGGACCGAGCAGCGCCAGGAAGCGCCGGCCGATGCTGGTGCGGTCGTCCCCCCGGCGGAAATCGGTACCGGGAGCGATGAGGAGCAGGACACCCGTCCACAGTTCCCGAAACTCCTCCACCGAGCGCTTCTCCATTCTCCCGGTGGCGGGATCCATGAGTTTGACGTAACGATCGGTCACTTTGTAGAGCACAACGAAATGGTGGGACCCGCGCGGGAGCTGGAGGTGGGCCACCACGGGCAGCTCCACGCTGGCCTGCAGGGCGGCAAAATCAGCACTGACGCCCTGGGCGCTAAGGCCCAGTTTCTGGGCAGCCTGCATCATCCCGTAGAGGCTGGTCCCCTTCTGGTCGGTACTCGCCATTTGGCGGATGCGGGCAATGGGAACGCCAAGTTTGTAGTGGGCGGCGATGGAAGCAAGGCAGGCGGCGGCGCAATCCGTGCGGTCGTGTTGTTTGATGGTCTTTTTCATGAGGCTGGGTTTTCGGCGACGAACCAGTCGCTCATTTGATCAAAAAGGAGTTGGGCCAGCGTCCGACGGGCCAGGATGAAGTTGGCGGTAAACGTCATGCCCTTTTGCAGGCGGCCGACGTAGCCGTTGTCCAGCTGCAGTTCCGTTGCTTCCAGCCGGGCCTTCACCAAGAAAGAAGGTGCGCCATCCTGCATGCTGACGTCCCGGGCGATGTCCATCACGGTGGCCCGTCCCAATCCCCAGTGGTGGTGGTTGAAGGCGTCCATCCGGAGTTGAACGGGCATTCCTTTGCTGATCAGGCCGATGTCGTTGGGGCTCACGCTCAGCAGCACCTCCAGGTCGCCGTGGGGAGAGATGACGGCCAGTTCCTGTCCGGCCGTCACCTGGGAGCCCGCCTGAATGCCCGCGACCTTCATCAAGTCACCGTCGACGGGGGCAGTCAGGATGAATTGGCGTGCCCGCAGGTGCAGTGCGGTCAGTTGGGCCGTGAGATCGGCAGCTTCGCGCTCGGTCCGCACCAGCTCCTGAGTCCAGAGGTGACGACGTTGATCCCGGATTTGCTGGTGCTCACTGGTCACCAGATCGTACTCGAACTGGGTTTGCTCCAGGTCCATCCGCGCAATGGAGCCGGATTCCATCAGCGTTTGCTGGCGCTTGAGCTGGCGCTCGGCGTGCTGCACCTTCAGGGCCGCAGCGTCGAGCTGCTCTCGGAACCGCTGATAATCCCGCTGGTAAAGGGCGGTGAGAAGCTGGGGAAAGCGCTCGGTTTCGAGGGCGGCCAGCAACTCGCGGAGGTCCCGCATGAGCTGATGCCGATCGGCCCGTTCCTGCTGCAGGTACTCCCGTTCTTCTTCCAGGGCCCCCGTGTCCACCACCAGGAGGGTATCCCCCCGGCGAACGGACCGGTTTTCTTCCAGGCGGGAGAGCAGCACCTGTCCGCCACTGGCCGTCAGTAGGGGGGTGTGCTGGATGGCGGGGCGCAGAACGCCCCGGGCCTGACTGCTCACGTCCACGCTAATCACGGGCAGGGCCGCCAGGGCGAGCAGTACTGCAGCAATGGTGAAAAGGTAAATCGACCGTCCCCGCAGATGGTGGCGGGCGTAGAGTGCCTCTACGTTGTCGGTCACGAGGGGAAAGGGGAAGGGCCCCTTCGGAAGGTTCTTTGACATGATTAAGGAAGCTAGGGTGAGAAATCGTGGCCCGCGTCGCGGAGCCGAATACGCCGTACAAAAGAACCGATGATGGGTGGCCGTTAGGCCGCCATCCGCTGGGGTACCCCCAGGGCAGCGGTGCTGCCCAGGCGGAGTGAAACCGTCAGAAAGTGATCGTCTTCCAGCAGAGGGTAGTCACCCCGTTCAAGATAGAAGGAGTGTCCGCCCAGATTCAGCGCGTCCATCACCGGAATCGGGAGGGGAAAATCGTCTTCAATCCGGAAGGAGCGGTTGGCGAAGAAGCGCTGCCGACAGTCCGGAGAAATTGAGCAGCCAAGGAAGTGGAGTAATAATCTTCCCGTAGGAGGGTCGAGCCGGAGGTAGGCCGCCACCAGGTTGTCGCACTGGCAATCCTGAACGCTGGGCTCCAGGTGAATTTTACACACCCCAAAGTTTCGGCAGTCCCGGTATTTCGGTGATCCCAGGACGACTTCAGCGGGGATCCCGGATTGACAATTTCGTAAATATTGATGGTACGGAGAAAGCTGTCGGTTCATTGTAGGAGTATTAAAATTTGTGCTTCAGAAATCAATCAGTGGTAACAAATATGATTCCCGTTCCCCTCCGGGTCAAAGACAGTTTGAGGAGTACCGTTCTAAGAAAAAAACGAAACTTATTCCCGCAATTAAGCCACAAACATCTGAACAACAACTACTTAACTCATCACAAATGCCCACTCCAGGGGGTAAAGCGTCACCTAAATCACCCTCAAGGCCTTATCAATAAAGGAAAAGGCATATATAAATCATCCATAAATTGTTTACTTCCCATATCCTTGTTACTTTCAAGTCGCTTTTTTTGAGACTAGTAGTACTGGATAAAGGATGGAAAATTTAGTAGGCCTCCTTACCCGACTGGGTAAGAAGCAGCTGCCTTTGGATACCAGTTCGAAGACAGGAAAGATGGCATTGGTGCTGTACGAGTACCTGATGAACCATACCACTCCCACTCCCGAACGGGCCGCAGTGGCCATGGGGGTACGTCCGGGCGGTGCCCGCTACAAGCGCGCCGCGCACTTCCTGAAACTGGCCACCATCAATGCGCTGACTTCCGTAAAAACCGGTCAGCGGTCGTCCAACGACCCCAACGAAGCGGCCCGATACGTCTGGAAACTGATCGCCGTGGCCAAGCGACAAAGTATGGTCGCCAAATCCAACATCGTTATCCCCTTTCTCGAAGAGGCTTTCCGGATTGCCGAGGAATACGCGCTCGTGGATGCCGCCCGCATTTCCTCTGAACTACTGAACCTGCTGTTGGCCAATCGCTATTATCGCCCCAAATCCTACCGTTACTATCGCGAAAAGGCTACTTACTACCGCCAACTGGATTACCAGATCCGACACATCAGGTGCGCCACCCAGGGGGTGGAGGCGCTGCTCGGAGAAGGAAGGCCAGCGGAAGCAGCCGCTAAGGCTTCGCAGGTTTTGAACGGCATCGCCAGCTACCGCCAAGAAGTCGATAACCTTCGGTTGCACCTCTCTTGTTACCTCCTGGAGCTGAAGACGGCCCTCGGGCGGGCGGACTACGCCACGATCATCAGGGTTGGACGGGAAGCCATTGGCTTCCTGCAAACCCAGCCGGCCCACCATCACTATCTGTCGGCTCCCTTCGAAGCCAGCCTTGGCTTTGCCTACCTGCAGACCCGGCAGTATGAGGAAGGGATTGACTTTGCCCAGCGTTACCTGGAAAGCCAGGAGCTCGGCACCCTGGGGTACGCAAAAAATGCTGAATTGATCATTCTGCTGGCCCTGCGGGCCGGTCAGTACCGATTAGCCTGGCGTTACTTCGTCAGCCTGGAGGGTTACCTGGTCAGCGAGACGTCGTCCATGGACGGTTGGGCCTCCCTCTCCGTATTTGAAGCTTATCTCTGGTGGCTCCACGAGACGGGAAAACTAAAAATTGAGGCGGAAAAGACCCGGAAACCCAGCTTCATTCGGGCCAAAAAACGATTCGACCGACACGACACGCCGGAGGTGTATGGCTTTCATTTTGACGTCATTCAGGCGCTTCAGGAATTAGCCCGGCGTAGGTTTTCCTCCGTTAAGAACCGCCTGGAAGACTTGGGGGCCAACGTAAAGAACCTCCCCGATCGTCGCGTGCGTCAGTTCATCCGGGCGCTGAGCGTTATTCCCGCCCAGGCCTTTCACCGGGTGGCCGTGTTGCGCCACGCCGAAAAGCACCTGGCGCGCATGGAGGGACTTGCCGTAGCGGACCCCCTCATGGAGGTGGTCCCCCTGGAAATGGTGTGGGAAGCCTTTGCGGCCGAACTCGGGATGAAAAGGATTTCCACCAGAAGCTCCACTTCAAGATAAACGCCCATGGAAGACCTCAAAGAACTCACCGAAATTCTTGGGGATGGCTTCCTGCCGGTTGGCCAGACCAAGATGGGGCGGTTAGCCGAGCGAATGCACCGGTACCTCCGGAAAGCCGAAGTCCCCAGCAATGAGTCTGCCGCAAGCTACCTGGACATGGATCACAGTAAGAGTAGTTTCCGGAAGGTAAAGCACCACCTGAAGCTGGCACTCATCAACGGCATCACCGCCATCCAGCCCCAGGAGCCCTTGCCGGAAAGCCGCGCCGAAGCGGCACTTTGGAGCTGGAAGCGCATCGCGGTGGGTAAAATGGACGTACAGTTGATTCCCCTTGGCGTACCCTCAGACTTTGACCCCACGGTGCTGCACCGGAAGTTCTCCCTTCCCGAAGCTTCGTTGCAACTGCAGGAATTGATCACCCGGGACCGGCCCGACAAGGCCGAGGAGGAAGACAATCTTAGTGAACTGGTGTACCACGGTCAGAAGGTATTTGCCGCCCTGTTCCACACCTCCTTCATGCAAAACCAGCGGGAGTCTTCGGAAAAAATTGAGGCCTTCTCCCGCGAGGCCATCGAAGAATTTTCTCCCCTGAAAAATCGCTTTGAAGACGAGAGAATCAACTACAACATCTACGCCATTGAGGCGATTTACTATTTCTCCATCTTTGATTACGAGCGGGTGCTGGCCCTCACCGAGGAAGCCATCACCACCTTCCGGGGCCTCAACTCCCCCAACCGTGACCGCCTGATCCAGGTTTTCGAGCTCTACAAAATCCGGGCATGCCTCCATCTGGAACGGTTTGAGGAAGGCTATACCACCGCTACCCGGCTCATTGAGGCCGGCGTCAAGGTAGCCCTGAACCAGGCCCTGATCCAGGAGCTGACCATCTTGCTGTGCCTGAGAACGGGCCATTTTCAGGAAGCCTACGACTTCTTCAGAACCATTAACCTCAAGAAATACAAGGCCACCCTGTCAAAAACGCACGGTGAAACCATTGACATCTTCGCCGGATACCTTCAGTTCCTGATCGATATCGGTCGGGTGCAACAGGCTCCGGAGGATACCTTCTTCCGTAAATTCCGGCTGCGTAAGTTCCTCAATACCTTTAGCCACGCAAATAAGGAAAAGTCGCTCCGGAACGTACAGATCTTCGTCCTGAAGGTGACTTACCTGGTGGTTAACCACCAAAAAGAAGGGCTATGGGATGAAGTGGATGCGTTACAAAAGTATTTGCAGCGCCACATGAGGGGAGCCAAGCTGGGTCGGAGCAAGCTGTTTGTGCGGTCGTTGATTCTATTGGCCAAAAAGGGCATCAGTAAAAAGACGGTGGCCGAAGCAGAACGACAATACCTGAAAAAAATTGATGAGCTCCCCCTGGGGGAAACTCATCAACACACTTTCGTGGAAATTATTAGATATGACTATTTATGGTCGATTATTAAAGATTGTATACTGCCTAAATAGCACGGATTTCTTAGATGTCGATATCCTCCGTAACGATGTTTGCGGGGTCGGTAATGATGTCATCTACCGGATTGCCATCACCTCCGAAAATGGTCTTAAGCGTGTCGAGGTCCAATACTTTTACTTCCTTATTTTTAATTGCATCTTTCATGATTATGTATTTATGGTGTTAAGAAGATGCTTCAAAGATGCACCGAACATTATTCCGACCAAAGGACAAATTGCCAAATACCGTTCGTCAATTTTCCGTAAAAGTCAGTTTTCCAAATTTTATAGTAGCCTGATTATCAAATTCTTGCAATTTTTCGTCTTCCTTTCTTCTCCTAAATTATCGCTACTCGCCTCCTTTATGGCTAAGGCTGATTTCCGGAAAAATCCAATAATTTTTGCGCCCCCGGAGGGCCCCGAAGCGATGAGGGGCCATTAGCCTGCACCTGCGGTGAGCGCCCTTGCTTATACTCCTCGATAAAATGGTAACATCGGTTGCCTGAAGCACGGAAGTGTCTCTGGAAAAGACCGGTCCTGAAAAGCTACTTGCCGCCTTAACTCAACCACTGGTATACCCCCATGGCGCTGACGTAGGCCAGCACGGTCATGAAGGTGAACTGAATGACCGGCCATTTCCAGCTGTTGGTTTCCCGCTTCGTGACCGCGAGGGTGGACATGCACATCATCGCGAATACGTAAAACACGAGCAGGCTCCAGGAGGTGGCCCGGTTGTAGACGGGTTCGCCAGTGACGAGGTTAACCTCCTCGGCCATCCGGTCGCGGATACGGAGCTCATCGTCCGCGCTGCCGATGGAGTAGATGGTGGCCATGGTGCCCACGAAGACCTCCCGCGCCGCAAAACTGGTGAACAGGGCGATGCCGATTTTCCAGTCGTAGCCCAGCGGAGCAATGGCGGGTTCGATGAACTTGCCGATGTGCCCGGCGTAGCTGGCTTCCAGCAACTGTCCGGCCAGAACATCCGCCGCTTCGTCTTCGCTCAAGGCCAGCTCAACGGCCATCTGCTCGGCGGCACGCTCGGCCGCTGCCATATCGTCGGCGGGTCCGTAGGAAGACGCCGCCCACAGAATGATGCTGATGACGAGGATGATCTTTCCGGCCTCCACCATGAAAGTTTTGACCTTTTGCCACACCGTAATACCTACGTTGCGCCACACCGGTGAGCGGTAGGTGGGCAGCTCCAGCATCAGGAAGCTACGCTCCTGGGTCTTCATGATGTACTTAAACGCCAACGCGGAAAGCATGGCCGCCAGGATGCCAAGAAAGTACAGTCCGGCGAAGGCCAGGCCCTGCAGTCCAAAGCCAAGGAAGGTTTCCTCCGGAACGGCAAAGCTGATCAGGATGACGTAGACCGGAATGCGGGCCGAACAGGACGTCAGCGGCGTAACCAGGATGGTTAACAGTCGTTCCTTCCAGTTGGCGATGGTCCGGGTGCTCATGATGGCGGGAATGGCGCAGGCGTGGCCACTGATGAGGGCCACCACCGAGCGCCCGTTGAGGCCAAAACGCTGCATGATGCTGTCGAACATGTAGGCGGCCCGGGCCAGGTAACCAACTTCCTCCAGGATGGCGATGAAGAAAAACAGGATGGCGATCTGGGGAACAAAAACGAGTACGCCCCCCAGGCCGGCGATGATGCCGTCCACGATCAGGTCCGTCAGCCAGCCGGCCGCCAGGTTATTGCGTACGCCTTCCCCGAGAACCTCAAAGAACCATTCGATCAGGTCCATCGGCAGGCTGGCCCAGGCAAAAAGCGCCTGAAACAACAGGAGCATGATGGCCACGAAAATGATCGGGCCGAAGACGTGGTGGGTAAGGATCCCATCGATTTTATCACTGGTGGTCGAGCGGTCGCCCGCGTGGTGGACGGCCCGTTTCACGATGGGCTCAAAGCCGTCGTAGCGGGCCATGGTTTCCTCCACCTGCGCCTGAAGGCTATGAAAATTATGCTTCATCTTGGCGTTCTGGATCCGGTGCCGCAGGGGCTCCGGAACGTGCTTCAGCCAGGGAGCATGATGAATCATGAGCAGGGCGTGGTAGTCGTTGCGGGCGGGCAGGTCCTGCCGCAATTCCGCCAGAACGTCCCGGGCGCTGGCCCCGGGCTCGAAGAAGGGTTCTTCGGGACGGTAATCCAGGGGAGACCGCAGCAAATCCGCCACGGCCGCCTTGAGCTCCTCGGCGCCCCGCCCTTCACGGGCGCTGACGGGCACCACCGGAACCCCCAGTTTTTTACTCAGGTTGGGAATGTCAATCGTGAGCCCGTTGGTCTCGATCAGGTCGGCCATGTTCAGGACCAGGATCATCGGCAGGTCGAGGTCCCGCAGCTGGGTGAACAGCAGCAGGTGCTTATCCAGCTTGGTGACGTCGGCGACGTAGATCAGCGCATCGGGGAAGAGGTCGCCTTCGGGATTAGTCAACTCCTGCACCACCAAACGCTCATCCAGGCTGGTGGGATAACAACTGTAGGCCCCCGGGAAATCAATGATTTCCACCTCGGGCAGTCCTTCCAGTCGCAGGGTACCGGCCTTCTTTTCGACGGTGACCCCGGGAAAGTTTCCGATCCGTTGCCGAAGACCCGTAAGCAGATTAAATAACGAGGATTTTCCGCTGTTGGGATTACCCACCAGGCCTACCGTAGGCCGGGGGTTTATTTGATCATGATGCATGCCAATTCTTGCTTCCGAAGGGCTAAGCACTGGCGGTCAATCTTCACGTACCAGCTGCTACCAAAGGGAGATTTGCGGATGATCCGCAACCGTGAACCTGGTCGTACGCCAATGTCCATCAATTTGCTGGCCAGCTTCTTGTTCGTGAAGCGTTCAATGGTGCCAGATTGTCCGGCAGCAAAATGAGGAGCGGCAGCAACGAGTGGAAAGGGCATATTAACGGCGATTTACGGGACCAAAGATAGTTGGGACGCAATTGTTTTTAAAGAGTCTAAATAAATTATGACACTTTAGTGGTTATGCGATAGACAACCAAGATGCGACTCTTGTTGCTTACCGATGAATTTTTCCCGCCCTTTTTGCCCGATAATGACGCATATCATCATGGCGGAGCAGGTGCCAACCGAATTTCCGGGGAGCCATGATTTTCGTCATGTCGGCAAGTTCGATTTTTTTGCCGCTATGGGTCGGCCACGTCCTTACTTCAATTCCAGAATGTTGCCCATCCGGTAACAACGGCGGCAACGCGCTTCGTAAAGATCCTTCTCGCCGAGCACCACCGTATCCTGTTCCGACGTAAGCCGGTAGGAATGGGTGGCCAGATTACCGCAGTGAGAACAAATGGCGTGCACCTTGGTGATGTATTCCGCAACGGCCAGCAAGCTGCAAATTGGCCCAAAGGGTTCCCCCCGGAAATCCATGTCCAGGCCGGCGATGATTACCCTTTTTCCCCGATCCGCCAGAGTCTGGACGTGCTTGACGACGTCCATTTCGAAGAACTGTGCTTCGTCGAGCCCCACCACGGTTACTTCCTCCGCCACGTTCAGGATTTTACGCGTGTCACTGATGGGGGTAGCCAACAGGGAATTACTGTCGTGGCTCACCACCCGTTCTTCTCCGTAGCGGGTGTCAATTTTGGGTTTGAAAATTTCTACGCTCTGCCCGGCGATTTTGGCGCGCTTCAGCCGGCGGATCAGTTCCTCCGTTTTTCCGGAAAACATACTCCCGCAAATGACTTCAATCCATCCACTACGCTGACCACTGAAGTTAGGCTCTAGAAACATGAATACTCGCTTTTTTACCGGATGGTAATTCCTCTTCGGGCTTGCGTAACGTCAACGCCCAATACCGTAGAAACCGTGGGGGTGAAGGATAAATCCGGTGGATTAGCGGGGCTAAAGCAGGGAATTACCGGCACCGTACACTACGGGAGGGCCTAAATACGATCGAATATTGACGTCGAAGCAAGCTCTATCGTCCGGAGATCGTTAATTTGGCGCTCAAAGTACCGAAAAACTCCCCACATGCCCCACTCGCAAGCCAATCGCCTGCTCAATCGTATCAATGCGCTCCACAAAAGCCTTCAGCTGGATGAGGGAGGATCGCTGTCCACCATGGAACGCGACCTGATGTTGGGCTACCTCCGGGAACTCTACGAGTACTACCTGAACGCCGCCGGACAACCGGCCACCCCGCCGCCGCCAACACCGGCCCCCAAACCGGCACCCCCAAAACCCGTTCAGGCAGCGCCCCCTCCGCCCGTCCAGCCGGCAACGCCGCCGCCCGCTCCGGCACCACCGCCCCCAACACCCAAGCCGGTCACACCGCCACCGCCGCCACCGCCGGTGGAAAGCAAACCCGAGGTAGCAGTGCCGACCCCACCACCGCCGCCAAAGCCGGCTCCGACCCCGCCACCGGCTCCCGCACCGAGCTCAGCCAGTCGGGAAATTACCGCCCTGTTCTCCCAGGACGGCGGCAGCCACCTGGCCGCCAAATTGGGGAGCCAATCGGTCGATGACCTGACCCGGGCCCTTTCGATCAATAGTCGACTACTCTACACCAAAGAACTCTTCGGTGACGATAATGACCTGCTGAATACCACCCTGCGGACGCTCAACAGTTCCGGCAGCCTCCAGGCTGCCCGCCCCGTGCTGGAAAGCCTCGCCAAGCGCTTTGACTGGACGCTGGAAGAGCGGCGGGAAACCGCCCTGGAGTTTATCGACCTCATCCGGAGACGGTACGCCTAACGTTCCGGGTGCTTTCTTGGAAAGCAGACTTCCCACTAGCCTGTTACCGGTATCCCCAAAAAAGAAAACCTGCGGACCGGGAGGTGAACGAATTATTCACTTCCCGAACCGCAGGTTTCCTGCTAATCAGTATTGGTCCTGGCTACCTTACCGGGTTACCACGAGACGCTTCCGCGTTTGACGGTCACCGGAGATGATCCGTAGGACGTACATGCCGTTGGGCAGGTTAGTAATGTTGACGTCGTTGTTACCCGCGAAGATTCGACGGGTATCGATAATTCTACCGCTTCCCATGTCAACGATGCTTAGCTCTGCCGTGGGGTACTGAATCGGAAGCGTTACCGTCACCCAGGAAGCGGCCGCCGGGTTGGGGTACAGTTCCGCACCGAGGAGTTCCTCAAAATTGCGGTTACTCGTAGTACATTCCATCTGACGTTCGAAGGAACCGATGTCCTTGCTGTCACCGAAGACGGCTTCACCACGCTGGTCGGGTCCCATGGCGTCGGGGTTACCCATGTCGATGGCGGGGCTGGGACAATCGAGGGCATGGGTTTTGGTGGAACCGCCATTGTCCGCCAGCGGCATGACTTTGGGGTCAACCGGTTCTTCGGCCGTACCGACGGTGTCGGTGGGTTCAGCCATGAAGGCAGACTCGTCGTCCGCTCCCACGATGTTGTACCCTCCGGAGGTGAAGGACCCCATGCCGGACAGGTCGATACCCGAGCCATCGGCCGTATTCGTTGCCAGGATGGAGCCGTTGATGGACAGGCTGTCCATCGCCGAGAATTGCAGCAGTCCGCCACCATTGCCCATGGCGTAGTTGTTAGCGATGGTGGACGTATTGATGGTAAAGGTTCCGGCGTTGGCAATGGCGCCACCACCCGAAGCACTGGCATTACCACTCACGGTACTGCTCGTCATGGTCATCGTACCACCACCGGCATTGTGGATACCACCACCGTTACCGGTGCTCATGGCGGTGTTCTCACTAACGGTCGAAGCGGAGATATTGATCGTACCACCAGCGTTGAATACGCCACCACCACCGTTGGTGGGGTCAGCACCCATCGCGATGTTGTTCTCGACACTTACTTCCGTGAGGGTCATCAGTCCGGCACCGTTCCAGAGGCCACCGCCTTCGGCGGCGGCAGAGTTGCCGGCCACCAGGCCGCCAGTCATGGTCAGGTCTCCGTCGCCGGTGATGTGCACACCACCACCGTTACCGGGGCTGGCTCCGGTGGTGTTGTTGGTCAGTACTACTCCCGTGAGGGTGAAGGTGGTTCCGGCACCGGAAACGTCTTCGATGCCACCGCCGGCGCGGACCGCCGAGTTGCCGGAAAGGCGAGAGTCGGTTACGGTCAGGGATCCACCGGCATCGTTGAGGATACCACCGCCACTACCGGCTGCACCGTCCGCAACGTTGTTGATGATGATGGTGCTGTCGGCGATGTTGATCGTTCCGCCGGCGTTGAAGACGCCGCCACCACCCTGGTTGGATTCCGCGCCACTGGCGGTATTTCCGTCAATCATCACGCCCGTGATGTTCATGACGCCCGTACCGTTCCAGAGCCCACCGCCTTCGGCAACGGCCATATTGTTGATCACCGTACCACCGGTGACGTTCATGTTGCTGGGGCCCGTGATGTGGACCGCACCACCATTGCCCGGTGCACTACCCGTGGAGTTACCGTCAAAGGTCACGTCGGTCAGGATGGCGGTAGTCATTTCACCGGAAACGTCCTCGATACCGCCACCAGCGCGGTTGGCGAAGTTGCCGGAGATGGTCGCATTGGTTACGGTCAGTGTTGATCCGGAGATGTTGAGGATACCCCCACCACTACCGGAAGTTCCGGAGGCGCGGTTGTTGCTGATCACCGTGGAGTCAACGACGACGATGGTACCGCCGTTGTTGAACAGTCCGCCACCACCATCATCGGCCGCATCACCCTGAGCTTCGTTATCGTCAATGATTACACCGCTCACCGTCATCGTGCCGGATCCGTTCCAGAGGCCACCGCCTTCGAGGGCGGCTACGTTGCCGGTTACGCTACCGTCGGAAATGGTCAGATCACCCATACCGGTAATGTGGATACCGCCACCGTTACCGGGGCTGCTTCCGGTCATGTTATCGTTGATGGTCGTCCGGGTCACGGCAAAATTGGTGCCGGCTCCCGATACGTCTTCAATACCACCACCGGCGCGTACGGCGGTGTTACCCGTCAGACGGGAATCGGTCACCGTCAGTGAGCCACCGGCGTCGTTGAGGATACCACCGCCACTGCCGGCCATACCGTCCGCTACGTTATTTTCGATGACGGTGCTGTCTACTACGTTAATGGTTCCGCCGGCGTTGAAGAGGCCACCGCCTCCCTGGTTGGATTCGGCACCACTGGCCGTATTTCCGGAGATCATTACGCGGCTTACCGTCATGATTCCGGTGCCGTTCCACAGTCCACCCCCTTCGGCGGAGGCCGTGTTGTTGGCGACCAAACCGCCGGAAATGTTCAGATCACCCATACCGGTAATGTGAATGCCACCGCCGTTACCGGGGCTACTACCCGTAGAATTGCTCGTGATGGTGGTTCTGGCCACGGTGAAGGTGGTGCCCGCACCGGAGACATCTTCGATACCACCGCCGGCACGGTTGGAGGTGTTCCCCGAAATACGGGAATCAGTTACCGTCAGCGAGCCACCGGCGTCGTTGAGGATACCGCCGCCACTGCCGGCTGCGCCGTCGGCTACGTTATTCGTGATGATGGTGCTGTCGGCGATGTTGATCGTTCCACCGGCGTTAAAAACGCCACCACCGCCCTGGTCGGATCCGGCGCCACTGGCGGTATTGCCGTCGATCATCACCTGGGTGATGTTCATGGTGCCGGTACCGTTCCACAATCCACCGCCCTCGGCGGCGGCGGTGTTGTTGACGACCGAACCACCGGTAATGTTCATGTTACTGGGCCCCGTAATGTGCACGGCACCACCGTTACCCGGCATGCTGCCGGTGGAGTTACCGTCAAAAGTCACGTTGGTGATGATGGCCGTAGTGGCCGCACCCGATACGTCTTCGATACCACCCCCCGCACGGTTAGAGGAGTTGCCCGAGATGGTAGCGTCCACGACGGTCAGCGTTGAGCCCATAATGTTCAGGATACCACCGCCACTGCCGGAGGTACCCGTAGCGCGGTTGTTGCTGATTACCGTGGCGTTATTGACCACCAGCGTACCCCCGTTATTGAAGAGGCCACCGCCGCCGTCATCGGCGGCGTCACCCTGAGCTTCATTATTGTCGATCATTACGCCACTCACCGTCATGGTGCCCGAACCGTTCCACAGGCCGCCTCCTTCGAGGGCCGCTACGTTACCGGTTACCATACCCCCGGAGATGGTCAGATCACCCGCGCCGGAGATGTGAACGCCGCCACCGTTACCGGGGCTGCTGCCGGTGGTGTTGTCGCTCAGGATGGAGTTTGAGATCGTGAAGGTGGTTCCCGCACCGGAGACATCTTCAATGCCACCACCCGCGCGATTGGAGGAGTTGCCGGACAGGCGAGAATTAGCGACCGTCAGCGAGCCACCGGCGTCGTTAAGGATACCGCCACCACTGCCGGCTGCACCGTCGGCTACGTTGTTAGTAATGATGGTGCTGTCGGCGATATTGATCGTTCCGCCGGCGTTGAAAACGCCACCACCGCCCTGGTCGGCGCCAGCACCGCTGGCGGTATTGCCGTCGATCATCACCCGGGTAATATTCATGATTCCGGTGCCGTTCCACAGGCCACCACCCTCGGCGGCCGCGGTGTTGTTGACGACCGACCCACCGGTAATGTTCATGTTACTGGGGCCGGTGATGTGCACCGCACCACCATTACCCGGCATACTGCCGGTGGTGTTGCCGTTAAAGGTTACGTTGGTAATCGTAGCCGTGGTCGCCGAGCCCGAGACGTCTTCGATGCCGCCGCCCGCACGATTGGAGGAGTTACCCGAAATGGTAACGTCCGTAACGGTCAGGGTCGAGCCATCGACGTTGAGGATGCCCCCACCACTGCCGGAAGTACCCGTGGCGCGGTTGTTGGTGATCATCGTGGAGTTGTTCACCACCAGGGTGCCCCCGTTGTTGAACAAACCACCACCACCGGTATCGGCGGCGTCACCCTGAGCTTCGTTGTTGTCGATCATTACGCCACTTACCGTCATGGTACCCGTGCCGTTCCACAGGCCACCACCCTCGGAAGCTGCGGTGTTTCCTACGACCGTTCCGCCGGTGATGGTCAGGTTGCCGTCGCCGGAGATATGAACGGCGCCGCCGTTACCCGGTGCGGAGCCCGTGGAGTTGGCGCGTAGCGTTACGTCGGTCAACAGAAAGGTTGATCCGGCACCCGAGGCATCTTCAATGCCACCGCCCGCGCGACTGGCGGAGTTCATGGCGATGGTGGAACTGGACACGATCAGTGCCCCCCCGTTAACGTTGAGGATGGCACCACCACTACCGGAGGCTCCCGTAGCGGTATTGCCCATCAGCATACAACCAGTCAGCATGACGGAACCGCCGTCGTTGGCGATGGCACCGCCACCCTGATCGGCATTGGCTCCCGCCGCAACGCTCGCGGTTATCGAGCAATTAGTCATGGTCACACTGGCGTCCGTTACCAGGATGGCGCCACCGCTGGTGGTTGCCCGTCCCGCAAGCAAGGCCAGGTTGGTAAAGGAAGCCGTTACTCCGGCACCCGTTACGTTGAAAATCCGGCCGGAGGTATTGCCACTGATGAGGGTATTGGTCAGGCCATTACCGAGTATCGTAACGGACTCGTCGATGGTGATTTCTCCCGACAACAACAGAATCGTCGTGCCGTTAAGCGTGGAAGAAAAGTCGATGGTGTCTCCGCTAACGGCAGCCATCGCGGCTGCCCGCAGCGTATTGGGTCCTGCATCCAGTGCGGAAGAAACGGTAATGCGGTCTGCCAGAAGTGTCGAAGTTGACAGGACAAATCCCGCCAGAATAAGTATTCGGGTTAAAGTGCGGTACATACGGGTTGATTTAATTGGTTAGTGATTCAGAACGATGTCTTCCAATCAGCAATCGGAAAACGGAGCGTATTACCCCTACCTACGTAAATGGCCCGCTGTTCGGATTCACCGATGAGATATTTTTTCCTCAGAATGAATGACTTACACGTGCTCACCTTGTTTGAAGCCGATCGATTAGGCCAGCTCCCAAAGTGCGAATAGTCGGTTCTGCCGTTAATTCCCGATTAGCCCATTTTCTTGATTCCGGTTTCCCTTTCCCGATATTTACACCACAAATTTTCCACCCAATGATCAAACGCATTCTCCTGGGGCTTCTGGCCATCGCCCTGGCCTTCGTCGCTTATCTTTTCTGGCAGGCCTCTAATTCAGCCCAAATTGATCTGGTTATGGAATACCGGCTGGAGGAAGCAAGAAAGAACACCGGGGCCGACACCGGAACCGGAGAGGGTGTCTTCACGATGGCTTTCGGCTCCTGCAACCGTGAAGATCTCCCCCAGGATTATTGGAACCTCATCGCGGACCAGCAGCCTGACCTTTGGCTCTGGCTTGGTGATAATGTCTACGCCGATACCGATGACATGAACGAGATGGCCGCTGCCTACGCCAAGCAGAAGCAGGCCCCCGCGTACGCAGCCTTTACCGCCTCAGTCCCCGTCTACGGCATCTGGGACGATCACGATTACGGCATCAACGACGGTGGCAAGGAATGGCCGCACAAGGCAGCCGCCCGTGACCTCATGCTGGATTTTTTGGAGGTCCCCGCCACCGCACCCGTACGGAAACGTGAAGGAGGCTACCAAAGCTACCTCGTGGGGAATGATGCCCTTTCCGTCAACCTTATCCTGCTCGACACCCGCTACTTCCGCGATGAGTTGATGCCCCCCACCAGAAAGGGGGACCGCTACGGCGCCAACGCCCAGGGTGACGTACTTGGCGAAGCCCAGTGGGCCTGGTTGGAGGAGACCCTGACGAACAGCAGCGCCGATGCGCACGTCATTGGCAGTAGCATTCAGGTCCTGCCCGAAGACCACGGCTACGAGAAATGGGCTAACTTCCCCGCCGCTCGCGAACGCCTCCTGCAATTACTGGCCCGGACTCAACCGAGTCTGCCCCTTATCCTGAGCGGAGATCGCCACCTGGCGGAGGTTAGCAAGGTGATGGTCGATGATTATGCCGTTTATGAGATTACGGCCAGCGGATTGACGCATTCCTACGAGGGTGCCGACGAACCTAATCGCCACCGTATTTCGCCCCTGATTGGCCAAAAGAATTTTGGCCTGCTGCACTTTGTGGGTCGCGGGGAAAACTTGCAACTGCTCGGGGAGGTCCGGTCGGTGGAAAACAACCAGCTTTACGCTTCCCTTGCGCTGGATGCTTCGGGAGGAGAAATGAACAAAGAGGCCCTGGCGGCCATTGTCCACCAAAAAAGCTCCATGACGACTTCCCTCAAGCCTTGCCCCAAAAGTCCCAATTGCGTCAGTACGCAGAGCACGCAGGCGGATAAGAAGCGGGAGCCCATCCCTTATATGGGTACGATGGAAGAGGCTAAAGCACGCCTGAAGACCGTCATTGCCGGCATGCCCCGGACGAAGCTGGTAAAGGAGGAAGGCAACTACCTGCACTTCACCTTCAAAACCTTTCCCATCCCCTTCATCGACGACGTGGAGTTCATCTTCGATGACGAGGCCAAGGTCATCCATTTCCGCAGTGCCAGCCGGGTCGGCCACAGTGACCTGGGCGTGAACAGCAAGCGGATGAAGAAGGTCGCTCGGGCGTACGCCGACGCAGAATAAGCGGGACCGCCAACCATCGATTTCGAGTTTTGCAACTCGTCGTAATCGTCAAATTTACATTATTGCGACGGCGCGCAGGTGCAGCCTTATCCAGTAAGAGCCGTAGGTCCAAATCTTTGCTGGCTGGGCATAACTTTCCACTACTCAGGCGGATAAATTTGATGAGTAGCCACAATGGGAACCTACCTGATTTCGGTTTGGACGACCGACGGGCAACGGGGTACCGTACGGATCATCAGACAACGATGACGGGACTAGGGGCCTATTTGACCCAGCCCACGATGGCGTCCACCAGGGCGGCCGCGAGTCGCGCCGTACGATCATCCTGGTCGTAGCGGGGATTCATCTCGGCGATGTCCGCCGAGACGACCTTCCCCGAAGCGAAGAGGAATTCCAGTACCGACAGAACGAAGCTCGGGTTCAGGCCCAGCGGAGAAGGGGCGCTGACGCCCGGAGCGTAGGCGGCCGAGAAACCATCCAGATCGATGGAAACGTAAATCCAGTCGTTGCGCTGGACGATAGGGACGAGTTTGTCCAAAACGGTCGCCAGTTGGTGGGGCTGACATTCCTGAAGGGGGATGTAGCTCACGCCCCGCTCAGCGGCGATGTCGAAGAGTTCGGCGGTGTTGGCGATGCGCTGAATCCCGATGGCACAGTAGTCGTTCAGGCCGTGATCCAGGGACTGCAGGAAGGGGGTTCCGGAGTTGGGTTTGTCCACGACGGGGCGCAGGTCAAAGTGGGCGTCGAAATTGATGACCGCCACCCGGTGCGCTCCGGCAGCGGCCCGCACGCCACGATAATGCCCGAAGGCCAGGTCGTGCCCGCCCCCCAGCACGATGGGAAAGATGGAGGCGCGGAGGCAGTGCTCCACCATAATGCCGAGCTGCCGCTGAGTGGCTTCCATATCGCCGTTGTGGCACAGCAGGTCTCCCCGGTCAAACACGGTTTTATTTCCATGGTGCCAAGCCAGCTTTCCCAGTCGGCGGCGAATGGCCGCCGGCCCGGCGGCCGCGCCCACGCGTCCCTGGTTGCGGGCGACCCCTTCCTCGCAGGCGTAGCCGATCAGATTCGCCGTTTGCCCGTGGAGGCTCTGCGACCAACTGTGTAACTCCACCCGCTGGTACCAGTACTGGGGGCCCAGCGCGGGATCCGTGGTTCGGCCGGTCCAGTTTTCTGCTTCGGGTGGGCGATAGGCTTCGGCTAGATGATGGGGGATCCACTTATCCATACGCGGTTCGGTTTTAAGCTGCCCTGATGATACAGTATTTCCCGGTAATCTTGCGTGGGGAAACTGATAAAATCTGCCCGTTGACCGGCCGCCAGGCGGCCGCGATCGGAGAGCCCCAGGGCCGCGGCCGCGCGGAAGGTGATGCCGGCCAGTACCTCGGCCGTGCTTAATTTTTCGAAGGTACCGAGGATGGCGGCCTGGGCCAGTAAGTCCCCCTGGGGGGCGCTACCCGGATTCCAGTCGCTGGCGATCGCCAGCGCCGCGCCGGCGTCCAGGAGTTTACGGGCGGGCGTGAAGGCGCAGCCCAGCCCGATGCTGGCTCCCGGCAGGGCCGTAGCGATGGTGCGGCTTGCCGCCAGGGTAGCAATCTCGGCCGCGCCACTCACTTCCAGGTGATCAACGCTCCGGGCACCAACTTCTGCGGCCAACTGGCTCCCCCCCACCGAAAACTGGTCGCCGTGTACGGTAAGGTCAAAACCCCGTTCCTTCAGCGCCAGGAGGTACTCGCGGGCCGCCGGAACCGAAAAGGCGCCCTGCTCCACAAAAATATCGAAGCGTCGGGCTAAATTCTCTGCCGTCACCACGGGAACGATCTCCTCAAGGATGGTCGTCAACCAGGTGCGTTCGTCCGGCATTTCCGGCGGCACCAGGTGGGCCGCCAGACAGGTGGGCACCACCGCCGCGGGATGGCGCTCCCCGGCCCGATTGATGAGGCGCAGCATCCGCAGTTCTTCGGCCACGCTCAGTCCGTAGCCCGTTTTTACCTCCACCGTAGTTACCCCCGAGCGGAGGTGACGGTCGAGACGCTGCCGCAGTAAGCGGAGTAATTCGTCGTCGCTGGCCGCCCGCGTATGCCGCAGGGTGTCCTTGATGCCGCCGCCCGCGGCGGCGATCTCCTGATAGGTCTTACCGGCGTTGCGGGCAGCATAATCCCGGGCCCGACTCCCCGCAAAAATGAGGTGGGTGTGGCAATCGATCAAGCCCGCCATGACCACGTTCGGTCCGGTTGCTCCCCGCTCCCCGGCCCGGGCGTGGGGGAAGGCCCGGCTCAGTTCGGCAAAGGGGCCGACGGCCTGAATCATCCCCTCCCGTACGAGGATGCCGCCCTCCGGAATGACCACCAGTTCTTCATCCATAAGCGGACCACGCAGTCGGGCCTCGGGATGCGTGACGAGTTGGGTGAAGGGACCAAAGAGAACTGCCATGGCGGTGGGATTAAGTGGAGGGTTGGAAATTAACCAAAATCAAGGTCATCAAACAAGCCGTCATCGACCCGTTCGGCCCGGGTGACGGTCAGGCCGGGGGTGCGGGCCATTTCCCGCTCGATGGCGAAGCGGGCTTCGTCGTTCCGCGCCCAGCTGCGGCGGGCGATGCCGTTGTTGACGTCGAAAAACAGCATATTCCGCAGGCGGCGGAGGGCGGCTTCGCCGCCGTCGAGGAGGAGCCCGAAGCCCCCGTTGATCACCTCACCCCACCCGACGCCGCCGCCGTTGTGGAGGGATACCCAGCTGGCACCCCGAAAGGCATCGCCGATGACGTTGTGCACCGCCATGTCGGCGGTGAAGCGACTCCCGTCGTAGATGTTACTCGTTTCCCGGTAGGGGGAGTCGGTGCCCGACACGTCGTGGTGGTCCCGGCCGAGGACGACCGGACCGATTTCCCCGCGGCCGATAGCCGCGTTGAAGGCCTCCGCGATGCGGATACGGCCAATGGCGTCGGCGTAGAGGATGCGGGCCTGGGAGCCCACCACCAGCTGGTGCCGCTCGGCGTCACGAATCCAGGTGATGTTGTCCTGGAGTTGCTGCTGAATTTCCGGGGGTGCTTCGGAGGCCAGGGATTCCAGTACCTCCCGGGCCAGCCGGTCGGTGGTGCGCAGATCTTCCGGGCGACCGGAGGTACACACCCAGCGGAAGGGGCCAAAGCCGTAGTCGAAGCACATCGGTCCCAGGATGTCCTGTACGTAGGAGGGATACCGGAATTCACGGCCATCTTTTCCGGCCAGCTCGGCACCTGCGCGCGCGCCCTCCAGCAAAAAAGCGTTGCCGTAGTCAAAGAAGTAGGTCCCACGGTCCGCGTGTTGGTTTACCGCCGCCACGTGCCGACGTAGGCTCACCTGCACTGCCTCCTTAAAGGCCTCCGGATCCTCCCGCATGAGGGCATTGGCCTCGGCGAAGGACATCCCCGCAGGATAGTAGCCGCCCGACCAGGGATTGTGCAGGCTCGTCTGGTCCGACCCGAGGTGAACGAACAGGTCCGCCTCGGCGAATTTTTCCCAGCAGTCCACCACGTTTCCGACGTAGGCGATCGAAACGACCTCCTCTGCGGCCTGGGCCCGCCAGACCCGCTGGATCACCGCCGCCAGATCGTCATAAATTTCGTCCACCCAGCCCTGGTCGTGGCGCTTCTGGGCCGCCGCCGGATTCACTTCCGCGCAGACCGTGACGCAGCCGGCGATGTTGCCCGCCTTGGGTTGCGCGCCGCTCATGCCCCCGAGTCCGGCCGTCAGAAAGATTTTCCCGGCGGACCGTTCTCCGTCCTTCAGCACTTTGCGAAAAGCGTTCATCACGGTGATCGTGGTGCCGTGTACGATGCCCTGCGGGCCGATGTACATGTAGGAGCCGGCCGTCATCTGACCGTACTGGGTAACCCCGAGGGCGTTGCCGCGTTCCAGGTCATCCGGAGACGAATAATTGGGGATCACCATGCCGTTGGTCACCACCACCCGGGGCGCATCGGGGGAGCTGGGAAAGAGGCCCAGCGGATGCCCGGAATAGAGGTGGAGCGTCTGCTCCTCGCTCATCTTGGCCAGGTACTGCATCGTCAGTCGATACTGCGCCCAATTCTGAAAAACGGCCCCGTTTCCGCCGTAGGTGATGAGTTCGTGCGGGTGCTGGGCCACCGCCGGATCCAGGTTATTCTGGATCATCAGCATGATCGCCGCCGCGGTTTTTGACCGGGCCGGATACGCGTCAATGGGCCGGGCGTGCATGGGGTAATCCGGCCGGTAACGGTACATATAGATGCGGCCGTAGGTCTTTAGTTCCTCCAAAAATTCGGGCGCAAGCGCAGGATGCAGGGCCGGTGGGAAATAGCGCAGGGCGTTGCGGAGCGCGAGGGCTTTCTCTTCCGGCGACAGAATGTCCTTCCTCCGCGGGGCGTGGTTGACCGTCGGGTCGTAGGGCTTCGCGGGGGGAAGGTCGGCGGGGATTCCGGCGAGAAGGTCTTGCTGAAACAGCTCGGTTGCGGTCATGGCTGAAGGTTTATCGTTTAGGGGCAGACGTTTATCCGAGATCCTCGAAAAGCTCGTCGTAGGCGCTGTAGGCTTTATTTTGGTGGGCCCGGGCGATGGCCGTCAGGGCACCGGAGCGGACCAGCTCCGTGGCGGCCCGTAGGTCCGTGGCGTAAATCCGGTCATCCGCAGCGTGAGCAATATCTTGCCGGACGCGGGCGTGAATGGCCTCCAGGACGGGGCTGGACTTCAGCGGCCGCTGGAAGTCAAAGGCCTGGGCGGCGCAGAAGAGTTCCACGCCCAGAATTTTTTCCAGGTTCCGTACCACCCGCAGGGCCTTGCGCCCGGAGATGGAGCCCATGCTGACGTGGTCTTCCTGCCCGAGTGAGGTGGGAATACTGTCCGCACTGGCCGGAAAGCACATCGTTTTGTTCTCGCTTACCAGGGCGGCGCTGGTGTACTGCACGATCATCAGTCCGGAATCCAGTCCGCTCTTTTCGACGAGCAGCTTGGGGGCCACGCCGGGGATGCCGTGGAGGGCGAAGTAGCTGCGCCGGTCGGAGATGCTCCCGATTTCGGCGGCGGCCAGGCAGGCGTAGTCCAGTGGCAGGGCCAGCGGTTGCCCGTGGAAGCTGCCGCCGGAGATGATCAGGTCTTCGTCGAAGACGACGGGATTATCGGTCACGGAATTCATTTCCGTTTCCACCATTTCCCGCAGGTGTAGCCAGGCGTTTCTGCTGGCCCCGTGGACCTGGGGGACGCAGCGCAGGGAATAGGGGTCCTGGACCCGTTCGCAGTTGGCGTGCCCCTGCATGATTTCCGAGCCCCGCAAAAACTGGTGGATGCGGGCGGCTACGTGCACCACACCCCGGAAGGGGCGGGTGGCGTGGAGCGCCGGGTGGAAGGGCATGGCGGAGGCCTGCAGGCCCTCCACCATGAGGGCGGCGATCAGGTCCGCGTTGGTCAGGGCATTCTGGAGGCGCTCGACGAGCAGGACGGCGTGCGCCAGAATAAACTGCGTGCCGTTGATGAGGGCCAGGCCGGCTTTCGGGTGCAATTCCACGGGCTCCAGTTGGTGTTCCCGTAAGACGGCGGCCGCGGGCCGCCGCTGCCCCCGGTAGAAAACTTCCCCCTCGCCGAGGAGGGGAAGGAAGAGGTGGGACAGGGGGGCCAGGTCTCCCGAAGCGCCCACGGACCCCTGCTCGGGCACCACCGGAATCACGTCTTCCGCGATCTGCCAGCGCAGGCGCTCGATGACCCGGGGAGCAATCCCCGAATAGCCCCGGCACAGGGCGTGGACCTTGAGGATCATCATCAGCTTGGCCAGCTCCGGGGCAATGGGCTCCCCCATCCCCACGCTGTGGCTCAACAGCAATTTCCGCTGCAGCGACACCGTGTCCTTCGCGTCCACCTTCACGTTACACAGCGGGCCAAAGCCCGTATTGATGCCGTAGGTGGGGCGCGATTTGCCCGCTACGGCCAGCACCACCTCGTGGGCGCGCTCGAGCCGTTCCCGGGTGGTGGCGTTTACCTCCGTAGGCAGTGTTCCCCGTAGGATGGCCAGGGCTTTGCCGACCGTCAGCTGGTCTTCGCCGTATTGAAAAATCATGGTGGTTGGTTAGGCACGAAAATGGAGTAGCCGGCCGCAGGAGTGCAGCTGGATACGCTCGGGAAAAATGGATGGGGCCGCAGGTGAAACAGCTTTCCGAAGAATCTGCGCCCGGGTTAAGGATGGAAAAGGCTCCGGTTGGATCAACTCCTCCTACGACGATGTTGGAGGAACGGATCCGACCGGGGCGGTTACAACTTCCGAAGGCAAAGAACCGGCGATTTTTAATGCATAACAAGATAATTATTGCGTTCTTTGATAACCATGGATTATCAAATTGAGCTGCGACAAATCCGCTCCTTTCTCGTTTTGGCCGACGAGCTGCACTTTCGGCGGGCGGCGGATTTGCTGTACATGTCTCAGCCGGGGCTGAGTCGGCAAATCCGCCAGCTGGAAGACGCCCTGGGCTTCCCCCTGTTTCGGCGGCACAACCGCATGGTGGAGTTAACCTCCGCCGGAGCCTTCCTGCGGCAATCACTCGGCCAACAAATGGCCGACCTGGAACTGGCCCTGGACCGGGCCCAGCGCATTCACGACGGACAGGGCGGAGAACTCCGCTTCGGGTACGTGGGCTCCGCCATGCAGGACATTATCCCCGATCTGCTCCTGCGTTTCCGGGCCGACCACCCGGAAGTAAGCTACGGCCTGGAGGCCCTGAACAACCGGGAGCAACTCGACAAGCTGGAGCGCGGCACGCTCGACATCGGCTTCGTACGGACCAAGCGGCAGTCTCCCGGACTGGTCAGCAAGGCGGTGGCCGAGGATACCTTTAGTCTCGTATTGCCCCCCGGCCATTTCGTCAACCAGGATAATTTCCAAAGCCTGGCGCAGGTCCGGGAAGAGCCCTTCATCCTCTTCGACCCCAACTACAGCCGCACCTATTACGAGCAGGTCATCCAGTTGTTCATTGATGCGGGTTTTCAGCCCCGCGTGGCGCACCGGACGGTGCACGCCACCACCATTTACCGTCTGGTGGAAAACGGCTTTGGCCTGTCCATCGTACCCACCGTCCTGGGGCGGGGCTACCGCACCAGTGTTCAGTTCGTGGAGTTAACCCAAGTCCCCCAGCGCACGACCCTCTACGCCGTCTGGCGCCGGGACAACGACAACCCGGCACTGAAGAGGTTCACGGAGTTGTTGTGAGGCTACATGTGGGGGGCGCATATGGTCCAGGCCCGTTCGATGGCTTCTCGGGCCTGCTCAATTTTGGCCGCCGCATCGTGTAACTCCCGGGCCAGCTTGCGCCGCCCGCGGGCGGCGTCGGCGTCGCCGTCCGCTTCAATTTTTCGGGAAAGTTCTTTCAGGTAGGTAGCCAGCGCATCATACCGCAAGTCTCCCGTTTCAGTGGCGAGTTCGGCCAGGGTTCCGGAGTATTTCCGGACGCTCGTTTCGTGGATCATGATACTAAGGTAAAAGTCAGTACTTTATGTCCCGAACCAATGGTCTTCACCTTGCGTAAACTGATCCTCTACTCCGCCATGAGCCTCAACGGTAAAATCTCCCGCGCAGACGGGAGCGTTGACTGGCTGGAATCCATCCCCAATCCGGACCAGCTCGACTACGGCTACGGCGAATTCATCAAAACCATCGGGACCACCATCCAGGGCGGCAACACCTACCGCCAGCTGATCGGATGGGACGTTCCCTTTCCCTATCCGGATACCGAAAACTTTGTGTTCACCCGAAAAGTCGGGCAGGCGGATACGGAGTTCGTCCGGTTCATCAGCGATCATCACGTAGCGTTCACCCAGGAGCTGAAGGAAAAAGCGGGAAAGAACATCTGGCTGATCGGAGGAGGACAAATTAACACCCTGCTCCTGAACGCTGGCCTCATTGATGAACTCCATCTCCACGTGATGCCCCTCGTGCTGCCCGATGGCGTAGAACTCTTCGAAGGCACGCCGGACCTCACCCACTTCGCCCTCACCCACACCCGGCAATATCCCGCCGGGGTACTGGAGTTACGGTACACCCGGACCGGGGATTGACGTCCTAAACCTCAGCCTTCTCCTCCGTCTTAGCCTAAATCCTGAAACCTGGGTCCTCAATCCTGCCCCCGCTTCGAGGTGCCTACTTTTCTATCCGTTCCCTTGCCTTTCGCCGGATAAATCCAGCGCTACGGAATCAGTAAGGTTTTTTTGGAGCGGCGTATCCTTCCTAAAGACGGACGACCGCACAACGATCTTTCTTCTTTCTTCTTCCCTCTCCTCAGCCTTCTCCTCCGCCTTAGCCTAAATCCTTAATCCTGGGTCCTCAATCCTGCCTCTCCCTCCCTTTTCAACAGCCCCATCAACCGCAAATTCAGGTAATCCTTCACCAAACTACTCAGGGCGTACTTCTCGTCGGAAAAAATTGCGGGGTTCGTCACCACCTGGATGATGAACAGCTTATCGATGTGGCCAAGCAATTCTACGGAAACGGGATTGTAGAGTCCTTCGGCGATCCCACTTTCGTAGTGGTGCTTCAGCAACGCCACAAACTGGTCGGTAAAATCATCAATCACGGCCCAGACTTGCGGATAATGGCTTTTTATTCCCTGCAAAAAGGAAATGGTGATGTCTACGGTACCCTGCGCCAGGATTTCGATGAGCTGGGGGTAGAGTTCCAGGGGACTTAGTCCCCGCTGACTCACCTCCACGATGGAGGCAAACAGTTGATCCGTCCGTGTTTTGCAGGCGGCCAGCAGAATATCTTCCTTGCTTTCAAAATATTCGTAGATGGTGGACTTACTCTTTCCGGCCAGCCGGGCAATGTCGTCAATGGTCAGCGTCTCCAGGTCCTCCTGCTGGATGGCCAGCAGCAGCTCACCGAGCCATTTGTTCGTGCGCCGGGTGATGGCCTTCCGTTTTCTCGATACGGACTTTCGTCCCATGGACTGTGATTTATCCCCCACAAAGTAGCCCAACTTAGGGGAGTCACCCAAGTGGCTACCCCGGACTGCGCCGCAAAAAGAATTTGGGCCACTCCTAAAATCGAACTATATTTGCACTTATAGTTCGGAAACCACTCCTTCGTTATGGGCAAGATTAAGTACCTCACGGCCTACCTCATTCCCCTGTTTGGTCTACTCACCTTCAGCACCACGGGTTTACTGACCTACTCCGGCCTTATTTTCCTCTACGTCCTGGTGCCCGTCCTGGAGATGGTCTTCCCTCCCGACCGGGACAATCTCGACGCAACCGAACGGGAGTTAGCCAAAGAGGACTTTTTCTACGATCTGGTCCTCTACCTGATGGTGCCCCTGCACCTCTACGTGGTGTACTACTTCCTCTCCACCATCGACGAGCCTGGGCTGACGACTTCAGACATCGTGGCCAGGGTGCTGATGATGGGCACCATTCTGGGCGTAATCGGCATTAACGTTGGACACGAACTGGGCCACAAAACCCGTAGTGTGTGGAAGCAAGTATCCGCCCACCTGCTGCTGACTACCGCCGTACAGAACCACTTCGTCCCCTACCATAATGGCGGGCACCACCGGGACATCGGTACTCCCCAGGATCTTACGTCCGCCCGGAAGGGAGATAACTTTTACCTCTTCGCGCTTCGCTCCCAGATCGGTGGGTACTTCAAGACCTGGAAGCTCGAAGCCCAGCGGTTGAAGGCAACCGGCAAGAACCCCTACCTTAACCCGATGGTGCTGTTCACGCTCCTGCCGTTACTGCTTTTTGTCGCCATCTACTTTGCCTTTGGCGAATACGTATTGCTCTGTTACTTTCTCGCGAGCGTCTACGGCATCACCATTCTCGAATCCCAGAATTACTTCGCCCACTACGGCCTCCGCCGCAAACTGCTGCCCAATGGCCGCTACGAACGGGTCAACGCCCGGCACTCCTGGAATTCCGACCACATCATCGGCCGGGTCCTGCTGTTCGAACTGACCCGGCATTCCGATCATCACCACATCGGGGGCAAAGCTTATCAGGTGCTGGACTCCCGCGAAGAAAGCCCCATGCTACCCTACGGCTACCCCATGATGCTGATCCTGTCCTTCTTCCCCTTCCTGTTTAAACCCATCATGGCCCGGCAACTGCAGCGGTACGGGATTGAGTAGGCAATCACCCCTTCCATGGCAACCGCTTCATCGACTTGGCGTCGTACCGTAACGTGGCCTTCGCCCGGGCCATTTCGTCCGGACTGGCCGCCAATCCCAGGTGTCGCAGAATGGCATCAAACTGGTGCAAAAATTCCGGATACTGCAGGAATAAGGCCGTGGAGTCTTGATGAATCCTGGCTTGTTCGCGATGACCAAGGACCATCGCCCGCAGGTATGCTTCCTTGTCCGCGAAGTCCGCGCCCTCGCCGAGAAAAGCCCGTGGGGTCAGGGGCGTTGGGTGATTCCACCAGTCGATGAACCCGCCGTCCGATCGCTGCAGGGAAGCCAGCAGGCTTTCCGTCTCCCGGTCCAGGAAGATCCACCGGACACCGGGGAAGGCCCGCCGGAAGATGGGCATCAGGAAGATATTCCAGGAGGTGAGTTTAACGACGAGGTGCCGCTTACCGCCCTCCGCCTGACGATACATCCGCACGATATTTTTCAGTTGGTCTGCGACGCTTTGGTCATCAAGCGCGTACAGGACTTTTGACAACAGCAGTCCGTTAATGGCCTCCGGCTCGCTGACTACCCGCACAGTGTCTAGTTGATTCAGTTGGCGGCTCAGCAGCGTGGAGCCACAGTGTGAAACCCCGAAGATGAAGCCGCTGATTTCAAGACTTTCTTCCTCCTCACCTGACCATGAATCGAGGGAAAAACGCTCCCCCCCGCCGACGCTGGTGACGCCTTCGTTGAAGAAGGGGTAGTCAAAGACGGCCTCCGGAAGTTCCCGGCAGATTACTTCGGGCTCCGGCCCTACGGTGGTGATGACGGGGTACGGCTTACTCACAAATCTCTCCCGTCCATTGCTGATCAAAGCCACCCTCGTCGTCGAGGTGAAAAACCGCACCCACGGCGCAGTTGTTCTCCCCCGTGGAATCCACCAGGTAGCGGTAGTCGAACCCCATGTCGATGGGCTCCCCGAGCAGACTTTTCAGGTAGGTCGTGGAGGCCGTATCCGGCAACAGGCGCACGACGGCGTCCAGACTGGCAAAGTCCTGGTGTTCCCGATAGTGGGCCGCACGTTGTTCCAGTGGCGAGGGTTTGGGGCCGCAGGCCAGGATGCCAAGGAGACCGGTAAGGCAAAGGATAAGCGAATAAAGGCGGTAACGCATGATGGGCGTTTAGGGATAAAGTTATGGCCGGGCGGACGAGTGCAGGAAAAATAAAGATCTTAGGTCAGTCCTCAATCCGGACTTTCTTCCCACAGGTCTACCAGGCCGAACTGGTTAGCGTCAAAGAGCCCGCGGTCACTCAGTTTCAGAGAAGGAATGACGAGGAGGGCCAGGAAGGAAAGCGTCATAAAGGGAGCCTCCAGGCCGCACCGGAGTTTTCGCTTGGTGAAGCCGTTCAGCGCCCCGTAGCGGGCGGCAATCCGGGGGCCGGTATCGTTGCTCATGATACCGGCCACGGGCAGGGGCAATACTTCGAGGTATTCATCCCTCCCGGCGGCGATGCCGCCGCGTTCGGCGATCACGGCGTTGGCCACCCGGCACATCGATTCGTCGTCGACCCCGACGACCACGATGTTGTGACTATCGTGGGCCACGGAGCTGGCGATGGCTCCCCGCTGGAGCTTCATGCCCCGCACGAAGCCCACCGCCACCGGAGCATCTGCGTAACGGTTGATGACGGCAATTTTGAGTACATCGCGGTCGGGGGAGGCCACCGGGCGGCCATCAGCGTCCAGCACGGGATCGAGCAGTAGCTTTCCCGTCACGAGCTCCCCGTCGTAGACCTCGATGACGCGTAGCTGTGCCCCCGCGGGCCCCGGAGCCACCCGAAAATCTTCGGGCGACTTGGGGCTACAGTCAAAGTTGTTGATCGGTTCGGGGCGGTAGTCCGGCAGATTATGCGCCCCCGCTTCGGCCACCAGCCGTCCGTTGATCCAGGTTTCCATCACGGCCAGGTGGCGCAGGTCATCGACGCGGATGAAGTCGGCCCGGTCGCCCACCCGCAACTGACCGACGTCCAGGCCGTAGTGCTCGACGGGATTGCGGCAGGCAATCCGCAGCACGTTAAAGAGTTCGTGCTTGTCCCGCAGCGCGCGCAGCACGATACGGTTGATGTGCCCGGCCATGAGGTCGTCGGGGTGGCTATCGTCGGTGCAGAACATGATCCGGTCGGGGTACTCGTCGATGAGTTCGTGGAGGGCGGCGTAGTTACGCGCCGCCGAGCCCTCCCGGATGATGATCTTCATCCCCGCCGCCAGCTTATCACGGGCCTCCTCGGCGGTGAAGCATTCGTGGTCGGTGGTAATCCCCGCCGCGGCGTAGGCCGCGGCCTCGGCACCGCGTAGGCCCGGCGCGTGACCGTCAACGGCCTTGCCACGTTGCTGGGCCGCCGCGATCTTGGCCATCACCCCGGGGTCGGCGTTGAGCACGCCGGGATAGTTCATCACCTCGCTGAGGTAGCGAACGTCGGGGCGGTCGAGGAGTTGCTCCACGGCCCCGGCATCCAGGGTCGCCCCGGCGGTTTCAAACCGCGTGGCGGGCACGCAGCTGGGAGCGCCGAAGTTGATCGACAGTGGTGTGTGCCGGGCGTTATCGATCATGTACTCGACGCCGGCCAGCCCCATCACGTTGGCAATTTCGTGGGGATCGGACACCGTAGCAACGGTGCCGTGCACCACGGCCAGCTTGGCAAATTCCACGGGCAGCAACATCGAGCTTTCGATGTGGACGTGGGCGTCCACGAAACCGGGCAGGATGAACCAGCCGCGTTTGTCGCGGCTCGGATCCCGTTCAATGTCCGTAATCGTTCCGTCGTCCCCGATGGTGATGATGGCTCCGTAGATTTCCCGGGCGTCCAGGTCAACGAGTCTTCCCTTTACTTGCTGTGGCATGGTGCGTGATGGTCAGACGGGGAAAGTAGGGTTTTCTGTCTTAACCTGACGGTAGGGCCGTCGAATTCAACCTTGCCCTACCTGATAACCCCGGCCTCACCCGGCACACTGCACCTGGCCTCCGGCCCCAAATCTATTCCATCACGTACTCGCCCAGACTCTGGTCCATCGGCTGGCGGAAGTACAGAAATCCCTCAAAGGATTCCTCGGGTAGTTCGGCGGATTTCGGAAGGACGTGGAGGGGATACCCCCGCACCGGGTCCTGGTTTCCGGTGATCTCCACCCAGTAGTACACCGGCAATCCGCCCCGAAAGGCCTTGACCACCTTGGTGTCGTCCGGCGACCATTCCCCGGGCAGCGCCGCTGCGGGTTTTAGCCACCAGCTTCCGGCCGCATCCTGCCGCATCACGACGGGCTTCGGCTGCGGAATTTTCGGGTGGATGGACTGCAGTCCCCAGAAGATGCCCCCCAGGGTGAGGCAGTACACAATGGCGGCAGAAACGAGCAGCCGCTTCGGGTTCTTTTCAATGTTCATCGCTTACTGCATTTGCTTTTTGACGAGTTCGTAGTAGCGTCCCCGCCGCTCAAGGAGTTCTTCGTGGGAGCCCTCTTCTACCACCTTACCCTTGTGGAGGACCACGATTTTATCGGCAAACTGGATGGTGCTCAGACGGTGGGCCACGACGATGGTCGTCCGGCCGCGGAAGAATTGCTGCAGGCCTTCCATGATGAAGGCTTCGTTGTCGGCGTCCAGGGCGTTGGTGGCCTCATCCATAAAGACGAATTCGGGGTCCTTGTAGATGGCGCGGGCCATCAGAATGCGCTGCTTCTGCCCCATGCTCAGCCCCTTACCGTCCCGCCCGATGGGGGTGTGGTATCCCTGGGGCATATCGTCCACGAATTCGTCGAGGTTGGTGATGCGCTTGGCCATCTCGAAGCGGCGCTCGTCAAATTCTCCACCCAGGACGATGTTGCCGCGGATGGATTCGTTGAAGATGAAGCTCTCCTGCAGGATGACGCCGCAGCGGTCGCGCCAGGCGTTGATGTCCAGGGAGCGGAAATCATGGCCGTCAATCATCATTTTTCCCTGGTAGGCGAGGTAGTAGCCCAGTAGAAGTTTGAGCAGGGTGGTTTTTCCGCTGCCGCTGCTGCCCACGATGGCCACCGATTTGCCCAGGGGGATGTCCAGGTTGATGTCCGTCAGGGCCGGCTTGGCCACCTGTCCCGGGTGGGTGAAGGTCAGGTCCCGGAGGGAAATGGTGCTGCCCGGCGCGGGGAGGCGGTCAATCTGCTGCCCGTCGTTGTAGGCGCTCTCGTCCTTCTCGTCCCAGAATTCGGTGATCCGCCCGAGGCTGATCTGCGCCTCCTGCCCCCGCACGATGCCCTGCATGATCTGGTCCATGGGGGCAATCAGTTGCCCGGTGATGAACTGGATGGACAGCATTGTACCCAGGCTGATCTCGTTGCTAACGATCAGGCTCGCCGACAGGAAGAGGATGGAGAGTTGGGTCAGCTCCACGATCAGCATGGTACCCGTGTCCTGCACCTGGTTGACGCGCAGGTAACTGAAGGTGTTGCGGAAGGAATCCATCTGGTTGGCCTTCCACTTTTCGAAGTAAAACTGCTGGCTGTTGTTGATCTTCAGGTCGTGCATCCCGTTGATCAACTGGATCAGGATGGACTGATCGTTGGACGCGAAGCGGAAGCGCTCCAGGTCAATGTGTTTGCGGGCCCGGAGGAACAGAAGAGTCCAGGCCAGGTAGGCCACCGCCGCCACGACAAACATGCCGAAAAAGAAGGCGTGAAAGTTGAAGAGGATGAAGCTGTAGATCAATACCGTGAGCACCGCCACCACGATGCTGAGGCTGTTGCGGGTGATGAAGGTTTCGATCCGGTGGTGATCGCTGATGCGCTGGAGGATATCCCCGATTCTGCGGGTTTCGAAGAAGGGAAGCGGGAGTCGGAAGAGCTTCTGCAGGAATCCCGCAATAAGTTTGTAGTTGATCCGTAAACTCAGGTGCAGCACGATCCAGCTGCGCAGGATGTTGAAGGCCGTTTTGCTCAGGATGAGGACCAGCTGACCGATCAACAGGAACTTGACGAAGCCAAGATCACCCGTCCCGATGCCCAGATCCACCACGGACTTGGTGATGTAAGGAAGCAGGTACTGAAGGACCGAAGTGACGGCGATCCCCAGCAGGATGACCAGAAAAAAGGGGCGCAGTTGGTGCAGGTTATCGCGCAGGAAAGCCCACTGTTGGTTGTCCTGCGGGAGCTCCCCCTGGGGAAGCGGGGGTGGCGTGGCGGGCGTGCCGGGAGAAAAGAGCAGGGCATAACCCACCGGTGGGGAAGAGGTGCCGGGAGGCCGCACGAAGAGGCGCTTCCGCAACTCCTCTGCCTTCATCTTGACCAGCCCGTCCGCGGGGTCTCCGATGATGTATTTTCCCCGCTTCTTTTCGTAGAAGACGACAAAATGGTTGTTGTCAAACAGGAGAATACTTGGCCCCTCACCGAACAGTTCCAGGTCTTGCAGGTCCCGCACCATGACCCCCTCCGACTCGAAACCGTACAGTTCCGCGGCATGCTTCAGCGTGGCAAAGGACGTCCCGATCCGGTCGATGCGGGTCGCGTGCCGCAGGTACTTCGGGTCTACTTCCCGCTGGTAGTAGGCGGCGATCATGCGGAGCGCGGCGATACCGCAATCGCGCATATTCTTCTGACGGACGTGAGGATAATTATGCCACAACATGGTACGGAGGGTGCTTTTAAATGGGGTATGAGGTTCACGGTTTCGGAGGGGAGCGAAGCCCGGGGCAACGGCGGGTGGAGCGCAGTGGAATACTTGGCTCTACCGGTACACGTGCCATGGCCGTCGGAGAGGTGCCCGGCTTTCGGGCTTCGCAACTCCCCTGCTGGCGGGAAAATTTGAAGATTATTTCTTCACGGCCGTCTTCTGACGCTGGCGCTCCATCTGCTTTTGCTGCAGGTAGAAGCGTTCCAGCATGAAGAACATCACGTGCTCGTGCACCTTGTTCTTACTGGCCGCGAAGCGCAGTATCGACATATGGATGTAGCTCTGCAGACCTTCCATTTTGTCCTGAATGCTCAGGTGACGGAAGTGCTGCTGGTAGATTTCCGTAATGTCCTTCCGGAAGACCGCCAGAATCTGCCGCATGGCGGCTTCCTGCTCAAAGGGGAACTGCTCGGCCACGACCGCCGCCGCAATCTTCGGCAGGTGGTTTTTGTAGCGAAGGGTCAGGTCCCGTTTCTGGAGCTTATTGGTGTTGAAGATATGGCTGAAGGTCTCCCGGCGCTCCTTGAGGAACTCCCCGATCTGCTTGTCGTCCAGCTCGAATACCTCCACGTAAATCTGCATCATCCGCATCATGAGGAGCCATTCTTCGTCCTTGTTGACCTCGGCACTCAGCAGGCTCTTCAGGCGCACGACGGCCGTACTATCCACGGCGAAAAGTTCTTCGCTGGCGCGCATCAGGTCGGCACCGTAGCGCTCCAGCTCCCGCTGGTAGGTGTCCACCATGATCTTCCAGATGAAACCATTTTCCAGTTCCGGAGCGAAGTATTCGTTCATCCGGCGGATGACCTCCCCGATGGCGGCGTGGTCGGGCGTACGGAAGCGGATGCGGAGGTGGTAGTCGGGGTCGCGCAGGCGGAGGAAGAAGAAGCTCGAGATCAGTCCCTCGCGGTGCAGCTCGGCCAGGAAGACGGGCAGGCGCTCACTAACGATTTTCTCCACGGCGTTTGCGCCGGCGTAGAGCTTGAAGAAGATCCACTCGCTGCTGGGGAACACGGTGCGGGGGGTGTCCGCCACCGCCTCTACGATCTCGGGCGCCACGCGCTTCGGGTGCCGCAGAAATACCTCGTTGCGGAAGGGCAGCAGGAGTTCGTGGGCGTAACCCTGTCCCTGGTGCTCGAACCAGTAGTCTTCGGCCTGGACGCCGATGGCCTCCGTGATCAGGATGAGGTTCGTCTCGATGATCTCGGAGAAGAGGAACAGGCTGGCCTGGTTGTTCAGGTCGATGAAGATCGGGGTGCCGCGGTCGTGGTAGTTGAAGGTGCGGGGCCATCCCTGCTCGTCGAAGTGCGCTCTGACCTTCTCAGCGAATTCCTCGAAGGGGAAGTTTTTCAGCTTCTTGATCTCGTGGGTAGGAATGCGCCAGCTGGCCGGACGGAACACGAAGTTCTTATACTGGAGGCGGGGGATGTAGTCCACCATCTTGGTGATGGGCCCCAGGTTGGGCGCAAACTCGTAGTAGCCGTGGTGGTACTCCTCCTGCAGGGTCGCCAGGAACTTGTACACGGGCAGGCAGTTGTGGAAATAGTTGTGAGCGTTGGAGAGGCGGGGAACGATTTCCTTGCCCAGGCTTTTGCTCACGAGCACCAGCCGTCCGCCCCGCAGGCCAAGGTACAGGTCCGTTACGGGAATCAGGCCCTCCTCGGTGGAGTTGGATTTGGTGATATAACCGATTTCGTACTGATGAATTTTGGGTCGCTCGGTAATGTTACCCACCCGGAAGTTGGCCAGGTGGTTTACCTCGGCGATCACGTTATCCCCGACGCTCTGTGCCTCAAAGTCGGCCAGCTCCCGCAGGCAGTCTTCGATTTCGTCGTTGAGGTGGGCGAAGCGGGCCAGCAGCGCCGTGGCGCTGTCTTTGCCGATGCCCTTGAACACGATGGTGGGCTCCTCTTCGCCGGGGTTGGGGACCACGTTGATCATCGCCAGCGCCGTGGGCGGAATGTTCTCCAGGTCGTAGCTGAAGCGCTCCATGTCCTTGTCGGTCAGCTCAATCGTTTCGCTGCCTTCGGCGCGGGCCTTCAGGATGCGGTCCAGCAGGAAGGAATGCAGGTTGAAATCCCACTTGACGTCCCGCTCTTTGCTGGTCTTCATCCGCGGTGCCCGGGGAAGGTTATCCACCAGTGGCGTGAAGGTGAAGGCTTCGGATCCCAGGTTGTCAAAGCCGATGCCCAGCTCGGGGTCGAGGGCCTCCAGCAGCGGCACCATCCGGCGCTCGTAGCGTTCGTCAAACTGCTTTTTGAACTTGGCCAGGCTGTTGCCCGTCGGCACCCGACAGAGCTTGGCGAAGGCCTTCATTCCCCGCTGAATGTGGCGGGCCATCTGGAAGTCAACCCGCGGCGTTCCCGTGGTGACGACCTCACTGTCCAACCGGATGATGTTGGGGTAGGCCTTTCCGTGAAATGCTTCCACGGTAGCGGCGATGTTCCGGTAGCGCACGACATTCTTCTCGTCCCCCAGTCCGCTGATCTGCGCTTCCAGGGCATTGAGGTGATTGAGGTAGCGCTCCACGGTAGTCGCGGCCGGCGTGTCCTCGGCGCGGTCCTGGCAACCCTCCAGAATTTCCCGGAGCTGGTCCTGATAGCCGGTACCCACTACCCGGGGTTCCAGCTCACTGATGAGAATCTTGGCGTCGATCAACTGAAGAATGAACCCTTTCGCTTCACTCACGGTGACGTCTTCATCGGCAATCAGGGAAGCCAGTTCTCCGATCGTTTTCCCCTGAGCGGCGGCGTCCCGAAGGATTTGAATATATTCGTTATTGGAGAAAATAGACAGGTTGTAGGCCCGCCCGGACTGGCTGTCCACGTACTCCACGTAGCGGGATTTGGTGCCAATGTCCAGGATGGAATTGTTGGGATAAAAACGCAGCAATTCCAGGATACCGGGCTGGTCCCGGAACTCATTGGCCAGGAAAATCATGTAGGCCGTATCCAGCTTTACTTCCCGGCGGAGTTTATAGTCTTTGATCGCTTCCGTCGTCGTGTCAGAATTGACGACTTCCCCGCTTCCTACGCCGGCACACAGTCCGAAGGGCGTGGCCCGGTAACTCATCCGGTTCAGGTACTTCAGCGCCGTTACCCGAAAGCGAGACATCCGCTTGGGGTCCGCTTCCGTTTGGAGGGAACCAACGAGAAACTTCTCTACTTCTTCGAAAAAGACCGGGGAAGCCACGTAGATCGCTTCCTGCACCTGATCTTTACTCAGGGCCTCCGCGAGAAACTCATCGACGGAGGAATAATTGCTGGCCGCGTCAAAAGCGGTGACCGGCAGCATGGGAGTTCGGTAGACGTATTTGTTGAAAAATTTGATCATGACTATGGTATTTTCTGTATTCGCTAAGCAATTATTTCTTGTGGGTTTCTAGGCGTAGGTGGGCGTGGACAACCGGGCGCTATTGGAGCCTACGGCGGGAAGCTGAAAGGCCTTGCTGAGTAGCTCCAGGCTCTCCAGTTTTTCCTCATTCCGCTCGTTGGTGTCGAAGATGACAAACTCATCTACGCCGTACCGGCGTGACAGGGCGTCAATGCGCTCCAGAAAGAGTTCCGGCGGGCCGACTACGGTATTGGGAGTAATTGTCCCCTTACCCTGTTTTTTCAGCCGTTCTTTGGCGGCTTGCAGCCGCCGCTCATCCTCCTGGCAAATGCCCACCAGGGCGATGATGGCCCGGGGTAGGTATCCGTGTTGCGCCCGGAACTCCTCGCGGTAGCGCGCAATGATGTCGTACTCCTCGTAGTTCAGGCTGTTGATGTCGTGGAAGGTCGACTTCACCATGTGCATCTGGCCGCGAATGGCCTCCGGATATTTCCGGAAGGAAGATCCCAGCCAGAAGAGTTCCGGCGCCCCGCCGAAGACCGGCGGGATCATGGTCTGCTCTTCCTCCATGATCCGGTGCTCGTCGTGCAGCAGGGTCGCTACCCGCTGAACCCGCTCGGTGAAATCGTCGGGGTACTCGGCGAATTGCTCGCACCGCATTTGCCGGCCGATCCGGGGGGCGGGTCGGCCGTTGGCGAAGCCCAGGTCACACCGGCCGGGAAAAAGATTGGCGAGCAGCTTGAAGTCACAGGCGACGTGATAGGGAGAATAGAAGTTCATGAGCACGCCCGCCATACCCACTTTGATGCGGTCCGTCTGTTGCAGCAGGAGGGGCAGCAGCATCTGCGGAGAGGACCAGGGCGCCATGGCGTTGAACAGGTGGTGCTCTCCGAGCCAGAACCGGGAAAAGCCCAGTTCGTCGGCGCGTTCAGCGTACTCCAGTACGTCGAGTACCGAATGCATGCTGCTCTGGTCGCGGTGGCGGTTGCCGAATTCTAGAAGGCCGAGTTTGATGTTCTTCATGGCGGAGTGGCTTACAGGTTAAGAAGGAAGAAGTCGCTGGCGGGGAGATTTGCTTCCGGAAGGCTGCCGAGCATCCCCAGGCTGACCCCGGGCAACCCCTCCAGCATTGAGAGGGTCCGGGTGACCGGTTCGGTAGTGTGCTCGGGGGTGTGCATCAGGGTCTCGGCGTGATCGAGCCAGTGCCGGTGGGCGTGGCCGCAGGCCGCGCTGCCGGTTTCCCGTGCAATGGCGGCAAACATGTAGGAGGTGCCAATGGCCCCGTGGCAGAAGTAGGGGTTCACGTTGATCTGGGCGTTGGCGGGGTCCAGTCGGGTGGCCAAGTGGTCGGATAGCCGCCGGCCGCGGGCGTATTGCTCCTCGTCCCCGATCACCTTACCCACCTTCAGTTGGGCCAGGGCCACGTTGATGTCTCCGTAGCACCACCCCACCCGGGAAACGTAGGCTCCGGGGCGCTCTTTTTCCCAGTGCTCGGGATCGTTTTCCACCACGAAGGTGGGATAGAAAACCTGCCACTGCTCTTCCGGATTTTCCGGGCGGCGGTAGCTTTCCATGTACCGTCCGATATCCTGCAGGAGGGTCCGCATCAGTGCGGGGCGGTAGCCCCGCCGCAGGGCTTCGGCGAAGATCAACTGATGACCGGCCAGGCCGTGGGCCAACCCGAAGCTGTATTCTTCGGGATGCTGTTCCATGATGACGCTGTTGTAGATCCGGCTTCCGCGATCGTCGGTAACGAGTTGCGCCACGTAGGTGTCAATAATTTCGTCCATGGCGGGCTCAACGACCGGGTTCGGCCACCGCTTCAGGAAGGTTAAAAAGACCCCGAGCGGCCCGTGCAGGTAGTCGGTGTTGCGTTTCGCAAAATCCTTACGGCACTCCTTCATCAAGACGTCCACCAGGGTGGCGTAGGTCGTCTCCGGGAGGTAGGCCGGCGCCAGGCCCTCGGCTTCCAGGTGGTCCAGGGTGTACATCACGCCCGCCAGACCCGAGCAGAAGGTGTGCAGGGAGCTCGTACGGAGTTTGCCCTCGTTGAGACGGTTGACGATTTCGGTGAGCATCGTTTCGCTGAGTTGCTGGTAGCTCGGGTCCAGGTGGCGGCCGACGTGAGCGGCCGACAGGGCAATTCCACTCAATCCTCCCATCAGAGAAATGCTGAACTTCTCCGTGTAGGCCAATGCAAATTCCCTCATTTTTTCGGTGGCTAATTCAAAGCCGTTGGCGGTAGCGATCATGGTTAGTTCAGGTAAAAGATTGAATAAAAAGTGTCGTAGTTTCCTTCAATGGCCAGCTCGGTGATGAAGCCGCCCACGGGGCCTTCGTAGAGGCTCACGGACTGCATGGCGAGGTAGGAGTACCGGTCAAATACCGGCAGGTCGGTGCCGCTCGTGCGGTTGTCGTAGTACTGGTCGCGCCAGTATTCGGCGGCGGAGCGGAAGGTGATGTCTCCCGTCAGCGTGTGCAGGCGGTGGAAGAACAGCCAGGCACCGGGCCGACCGTACAGCAGGCGATTGTCCGTAATGCCGGTGTCTTCGGCCGACTGCCGACGGGCCGTCCACCGCAGCCGGTGCAGGATCCGGGCCGCCATTCGGCGGTCATCCAGGGCTAATGCTCCCCGCCACTGGGCGAAGAGGATACCGGCATCACCGTAGGCCAACGACAGCCGACTGTTACCGCCCCGGGATCCGTCGGCGAAGTAGGCTCCCGCCTCGGCGGGGTTTTGCCGCCGCTCCTCCAGGGCAGTGACCAGAGCACGGACCTCCCGGCGGGCCAGCGGGTCCTGCGGCTGATCCCGGAGGATGGCCGCCGCACAGGAGAGCCAGCAGGCCAGGCCGTGGCTGATGCCCGTAGCGTAGCGGTACTTCCCGGCCTTGGTCGTGGCGTTTAGGTCGGCGGGGATGGCCCGCAGGATTTCCGGAAACAGATGGCGGAACTGGTCGGGAAACTGGACAAAATACCAGGCGGGTTGGAAGGCACCCTCGTAGGCATCCAGGTCATGGCGCGCGATGAGTGCGCGCATCCGGGTGACCAGTAAATCATCAATCAGAGCTAGCAGTGGGGCGGCGGATTCCTCCACGTCCAGGGTACTTCCGTAGTGCCGCAGGAAGGTGGCCAGTTCGCTCATTTCGATGAGCATGCTGCCCCGCTTGCCGCCCCGGGCCACGCCCTCCACGCAGGCCCAGCACAGTTTTTGGGCAGTCTGCCAGTCCTGCTGGTGCCCCCACTTCAGGAAGCGAAAGAGGTAGAACAGGCTCAGTCCGTTCAGGCCAAATCCCGTATCGTAGCGATTCACGATGGGCTCGTGCTGCTCCAGGTAACCGTCCAGGCGGCGCATGGCCTCGGCCGTGGAAGCATTGGGCTCTGAAGTGTTTACGCGGCAGGCCAGGGAGGAATTGGGCACTGACGTGCGGGTGCCGGGGATATCCTGATCAGCCGTGAACCGGGTGGCAAGATCGGGCGTGATGGCCGGAGAATTTTGCTGGATGGACATGGTGAACGATTGAAGGTTTACGGAGGAAGATGGCATGGATAGGGCCCTACCCGGGGCCCCGGCTCAGCAAGCGTGCCACGTGGCACCTGCGCGTATGCGCCCCCTGCCAAGCCGGATCCCACGGGATTTTCTGGGTCCAGTCCCGGTTAACACCGGTAGGTAACGGGTTATTCCGCGCGGAAGCGATCCACTTCGCCGGAGGGGCCACGCTGATAATTCTTGCGCAGCTTACCCAGGCGGTAGTTGGCGGAAACGGAGAGTCGTCGGGTGTTGAAATCCGAGAAGTAGTTGCCCGCGTAGCCGGGGAAGAAGTTGTCTCCGGCGGCGTTGAAGGTGTTGAATACGTCGCTCAGGTTCACCACCAGCGTCAGCGCGTCACCGGGCACCTTGTACCGGAACCCGACGCCGAGGCGCCAGCGGTCGGCGGTCTCGCCCTGGAAGTAGGTGCGCCCGCGGAGGTAGTAGAAGGAGTTCTCGAAGGAAAGTCGGTCGGTGATCTTGTACTGGGACCCACCGGAGATGGTCACCTTGGTGTCCTGCGTCCCCTCGATGCCGGGTTCCTGGAACTGCTCGTAGAAGGTGTAGGTGAAGGGCAGCACCAGGCCGGAGAGTTGTCCGCGCAGACGACCTCCTTCGCCGAAGCGGAAGTAAATCGTGGTCAGGGCGTAGATGGCCTCGGCCCGGTAGGCGTTCTCGGGGGTGATGGTCGTGGTCACGCCATCCTCGCCCAGACGCCGGACGTCCTGGGTGTAGTTGGTGCCGTTGATGTAGCCCAGGTTCAGGTTCAGGAACTGGAACAACTGGGCCGTGAAGCTCACCCGGTGGGTGATCTGGGGCAGCAGCGTATTGTTACCCGCCCGGAAGGTGAAGGCGTCCACGAAGCGAACGTAGGGGTTCAGCTGCAGATAGTCCGGCCGGGTAATGGAGGAGCTGTAGTTCACCGACGCCCGGAACTTCTGTCCGCCATCGAAGCTCAACGACACGTTGGGGAACAGGTTGGTGTAATCCTGCGTTCCGGTGAGGTTGACTTTGTAGCTTTCGGTTTCGATGGCGCTGTGTTCCACCCGGAGTCCTCCCTCAAAGGCAAAGGCACCCATTTTCTGCTGGTAGGCCAGGTAGGCGGCGTAGACGCGCTCCCGGTAGCGGAGGCTGTCGCTCAGGGCGAGATTCCGGCGGGGCGGCTGGAAGGAGATGGTATCGTAGGTGGCGAAGTTTTCAATTTCCCCGTCGGTGATCTTGGCACCAATTTTGAAGTGCGCATCGGGGTTGAGGTACTTCGTGTAGTCGGCCCGGAAGGTTACCTGGGCACCGTCCAGCGGGAGCTGAGCCTGGAGGCGGGTTCCCTCGTCGAGAGAAATGGTTGGGGGCTGGCGGCGGGTGAAAATGGGATTTTCCCGGGAGAAGCCCGTGAGGTAGCCCAGGGTGAGGCGCAACTCACTGCCCAGCGTGTCCAGGTCATTTTCGTAGTACAGGTCGGCGGTGGTGAGGTTGTCCCTCAGGTTATTGTCTTCCTGGAAGAGAATGTCGTCTCCGGCAAAAATGCCGCCGGTGGTGGAGAGTCGGTTGTGGTCGGTTTCCCCGTCGGTGAAGTAGGAGTTGGCGCTGGCTCCGATGCGCTGGTTGTCGGTCAGGTCGTACTCCAGGCCGAGGTTAAAGGAGGGCAGCAGGTTCAGGGTATTCGTTTCGGAGAAATGATCGATGGTGCCAATTTCGTTGCCGCTGGCGTCGGAATAGATTTCGTTCCGTCGGGCGGTACCGTAGGAGAAGTTTCGGTTGAAACCCACGCCGCCGTTAAACCGCAGCTTTTGCCCGTTCCAGTTAAGGTATACGTTGTGGCTGTTGCTCAGCTCCCGGTCGATGGTGATCCGGTTGCTCAGGTTGAGGTTATAGAGTTGTTCGACGTTGCGGTCGGTGATGATGTTGATTTCGCCCCCCGAACCGGCGGCGTCCTGGTCGACGGATTTGCCGTTGGTCACCACGATGGACTTGATGCTGGAGGCGGGGATGCTTTCCAGCAGCGTGGCGGCCTGCTGGCCGGTCATGGTTTTGCGGCGACCGTTGAAGAGGACCGTCACGTTGCCCATCCCGTTGAGGGTGATGCTGCGGCCATCGACGAAAATGCCGGGCACCTGATCGAGAATTTCCAGGCCGTTGCTGTTGTCCCGCCCGACCAGCTGGTCGACCGCTACGGTCATCTTATTGGCCGCGAAGGTTACGGTGGGTCGGTAGCTGGTTACTTCCACCGTGCTCAATAGATTGGCACTGGCTTCCATGGTCACGTCTACCCGGCGACGCTCGCCCGCTTCGAGGCTGAAGGCGGGGGTGCGGATGTCCTCGTAGGACATGCGGTTGAGGTTGAGGAAGTAGGTGCCCGGAGCGATACCGGTGATGATGAAGTCTCCGTTTTCGTCGGCGAGTTGAAAGTCAACCACGGTGGAGTCTTGCTGACGCATAACCGCTACGGAGGCAAAATCAACGAAGCTACCGGTCGTGGCGTCGGTAATTGCCCCTTCGATACTGGCCGTGGATTGCTGGCCGAATACCGCGGCACTAAAGCCGAGGGTCAGGAACAACAGCCAACCTATTTTTTGGGTATTGTGAAACATGATTTGATAAATTTTCAGTGATGATGGATGCGTGAGATGGTAAATCCGGATCAACCGCAGGAACGTCTGCAGCAGCTGAAGCTACCGAGGCCGGAGCCTCGGCCTCCACCCCCAAATCCCGGGGGGGTAAGGGGATCCTTAGCGTCTGCGGACAGACGGCCGGATTCCTGATCGGGCAGGGCGGATTGCTGGGCTTGGGCAAGACGTAGCAGGCTGTCCTTCTCGAGGACCAGTAGCGATTTCTTCATTTCTTCGGGTTTGAAAAGCGGGGAGGCCGGCGGCTATGGGTATATCTACTGTTGGTCTATGGTATGTAGACTCCGACTTGAGGCAGGAGTGGAACTAGTGCCGGCCTCCACCGCGAAATATGAAAGATGCTAGTTGTAGGTCGATAAGGGTTGGTTTTTAACAGCTTTTACGACAGCAGGACAGCGGCTCGTCGGGCTCCTTGGTTCCGCCGCCACCGGCCTCAAGACCGATGGTGGGGCTAATGGTAACACAGCCGCTCATCAGGCTATCAGTTTCATTACCTCCGGCCAGTTGAGCCATCTGGTCTTTTTGAAGGCGCCGGACTACCTGCTTGTCGAGTTGGAGTTGTTTCTTTTCCATGATTAGTTGATTCCGGGCTCTACGGTTGGAGAGGGTTCTTCCTTCTCGTTGCAGGTTTTGCGACAGCAGCTCTTGGGGTCGTCGGTGAAGCCGGCGTCGACGTTGCTTTCGAAGGCGGCGGCGCCACCAGCGGCAGCCTGCATCTGGTCGGCTTGAAGTCTGACCAGCGTTTCTTTGTCCAGGTTGAGTTTCTTTTTCATCGTACTTCAGATTTTGTACCTCCGGGGGAGGTGATTAGTTACGGCAGCTTTTGGAGCAGCAGCTGTCCTGATTGGGGGTAGAGGTGATTTCCTGCTCCTGGGTGAAGCCGGCGTCTGCGCCAATGGTTTTTACGGTAGACTCGTAGGGGCTGTCGGAACCGCCGGTAATGGCGTGGGCCTGGGCGTCCTTCAGCCGGGCGAGTGATTGCTTGTCTAAGGATAATTTTGGCTTACTCATTTTGTATGAAATTTTGAAGGGTGATTAACAAGATTTTTTACAGCAACTGGGAGCAGGATCCAGGGGGTTTTGACCTTTTCCCGGGGCTTTCTCCAGGGGGAAGACCGGGTTGCCGCCAACCTTGGAAAAATTATTTTCGTCGGCTCCCGCGGTAAGCATTTCCAGTTGCCAGTCCTGGAGTCGTGCAAGGCGTTCGACGTCCAGTTTGAGGTTCTTTTTCTTTTGCATAGCTCAGGCTGATTCAAGTCAAAACAATGATCACTGCTCGCTACATCATCGTCAACCCTCCTCCGGGCGTATCGCGAAAACCCGGGATGAAATAGAGTAGGGTGCGCATCCGGTTTCGGGAAGGGTGAACCGGAAGAGGGTTGACTTTGATGAATTAAGCGGGCTCCTCCGTACAGGATTTCTTGCAGCAGCTGCCACCGTTCTTCTGAGCGGTGTCACCGTCCAGGGCCGCCAGTCCGATGGTGGGCTCGATGACGATGGTGGTGGAACCTGGACCTTCGCCACCGGCGGCGGCGGAAAGCTGTTCTTCCTGCAGGCGTACGAGACGCTCCTTGTCGAGGTTGAGGTTGTTGTTATTTGCCATTTTGTAATTGATTGAAAGGTTAACGGTAGGGGGCCGGAACGGTAATCAGCCCCGGCCCCCGGGTTCGATTAGCAAGACTTTTTGCAGCAGCTACCGCTGGTCTTGTCCGCAGTACCATCGCCGTCGACGGCGTTGAGGCCGATCGTGGGGCTGATGGTGATGTCTACGGATCCGGGGCCGTCTTCGGCGCCGCCGGCGGCGGCACTGAGCTGTTGTTCCTGCAGGCGTACGAGACGCTCTTTATCGAGGTTGAGACCGTTGTTTTCCATTACTATGTATGATGAATTATTGAATGATAAGTGACAGGGCACGGGGCCCTGACCAGGGCCTTTAGCAAGACTTCTTGCAGCAGCTACCACTGGTTTTTTCTCCAGTACCGTCGGTGGCGTTCAGCAGGGGCACGTCGATGGTGGGAGAAATGGTGATGGTGGTAGAGCCAGGGCCATCTTCGGCGCCGCCGGCAGCGGCGTTGAGCTGCTGCTCCTGAAGACGTACGAGGCGTTCTTTGTCCAGCTTGAGGTCCTTATTATCATTGGCCATAACAGAATGAATTATTGGTGATTGAATTATTGAATTGACATGAATTTGGCATGTGCTTAGTGATGGGTTACCGGAGTCAGAGGAAAGGTTTTAAGTCTGTTTTTCCGGCCCCTGAGCGTTGGACGCCGCTCGGGCGTTGAAGTGTTCCACTTCAGCGTTGTTCCAGTTATTTCCCCCAAAGGGGATGGAAATGTTGGTGTGCCCACAAAGCGTACATAGCAAGAGGTTTGGTGAAGGAATAAGGTGCCAGAGATAACCCGGGGGTTATCGTTTAAAGTGGTGCCGAGATGGCAGTTGTTTTTGGGTTTTTATTAAGGGGATCAGAAGCTTTCTACCTGACCGGAGGGGAATATTTCCCGGAGCGCAAGGTTCATGAGCTCCTCGGTGTTGCTCTCGTTCAGGATTTGATTGTCTCGGTGGATGATGCAGGCAATGTAGGAATTGGACTGACCGGGATTGTGCACGATCCGGTTGACCATCGTTCCCGTTTTGCCGGTTGCTTTTTCGTACATCTTTAACCAGATGTTGTATACCCTCAGGAGTTCTTTACCCCGACCGTCTTCCCGTTCGATATCAAAGAACCCGATGCGGTTGTTCACCGAGAGGAAGTCGATGATGGTATCCATCAGCGTATACTGAATCCGGGCATCATACCCCTTGTGCTGGATTTTGACTACTTCGAAGTAGATCTCGTAGATCTCCAGGTCAATTCCTAGATAGATGGGAAGTACGTCTTCCTGCCAATACCGGACGAATCGAATAGCGTAGGAATTACCTTTCTCTGTGGTGAAAACGAAGGAGTTTTCGTCATGCCGCCGCAGTGGATAGGCGTAGAGTTTGGCCAGTTGTCCCATGAGGAAGTACTTTTTCGGATGTCATCGATATATCTATCAATCATCGGAGGATGCTTTGCTAAGAAACTGCTACCGGCAGGGGCAGTAATTCCTTTTTCAGATCAATAAGGAGGGCGACCCGGGTGTGGGGGGTACGATTCCATACTTCATGCTCGATCGTGTCGTCGAAGATGAAAGTCTTTCCCTCTTCCCAGTGGCGGATGGTATTACCCACGCGCAACGCCAGGTCGCCTTCAGGCACGATTACGCCAAGGTGCATCCGCAGCACCTCGTCCGTCATGCCAACGTGAGGATAGATGATGGTACCCGGTTTGAGGGTGGAAAATCCAGCCGTCTGGATCAGGTCTTCGTGTTTCTTGAGGATGGCCGCCGTTACGGGGCAGAGCCGGTAGGCCGGGGATAGATCTTCTCCTTGCCAGCGGAAACCGAAAATGCTCCAGCCCTGGTTGTAGATCTGCTTTTCGTGCCAGTTGAGACTCAGGCTCTCCAGCTCCATTTTCTCAAATTCCTGGCGGATGTCACCCGCCGCAGCTTCTAAGTCGCGGGCAAGTTCAATCTGAAGATCATCGTAGAATTCTTTTTGCATGGCTATCGTATTTAGAATATTGTTGTCGGCTGGAGCAGGACCTTCATTATACGAGGTCGGTTTTCCGGACGGCTATTTGGGTTAAGTAATATGGTGGTACGTGATGCAGGGGGTAATCTCCCGGCAGGAGATAGTTCTCCCCGCAGTAATCGCTGATGGGAAGGTGCCCAATCTGGACGGGAGCACTCAGGGTAATGCAGTCCCGGTCAAAATGATAGGCTTCACGAGTGGCCGAAAGCTGACTGCCCTCCAGTAGAAGGCAACATGATTCGTTGTAGGGAATCAACCAGCCGGAGATAAAATCACCGGGACCTAAGTAGGGAGAGTTGTTTTTTCCCTCCTCGTCAATTTTGCAGATGCCGTGAAACCGGCAGTCGTGCTTGGGCATTCCCAGAATCACATCCACTCTGATCCGGTGGGGTGATGCCGGTACAGCAGAATCCGTAGATTCGCCATTCATTCGGCCGCCGGCAAGTTCTATGGAAGGATACTGGAACATGTTTTCGATTTTTGTCTTTTCGTATTGACAGTGGCAAAGGAAGATCGAAGCGGGGCCGAAAAACAGGACAAGTTTTATTCAAATCTTACCCCCAGATTTTGCCATTTTTGTAATTAAATGTCGTATTCGTCTTCCACGATAATGGTGAGCTGCTCCTGTTCTTCCGGAGTGAGGTTGTCAAACTCCTCGGGGCTCATGATGAGGTTAAGGGCGATGAGGATAGCGTAGAATGCAGCAGTCATGATTGGGTATTTATGGGTGAGTGTTTTGCTGTTTACGCTGTAAAGGTGCTGCCCCCCATAAGCCGGCAAAAGGACAAGAAAATGGCATTTCTTTCCCCCATTTTTGGTTTTATTATTGTTATTTTTATATGTTTATGATTGGATACTAATTACATATAGATATTTATAACCCACCCAAATCTTTCTTGGTTTTTCCTGTGTTTTACTATTGTTTTATTCTGGTTTTTCGCTTTTTTTCAAAATTATCCCTCCAGCTTCAGGGCGCCGCTTGCTGAGAAAGCGGCCATTTTTTGCTTCACGTTAATCCCAAATAATTGCTGTGCAGAAACTCCTTGAACTGGTCTCCTCGATCAATAAAAACAAAACAAAATCTGTGTCCATCATTGAACATGGACAATCAGATGGTACCAAGTTGTATCAGCTTTATGAGTTGATTAGTGACGGTAAGGTCACCTGTGATGAGGAGGCATTCGCCCAACTCTATCCGGGGTCAACGAATAAAAATCCTTACTACAAGCTGAAACATGAGCTGAGGGAAAGGCTGTACAACACGGCATTTTTTGTGGACGCGAAGCGGAGCAAATTGAGTTCCCGGCGGGAGGCAATGGTGCAATGCCAGTATTATCATGCGCTCAGTTGGATGCTGGGATTGCTCGGCGCCCGCAAAAATGCGGATACGCTGACGCAGAAAACTTTGAAAATAGCGGGGCAGTATGAGTTCGTGCACGAGTACCTGAGTGCCCTGACGCGCCTGAGCAATACCCTCACGGTAGAGGGTCGGGAAAATGAACTGCAAAAGGTCAACGAGGAAATAATCACCTACACGGAAATCCTGAGGAAGCAGGTGCTCTGTAATATTTACCTGAAGAATATTCAGGTACAATACACCAAGAACCGCTCCAGCAAGGAGTACATCGTCAAGGAAATATCGGGCTACCTCCAGAAGCTGGAAGCCCTCCCGGAATCTCCGGACACGCTTCGTTCCTATTATGTCTATAACATTCTGAAGCTCTACGCCCTGATGGCCGAGCATAAATACGAGCAGGCCATTGAGGTGGGCTCCCCCATCCGGGAACGGGTGAAGAACTACCGCTACCTGGACCGGGTGGCCTTCTACGGTATATCGGTGAACCTGACGGCCTGCTACATTGCCATGAAACGCTACGAGGAGGGAGCCGCCGTCCTGGATGATTTGCTGGTTCAGCTCAAGGCCGTAAAGTCTTCCTTCAACTGGTTTAAGGCTAAGGAAATGTCCTTCATGTTGAGTATACACTCCCGCCGCTACGACGTCAGCCGAGCCGTATTTCTGGAAGTGATGAGCAGTCCCAGATTTAGCCGCATGCCGGAGTACATCCAGGAAACCTGGCGGATATTTGCGGCCTACAAGGAAATTTTGGTCAAGTCGGGGCGGCTGTCCGAGCAGAAAGTCAAGGGAAAGCGAACCTTCAGGTTGCGGCGCTACCTGAATAACGTACCTACCTTTTCGAAAGATAAGCGGGGCCTGAACGTACCGATCCTCTTGTCTCAAATTGTGCTGTTGCTGCAGACTAAAGGGTACGATGAGCTCATTGATCGCTTTGAGGCCCTGGCCAAATACCGTGACCGGTACCTCAACCCCGAGGTCAATTACCGAAGCAACATCTTCCTGCGGATGGTACTGGAAATCGTAAAGCGGAATTTTGAGCGGGCGGAAGTGGAGCGGAAAACGGCCAAGTTGTACGGACTGCTCACCGAAGCCCCCACCGACGTCATGAACCAGAGCTACGATCAGGAGATCATTCCCTACGAAGACCTCTGGGAAATTATGCTGGATACGCTCTGACCGCCGGGTGATCATTATCCCACTTCATGGCCGGACGGACGACCTCGGCACCTGCCCTCCGTGGCCCGATTACTATTGAACAGCTTACGGGTGAAGCCACCACACGCATCCGATTTATTCATGTGCTGACATTCCTTGTCTTCTTTACCCGGAATCACGGTCCTCCGTGGCGGTCGTATTCCGCATTCTTACTACCTTGGCTAAACGATGATGGAATGGTTCAATAAAACGCGGCTATTTGAATACCGTGGCATGATGGTGGATAGTGAACAGGTCACTAATCTGGCGGCCATCATCATATTCCTGCTGATCGTCGGCTGGTTTCTCCTGAACCGCATTCTTCCCTGGTACTACAGCCGGGAAACCACGAGCGAAAAAAACCGGACCCGCACCCGTCGCGGTGTGGTGCTGGCCATCATCAGCCTGATCCTGATCTCCGCCCTCCAGATTCTGAACATTGACCTCACCATCATTGAGACCATCATTCAGAGTTGGAAGGAGACCGAAGAATACGATTTCCCACCGCGTATCCTGAGCATCCACATCAGTCACGTGGTGAAGGCCATGTTGGCACTGGGGGGAGCGAGCCTGTTTAACTTCCTGGCCCAGGAATTTCTTACCCAGCGACTGCACCTGCAAAAGCTACGTAACCCAAAGGCCGCCGGTTCCAGTAAACGCTTCCAGAACGCCGAGGAAAATTTCCGGGCCGTCCGTCCACTGCTTTACGGCGTAGCGATTGTTTTCATCCTTCACGATATCGGGGTAGGACGGGTTATCCTCCACATATTCAGTGGTACCGGCGGGGTGAACTTACTGCCCCGGGTCATCACCGTTGAGGACGTTGGGTGGGCCATCATTGCGTTGATGGCGATCCGCGTGGCCCTGACGCTTTTCATCACCCTGATCCTGAACGGTTACTACAATCGCCGCAAACTGGATCGGGGGCAGCAGTATGCCATCAACCGCCTCCTGAATTACTTCGTCTACGTTTTCGGGGTACTGTTGGTGCTCCAGATCGCGGGCTTCGACCTGGTGGTGCTCTGGACCGGTGCCGCCGCCCTGCTGGTAGGTATCGGTATCGGGCTCCAGCAAACCTTCAACGACCTAATTTGTGGCATCATCATTCTCTTCGAGCGTTCCGTTAAAGTCGGAGACGTCGTAGAACTCCAGGGCCATCAGGTCGGGACCGTCCGGAAGATCGGCGCCCGCACGAGTACGGTCGAGACCCGCGACGACATCATAGTTTTCGTCCCCAACAGTAAGTTGATCGGGGAGAACGTGACCAACTGGAGCCAGGTAGAAAAAAAGGCCCGCTTTCACGTTGCCGTCGGCGTCGCCTATGGCTCCGATACCAAGCTGGTCCGCGAAATCCTGCTGGACGTGGCCAAGGAACATCCGCACGCCCTGGATTTCCCTAAGCCCGTCGTGCGTTTCCTCGATTTTGGAGACTCGGCGCTGCTCTTTGATCTGATCTTCTTCTCCCGCAACTTCGTGGGCATTGAAGACGTGAAGAGTGACATCCGCTTTGCCATCGATGATGCCTTCCGCGCCCGGGGCGTTGAAATTCCTTTCCCGCAGCGGGATGTGTGGATTCGTTCTACCGGCCCGGCGCCGCAGGAGGAGGAGTAGGATTGGTTTGTTGGTTCGTTAGTCTGTTGGTCTGTTGGTCTGTTGGTATTTTAGTCTGTTGGTATTTTAGTCTGTTGGTATTTTAGTCTGTTGGTATTTTGGTGGGGAGCTATTGCTTCGTGTAGGTGATAAAAATTTCGCGCTTGACCCGTTGCGTCTAATGGTATTCGGACGCCAGGCTAGGGATAGTTCAATAAACTGTGTCTGGTTAAAAGTTATTCCTGAGTGCTTTCCACATTCTCCCGCAAGAAACCCCTTCGGGGATTTATTTCGGCGCGGAGAATGTGGAAAGGACGGTCCCAGGCTCTA
>NZ_SNAQ03000050.1 GCF_004375085.3 Lewinella sp. W8
GCAGACCAACCAGGACGTTGCCCAGGTCAGCACAGGTCAGCAGCAGCTCGTCGGTGTACACCGCGCCGGGCAGCAGTTCGTAGGTGCCGTTAGCCAGCTGGCGTACGCGGCCGATGTGCAGCGTTACCTCGCCACAGTCATCGTAAGAACCGTTGTCGATCATCTCGGGGGTCAGAACAGCAACACCAGTGCTGGCACCACCGGTAGAAGAACCGGAAGTCAGGCTCACGTTCAGGCCGTCTTCACAGATGGCTACGGGAGCCGTACGGTCGATGACCGTGAAGGGTACGTCGGTGAAGTCAGCGTTACCACAGTCGTCCGTGTAGGTGTAACGCAGGGTGTGCGTACCGGCAGGAATCGGACCGGCAATCTCCGCATCACCGTCGTTCAGGTCCAGGAAGAAGGTGCCGATGGGGGCGCCGTTCAGGTCCTGGAAGGGGTAGATGTCAGCTTTCAGCTCGATGCCGGCGCTACAGTTGTCCGTCAGTACGATGCTCGGATCGTCCAGGCGGATGTAGGCCGCACAAACATCACCAGCGTTGGTGCTGAACTCCAGCGGGCCATCGTCGATGGTGCCGTCAAAGTCGCGGTCCTGCGTGGGAGCCGTGAAGTCAGGTGCCGTGGTGTCGCCCACCTTGACCACCTGGGTGTAGGTGCGCGGGGCACCGGGCTCACACCAGTCGATGACCGTGTAGGTCCGGACAAATTTGTAAGTGTTCGGGCAGGTCTGCAGGCGAGGACCGTCTTCATAGGTCAGCGCCAGGTTACAGATCGTACCGTTAATGGTCAGCGGCACTACCGCATCACCGTAGGTGAAGAAGGGCAGGTCCTCATCGCGGGGAACGGGGTTACCGTTGGCGCCCAGCGTCAGGCTCTCGTCGCATTCGTACTCGGCTACGTCCAGCACGTCTCCGGCCGGTTCCACGTCCGCCAGGCTGGGCCGTACGAAGGTGATCTCGAAGGAGGTCACCGCCGGGCCGTTCTCTTCACCGGCTGCGTTCTCGCAGTTATCCAGTTCCGTGGCCGTAAACGTACGCGTGATCACCACGTCGTTACACTCGGGGTCTTCTTCGTCGAAGGTCGCCACGTCGTTCACGCACACCTGCAGGCGCGGGGCGCAGCCGTCAGAGAAGGTTGCCGTGATGGCGGCTCCCAGCGCATCGGCGTCCAGGTCCAGACGGTCACGCAGGGCCGTGGCCATCGTACCGGGAACGGTCGTGAAGTTGCCGTTACCGTCGTTGGCTACCTCCCAGCAGCGGCTGATGCTTACGTCCAGCATGGTCAGCGAGATCGCCTCCAGGTCCGTGCACAGCAGTTCTACGTCATCGGGCGTCGTCACCACCGCCGGTGGCGTCTTGTCTTCGGCGTTCACCACACCCCAGCAGGTCTCGAAATTGTCCAGACGCA
>NZ_SNAQ03000051.1 GCF_004375085.3 Lewinella sp. W8
GGGATAGTTCAATAAACTGTGTCTGGTTAAAAGTTATTCCTGAGTGCTTTCCACATTCTCCCGCAAGAAACCCCTTCGGGGATTTATTTCGGCGCGGAGAATGTGGAAAGGACGGTCCCAGGCTCTAGTTAATCAAGTGCTTTTCGATCCGTGCTCCGTAGGTACGGATGAGTTCGTGCACAATAGGTTTCCATTTATAGGCATTTCTCTTCCAAGATTTCTGGTTGTGCATCAGTGAAAGGTAAAGCTGTTTGAGCAAGGCCATTTCGGATGTCCAGGCAGCTTTTCCCTTGATCAACTTACGCATGATTCGATGTACGGCCTCTACCGGGTTGGTCGTGTAGATCATCCGTCTCATCCCTTTTGGGAACTGCATGAAAGCCATCAACTCCTCCCACTTGTCCTGCCAATCATCAAGAATATAATGGAGTTTGTTATCCCATTTCTGGTAGAGAGCTTCCAGCGCCATTTTGGCCTCCGTCTCGTTAATGGCCGTATAGATGGTGCGTAAGTCAGCGCAGACCTTTTTTCGTTCCTTGTCGGCAAGGTAGCGTACTGAATTACGGACTTGATGCACTATGCATTTTTGCACAACCGCCTCAGGGAAAGCCTGGTCAATGGCCTGGGAAAAGCCACTGAGGTTATCCGTACAAATAACCACAACATCTTCTACACCACGAGATTTGAGGTCTTCCATAACCAATCCCCATTCCGTAGCACTCTCGCTCTTAGACAAGTAGAGCCCCAGAATGTCTCGTCTACCATCCAGATCAATGGAATATACCGTGTAGAAAGCACGAGTTTCATACTTGCCTTCATGCCGAACTTTGAAATGGATAGCATCTAGGTACACAATAGCATAAAAGGCCTGTAGGGGACGGTTACGCCACTGCTGAACAAGGGGAAGAACTTGGTCGGTAATGGCTGAAATTTTACCCGCCGAAATTTCGACACCAAACATCTGCTGAATCAACCGCCGAATATCTTCGACGCTGTTGCCCTGAGCGTACAGAGCAATTATTTGATCGTTAAGCCCGCTGTTCAATTCCGTTTGTCGCTTGGCAACCAGCTCGGGTTGAAAGGTGCCGTTTCGATCACGAGGAGTACTGATCTCCAGTTCTCCTGCGCTACTAAGTACTCGCTTGGTCATCGAACCGTTGCGCTTGTTTTTCTCTTCCGCAGCAGCTTCTTCCGCCAAGTGATGATCCAGTTCTCCCTCCAATACCGCATTGATGGCCGATTGCATCAGTTGACTGATTGGGCTATCTTGACCAAGTAGGGGCTTACCACTTTTAAGATGGTCTGCTAACAGCTTTTGGAGATCCGCTGGTAATTTGTCTTTTGCGCTTTTCATTCTTAAAGATAGTAGACACACTTACTTGAACAGTCTC
>NZ_SNAQ03000052.1 GCF_004375085.3 Lewinella sp. W8
CGCGACACCTCCTTTAAGTTTGGCTCTGTCTCCTTTTGACTCACATTCAAATTGGATAGATGCGTAAATGACGATGGCAGCCCTCATCGTCTGTGGAGCTGCCATCGTTACTTACGTATCGTTAACCGTCTTTCAACACTGGCTGAGGTACGGCGCCGACACCTCTGGACTTAAAAGTCCGTGCTCTGATTTGCCACCTCATGCCAGTTTAAGAATCGTCCAACTCGGATAGTAATGTAGGCTTGAAAGCCTGGAAGTAAAGGAAGTGAGCAGACTATTCTGTGTTGCAAGACAATAACTTAATCAAAGATATGACCTATCAGTATTTCTGCGGCTGGGACATCAGTAAGCTTACCCTCAACTACTGTCTACAAGATCAACACAGTAGGGTGATCAAAGAGGGGCAGATCACAAACTCAAGTAGTGCGATTTTTTCGCTAGTGAAAAAGCTCCACACCCAATTTTCCATAGTTGAAGGGATGATTTTACATGGAGCAGAGAACACTGGACAGTATGCTCATCCTTTGTGCCGAGCATCCGTAGAACTTCATTTTCCTCTTTGGCTAGAAGATGCCTTTCAACTCAATCGGTCAATGGGCAGACAGCGAGAAAAGAACGACCAAGTGGATGCTCGAGGTATTGCTGAATACACTCGGCGCTTTGCTGATAAAGCCAAGTTGTATGAGATGCCCACCAAATTCCAGCTCAAAATGAAGCACTTAGCCAAAGTGCGCCAGCATATCCTGCGCAATGCCCAGCGGAGTAAAACGATGTTCCAGGAAATGCAGCAGTTCAGCTTAATACCAATCGAGGAGCGAACGGCAGCAATTTTTCAAGATCATCTTCAACAAATGCAGCAGCAGCTGAAACTGATCGAACAGCAGATTGAAGCCTGTATCGCTGAAGCGGATCAGACTATCCAGCGTAAAATTGCTGTGGCTCGATCAGTCCCTGGTATTGGTCCCAAAAACTCAATTGCTATCCTGGTCATTACCGGCTTGTTTGAGCGCATCCCCTCAGCCAGAAAGTGTGCTAGCTACGCTGGCATAAGCCCTCATGAACGACAGAGTGGAACAACCCTTCGCCAGCGGTTCAGAGCTAGTCGATCCGCGAGCAGGAGCTTAAAAACAGCCTTCCATCAAGGAGCCATGAGCTTGATCCAGGGAGACAACCTGTTCAATCAACTATATCGCCGACTAAGAGCAAATGGCCGAAGCCATAAACAAGCAATCAATGCCGTACGTAACAAAATCATCAAAGTCCTTTATGCCTGCCTGGAAAAAGACACTATGTATTGCAAAAAGTATCATCAAAACTTGCAAGGACTATAGTAATC
>NZ_SNAQ03000053.1 GCF_004375085.3 Lewinella sp. W8
CGCCAATGTTGGTCAGTGTGGGGGAAGAAGCGCCATTTGACCATTGATAGGTATAGGGCGGGGAACCTCCGGTGATGTTAGGGGTAATGGACCCGGTGTTTTCGCCGGCGCACCCGGGCTCCGTTCCCTCCAGGGTTACGGCAAGGTCGCTACATTCAACATCATTTACGGTGGCCACGCACTGTTCCTGACAACCATTTTGGTCGGTGATGACGACGGTGTAGTCTCCGGGACCAAGGTCGGAGATGGTTAAGGTGTTGGCGTCGGTATCGGCAACCACTTCCCCGTTCAGGGTAATCTGATAGGCGGGGGTGCCGCCCTCCCAGTTTAACAGGATATTGCCATCGTTACCGTTGATGGTGGAGATCGGGCTTGGGGTGCAGCTTAGCGTCAGAGCTGGCGGTTCACTGAGGGTGAAGGCGGTCTCCCGGCTACAGCCGTTGGCGTCGGAAACGATCACGGAATAGGTGCCAGCGGTCAGTCCGCTGAGGTCCTGGGTGGACGCACCGTTGGACCAGGAGTAGACGAAGGGCGGCGTTCCACCACCGACGTTGAGGTCGATAGCTCCGCTGTTGTCCCCGTTGCAGAGCAGGTCGGTGATGCTGCCGCTGAGGGTGATGGCGTCGGGCTCCTGAATGCTCACCGTGATGCTTTGCAGACAGTTGTTGGCGTCGCGTACGTCGAGGGAATAGGTGCCGGCGGAGAGTCCGTTTCGGTCCTGGGAAGTGGGTCCGTCCGACCACTGGTAGGAATAAGGTGGCGTACCTCCGGAAACGGTAACGTCGATACTGCCGTTGGCCTCGCCGTTACAGCGCACGTCCTGAGCGGAGAAGGTGACCACCAGCGCAGCAGGTTGACCCAGGCTAATGCTGGAGATCACCTGGCAACCCTGATTGTCGGTCAGGGTTAGGGCATATTCTCCCGCGCCAATGTTGGTCAGTGTGGGGGAAGAAGCGCCATTTGACCATTGATAGGTATAGGGCGGGGAACCTCCGGTGATGTTAGGGGTAATGGACCCGGTGTTTTCGCCGGCGCACCCGGGCTCCGTTCCCTCCAGGGTTACGGCAAGGTCGCTACATTCAACATCATTTACGGTGGCCACGCACTGTTCCTGACAACCATTTTGGTCGGTGATGACGACGGTGTAGTCTCCGGGGCCAAGGTCGGAGATGGTGAAGGTGTTGTCGTCGGTATCGGCGATCACTTCCCCGTTCAGGGTAATC
>NZ_SNAQ03000054.1 GCF_004375085.3 Lewinella sp. W8
CTTGGCGGACAGTTAGTCCTTTTAGTGTAGTATGAATGCGGTTAGTGTTGTACCATCCTTCAATGTAATCAAAGATAATTGACCACGCGTGAGCTTTGCTGGTGAACTCATGGCGATCAATGCATTCTTCTTTAATCGTTTTGAAGAAGGACTCGGCTACTGCATTATCCCAGCAGTTGCCCTTTCTGGACATGCTTTGTACCGCTCCGATCGCCGCTATATGTTGACGCATTTCATCACAGGTGTATTGGACACCACGATCAGAGTGGAAGATCAGGTTTTCCGCTGGCTTTCTTTTAGCTATTGCTCGCTCCAAGGCCGCTACTGAGGTGGCTTGTGCACTCATATCATCACTGATTGCCCAGCCTACAATCGCTCGGTCAGCAAGGTCCAAGATGATCGTTAGGTAGTGCCAGCTGCCCTTGATGGAAAAGTAGCTAATGTCACTTACCCATTTGGTCGCTGGTCGATTAGCAGCAAAATCCCGGTTAAGCAGGTTAGGAGCTACTGGATTATCCTCATTGACCAGCGTGGTGCGCGTCCACCGCTTGGGTTTTCTAGCGATAAGCTTGAGACGACGCATTCTACGGGCAACACTAGATTTAGAAGTCAGAATGCCCTGCTGCTTAAGGTCTAAAGCAACTCTTGGACTCCCGTAAGTTCTTCTGCTTCGGTCAAAAGAACTGCTGATGGCTGCATCAAGTGGGTCGACTTGATGCTCAGCCAGCTGATGGTTCTTTAGCCATTTATAAAAGCCACTACGGCTAACACCAAAGACTTCAGACATCTTCTCAACGGAAAATTCTTGGCGGCTATCCATTATGAATTGGAATACTTTCCGTCGCCCTTGGAGAAGATGCTGATGGCCTTTTTTAAAATGTCCCGTTCAAGTTGCGCTTCGCGTAATTGCTTCTTCAGTCGGGCAATTTCACGCTCCTCATCGGTCATCACTTTTATCCCCTGACCTTGGGGGACAATTCCATGCTCCTGACGAAATTCACGCCGCCAGCGGCTTAAGGTATTAGCGCCAATGCCAAACTTAGCCGCTACGTCAGCAACTTTTACATCGGGTTCGAAGCTTTGCTTGACAATTTCAAGCCGCTCTTCTTTGGTAAATTGTTTCCTCATTTTCGACATCTCATCGAGTTGATTGGTTAAAAATAGTAACCAAGTCAATCAGAAGTAGCTGTCTACTATTGTGGGGAGCTCCA
>NZ_SNAQ03000055.1 GCF_004375085.3 Lewinella sp. W8
GGACGTACTTCCCCTTTTCTCCTTTGCGGAAAGAAGAGACAAAGCCGTACCCCAGCAGTTCAAACCGAACCGGACGACAGATTGCCGTCTTGTCCTTATTCACCAGTAAACGTAAATCCTCTTCAATGAACCGAGTCATCGAACGTAACACCCGGTGGGCCGACCGCTTTGAGCGCAGGAAAATACTGCAATCGTCCGCATAGCGGACAAAGCGATGACCACGTCGGGTGAGTTCCTTGTCCAGCTCGTCCAATAGGATATTGGAAAGCAAGGGACTTAGTGGCCCGCCCTGCGGCGTCCCCTTGTCCCGCTGGCCAACTACCCCACCGAGCAAAAGGCCGGAAGCAAGGAAGCGATGGATCAGTTTCAATAAAAGAGGGTCTTTCACCTTGCGGCCCAGCAGCTTGAGCAGCAGGTCGTGGTTGACTTCGTCAAAGAAGCTTTTCAAGTCCAGGTCAATGATGTCCTGGTAGCCTTTGTTGATATAACTTTTCGCTTGCCGCAAGGCCTGATGGGCGTTGCGGCCGGGGCGAAAGCCATAGCTGAAGGGGGAAAAGTCCTTATCGAAAATCGGGGCCAGTACCTGATGGATGGCCTGCTGGATGAAGCGGTCCGTCGTCGTGGGGATGCCCAAAAGGCGGGTTCCTCCGTTCGGCTTGGGAATTTCTACGCCCCGGACCGCCAGGGGACGGTAGGTTCCAGCGCGTAGTTCCGCTTTGATGCGGGGCCAATGCTGGCGCAGATGACCAGACAGGTCATCTACTGTCACACCGTCCACGCCACTACTTCCCCGGTTACCCAAGACGCGATCATAGGCAGTACGCAAGTTCGACTTGCTTAGTATCCGGTCGAGTAGTGAATACATAAACGAACAAAATTTCTTGCCTTTCCGCACGATGGCTGTGGTCAAGACTGCACCCCGCTTAGCGGTCGGTGGTCAATGTCCGGTCCACACCCACCGGTTGTTCCGGCGGTTCACGTTCAGGCCTTCGGGTCTAGTCTCTCGGGCGTGGCGACTCACAACATGGCTTTACTCCACGGCTTCCCGGTTTACCTCCCTACTATGCCCTCGGCTGACTTCTCCGTGCTGTCAGTCAATGACTACGGAGACCTCCCTGGGTAAGCACATCCTCTTTCTACTGATCGCGGCCGTATCTACTTTCCGGAGATTGTTGGCTACGG
>NZ_SNAQ03000056.1 GCF_004375085.3 Lewinella sp. W8
TGTAGCCTTCCCAAACTTTGGACAGTCTCAAATTAGACGTTTTCGGGGTGTTTGCTACCCGTAGACAGCTCCCCTTGGTCCGGGATGCGATCGTGCAAGGCCGCGCCGGCCCTTAAGGGCGGCGCGTTCATTTTAGCCTTGCTCGACTCGACAGACCGGACAAGATCTTGGTCGCAGGGATCGGCAAATACCTTTGGAGGTAACCCACCGTTGCCCGCGTGCGGATGGTAGGTATTGTAGTCGTGGCGGAAGCGGTCGGCGATGATGTTGAACTGTTCGTAGCTATCGAAGAGATAGGCGTCAAGCACATCTTCGCGGAAGTGTCGGTTGAAGCGTTCGATGTAAGCGTTTTGCGTTGGTTTACCCGGTTGAATGTGGAGGAGTTCGATCCGGTGGGCGACGGCCCAGTCGGTGAATGCAGCCGAGGTAAACTCCGGTCCGTTATCTACGCGGATGCGCTTTGGATAGCATCCCCGTTCTTCGGCGACACGATCCAGGGTACGGATCACGCGTCCGCTCGGATAGCTCAGGCTACCTTCGCAGCAGAGCGCTTCTCGATTATAGTCATCAATAACGTTGAGCACGCGTAACTTGCGGCCATCTTCCAGGCTGTCCGACATGAAGTCCATACTGTAGGTATCGTTGAGCTGTGTGGGCTCTTGCAAGGGCTGAGGGTCCCGACTCGGCGGGCGGCGCTTGACTGCCCGACGTTTGACCAAACCTAGTTTGCGATACACGCGCAGGACGCGCTTACGGTTCCATAGAAGGCCTTCTTGCCGGATGCGCCCATAGTACTCGTCAAAGCCACGTGTGGGCATCCTCCGAGCATAGCTGCGTAGTTTGTCCTCAACGACGGAGTCGTCGCGTTGCGTGCGATAGTAGCAACTCGAGCGTGCCAGACCCACCGTACGGCAGATCATACTCAGACTAGCTTCGTACTTGTCTTTGAGATAACTCACGAGTGCACGTTTGGCAGAAGGCCCTACCACTTTTT
>NZ_SNAQ03000057.1 GCF_004375085.3 Lewinella sp. W8
CCGGTGACGGTTCCTACTCCTTCGACAACCTGGTACCCGGCGATTACAGCGTACAGTTCGTCCTTCCCGGCGGCTTTGAGTACACGGACCTGAACGAAGGCGGTGACGAAGCGCTGGACAGCGATGCAGACCCCGCGATGAACGGCATGACCGAAACGGTGACACTGGAGAGCGGAGAGAACAACGACGACCTGGATGCGGGACTCTACCGTCCGGCGAGCCTCGGTGACTTCGTCTTCGAAGACACGGACGGCGACGGCATCCAGGATGCTGGCGAGCCCGGTATCCCCAATGTGACGGTGAACCTGAAGAATGAAGCTGGCGTGGTGATCGGTATGACGACCACGGACGGCAACGGCTTCTACGAGTTCCCGAACCTTGAGCCCGGTGTTTACAGCGTACAGTTTGTCCTTCCTGGTGGCTATGAGTACACGGACCTGAACGAGGGTGGTGACGAAGCCCTGGACAGCGATGCTGACCCCGCGATGAACGGCATGACCGAGACGGTTACGCTGGAAAGCGGTGATAATAATGATGATCTTGACGCTGGTCTTTATCGTCCTGCGAGCTTGGGCGACTTCGTCTGGCAGGATACGGACGGTGACGGTGTACAGGATGCTGGTGAGCCCGGCATTGAAAACGTGACGGTCAACCTGCTGGATGCCGACGGCAACCAGATTGCCACGACGACCACGGACGGCAACGGCTTCTACGAGTTCACGAACCTTGCGCCCGATACCTACCGGGTCGAGTTCGTTACTCCGGCCGGTCTAACGCCGAGCCCCGCCGATCAGGGCGGTGACGACGCGACGGACTCCGACGCGCTTGCCGGTGGCGTAACGGCCCCGATCGTACTGGAAAGCGGTGAGAACGACCCGACGATTGACGCTGGCTTCTACCAGACGGCGAGCCTGGGCGACTTTG
>NZ_SNAQ03000058.1 GCF_004375085.3 Lewinella sp. W8
AGAGCTTGTTTGGGAATTAAATTCTGCGAAATCAATTTAGGCACTGCATAGTCATATTGATATTGGCTAATTTCAGGTGTGCGGCCGAACTTTCTACGGTGTGCTCGTAGTCAATGACGTTTCTGCGGTAGAAATTCTGCCAGGCAAAGGTTCTTTCTACGACCCAGCGTTTAGCCTCAATCACAAATCCTTTCGACCCGTCAGGTCGCTCAGGAACTTCGAAAATGATGCCGATTTCCTCGACTGCTTGAGCAAAGGAACCGCGATAGGTTTTATCTGCCATGATCGTTTCGAGGCTGTCGATGATCAGTTCGGCATCCTCTAACAGAATTATTCCCTGAGGACTATCATGGAGGTTAGCAGCGTGAACATGAGTAGCATAAATCCGCCCTGTTGTATCTACTAAAATATGGCGTTTTCTACCGTTTACTTTCTTGTTGCCGTCTGTTCCACGATGTTCGTAAATCATCGGCGCTAACTTTATACTTTGAGAGTCCGCAAGGCCTAGGCTGGGCAAGGGATTACGCCCTTTTAAGATTCGTTCAAGTTGATTCAAAGCATGGTTGATTTTGTCAATTGTTCCATCGCGAGACCACTGATAAAAGTAGTAGTAGACAGCATTCCAGGGAGCAAACCTCGTCTCGCTCAGATTGCGCCATTGAATTCCCGTGCGGTTGACGTATCGAATGGCGTTGAAAATTTTCCGGAGTGAATGTTTACGTTTTCTTTTCCAGTTCAGAAATTGCTTGATAACTTTCCATTGGCTGTTGGTCAGCGGAGCATAACGCCTCTGCATGTTTTAATCGGTTTAGTCACCTCATAAAACAGGCCAACAGCTGATTTTGTGTCCCAATAAAATTCCCAAACAAGCTCT
>NZ_SNAQ03000059.1 GCF_004375085.3 Lewinella sp. W8
CCGGTGACGGTTCCTACTCCTTCGACAACCTGGTACCCGGCGATTACAGCGTACAGTTCGTCCTTCCCGGCGGCTTTGAGTACACGGACCTGAACGAAGGCGGTGACGAAGCGCTGGACAGCGATGCTGACCCCGCGATGAACGGCATGACCGAAACGGTGACGCTGGAGAGCGGAGAGAACAACGACGATCTGGATGCGGGACTCTACCGCCCGGCGAGCCTCGGTGACTTCGTCTTCGAAGACGTAGACGGCGACGGCATCCAGGATGCTGGCGAGCCCGGTATCCCCAATGTGACGGTTAACCTGAAGAATGAAGCTGGCGTGGTGATCGGTATGACGACCACGGACGGCAACGGCTTCTACGAGTTCCCGAACCTTGAGCCCGGTGTTTACAGCGTACAGTTTGTCCTTCCCGGCGGCTATGAGTACACGGACCTGAACGAGGGTGGTGACGAAGCCCTGGACAGCGACGCTGACCCCGCGATGAACGGCATGACCGAGACGGTTACGCTGGAGAGCGGTGATAATAATGATGATCTTGACGCCGGTCTTTACCGTCCTGCGAGCCTGGGCGACTTCGTCTGGCAGGACACGGACGGTGACGGCGTACAGGATGCTGGTGAGCCCGGCATCGAAAACGTGACGGTCAACCTGCTGGATGCCGACGGCAACCAGGTTGCCACGA